>UQKB01000001.1 GCA_900541565.1 uncultured Oscillospiraceae bacterium
ATTATAATATATTAAATACAGAACTGTTGCCGGCAGAGAAAGGAGATATTATGAAAAAATATATAAAAACTGCGATAATAGTGGCGTGTATTGTAACAGCAGCTGCAACGTGCAAGGCTTCTGCTATGGATTTGAACTATAATCTGAATCAAGAGTATGATGTATACAACACCAACGGCGTTGTCAACAGCGTATATGATATTGGTTCGATTATGCCGTATGATGACGTGCGGGCACGCACCAGAGCAGATTCCACAGGTGGAATGAGTGTAACAGCACGCGCCATTATAACTGCGACAGACGGACAGACTAAGCGGATAGAAAGCAATCAAAAGAATGTATCTGGCTGGGTGGACAGCGGCTGGGTACAGATAGATGGGCAAGACTATGCAAAAGTAGTACAACACCAGGCTTACCGCAAGTTTATTGCTACCAATGCATTAGACAAAGCATACGAATACTATATTACATAGTCTATAAAAATAAAATGTAATTAAATACCGGCACAGTTCGTTTACATTTGAGTAAGAGCAAAAGAGGATTGGTATGAAGACATTACGCCTTGTGGCATCGAGGTTTTTTCTTTATTTTACGAATAATAAAATTATTTTTGTCTTGTTTCTTTTGGGTGGGATTGCCTGCTCTATTGCGTTTATCCATTTTTATGGAAACGGAACCAGCTATAAAAAAGTACAGGCAGAGGACAACGCTTCGTTGCGATATTACGCCCTGGAGTTTCAGCAGCCTGTTCCGCAGCCGGAAGTTGATCAAGAAGTTCTGCATAATGAAAATATTTGCGACATAGAACTTGCACATGCGCTTGTACAGGAGGAAATGCCCATTTCCATAGAAGGCAACAGACGCTTTTTTATAAAAACAAAAATGCAAAATGGCGCACCGCTGTATGCGGAAAAGGGACGAGTCGCCTTTACACAGCAAGAGCTTGCGCAGGCGCAGCGGGTGGTTATCCTGCCGGGAATGGTGGAGGCGTTGTATGAGGTGGAAATTGGCAGTACCATGCGCATTCTTGGAGAAGCGTTTACAGTAATTGGGATGTCTACAGATATGGAGGGATTTTATATCCCTTTCTCTGTTTTTGAGCAATGGGGTCTTTCTGTGTCTGAATTTTCGGTAACGCTTGACCAAAAGCTCAGTGTTGCAGACAACAATGCGTTTATTGCACAGCTGCATAATGCTTATCCTACGGCCGTTTTGACACAGTCTCCCTCCAATTATTATAGTTTGGCAAGCGAAAGATTTTCTTTGCAGCTCTTTTCCATATCGGTAGCGTATATTGTAGCTTCGCTCTCCTTTATGTTTTTAATGAAATTTATGCTCGACCGCAATAGCAGGGAAAACATTATTTTTTCAATCGTTGGCGCCTCCAGAGCCGCAGTGCTGCGGGTTTTGGTTTTGGAAACGGCCTTTTTATCGTCCTGTGCGGCGGTGCTTGCCATTTTACTGCACGCGGCGCTGTACAAGCCCTTTTTCAGCCGGCTGAACGTTTTTGAAAATCTGACGTATACCGTTTGGGATTATGTCGTAATATGGCTTTGTGTAACCTTGCTTTCTTGTCTGGCGGCTGTCCCATTTGCATACCGGTACATAAAAAGCTCCCTTGTGGAGAATAAAAACAGGTTCAGCATATGACAAAATTGTAAAACAGAGGTATCGTATGAAAAATATCCGTCTTATTTTGAATTTTTACAGCCAAAATAAGCTGCCGGCGGTAATAATGTTTGTAACATATACGCTCGCGCTGATGATTGTCGTGCTGTCAGTGGGGGAATACAGGTACATAACATACAGTCGCGACCAGTTTATAAACCTTGCAAACAAAGAGTTGCTGTACTGCATGCCCCAGATGAACTACGGGAAAATGATGGAGTTGGAGGGGGATTCGCAGCGTGTGTTTATTCAGCAAATGGAAGATGAAGCGGCAAAGTACAAAGCCTATCAGCCGTTTTCCACAATTTCACATATTAATCTAGTGTACAATGGCCAGTTCGAAAAGGGTTATTTATATAGTGAACAGCTGCTTGCAACCCAGCGGGTCAATCTGGCCGAGGGAAATTGGTTTGCGCAGTACGACGCAAACGCAGACTATTTTGACGTGATTTTGTCGGGCCAGCGCTATGCCGATAAACAGTTGGGCGAAGTTTTTGAAGTGAGCATATTAACCGATTCCTTGCAGGAATACCCAATTCGGGTGCGCGCAGTTGGTCGCCTGAGTCCGCCCAACATGTTGCCAAGCTTTTCGATGAGCGGTTCCAATATAACTGCGAATAATTTATATGAGAGCTTTTATGGCCTTGTGTTTATGGAAAACGACAGGTTGCTCAAAACACTTGATCAAAGCAAAACGCATACCTCCACCTACAGCAGTTTTATGGCCACGATGGATCCGTCTGCCACCGCAGCGGAAAAAGAAGCATATTTGGAATTTTTAAAGGCGCAGGGGATTGTTACCACCTATGACGAAATTTTAGAGAATACGGTGCCTGTTGTGGAAGAAAAGTTACGCCGAACGCTGCCAACACCTATTTTCTTTTTAGTAATTGTTACCATTGCATGCGTTAGTGTAGCCGTGCTGTTTGTCCATAAAAAGCTCGGCGAATACGCGATCTATTATTTATGTGGGTGCAGCCGCGGAAAAACGTACATGTATATGCTGTTGGGTATTGGACTTATCAGCGCTGTGGGCGCAGGATTGAATATGCTGCTTTGCATATCGTACCCAATGCTTGCTTCCCTGGGAATTTTAAGTTTAGGAAACGTTTTGCTGGACAACTGGTCGCTAACTTTTATTGCTTTATATGCCGCTTTTACGATTTTGCTGTCTGTAAGCATACCGTTTATTACATTTAGGAAAAATACGCCGATTGAAGTGTATAGGAGATTTGAGTCATGATCAAGCTGGAACATATCAATAAATTTTATAAGCTGGGAAGCCTGCGCTTTCAGGCGCTCAAAGATGTCAATTTAACAATTAAAAAGGGTGAGTTTATAGCGGTACAGGGAAAATCCGGCGCAGGGAAATCTACGCTTTTGCATATCCTGGGGTGTTTGGATCGTTATGATTCCGGCACATATATGTTTGATGGAATCGATATAGCATCGCTTAATGACCGTAAGAATGCTAAGCTCAGAAACGAAAAAATTGGCTTTGTTATGCAGGATTTTTCGCTAATCAATCATAAAAAAGTCAGCTTTAATGTTATGCTTCCGCTGTTTTTTAATCGTACTCCAAACAAAAAAATGAGGGAAATGGCCTTTACAGCGCTGCAGGCTGTAGATATAGTAGACCAGGCGGACAAAAAAGCAAACCAGCTTTCCGGTGGGCAGCGCCAGAGGGCAGCTATTGCGCGAGCCATTGTCAATAATCCATCTGTCGTGCTGGCAGACGAGCCGACAGGCGCGCTGGATGCGAAAACATCTAAAGACATTATGGAACTGTTGAAAAAATTAAATCAAAACGGTATGACCATTATAGTTGTAACGCATGACGAAGCGGTTGCATCGTATTGCGACAGAAAAATTGTAATAAGCGACGGAATAATTCAAAACCAGGGTATACAATCCCAATAGCATATGCAGAAATATCGGCAGGACAAGTACATATTACTGCACGTGTAGCCACGCAAGGAATGGTGTTAGAAAACAGGACAAAGAATGTATATAAAAATGTAGTTATAGATTGAAAAAGCTGTTTTTGCTACAGCTTATCAAGATGCGCGCAAGGCATAAATTCAGCCGGCCCCGTATTGATACGGGGCCGGCTTTTAAATGAAAGCGGAAAAATCCGTTTTAACGTTAAACGCCCGTTTGGCGCGTTATTTTTTGCTGTGAGCGCTAAACACAATGCCGCGGTTTCCGTCGAGCTTAACGGTGGTTCCGCTTTTTAACAGCTTGGTTGCATTTTTTGCTCCTACAATCACAGGCTTATCCAAAGCGAGGCAGACGACAGCCGCATGGGAATTAATCCCGCCTGTTTCAGTGATGATGCCGCTTGCTTTACGCATAAGCGGTAAAATCTCGTTGGTTGTTTTGGGGATGACAAGAATGTCCCCGTCCTTAAAGTTTTCCCAAGCGTCCTCTTCAGAGCGGCATACGCACAGCCTGCCATATACGCTGTTGTGATTGACGGCCATGCCGGAAACCAGCACGTCCCCAACCAAATGGACCTTAAGCATGTTGGTTGTGCCGGAAACACCCAGGGGGATCCCGGCGGTAATAACGGCAAGATCGCCGTTGTGCACATATCCTTCCTTCTGGGCGACCGATACCACATGCTCAAACAGCTCGTCTGTGTTGTCCTTTTCATCTACCAAAATGGGAATGACACCCCAGGATAAGTTCATTTGCCTTAAAACCTTTGGCTCTGTCGTACCGCTGATGATAGGGCATGCAGGGCGGAATTTAGAGATCATTCTTGCGGTTTGCCCCGTTTTTGATACGGTAAGAATTGCAACAGCGCCCAGATCATGCGCGGTCGTACAGGTAGCATGCGAAATAGCAGAGGTCACGTCGGGACGCTCGGGAATATCTCTTTTTCGAAATTTTTCGATATAGTCAATGTCGCGCTCCGTGCGCTCTGCGATAATTGCCATGGTTTTTACAGCCTCAACCGGGAAAAGCCCGGCTGCGGTTTCACCACTGAGCATGATCGCGCTTGTGCCGTCATAGATTGCATTTGCAACGTCTGTCGCTTCCGCACGGGTAGGGCGCGGATTTTTCATCATAGAATCCAGCATCTGCGTAGCGGTGATCACCTGCTTACCGGCCGAATACGCTTTGGCAATCAGCTTCTTTTGAATAATCGGGATTTCTTCCATGGGAATTTCTACGCCCAGGTCGCCCCTTGCAATCATGATTCCGTCGGATACGCGGATAATTTCATCAATATTTTCCACACCTTCGGAATTTTCAATTTTTGCGACAATTCGAATATTGTTACAGTTGTTTTTTTCAAGCTCACCGCGCAATTGTATAATATCCTCGGCAGAGCGCGTAAAAGAAGCGGCGACAAAATCAAAATCCTGCGCTACGCCAAACGCAATATCGGCTTTATCCTGTTCGCTGATAAACGGCAGGGAAAGAGCCACGCCGGGAACATTAATCCCCTTATGCGTTGCAACGGTCCCTCCGTTGACAACATGGCAGACAATATCTGTTTTTGTCACGTCGGTTACCTTCATTTCAATCAGGCCGTCGTCAATTAAAATGCGCGAGCCGCGTTGAACATCCTTTGGAAGGTCTTTAAACGTAATGCTGCACCGGGTTTCATCCCCCTCTACGTCTTCTGTCGTCAGGGTAAATGTCTGGCCGGTTTCCAAATTGACTTTGTTGTTTTTAAAACGGCCGGTGCGGATTTCCGGGCCTTTTGTATCCAGCAAAAGGGCAACCGGTATATTTAGTTCGGCACGCAGCTTTTTTATCATATCTGCCCTGCGCTTATGGTCGCTGTGTTCGCCATGCGACATATTCATACGCGCAACCGCCATACCGTTGAGCATAAGCTGCCGCAGTACCTCTTCATCGTCTGTTGCGGGGCCCAGTGTGCAGATGATTTTTGTTTTCCTCATTTTTGCAGCATCCTTTCATTGAGAAATGGCGTATCTTGTTAAAATTTTAACCACACAGAGGTATTATACAATATTTGGATTCCTATAACAAGCATTTCCCAAAAATCAGAAAAGTTTTACATATCCTTTATATTTTTTGCGGGCAAACAAAATTTTTAAGCGGCAAAAAATAAAAATTGCGGAAAAATTGTTATGGAAGCAAGCTGTGTCCGTAAGCTATAGAACATCATAAAAAAACATCATATAAAGTGGGTGCAAAAAAGCGGTTGCGCTGATTTTTTCAAATACTCTATTTTATTTTTACAATTTCTTTCCGTACAAAATACGTTGACGTATATGAAAAAATATGGTATAAAATAAGTGTAAAAAATAAAAATTTTGTTTATATTCGTTGAATTTTCGTGTTAAAAAGCAATAGGCAAGCATTTTGTGCAGCAGGGAGGTGAAAAATACAAAAGCAGAGGACGGGACAAAAAGCAATAAGCAGAGGCGTTTATCTTATGCATGGGGGTACTTTCACGTAACCAAACCGCATTTTTAAGGAGGAATCGAAACATGAAAAAACAAAAGCTGGTATGTATGATCATAGCCATTCTGCTGCTGTGCAGCGCAATGGTACTGCCCGCAAGCGCGCAGGCGCAGCAGCCCGATGAAGCCGCGCTGCTGCAGGTGTTTAAGGCATATCTGGATGAAAACAAAGTAGCGTATCAAGAATGGGAAGAGCTGGTGTTTGTGGAACCCATTACACAATCAAACGGCTGGACAATCTTTTATGGGACATCTGGCATATCTAACCCGATGGGCGGGCTGGAACGTATTGGTCAATATGTGTTTGCAAGCTCTTCGTGGGAAATACCATATATCATTGCACTGTACGCGGAAAAAGACGGCAATATATTTACTCTGAAAGAAGCTTATGAGGCAGGGGAAATAGATATAGAGGCAATAGCAAACACAACGTCCAGGTATATAAACGTTTATTTTGCCGGAGACACAAATACAGACGGAGCAGTGACCATTGCAGACGTTATAAATGTACAAAATGTAATTGTAAAGAAAACACACATAGAAACGCCCTTTACACAGGATTGTTTTTATGATTACAACGCTGACGGCGAAGTTACGCTCCAAGATGTTTTGGCAATGCAAAAATATATAGCAAAGGTAGCTTAAAGCAAGACAGTAACAAGGTTTTAGATGAATTTGTTTGGGGAGGAAATCATGATGAAGAAACTAGAGTGTTTTCTGTTAACGTGTCTGCTGCTGTGCAGCATGTTTATGCTGCCGGTCAGCGCGCAGGAGCAGCAGCCCGATGAAGCCGCGCTGCTGCAGGCGTTTGGAAATTATCTGAATGCGCAGGGGATAGAATATGGTTCTGAAGAAGGATTGTTATTAGAATATATAACCGATTCAAACGGATGGACCGTGTTTTGTGGAGCAGTTGTCGGCGAGCCTGCGCCGCAATCTGACCGTATAGGGGATTATGTCTTTTTTTCCACGTCATGGTATATCCCCTATAAGATTGGCCTGTTTGCAGAAAAAGACGGAGTTGTGCTTACACTAAAAGAAGCCTATGAGGCAGGGGAAATTGATATAGATGCCATAGCACAAACGGATTCCCCCTATATACAAACCTATTTGCCCGGCGATACGGACATGGACGGGGAAATAACAGTGGAGGATGTATTAACCGTCCAGAAGATTACAGCTAAAAAAACAGATATGGATCCGTCTTACGCCGGCTTTAACCTTTGTGATTATACGGGGGATCAGGTGATTAATGTGCAGGACGTTCTGGCAATGCAAAAATATGTGGCAAAGGTGGCATGAAGTCAAACGGCAGGCCTTCACAGCGACCGGTTTATCTGGACAATTCTAAACAGCAGTATAGTTATACTTTTTTCAGACAGCTTGCAGTAAGTTGCAGACAATCGATAGAGTCAAAAAAACCGTTGCGTATCAAGAAAATTTTTGAAAATAAAAATTTTTTCTTGCATTTTTGAACCCTTTGTGATAAAATCCAAATGTTACTACGGTTTCAGCGAAAGAGGTGAAAGAAGATGAAAGAGAATATCCATCCCAAGTATGAGCAGACAACCATCACCTGTGCTTGCGGCAATGTGATTGAAACGGGCTCAACGAAAAAGGATATCCGTGTGGAAATTTGTTCCAAGTGCCACCCGTTCTTCACAGGCAAGCAAAAGCTCGTTGATACCGGCGGTCGTGTTGACAGGTTTAAAAAGCGCTACGGTATGGGAAAATAAAATTTGTTTTTTACAAGGCGGCACAGTAAAAAATGTGCCGCCTTGTTTTTTCTGTAGGAAAGGGGAACGCACCTTGGAAGATTGCTATAAAACAGTGGAAAAGCCTGCGCAGGATGAATTTACACAGCGCCGTTCACGTTTTATTGGGTATTGCCACCCTGTGCAGACACAGCAGCAGGCCCAGCAGTTTATTCAACAAATTAAAAGCCTGCACTGGGACGCCACCCATAACGTATATGCGTATATCCTGCGCAGCGGGGAGCAGCGTTACAGTGACGACGGCGAGCCGCAGGGAACGGCAGGCGTTCCTTGCCTGGAAGTTCTGCGTAAAAGCGGGCTTGTAGACGCAGCAGTTGTT
Source organism: uncultured Oscillospiraceae bacterium (assembly GCA_900541565.1). Lineage (GTDB taxonomy): Bacteria > Bacillota > Clostridia > Oscillospirales > Acutalibacteraceae > Scatavimonas > Scatavimonas merdipullorum. The sequence continues at coordinate 8,208 of UQKB01000001.1, forward strand.
GTTACACGGTATTTTGGCGGAGTTTTGCTTGGTGCAGGAGGCTTGGTGCGTGCGTATTCCCATGGGGCAAAGCTTGCAATAGAGGCCAGCGGCATAGTGGATATGCGCCTTTGCGCGCTCTGTACGGTGCGCTGTAGCTATGACCAGTATGGGAGGATCGCATCCCTGATCCCACAGTGCGGCGGTGCAGTGGAGGATACGTCTTTTACAGATGACGTTTGCATAAAATTTCATGTAGCGCAGGATGGGCTGCCGTTTTTTGAAAAGCAGCTTTCAGAGGTTACCAGCGGGCAAATCCGGACGGAAACGATCGGGAAAGCGTATTTACCGGTAAAAAACAGATAAAAATAAAAAAATTTTTTAAAAGTTTGCAGGAAAGTAAAAACTTTTGTCGTATAGTATATTGAGTAGATTTCGCATATATTGGTGAAAAGGGGGCGTTTAATGTGCAGGTTCGTGCGCGCACGCAGCTTTGGGAAAGTGAAAAGCTCAGCCCGTATGCGTCTTTGTCTGCAAAAAGCAAAGGGCGCGTGCGCTTTCAGGAAGAATGCCCGCTTCGCACAGTCTATCAGCGTGACCGCGACAGAATTACGCACAGTAAGGCCTTCCGCCGGTTAAAGCACAAAACACAGGTGTTTTTATCACCCGAGGGCGACCATTACCGCACACGCCTGACCCACACGCTGGAGGTTTCACAAATTGCACGAACCATAGCCAGGGCGCTTTTGCTTAACGAAGACTTAACAGAAGCCATTGCGCTGGGGCACGACCTGGGGCACACGCCGTTTGGGCATGCGGGCGAGCGGGCGCTTGACGCGCTGAGCCCCGACGGGTTCCGGCATTATGAGCAGAGCGTGCGCGTGGTGGAAAAGCTGGAGGATTTAAACCTTACATATGAAGTGAAAAACGGCATTTTATGCCATACAAAAGGGAAACAGGCGGATACGCTGGAAGGACAGGTTGTGCGTATTGCAGACCGCATTGGCTATATCAACCATGATATTGACGATGCGATCCGCGCCGGCGTCATTACGGAAAGCGACATACCAAAGGAGCTTACACAAGTACTGGGCAATACCACAAGCAAACGGATCAACACGCTGGTTTTATCTTTGGTGGAAAACAGCGCGCAGGGTGTTTTGCAGATGGACGCGACCACGCAAAGCGCGTTTGACCGGCTGCACAGCTATATGTATCAAGCCGTTTATAAAAGCCCGTATGCCAAAAAGGAAGAAAAAAAGGTGCCGGACCTGGTGGAGCGTCTGTACTGCTATTTTTTACGTCATACGGAAAAGCTGGACAGCCATTTAAGGCAGATTGCCCGCGAAGAGGGCGCGCACCGCGCGGTATGCGACTATATTGCCGCAATGACCGACCATTATGCCGTTTCCCTGTATCAGGAAATTTTTATTCCGAAAAGCTGGCATGTCTAAGCAGTTTTGCATAAAGAAAAGAGGTGATGCGTTTTGGCCTTGCCGGACGATTTTTTGCAGGAGTTAAAACTGCGCTGCGACATAACCGACGTGGTGTCGTCCTATGTGAATTTAAAGCGAAGCGGGCGCAATATGGTTGGGCTTTGCCCGTTCCATGGGGAAAAAACGCCATCGTTTCATGTGGTTTCTGAAAATGGGTATTTTCACTGCTTTGGCTGCGGTGCAGGCGGGGACGTTATCACTTTTATTATGAAAATAGAAAATCTGGATTACATAGAAGCCGTGCGCCTGCTGGCGCAGCGCGCCGGACTGGATATGCCGGAAAACACAAATGACCAGGGCCTTTCCAATTTGCGCCGCCGCATTTACGAGGCAAACCGTGAAGCGGGGCGCTTTTATTACCGGCAGCTTTATACACAGGCCGGGCAAAATGCCTTACAGTACCTGCGCGGGCGCGCGTTGAGCGAACGAACCATTCGGCATTTTGGGCTGGGGTACAGCCCGCCGTCGCGCTTTGCACTGGTTCATCATCTGAAAAGCTGTGGGTTTAAGGATGCCGAGCTTGTGCAGGCAAATCTGGCTGTGCAGGGGAGCCGCGGCATTGCAGACCGTTTTTTTGACCGTGTTATTTTCCCTATTATTGATCTGCGCGGGAACGTGATCGCCTTTGGCGGCCGTATTATGGGCGAGCAAAAGCCCAAGTATTTAAATACGTCGGACACGGTTGTTTTTAAAAAAAGCGCAAACCTGTTTGCGTTGAACCTTGCAAAAAACGAAGGCAGCCGCAGGCTGATTCTGGCGGAGGGCTATATGGACGTGATTGCGCTGCACCAGGCGGGGTTTACAAATGCCGTTGCAACGCTTGGCACGTCGCTGACACAGGAGCAGGCCACACTGATGAAGCGCTATGCCGATGAGGTTGTGATCTGTTATGATGCAGACGAGGCAGGCCAGAAAGCGGCGGCAAGGGCAATCGGCCTGTTGCGCGGCGCCGGACTTTTGATCCGCATTTTAACAGTACCGGGCGCTAAGGATCCGGACGAATTTATCCGTGAAAACGGCGACAAGGGCCCCGCAAAGTTTAAACAGCTTTTGCAGGCGTCTGGAAATGATGTGGAATATCGCCTTGCAAGGCTCAAAGAAAAGTATGACCTTGCGCAGACAGAAGGGAAGGTAGCTTACCTGACAGACGCGGCAAAGTTGCTTTCTACACTTGGCAACGAGATTGAGCGTGACGTATACGCCGGCCGTTTGAGCGACGAGCTTGGCGTGCAGAAGGACGCGATCCGCCAGCAGATTGAAAAATACAGCAGGCGGCAGTATGTCGACCGGCAGAAAAAAGAGTTCTATAAGCTGCGTACACAGACGTCTGCGCGGACGGATAAAATTAACCCGCAAAAGGCGGGGCATCTGCGTGCTGCAAAAGCGGAGGAAGCGCTGATCGCGTATATTATGAACAATCCAGACGTGGCAAAGTCGGTAATCCAGCAGCTGCCGCCGGACATGCTGCTGACCGATTTTAATCGCAGAGTCTACCAGGCGCTGGCCGAAAGGATTGAACAGGGACAAAGCGCCATGCTGATGGATATATCCGCAGACTTTTCCAGTGAGGAAAACGCCGCGATTGCAGAAATACTTTCCAGGTATACCGCGCAGGCGGCAACGCCGCAGGCTGCGCAGGAATACATAAATACGATTTTATCAGAGCATGATAAGGTCAGCGTAAAACAGCTTGAAATGGCAGATCCATCCGATATAAACAGGTATTTGGAAAAGCTGAGAAAAGCAAAACAATAACAGGAAATGCACTTGTGTAAAATGAAAGGAATGGGGTTTATATGTCAGTCATGCCGCCACCGGATAAGAAAACGGTGATGAAGGAGCTTACAGAGCAGGGAAAAGCCAAAGGCCATCTTAGTACAAAGGAAATTTTGGACGCCATTGGAGAAATTGACTTTGACCCGGAGCAGCTCGAAAAGTTTTATGATTCGCTGGAAACCATGGGCGTAGAAATTGTGGAAGATTTTGAAGATATTCCGCTGGATGATATTGAAATTGCCGTTACGGGCAGCGCTTCCGCGCAGGAGGAAGCCGGAGCGGAAAATATTGCGATTGACGACCCCGTTAAGGTGTACCTGAAAGAGATCGGTAGAGTGCCGCTTTTAACGCCGGAAGAAGAAATTGACCTTGCTATTCGCATTTCAGAAGGCGACGCTATGGCGAAAAAACGTCTGTCAGAGGCCAATTTACGTCTGGTTGTCAGTATCGCAAAGCGCTATCTGGGAAGAGGCATGCAGTTTCTTGACCTGATCCAGGAAGGGAATCTGGGCCTGATCAAGGCAGTTGAAAAGTTTGATTACACAAAAGGCTTTAAATTTTCCACTTATGCAACCTGGTGGATCCGCCAGGCTATTACAAGGGCCATTGCCGACCAGGCAAGAACGATCCGAATCCCGGTGCATATGGTGGAAACCATTAATAAAGTCAAAAAAGTTTCCAGCCAGCTTTTGCATACCAACGGGCATGAGCCCACGGCCGATGAAATTGCCAAAGAGCTTGACATGCCGGTAGAAAAGGTCCGGGAGATCATGCGTGTAGCCCAGGAGCCGGTTTCTTTGGAAACGCCGATTGGCGAAGAGGAGGACAGCCATCTGGGTGACTTTATCCCGGACGACGATGCCCCCGCACCGGCGGATGCGGCTTCGCATATGCTTTTGAAGGAGCAGCTTTCTGAAGTGCTTGACACGCTTACACCGCGGGAGGAAAAGGTACTGCGGCTGCGCTTTGGCCTGGAAGACGGGCGTTCCCGCACATTAGAAGAGGTTGGACGGGAGTTCAACGTAACCAGGGAGCGTATCCGCCAGATTGAGGCAAAGGCTTTAAGAAAGCTACGCCATCCCAGCAGGAGCAAAAAGCTCAAGGATTTTCTGGACTGATTTTCTTTGTTTTGCAGACCTGCGTGTTTGTATAAAGGCGGTGATACAAAATGTTTTCTATACAAGAAACAAACGATATACTGGATGAAATAGCAGATTCCATTCCCTATGAGCTTTATCGGGAACTAAACGGCGGCATTGTGCTTTTGCCGGAGGCAAAATTACACCCCAAAGCGGTCGATAACGATTTGTACATAATGGGGGAATACCACAGCTCGCTTGCAATGGGAAGATATATCAAAATTTATTACGGTTCCTTTTGCAAGGTATACGGGCATGTGTCCAAGGAGCAATATACCGAACGTCTGCGCAAGGTGTTGCTGCATGAGCTGCGTCATCACAATGAATCTTTGGCAGGATATGAGGACCTGATTTTGTACGATGAGGATACGATTGCAAATTATTTAAAGCGTAAGGAGGCGCAGAAGCAGGCGCGCCTTGCACGGGAAGAACGGCAGAAAAAGAAAAAAGCATAAAAAGATGGGCCCCGGTACGTTTCACCGGGGCCCATCTTATATCCTATATAGCTGTTTTTCTACGCAAGCCGCTTTAAACGCCATTTTCCTGTTTTCCATCGCCACAGCATCAGTACGCCGCGGAAGCATTCGTCCGCCGCAAAGGCAATCCAAAGCCCGTTTAGGCCCATACCCAATACGACAGCCAGCACATACCCGCACAGTGTGCTTAGGATCCACATTGAAAAAATCGCAACGCCCGTGGGGAAGATGACATCCCCTGCGCCGCGCAAGCTGCTGATGATGATAATGTTGCTGGTACGCCCTGCCTCTACAAAAATGTTCAGGATAATCAAAATGGCGCCTGCAGAGATAACGGTGGGATCCTTTGTAAACAGCGCCATCAGCTGGTAACGCAGCAGAATCCCCAATAAGGACAGCGACATGCTGATGATAAACGCAGTGGAAAACGCCCGCAAGCCCTGTTTGTATGCGCCGTCAAAATCACGCGCACCAACCTTATGGCCAACCAGAATTTGCGCACCCTGCCCGATGGACACGGTAAAAATGTAAAAAAACATGGCAATATTCGACACATAGGTTTTCGTGATCAGCTCTGTCTGTGTTAGAAAATTGAGTACAATGGCTGTGACCACAAGCTGGGACAGATTATAGTTAAAGGATTCAAAGGCGGACGGAATACCGATTTTTAAAAGAGAAAGCATGTCTTTACCGGGGAACGGACGCAAAAGCTTGAATATTTTTGGCCTTTCTATGCGTTTAAACAGAATGATCAAAAGCACAATAACGCCAACAATGCGGCTAAAGCTGGTGGCGATGGCAACGCCCCGAATACCCAGCTTTGGAAATCCAAGCAGCCCTAAAACAAACACCACGTCAAAAAATGTGTTGATTATATTCATTACAACGGTTACGTACATGGTAACGCGCGTAAAACCGTGATTGCGGATGATGACGGAAATCGTCCCCAAAAGCGCCTGTGTAAACAAAAACGCGCCGACAATCAACAGGTATTCTGCACCATAATCGAGAATTTTCCCCTGCGCGCCCATAAACTGAAGCACCGGGCGGCTAAATATAACAAGCAGCACACTGATCAAAATGCCCAAAATCAGGTTAAAAACAATGGAAAGTGCGGCAATGCGCGACGCATGCTCGCGTTTGTTTGCACCCAATGCCTGGGAGATCAGCACTGCGCTGGCGCCGGATATAACGGTAAATACCAGCGTGCAAAGGTTGACCGCCTGGTTTGCCGCGCTTGCAGCGGAAGCGGCAAGGTCGTCGTATTTGCTCAGGACAAATACGTCTATGAATCCCAAAAACATAAACAGAGCCGTTTCTATGAAAATAGGCCAGGATAGATTGAAAAGCGTCATTTTTTTCATACTTGGGCCCCCTTTTTATTGCAATATGACACTCATTTTAGTGACGCGAATAGTAAATGTCAACACACTTTTAAATTTTTTTTTAATTTTTTTTAAAAGTGTGTCATTTATTGTTGTTTTTTTAAAATATATACGCTATAATATTACTGGCTATATAAACCCGTCGTTGATGGTAAAGACTACGGTGCGTTTATGTATGTTGAATCTTGAAAAAGGAGGCTGGGAAAAATGGGTATTTCTGAAAACCTGAAAAAAGGCACGTCCGAGATGTTGATCCTTTTCCTGCTGGAAAAAGAAGACATGTACGGCTATCAGCTTGCTCAGGAATTAAGAGAGCGCAGCGAGGGCTATTTTGTCATGCCCGAAGGTTCCTTGTATCCTACGCTGTACCGCCTGATTGAAAAGGGTGTTATTACAGACAGACAGGAAATCGTTGGGAAAAGGCTGCGCAAGTACTACCATTTGGAGGCGGCTGGCAAGGAGTATTTAAAATCTATTGTTGCCGAATACCGCTCCATTAACCTCGGCATTCAAAAGGTGCTGGGTGAAAATCTGCTGAAAGATATTTCAGGCTGATTTGGGGTAGCACAAAAAAGCCGCTGAACACAAGAAGGAGTTTTCTTGTTGTTCGGCGGCTCTTTTGTATTTAAACTTTAAACAAATTTGTCTTCTGTTCAAATGGGAACGTAAATGGTCATATTTTCATCCTCGTACTGTATCCTGTAAGCATGGGTGCGGACAAATTCTTCAATAATCAGCTGTTTTTCCGATTTTTCAGTAATCACATGCCTTTGATAGCTATAAGTATCTACCTTTGGCAGCAATACAATAGGGAGCTGCGCTTTATCGTGCTGCGCATACAGGTCATTTTGCAGGTGTTCTTTTGGATAAGAATCAAAATTTATGCCGCATCTGTTCAGATACGGTATCTTATCAGTCAGGTAATGGATTCCGTCGGCTCCGTAAATAATCATATATGGGTTGGGAATTTCGGATAGCTCCCGAATTGCGGTGTTGCAGAATTCCGCCCGAAATGAAGAAGTGAAAATACCGCGCATCTTTTCAGACTGTATGGAAGAGGTAATCTGCAAACGGTTAGAAGGTTCCATAAACGCGCCGCTTAAAACCACAAGATTAAACGCAAAAGCTGCAAGCAGCAAGACGGCGCCGCCTTTCAGCATGAGCATTTGTGCTTTATTTTTTAGTTTCAATTGTTTGTATATATAATAAATTATATAAAAGGCAAGCGGAGCAAGCACAAAAAGGCCCAGCTTTGCATGGCTGATTTTTGTGTTGGAGCCGATACACGGCATTGCGGCAACCAGTGTGCCAAAGATAAACAGTAATGCAAACAACGGTTCAAGATTTTTATTTTGTAGAAAATAGACGGACCCTATGTACGTTATGATACCAAAAGACAAAACAACCGCTTGCGTGTCAAAAGATTTAGCCAGATAGAAAGCACAGGCCAAAAACATGCAGATATTTATGCCGTAGGCAATTCTTCTTGCTGCCGCGTTTTCTATTTTAACAGCAAATAAAGTGGACACGGCGCAGGCCAGAACCAACACATATGGAAATGTATTGGCTAAGGCCTGTAAAATGCCGGTAATGTACCCATGCAGCAGTTGTAACAGCTCGTAACTTCCGGTGCTGCCGGACTGTATGCTAAAAAAACTGACCGAAGCAGGTGAAAAAAGGTCTATACACCACACAATGACAACGCTTGCACCGACGGCAAGCGCTATGCCAAGCAGAAACATAAGCGTTTGCTTAAAAAATAAAGAAGCTTTTTGGTGTTTTACAATATTCCAATACAAAATAGCCGCAATAAATAAGAGAAACATGACGTTCGGAAAGCGAAAGAAAATGCTAAAACCGGCTATAAGCCCACCTGGCAGAAAGAATACCAGTTTGTTTTTTGTTAAGCCGTTAAACAGAAAAAATGCACACAGTATAGCCAAAAAGACGGTTTTTGTGTTGTAGTTTGCAATGTGGATAAAATTCATTGCAAATAAAACGGATAACAAAATTCCCAGAAGAGCCACCGTTTTTGGTACAAGCGTTACAACTATTTTATAAGCAAAAAATGCAGAAAAAAGAATGGTACATACGTTTAACAGATATAAAGAGCTCAGGCCCATAAATCCAAAGACCTGATAAAATAGATAATCAAACAGTCTGGAAAAAAACTGAGAGGTAGTTGTTTCAGCAGAATAATCCAGAAAATGTGCTGCGTTTTGCGCATGATAGCCGGTGTCGTTCAGGTCGAACCCCTGCATTGCTATCAAAATAGGTAAAAGGATAATAGCGACAATTAAAAAAAATGTCCATTTTCTTCCGTTTGGCTTTGGTTATGTTTAATCCCATGGTTCCCCTTGTACCCCCTTAAAATGAAAACGCGCGCCTTATCCGTTGCTTTGCATTTTAAACAGGCGGTCTGCAAGGCGCGTGCGTTCTAAAAGCGCTGTAAGCGGCAGCCCCAGCACAATACAAACGCCCAGTTCCCCCAGCGCTACAAGCCCTGCCTGCAAAAGGAAGCTTGTTATGTGGAATGTGCCCGCTATAAAAAATATCTCGATTTCCAGCCCGATGATCACACCGTTAAACAAAGCGGGCATAAGTGCTGCAAGGATTGGCAACCCCTTTATGCGGATGTGGCGCATTCTGTACATGCAAATCGCACAGAGCAGGGTGGCAAGCGAACCGCAAAAAATATCTATGGGCAGGGCACCCAGGCTTACTAAATTTGCAAGCGCACATCCGACCGTAAGGCCGGGGATTGCAGCGGGTGTAAAAAGAGCAAGCATGGTCAGCGCTTCTGAAAAGCGAAATTGCACAGCCATAGAGGTTGTTCCCGGAAGAAAAAGCTCCTGTGCATAGGTCAGTACGGTGTACAGTGCCGCTATTACCGCGGCTTGCGCCAGATAAAGCGCATTTTTGTTTTTTGACATAAAAATCCCTCCGTAGTTTTGTTTTAAGTCTGGATGTTGCGACAGACCGCGCCAAAGCGCAATAATAAGCATACAACACAACGGCGTATTTTGCAAGTCCACCGTATAAAAAGGCGCACAAACCGAAACCGCCGCCCCATATGGGACGGCGGCTCCGGTTAGGATTTCTTGAAATAATGGTAAAACAAAATGTGAGAATTAATCAATTTCAGCTTCTCCGGTATCCCCGAGAAGGTTGAATCGGAACAGTTTGCGTTCGTCATCCTTGTTTTCGCATACGATATAAGCCTCGGCAATCTTGCCGCCTTCAATAAGCTGTGTTAAACCTACTAACTGGCAAAGCTTGCTTTTGAGATTCAAATGATCTCCCTCGCGTGTTACGAGGTACACATTTCCCTCGCAAGTGTCAAGCACGGCGAGGAATGCGGTTACATCGATGTCGTGTAATTCAAGAATCGGTGACATAAAAATTCCTCCTTCATATACTTATGAATTTTTGCGTGCCTACTTTGATTTTGCTTCTCATTTCGGTTGTGTATAGAAACGGGCACACCGTACCCGTTGTCTATATTATAGCACCGGATTCAGAAATGTCAACAAAAAGAAGGAAAAATTTTTGGTATAAATAACCTGACCGATGGTTAAATTGCATGAATAGTGAAAATATAACTGTGCAATAATAACAAAAATAGAAGAAAATTTCTGGTTTTCTATATTTTTATACTCCCTTTTTTAACCAGTTTGTACGTCTTTCTATTTTGTAAGCAAAAGGATTTGGTAAATCTTACAAATTTTTGCCTGAAATTTTGGCATGCCAAAAATTACAGCGCTTTTCCGTCTATAATGCATATATTTCTTTGCGTTTTTTGCGCCAAATTTATATCATGTGTGATTAGTATAACAGTTTTTCCTCTAGAATGCAAGTTAAAAAGTATATTTATTATATCATTTCCGGAACGTTTATCTAAATTTCCGGTTGGTTCGTCTGCAAGAATGACCGGTGGGCTTGCCGCAATTGCTCTGGCGATCGCTACGCGCTGCTGTTGTCCGCCTGAAAGCTGGGAGGGCCGGTGGTGCATTCTTTTTTCCAGCCCTACGCAGCAAAGTGCGTCATATGCAAGGTTTCTGCGCTCTTTCTTTTTTATGCCGCGGTAAGAAAGCGGCAGCTCCACGTTTTCCAGTGCGGTAAGCGTTGGGATCAGGTTAAAGCTCTGGAACACAAAGCCGATCAGCCTGTTACGCACATAGGACAGCTCGTTTTCCTTCATGCCGGCCACGTTTTTACCATTTAAATAGTATGTGCCCTCCTCCGGCGTGTCAAGGCAGCCAAGAATATTCATCAGGGTCGACTTACCGGAGCCGGATTTCCCCACAATGGCGATCAGCTCCCCTTTGTCTATATGCAGGCTTATATTGTCAAGCGCGCGGATCTGTTCACTTCCTGACCGGTAAATTTTACTGATGTTTTTTAATTCAATTAAATGCTCCACCGGCGGACGCCCCCTTGTTTTTCATGTGGTATTTTTATTGTGCCCCGATACGGAAAATAATATGAAGGGGAATTTGGCAAGCGCGTTGTAATGCGCAAGGGAATTTTTGTTGTACTTTTTTCTTTTTTGCGTGTATAATGACAATAAATAAAAAAAAGGACGGAAAAAGCAATGCTTAATGATTTTTGGAGACAATTAAAAAGCGGGACGGACATCCGTGGTGTGGCAAGCGAGGGCGTACCGGGCCAAAGTGTCAACCTAACGGATGAGGCCGTTGTAAAGATAGCCGGTGCATACGTTTTGTGGCTGATGGAAAAAACGGGAAAAGAAGCGGGAAAGCTAACCGTTGCAGTTGGCAGAGATTCCAGAATATCCGGTCCCCGTATAGCCGAGGCTGTAACCCGGACCCTTGTAGACAGCGGAATTGCCGTGCTTGACTGCGGCCTTGCTTCGACACCGTCTATGTTTATGACAACCGTAGACCTTGCCTGTGACGGTGCGGTGCAGGTTACGGCCAGCCATCATCCGTTCAACCGTAATGGCCTGAAATTTTTTACGCGCCAGGGCGGGTTGGAAGGATGCGATATAGAAACGATTCTGTCCTGTGCGCAGGACGGCAGGGCGCCGCAGAAAACGGACGGAGGCTCGGTTCAAAAGGTGGATTATATGCACAGCTATGCAAAACGTCTGCGCGAAATAATATGCAGCGCGGTTATGGCGCCGGATTACGCACACCCGCTTGCGGGATTTAAAATTGTGGTGGATGCGGGCAACGGCGCAGGAGGCTTTTATGCAACAGAGGTGCTGGAGCCGTTGGGGGCAGATATTTCCGGCAGCCAGTTTTTGGAGCCGGACGGCATGTTCCCAAATCATGTCCCAAACCCGGAGGACGAAACCGCCATGCACGCTGTGTGTCAGGCGGTACAGCATGCAAAGGCCGACCTAGGCGTGATTTTTGACACAGACGTTGACCGGGGCGGGGCCGTAGATGCAAACGGAAAAGAGATCAACCGCAACCGCCTGGTAGCAATGGCCGCCGCAATTGCTCTGGAAGACAACGATGGGGGAACGATCGTTACGGATTCTATTACTTCAAGCGGACTTAAGGATTTTATAGAAAAGGAGCTTGGCGGGAAGCACTGCCGGTTTAAAAGAGGGTATAAAAATGTCATCAATAAAGCGCTGGAGCTCAACGCAGCGGGTATCAACTGCCCCCTTGCAATTGAAACGTCGGGCCATGCGGCTATGCGTGAAAATTATTTTCTTGACGACGGTGCTTATTTATGTACAAAAATCATTATTAAAATGGCGCAGCTGCGGCAGCAGGGAAAAAAGCTGGAGGACATGATTGCCGGTTTACAGGAACCGGCAGAAAGCAGGGAGATCCGCCTGCGGATTACACAAAGTGATTTTAAGGCGTGCGGAAACCATATTTTAGACCGCCTGCTTGCCTATGCAGAAAAGCAAAGCGGCTGGCAGATTGCACCGGACAGCGCAGAGGGTGTGCGCGTATCGTTTGAAAAAGGGGAAGGCGACGGATGGTTTTTGCTGCGCCTGAGCGTGCACGACCCAATTATGCCTTTAAATATAGAAAGCGACATAGAAGGCGGCGTGGATAAGATTTTAAGCAAGGTCGCGGCGTTTTTAAAAACGTGCGACGGGCTTGACACGTCTGCCTTATAAGGGAAGTTACAATGAACATACAAACAATTTTATATGAAATGTGTGCCTTTTTTGGGAAGGATATAAAACGGGTCAACCACTTATTAAAGGTATATGCCTTTGCGCAGATGATTGGCAAAGCGCAGGGGCTTGATGACCGCACGCAACAGATCGTAGAAGTTGCCGCCGCGGTCCATGACATAGGGATCAAAGAAAGCGAGCGCAAATATGGCAGCAGCGCAGGAAAATACCAGGAAAAGGAAGGGCCGCCATTGGCAAAGGAGCTGCTTTCCTCTTTGGGGTGCGATCCGCAGGTAATACAGCGGGTCTGCTACCTGGTGGCGCACCACCATACCTATGATGCGGTAGACGGGATGGATTACCGCATATTGCTGGAAGCGGATTTTCTTGTAAACGCTTTTGAGGATGGTTTATCGGAGTATGCGCTTTATCAGGCAAAGCGGAAAATTTTTCGAACAGATGCGGGAAAAGTACTCCTCAAGGACCTGTACGGCGTATAAGGAGGCAGGAAGATGGATGTTGACAACAAAAAACGCGAACTGAAAAGCCACGGGACATTTTTGCTTCCGCTGGAATTTTACGACTGCAATAACAGGGTATATAAGGATTGTTATATGCACTGGCATAAGGAAATGGAAATTATTTATGTACAGCAGGGTCAAATGCATGTTCGGATTAACGACACCGTTACCGACGGAAAGACAGGGGATTTTATCTGTGTGCCTCCGGAGCAGGTGCACCATATTAAAAGCGGGGAGGAACGACTTTTGTTCCGGTCGCTTGTTTTTGATATAAAGATGCTGGGTGGTGCCTCCGGCGAATTTTGTCAAAAAGAGGTTGCAGAGCCAATTGCAACCCGGCAGATAGAGATTTCCAGTAAAATTTCGCCCGGGCAGAAAAATTATGCGCAAATTAAAAACGCCTTTTTTACGTTGGTGGAATGCAGCAGAGAAAAACCTGCGTTTTATCAGCTGAAAGCAAAATACTTGATTTTACAGATGTTTTATGAAATTTTAGGCGGCGGCCATTACAGCCGCAGCCGGTATAGCTCCAACAAGGCTTCTATAGCGGTAAAGACTGTTTTGGATTATATCGGCAACCATTACAGCGAAGATATTACGGTCAAGGAGCTTGCGCAGCAGGTGCATTATAACGAATCCTATTTTATGCGCACATTTAAAAAATACACAGGCAGAACACTTGTAGAATATTTGACAGATTTCCGGCTGGATAAATCCAAGGAATTTCTTTTGCAGGATGGCTGTACCATTGAAGAGGCGGCGTTCCGGGCGGGTTTTTCTTCTACCAGCTATTTTACAAGCAAGTTTCGGGAGGCGTTCCGAATTACGCCCAGCGAATTTCGTAAAATTTACAGCAAAAAAGAAATGCAATAAATCAAAAGCCAAAGCGGTGTGCTTATACTGCCTTGGCTTTCATTTTTGCAAAAAATCAGAATTTTAATACTTCATGTCAGTATATTAATACCATTATTTGATCAATATGTTATAATTATTTTGTAAAAAAAGCTTAATATCATTGGAAAGGATGATGTGTATAGCAATTTATTGGGACGGTGTACAAAAGGTGTGAAAATCCAGATGAAAAGGAGAGTTGAAAAATGACAAGAAAGCACAGGAAAATCCTCAGTATTTTTTTAGCTGCCGTTTTGCTGATTACAAGCGGATGCCTTTCGGTGTTCCATGTTTCTGCCGCAGAAGTCCTTTATGGCGACGCAGACGGAAACGGAAAGGTAGAAGTGCAGGATGCATTATGCATGCAAAAATATATTGCCAAGGCAATTTCAGCGGATGAAATAGACCTTGTTGCGGCGAACGTTACTGTGGGGGATCAGGATGTAAACACACAGGACGTACTGTATGTGCAGCAGTTTGTGGCAAAGGTCATTGATCGTTTCCCAATTGAAAATGAGCCTACAGACACAGTAAAGCTTATTTTCAATGTAACAATACCGGAAGCCCTGCCGGAAGATGCGAACGTAAGTATTGGTTCGAACTTAAACAGCTGGAATCCTGGGGATACGGAATGGTTTGCAGAAAAGATAGACGATCTGCATTACAGGCTTGAAAAGGATGTAGACGCAGAGTATGTAGGCACGACGATCGAATACAAATGGACCGCCCAGATGGAAGGCCAGCAAAACGTATGGTCACAGGTGGAAGGCGGCGCGACAGGCGGAGATATTGACAACAGAACCTACGAGGTGCAGGCCGGCGTTAATGAAATTAACGACACAGTCGCAATGTTCCGTTCTCTTACAGGACAGAACACCGTTGTAGGCGGAACGCTTGAAACCTTTACGATTGTTATGGAACCGTATGAGGATGGCCGCGAAAGGACAATCCGCGTATGGCTGCCGGATGGGTATGATCCGGAAGACACAGAAAAGCGCTACCCTGTTTTGTACATGCACGATGGACAAAACGTGTTTGACGCGTATACCTCCTTTGCAGGGGAATGGGAAGTAGACGAAGCGATCAGCGACATGATCGCAGGCGGCTATGAAGGCGCGATTGTAGTAGGTATTGACAACGGACCGGAGCGTATGGCGGAATACTGCCCGGATGACTGGCCGGGCTCCGACCAGACGGAATCTGGCAGCACCTATGCACGGTTTATTGTAGAAACGCTCAAGCCGTATATAGATACACATTACAATACAAAGACCGACAAGGAAAGCACAACGGTGGGCGGAAGCTCCATGGGCGGACTGATTTCCTATTATATCGGGACCGAATACCCGGACGTATTTGGCAATGTGCTGGTGTTCTCACCGTCGTTCCAGCTGTTTGGGGAAGAGAATGTGGCGCAGATGATTGCCAGCCAGGATTTCTCTGACCCGGATCTACAGCCGCGTTACTTTATTTATGCAGGCGGCTCTGGCGGGGAAGCGAGCATTACAAAATATGTAGATTTTGTAAAGAATGCGATGGTTGAAAACGGGTATCCGGAAGAAAAGATCAATACGCTGGTAGATGAATCACAGCCGCACAGCGAAAGCGCATGGGCCAAATATTTCCCACAGGCATATAGCTGGCTTGTTGGATTTGAAGGGGCCCCGCCGGTAGAAAAGGATTATTACAGGATTTATCTGGACACATCATACTCTGACTGGACACAGGCGTATATTGCCATGTGGATCGGTGGGGAAAACATTGTACCGATGACGCCGGTGGAAGGACAGGAAGACGTATATTATTACGACCTGCCCAACGGACAGACAGAATTTTTATTCCGTGCAGACGATGATTTGTCGCAGTGGGGCTCGAGAGCCTCAGAAAACGTACAGTTCAGGCCGGCAAATGAAAACATGGTTTATACGTTTACATCGGGCGGCGGGGAAGAAAAATACGCAGGCGAATGGATGACCTATACGCCGCCGCAGAAGGAAACATACCGCGTTTATTTTGACGTATCGGCCTCCGACTGGACGGAAGCGTATATTTGCATGTGGATCGGCGGGGAAAACTATGTATCGATGACGCCGGTAGAAGGGCAGGAAGGCGTATTTTACTATGACCTTCCCAGCGAGCAGGTAGAATTTCTGCTCAGAGCGGACCTCGACTTCTCCCAGTGGGGAGCAAAGTCGTCTGTCAACATCACGTTTACACCGGAAAATGAAAACATGGTCTATGTGTTTGCCCCGGGCGACGGTGTTTCAAAATACAGCGGCCAGTGGCAGGCATATACGCCTCCTACGCCGCCTACAGACACAGTAAAGCTTATTTTCAATGTAACAATACCGGAAGCCCTGCCGGAAGATGCGAACGTAAGTATTGGTTCGAACTTAAACAGCTGGAATCCTGGGGATACGGAATGGTTTGCAGAAAAGATAGACGATCTGCATTACAGGCTTGAAAAGGATGTAGACGCAGAGTATGTAGGCACGACGATCGAATACAAATGGACCGCCCAGATGGAAGGCCAGCAAAACGTATGGTCACAGGTGGAAGGCGGCGCGACAGGCGGAGATATTGACAACAGAACCTACGAGGTGCAGGCCGGCGTTAATGAAATTAACGACACAGTCGCAATGTTCCGTTCTCTTACAGGACAGAACACCGTTGTAGGCGGAACGCTTGAAACCTTTACGATTGTTATGGAACCGTATGAGGATGGCCGCGAAAGGACAATCCGCGTATGGCTGCCGGATGGGTATGATCCGGAAGACACAGAAAAGCGCTACCCTGTTTTGTACATGCACGATGGACAAAACGTGTTTGACGCGTATACCTCCTTTGCAGGGGAATGGGAAGTAGACGAAGCGATCAGCGACATGATCGCAGGCGGCTATGAAGGCGCGATTGTAGTAGGTATTGACAACGGACCGGAGCGTATGGCGGAATACTGCCCGGATGACTGGCCGGGCTCCGACCAGACGGAATCTGGCAGCACCTATGCACGGTTTATTGTAGAAACGCTCAAGCCGTATATAGATACACATTACAATACAAAGACCGACAAGGAAAGCACAACGGTGGGCGGAAGCTCCATGGGCGGACTGATTTCCTATTATATCGGGACCGAATACCCGGACGTATTTGGCAATGTGCTGGTGTTCTCACCGTCGTTCCAGCTGTTTGGGGAAGAGAATGTGGCGCAGATGATTGCCAGCCAGGATTTCTCTGACCCGGATCTACAGCCGCGTTACTTTATTTATGCAGGCGGCTCTGGCGGGGAAGCGAGCATTACAAAATATGTAGATTTTGTAAAGAATGCGATGGTTGAAAACGGGTATCCGGAAGAAAAGATCAATACGCTGGTAGATGAATCACAGCCGCACAGCGAAAGCGCATGGGCCAAATATTTCCCACAGGCATATAGCTGGCTTGTTGGATTTGAAGGGGCCCCGCCGGTAGAAAAGGATTATTACAGGATTTATCTGGACACATCATACTCTGACTGGACACAGGCGTATATTGCCATGTGGATCGGTGGGGAAAACATTGTACCGATGACGCCGGTGGAAGGACAGGAAGACGTATATTATTACGACCTGCCCAACGGACAGACAGAATTTTTATTCCGTGCAGACGATGATTTGTCGCAGTGGGGCTCGAGAGCCTCAGAAAACGTACAGTTCAGGCCGGCAAATGAAAACATGGTTTATACGTTTACATCGGGCGGCGGGGAAGAAAAATACGCAGGCGAATGGATGACCTATACGCCGCCGCAGAAGGAAACATACCGCGTTTATTTTGACGTATCGGCCTCCGACTGGACGGAAGCGTATATTTGCATGTGGATCGGCGGGGAAAACTATGTATCGATGACGCCGGTAGAAGGGCAGGAAGGCGTATTTTACTATGACCTTCCCAGCGAGCAGGTAGAATTTCTGCTCAGAGCGGACCTCGACTTCTCCCAGTGGGGAGCGAAATCGTCTGTCAACATTACATTTACACCGGAAAATGAGAACATGGTTTATGTGTTTGACCCGGGCGACGGCGTTTCAAAATATAGCGGCCAGTGGCAGGAATATACGCCGTAAATACAATAATAAGGGCAATACCAGCTTTTGTTTATACCTCCAATAAATGATGGCGCAAAATGGCAGGGGAAAACCTCTGCCGTTTTGCGTATAAAGTAGCAAAAACAGCGGGTGTACGCAGAGGTATTTTTGCGATTTTTATGGAGTTGCGTTGCCCATGTATCTGCACGCATAATTTCCATACTTCTTAAATAAACAGGAAGAAAAGAAAAAGCTGGCACAATGCTGCAAGGCGCAGAGCATGTTTTATTTAAAAAGCCAGCGCCCGGATAAAATAAGCTATACAAAATAACAGGCGGCGCTTGTATTTATACGCTTCATACGATATAATCAATAAAACTATAAGGCCTACAGGCGAAAAAGCCTGCAACATTATAAACATGCAATATGCAGGAGGGAATATCGTATGAAAATTTTACTTACAGGCGGCGCTGGCTATATAGGCAGCCATACCTGTGTAGAACTGCTCGGGGCGGGGCATCAGGTTGTCATTGCAGACAATTTTGTCAACAGCAAGCCCGAGGTTTTGCAGCGCATATATGAAATTACCGGAAAAAAGGTACCGGTATACCACATTGATATAGCTGACTTTACAGCAATGGACCGTATGTTTGAGGAACAAAGCTTTGATGCGGTAATCCATTTTGCGGGACTCAAAGCGGTGGGAGAATCCGTACAGCTTCCTTTGCGCTATTACCGCAATAATCTGGACACTGCGCTTACCCTGCTTGAAGTCATGGAAAAGCATCATGTCAGCCGCATTGTATTTAGTTCCTCTGCAACGGTTTACGGTGTACCGGAAAGAGTCCCTTTGGTAGAGGGAATGCCTACCGGCTGTACAAACCCCTATGGCTGGACCAAATATATGATCGAGCAGATCCTGACAGACGCCGCAAAGGCAAACCCGGCGCTAAGTGTGGTGTTGCTTCGCTATTTTAACCCGATCGGCGCGCATGAAAGCGGACGTCTGGGAGAGGACCCAAACGGTATTCCAAACAATTTGCTGCCGTATATTACGCAGGTGGCCGCAGGACGCCTCAAAGAACTTGGCGTGTTTGGAAACGATTATCCTACCAAAGACGGAACAGGCGTGCGCGACTATATCCATGTGACAGACCTTGCAAAGGGGCATGTATGTGCAATTGCATATGCAGCCGCCCACAGCGGCACGGAAATTTTCAACCTGGGGACAGGTACAGGCTACAGTGTGCTGGAGATTATAAGGGCCTTTGAAAAGGTAAACGGCGTACAGATCCCGTATAGGATCAAGCCAAGAAGAAGCGGCGATATTGCGGCCTGTTATGCAGACGCGACAAAAGCGTTAGAAAAAATGGGCTGGAAGACGGAAAAAAGCATAGAAGAGATGTGCCGGGACGCATGGAATTGGCAGAAAAACAATCCAAATGGCTACAGTAACTAATTTATAAACATAAAATTTGTGCAATATATCCCATAAATCAAGATAAAAAAATTTTTAAGGATTTATATTCTGTAAAATTTCAAAAAATCGTTGCATTTTTGTTAAGGTTGTTATATAATTGTTTTGCTTAGTAAAAGCATAAAAAAAAGGAGGATTTTAAAAATGTTCAAAAAACACAGTAAAGTAATCAGTGTTATCCTTACTTTGACATTGATTGCTAGCATGTGCGTAGTGTCAGCAGTCAGCTTTTCAGCGGCTGAGGGCGACAGCTACTATGTTGTAGGAACACCCCAGGGCTGGGATCCGCTCAACGGCGATCCTATGACAGACAATGGCGACGGCACATGGACAAAGGTTTACACTGGCCTTAGCGCAAGCGGCGGTGTTAAAGTAAGGAACGCACAGAGCGCAGAGTGGGATGCTTGTGACGACTTTACCGATGTTGGTCCGGTTGGCCCTGGCGCAGACGATGCAAAATACACGATTACAGAGCCAAACTCAACGCTCACAGTTCTGTTTGATGAAGCTACTCAGAAAGTTACACTTACCGTAACTGCTGGCAGCGACGTACCTACAGACGCTCCGACAGATGCTTCTGAGCCGACAGATGCTTCCGACCCGACAGACGCTTCTGACCCGACGGACGCTTCCGACCCAACAGACGCTTCCGACCCGACAGATGATGCAGACGCCACCTACAACGTATTTGGTGTTAAAGAGCTGACAGGCTCTGAATGGGTTGCATCTGATAACCCGATGACCTATAACGAAGAAACAGGCTATTGGGAGATTACGTTTGAGGCTATTCCGGCCGGCAACTATGCTTACAAAGTTTGCAAAAACGGCATGGATGAAGAGACCTACAATGAAGAAGGCCCCGTTACAGGCCCCGGAAACAATGCGATTATCTATACCGGCAAAGAGGCCGATATTACAATTCTTTTTGACCCGGTTGCACAGAAGGTTTCTTCTGTTACAGATCCAGAAGATGCAAAGCTGACAGACATTGAGCATGTTTACAGAGTGGCCGGCTCCTCTGACCTTTGCGGTTCTAACTGGGAGCCTGCTGATGATGCAAACCTGATGACAGAAACAGCAGAAGGTTCCGGCATCTATACAAAGACTTACACAGGCGTGGCTTTTGGCACTTATATTTATAAGATTACAGAAGACGGCGGCACAGTCTGGTATGGTGCTGGTGAAGACGGGGACGACAACGTTACGCTTGATGTAGAAGAGGATAACGCTACCGTTGTAATCACCTTCAATAAGAACGAAACAGACATTTCTAAAATGGTTTCTCATACGGTCACATATGAAGCAGGAACAGATCCGTCTGAAGGCTCAACTGCTCCTACAGAGGCCGAAAAGACAACCGTTAACGGCAAAGAAGTAAAGATTGGCGATATCATTACTTTCGGCGTAACCATGCAGACAGAACAGCTCGTTTCCGGTATCAACTTCAAGATTCCTTATGACAGCACAATCCTGAAGCTTACAGACGAAACGCTGAACATGAGCAAGAGGGATGCTCTTCCGATTGCCGCTGCAACAGGTAGCTCCGTTTTGAACTTTGAACCCTATGACGGTGAAACCGCCATCTACTTTAACGCTGCAACGCCGGATGAGGAAGATGCATATGATTTCTCCGCACCTGGCAGCGTTCTGATTCAAAACATTAAGTTTGAAGTAATCGGCACAGGCGATACAACGCTTGCACTGGATCTTCGTGAGTTCCTCGCATGGGCTCCTGAAGGCGAAGACAACACCCCGATTACCGATTATGAAATGATTCAGAATGTGGATGTACCGGCACAGCCGACAAATCCGTCTGATCAGCCGACACAGCCGTCCGATCAGCCGACAAATCCGTCCGATCAGCCGACAAATCCGTCCGATCAGCCGACACAGCCGTCCGATCAGCCGACAAATCCGTCCGATCAGCCGACAGATCCGTCCGGTGATGAGCCTGTAACAGAGCCTTCTACCGAGAAGACACCTGGCGGCACAACTGGCGGTGGCACAACCGGCGGCGGTACGACAACAGGCGGCGGCACAACTGGCAAGGTTGCAACAGGCGACAGCACATCTGTTGCTATGCTTTTAACAGTTCTTATGCTTGCTGCTGGCGTTGTAGTTGTTGCCCGCAAGAGAGTGAAGGACTAATTCACAATCTAAATAAAAGCGTTTAACGCTTAAACAAACGCCCTCCGGCATGGTCGGAGGGCGTTGCTTTATGTTTGCTTGTGTGATAAATGGCTTGTTTTTTGAATGGCTTTATATTATAATAACGAAGAAATCATGGATGGATGGAGGATGCTTGCATGGCAAAAAGAAAAACGAGGAAACAGATAAGCGTTATTTTAAGCGTATGTATGCTGCTTTTGCTTTTTACAGTGCCGGCGGCAGCGCAGGACAGCGCCGAGTACAAGGTCAACGACCTGTCTGTAAAAGAAGGGGATATTGTAACGTATCTTCTTTATTTAAAGGATCTGGATCAGACGGTTGCCGGAATCAACGTTTCTGTAAAATACGATCAGGCGCATTTGGCGCTTGAAGAGGATACAGTCAACCTGCCGGTATTTAAAGACGCCGTGTGCAACTATAGCATAGAAGATGAGATTTTATTTAATGCGGCCAATGCGGGAACGGGTTATGAAATACCGGAGGATGGGATGATTTTTTCCGTTTCTTTTAAAGTTCAGGGTGATCCAGCCTCTGTAAATATTACAAGCGAGGTTCTTGAGTTGTATGATATGGACCTTGCGCAGATTGTTGAAAACGATGGCTATACACTTGAGGATGATGTAATAGAAGGCACGTTGTCGGATGTAGTTGCCCCGCAGGATGTTGATGCCAGAATTGAGCAGGCCAGACAACAGGCCGCACAGGACCAGTCCGGGGAAGGCTCTCTGAATGTCTGGATTTTGGTAGCGGGCGCTGTGGTCGTTTTATGTATAGCGGCTGTAGCGATTATTGTTATGATGCGTAAAAACCATGCAGCGACGCAGCATGCGGGCGCCATGGATCAGGAGAAAAACGCTGGCAGCCTCGATATGGAGCCAGGCAATGCGTCTGAAAGTACTGTAGAGCAACAGGCGGATGGACAGCAAAGAGAGGAGTTCCGGCAAGAGGCGCCCGGCAGCGCGCAGCAGAATGACGAAGAGAGCCGGTAAATGTTTGCGGATGCCAGATGGCTTTTTTGTTTGCAGCTGTTAAAACTGTTTTCCTGATAAACATGGCTTGTCTGGCAGAAAAAGAGATTTTTGGTACGCTGTAAGGGATTTTTTGGCTTTTCTTTTTGTATGGATTGAGAAAAATTCCGACAGAAAATTGTTAAAAACATATAATTCCTTGCCGCTTTACTTTTATTACTAAAAAGTTATTGCAGTTTTGAAATCAATGTTGTATAATATTTACACTGAAGTCATGTACTTCGGAGTTAGAAACAAATTTTAAGGAGGAGACAAAAATGTCCAAGAAAGTACTTAGCATACTGCTCATTGCTGTTATGCTGGTAGCAATGGTCTGTGTAGGCGCCGTCAGCGCCAGTGCTTCCACGACCGGCAGGATTTATTTTACGCTGCCTGAAAGCTGGGGCGAACTTGAATACACCGGTTCCGGCAGGTTAAAGACCTCCGTTTATGCCCATATTTGGGTAAACGGCGGCGAAGATTATGCCGACTGGCAGACGCAGGCTGAAAAAATGACGCAGGTAGACGATACACGTCAGTTCTATTTTGATATTGCCAACGCTCCCGTTGAGGGTGGCGACTGGAACCTGATTATTGTCAGCTGCGCACAGCCTGAAGCAGGCTTGAACAACCAGTCCTACGACCTCACAATGGGTCCTGAATGCATGAACGATGAAATTTATCTGACAGGGGAAGTTATTGAAAACCCCATGGACTCTGCTAAGACTGCAGAGGTCGCAATGTGGAGGAATTCCCCCACACAGGGTCCGAAGCTTGCAATTACAAGCCTTGGAAATATTGTTGGTACGACACCGCTTCCCGGCGAGACGCCTGAGAGCATTGTAACGGCCTGGGCTGCAAACTATCCTACGCTTGCGACGGATGAAACTTTGGCAGCTTTGACAGCGCAGCTGGAGACAATTTTTGCAGAACTGCCCACACTGCCCACTGGTACGGAGCCCAGCGATGTGCCGACCAACCCCACCGACACGCCGGAGCCGACCAACCCGACTGATACGCCGGAACCGACCAACCCCACCGATACACCGGAGCCGACCAATCCGACCGATACACCGGAACCGACCGATCCGACTGATACCGCTCCGACAGATTCTCCGACCGATGAATATGGCCGTACAAGAGGTATCCCTTCCCCTTATAAGGTAAGAATGCCTGAGAGAATGATGGCAAACAACGGTCAGCCGGGCGACGAAGCACATCCCGATTGGGACGGCTATTACAAGGTTTTCTATTTTGAAGCACCGGACGAATGGCTTGCAAATGCAGACAAGAAAGAAGAAGGCTATGAAATTGGCTTCTACTGGTATAATGGGACAGAAAACAACGGCGAATGGCCTGGTGTGCCCGCCACACAGTTGCTGCCCACGATGATTGAAAAATTCAAGGATGAAAATCCGGATGCAACGGAAGAAGAGCTTGCAGCTGCAGAAGCAGAATTGGCTGCGGCATACGGCAACATTTATTATGCGATTGCACCTTCCTATGTACCGTTTATCCTTTGGAACAACGGTGTTGACAAAGGATTGCCAACAGATGAGGATTATGACGAGTCCAAGCAGGATATTGCATACCAGACGGTGGATATCAATACAGACGACCCGATCTTAAATGATCTGGAAGCTGCGGATCTCTGCGGTACGATGACTGTCCTTACAGGTGAGGTTACGGAAGAAGAAAATCAGTTGACAGGTATTGTCAACCGTTTGCATAAGACCACACAGGTCTTCTTTAACCCCCTGACAGGTGCGCAGACGACCGAACCGTTTACCATTGACGGTGAAGTTCAGTATACAGAAGACGGCTATACACAGAACCCGTATTTTGATATGGATTATACCTATATCAGAAATGATGCGGCAAATGTAACGCCGGTAGAACCTGGCACATCTTCTGTGATGGAAACAGAGCCTGCAACAACAACAGGCGGTGCTTCTACAACAACAGACGGTAAGGCGCCCGGTACAGTCAATACGGCGCAGGATATCGTAATGTTTGTGGTTCTTGCAACCGTTCTTGTAGCGGCAGCTGGCGTAGTTGTGATTGCGCGCAAGAGAAAAGAGCAGGTTTAAGCATTACCTGTTTGAACAGACCTTTTAGTTAAAATGGTTATGTAATCCCGTTCGGATGCTTTATGTGTCCGAACGGGATTTTTATACGGCAGTGTGCATACCGGACAGCCATACGGCTGCAGGGTGAAAAAGCCGGCTTTCAGTTATTTAAAGTTACTTTTTGGCGGGGGTCTTGTATTTATTGCGTTAAAAAGCCATTGCACTTGCTGCTGGATAAAATGTTTTGGGGCAATAAAATATAAAAAAATTTCAAAAATGGTTGAAGTTTTATTTTGCATGATGTATAATTACAGTACTGGAGTTATAAAAGCTTCGGATGAAAATGTTTTTTATTTAAGGAGGAGACAAAAATGTCCAAGAAAGTGTTTAGCGTTATACTGGTTGCAGTGATGGTTGTTTCCATGTTCTGCATTGCCGGTATCAGCGCGTCTGCCTTTGGCGGCGGTACAATTTATGCTGAACTTCCCGACACATGGGCAAAGGCTGCCAAAGCAGTTTATTGCCATGTTTGGGAAAACGGTGCAGACGAACTGTATGCATGGCAGACAAAGAATGAAAAAATGGAACAGGTGGAAGGCAACAAGTACAGCTATGAAATTCCTTCCGGCAACTGGAATATGATCATTATCAGCATCGACACCGGTATGCAGACCTATGACCTCACCTTTGGCGATCCGTGCATTGGCGATACCATTTTGATCGATCCGAACACGACGATCGAAAACCCGATGGATTCCAATAAGTCGGCTGCAAGGGCAACCTGGCAGAACAACAGCACAGATTACGGCCCGCACTTTGCAATTACGAGCATTGGCTCCGTTGTTGGCGAAGTTTTAGCTCCGGGTGAAGATGCAAACCAGGTTCTGGAAGCGTTTAAAACAAACTATCCGGATATTGCAACTGCCGAATTGGTTGCCGAGCTTGAACAGCAGCTGGGGATCGAATCTACCGATTCTAACGCTTCTGACACAACAAGCGGCGGGGACGCTGACACAACAAGCAGCGGCGGCAGCACAGCTTCCGGCACAAGCAGCACAGCTTCCGGCACAAGCTCCGGTGCAACCTCAACAGGTGATTCCACACCTTATGTTGTATTGGCTGTAGTTCTTGTAGCAGCGCTTGGCGTAGCTGTAATTGCAGCGAAAAAGAAGACGACTGCAGAATAAGGTACATCTAAACAGATAAAAGCCCTCCCAATTTTGGGAGGGCTTTTTTGTGCAGCCGTATTTTTTATATGTTGCGCAGACCGGGCTATAAAGGTCATAAGGATGTTGCACCATAGGTGTGTATACAAATTTCACGAATTTTATCCCTGAGCTTTAAGAAATCCTCAAAGGCTTCGGGTTTTTGCCGTGGATTGCGCAATAAAGCTGCCGGATGCAGGGTAGCCACCATAGAAACACCGTTTTTTTCAAAAAAAATCCCGTGCTCCTTTGTGATTTTTATATCTGGTTTGATGATTTTCATAGCGGCAATTCTTCCTAAGCATACAATAATTTTGGGGCGAATCAAATGGACCTGGTTTTTCAGCCAGTCTATGCATTGCTCCTGTTCTTCTGGAAGAGGGTCGCGGTTTTTGGGTGGGCGGCACTTTACAATATTGGCAATGTAAATATTTTTCTTTCTGTCTAAATCTATAGCTGTCAGCATTTTATCCAGCAGCTGTCCGCCTCTGCCGACAAAGGGCTCCCCCTGTAAATCTTCGTTTTGGCCGGGTCCTTCGCCAATGAATAAAACCTCGGCCTCTTTATTACCAACGCCAAATACAACATTTGTGCGTGTTTTACACAGGTTGCATTTTTCACAACACAGACAATCAAGCTCCAGCTTGTCCCAGGAATC
This sequence comes from uncultured Oscillospiraceae bacterium, assembly GCA_900541565.1. Classification (GTDB taxonomy): domain Bacteria; phylum Bacillota; class Clostridia; order Oscillospirales; family Acutalibacteraceae; genus Scatavimonas; species Scatavimonas merdipullorum. Next base: position 34,617 of record UQKB01000001.1, read on the forward strand.
ATACATAGTTGTAAGCCTCCCTTACAAAATTGCACTTTATGCGCTTATTATAGCATAGATGTACCCGCGACGCAAAATATTTGCGCTAAAACTTGCAATTGCATGCAAACAGTTGTAAAATAGGGGGTGTAAAAAATGGGTGCGGGGTATAGAATGCTTCCCGCACAGCAAAAGTAGGAATATTGCAAAAGAACGGTGGTACAATTTATGAAAATTATGGTTGAAACATCAGCAAGGCATCTGCATGTGTCGCAGGAAGCGCTGGAGGCGCTTTTTGGACAGGGTGCAAAATTGACAAATAAAAAGGATCTTTCCCAGCCTGGGCAGTTTGCCTGTGTGGAAAAGGTGAAGGTGGTAGGCCCAAGGGGCGATATTACCATGTCCATACTTGGACCGGTCAGACGCGCAACGCAGGTAGAGGTAGCGTTTACAGATGCAAGGAAGCTTGGTATTGCAGCGCCTGTGCGGGAATCGGGTGATATTGCCGGTACGCCGGGCTGTAAGCTGGTGGGCCCCGCAGGGGAAATAGAAATAGACTGCGGCGTGATTGTTGCAAAAAGGCATATCCACTTGACGCCGGAAAGCGCAAAGCAGTTTGGCCTGCATGATAAGCAGATTGTTTCTGTATCTGTAGGTAACCAGGGAAGAAAGCTGATATTTGGCGATGTAGTGGTGCGGGTAAGCGAAAAGTTTGCACCCGCTATGCATGTCGATACAGACGAGGCCAATGCGGCGGGACTTGCAGGAACGACGGACGGCGAAATTATAGCATAAATAGAAAATGCAAAACAGGGTCCGGTGCAAGCATTTGCACCGGGCCCTGTTGTTGTTTTTATATGAATTTTTCAAACTATGGTTTATCCAATGATCGCAAGCAAAATGGAAAAATAATGAAAAACGCTGCCTGCTATGGTGAATAAATGCCAGATGGAGTGAAAATACTTGATTTTTTTAATTGCATAGAAGATAACACCCACGGTGTAAAAAACGCCTCCAAGCAACAGGAAAAGCAAAGAGACTGGGGGAATAGAATCCATCAAAGGTTTAATGGCAAAGATAATAACCCACCCCATGGCAATGTAACAGGCGACAGAGGGTTTTCGAAAACGCTCCAGATCAATGGAATTTAATACGATCCCAATGATAGCGGCACCCCAAACAACACCGAACAAAATCCACCCCAGTGTACCGCGCAGACAGACAAGCGTTAGCGGCGTATAGGTGCCGGCAATCAAAAAGAAAATGGTGTTGTGGTCCATAATACGGAAAAAGCGTTTTGCCTTTTGGTTGGTGATCGCATGGTACAAGGTGGACATCGTATATAGAATGATCAGAGAAGCGCCATAGATGCAACTGCTGACAACTGCCCAGACATCGTTATAGATAGCGGAAAAAACAATTAAAATGACAGTGCCGGCAATGGAAAGAAGGCTGCCGGTTCCGTGGGAAACTGCGTTGAAAATTTCTTCCCCCAAGGTATATATTTTTTTATTTTGCTTTTCATGCATAGCTAATCCTCCCCAGGGAAAGCGTCTTTTCCACATCCTCACATGCAGCTGTATAACCTCCGTTTTTCTTTGTTACGGTCAAAATCAATATTTTCCCGTTTTGCCGCTTGGAAATGCCGTCGTCTTCATACAGTGTATAAGCGGCACGGCTGTTTGTATAATAAAGCAGCTCCAGATGGTTTAAGTTAAGCAGATCGGTGCAGCGCGCGCTTTTACACAGCGGCAAAATACGGTCTTTCCGAAGAAACAGAGGTACCTCGTTGAGAGCAACAGAAATATAATGCACGCCCTTTGTAAGCGGTGTGCAGGTGTATTGCTCCTCTGTTTGAAAGTTTATATAGAGCATATCTTCCGGCAGATAAACATACCTTCCCTGTGCGTTTTGCGTATAAACAGGAGCAACCATAATGCTGTCGCCTACCAAAAGCTGATCTTCCACTGTTTTGGCCATTGGGTCGTCACGGTATACAAAAGAAAGCGGTTTAAAAAGCATACCGTCGTTTTGTACGGCCTTCATATATTCGCTGTAAAGATAGGGGATCAGCCTATACCGCAGCGCAATAATATGGCGGAAATCTTCTGTGTTTTCAAAGCGGTAGCATTCCTGCTCCCTTGTGCCAAGTGCAGAATGGTTGCGCATAAGCGGTGTGAAAACAGCAAAAGCAAGCCAGCGCAGTAAAAGATCCCTGGTCACATTTTCGCCAAAGCCGCCGACGTCGGCGCCGGTATAAAGAAAGCCGCACATATTTAATGAAGGCATCATTTTGATATTGAGCAGCAGATGCGACCACCAGGAATGGTTGTCGCCGGTCCAGATGCCGCCGTAACGGTGCATACCAATATAAGAGGCACGGGAAAACAGCAGGATACGCTTGTCTGGACACAACGCATCAAACGCCTGGGCAGCGCTTTTTGTCATGTAATACCCATACAAGTTGTGGACCTTATCGTGACATACCACTGTGTTATCATCCATAGTATGGTAAAAGCGCTTGTAATCTTCCGGGTTGTTGGAAAGCTGCTGGAAAACGTCGCGCATAGAAAAAAATGTATCGATCCCTATATTTTGTCCCCTGTACTGCTCTATGGATTTCCAAGCGTTTTCCAGACCCTTTTTTGAGTAAAATATGGCCGGCTCGTTCATATCGTTCCAAAAGCCTTCAATCCCACAGTCTAAAAGCCGCTTGTATTTATCTCCAAACCAGCAGCGCGCACGGCTGTTGAGAAAATCAGGAAAACAGGTTTTCCCGGGCCATACGCCGGCTTCAAAATTTTCCCCGTTTTCATCTTTGCAAAAATATCCGTTTTTTATCCCCTCTTCATATACGTCATACCCTTCTTCTATTTTTACCGCAGCGTCTATAATGGGGACAAGGTGAATACCGTTTTTCTTCATTTTTTCTGTAAATTGCTGAAAGTCAGGGAATTTTTTTTGATCAACAGTAAAATTTTTATAGCGCTCCATATAATCTATATCCAAATAAATTGCATCTAAAGGGATGCCGGATGCTTGGTAGCCGGCGGCCACGGCCTCTATATCCTGTGCGTTTTGATACCCCCACCGGCTTTGTTGGAACCCAAACGCCCAGCGCGGTGGGACATAGCTTTTTCCAACAAGCTGCCGGAACGCTCCGACAATTTCTTCCTCCGTTGTTCCTGTCAAAATATAAAGCGCAAGGTCGGGCTGGCTGCTTGTGATACAAAGCAGGTCCTGCTTTGTATAGCCTATATCAAAGGCAATGCGCGAGGGCGTATCAAAAAAAGCGCCAAACAATGTATGGCTGCCGCTTATTAAAAGAAAATTGTGCGCACCGTATAAAGCGTTTTTTGTTTCTGTATGGTTTGGATCATCCGTACAGTAACTTTCATATTTCCAGCCGCGCTTATTGATGCCGCGAACAGCCTGTCCCAGCCCGTATACAATATCGGTGCGATGCATTTTATAGCGGAAGGAAAGTGTTTTTTCTGTGGGCTTGTCCAGGCTGAAAAAGGGCATTGGATCTTGTGTGGACATATATTTCCCAACAACGGCGGTTGTTTCTATAGGCGCGCCAAACGTATATTTTGCAATCATAGTATAAATCCGTCCTTTACTTTTGATTTTTTATTGCATTTGCCAAAGATTTTTTTTATAATCCTATTATACTGTTATTGAAATAGAACATATTGTCACAAAAACATTATTGTTATTTTTTAAGGAGGAATCATTTTTGAACAGAAAGGTTTTGCTTACCGCTGACAGCACCTGTGATCTAAGCGCGGAGCTTAAAGAAAGGTATAAAGTACAAACCTTTCCGCTGCATATTGTGTTGGGCGGAAAAAGCTATGATGACAGCGTGGATATTATGCCGGATCAAATTTATGAGCATTTTTATCAAACGGGAGAGCTGCCCAAGACTTCGGCTGTCAATATGGAAGAGTATGCAAATTTTTTCAGGCCGTTTGTTGCACAGGGGTATGATGTTGTGCATATCAATATAGGCAGCGCGCTTTCCACATCGCATCAAAATTGCCTGGCGGCAGCCAGGGAGCTGGGGCATGTGTTTCCGGTAGATTCCTGCAACCTCTCCACAGGAACCGGACTGTTGGCCATTGAAGCGGCGCAATGTATACAAAAAGGGATGAACGCGGCGCAGACTGCCGAATATGTTCGGTCGGCAACGGCAAAAAGCCATGCCAGTTTTATTATAGACAGGTTGGATTTTATGCGTGCCGGGGGGCGTTGCTCTACCATTACAATGCTGGGAGCAAATTTGTTAAACTTAAAGCCTTGTATAGAAGTGGATAACCAAAACGGGGGAAGCATGGGCGTTGGGAAAAAGTACAGAGGCAAGCTTGAAAAAGTGTTGCAAAACTATGTGGAAGATAAGCTTACGCAATATGCGCATATAAAAAAGGACCATATTTTTATTACGCATTCCGGAATTTCCAAAGAACGGGAGCAAATGGTGCAGGCGCTTTTGGAAAGCAAGCGGTATTTTAAAGAAATTTTTGTTACAAGGGCAAGCTGCACGATCTCTTCCCACTGTGGCCCCAATACGCTGGGGATTTTATTTATGACAGAATGATCTGTTCAGGACAAAAAACATTCCGGCCAAATGGTTTATGGGGCCGGAATGTTTTTAGATAAAGTTATGCTTTTGTAACGCTCTGGCGCAGGTCGCCTTCCAATGGCCTACTGTCAAAATCAATGAGCGTTTCAAGTTCAAAATCAATATCGCATGCGGTGGAAGCCGCCTCCTGAATGGTAAATGTTACGCTTACCAGAGGATGTTCCTGTGCAAATTCAAAACCATCAGGATTGCTGCAGTTGAAATAGATTGCGTCGTCTATATCGGTATTTGAGACGACGCCCGAAAGATTTGGAAACGAAAGCGAAGACGGGTTAACCTTAAGCAGGCTGGAATCATAATGAATCACTGCCTGCACACCGCACACGAGGGGGTTGATGTTGCCCAGATAGACTGTATATGTAACGACATCGCCCACATGGAAGGTTTCTCCGTTGATGGTAACGACGGGAGAGGAGGTTGCACCGGAACTTCCCTGCGCCGGCGAGGAGGAAGGAGTATCGGAGGAAGCGGAAGAGGATCCCGAAGACGCCGGACTGTTGGAAGAATTGCTTGTGGAAGAGGACCCGTCTGGTCCTGCGGATGTATTTTCGCTCTCTTCACTTGAAGACGAAGCAGACGACGTACCGCCGCCGGCAGGATTTGTACCGGTGCTGGTTCCTCCCTGCGCGTTTGTAGGCGGTTGTCCGGAAGAGGATGTGTCGCTAGGGTTCGTTTCTTGTGTTGTTATACCGGGTATGCTTTCCGGGTGGAAAACTACATTTCCATCTTCAACCTTTATAACGCCAAAAAGAAACATTGCACCGATCAAAACAGCCAGGATCACAACAATTGCGATCACAATTTTTACGCCAAGCGGCAGCCGTTTCTTTTTATCGTATGCCTTACGCACATCTACGTTATATTCCTGCAACTTTTCCGGAAGCGGAGGCTCATTTTCTTCTTCTTTGACAGGATTGTCAAAGTCATCATGATAGGGATCCTGTACAGACGGCATATTGTCTGTAGCCTGCGGCGTGCTGTCAGATCCGCCATCAAAGCCGTCGTGATAAGACGGGGAATTTTCCCCCTGATTATAATGTGATTTTGCTTCTTCCAGCAACAGCTCTACTTCTTGTTGCGGGTTGTAGCCGCATACAGGACATTTACCAAGCTTTTCGTCGTATTCGTGGTTGCATTTGGGGCATAGGGTCATATTTGGCCATCCTTTCTATAAGAATATGCAGATTTTTTATTTTGAATGTACACAGATTATAGCATTTTTTGCAAGATTAGTAAAGAAGAACAGCGGCAATTTACATATTGTTAAAAAGTGGAGAATACAGCGAAGTTTTTGTCTGAAAAAATTATGTGAGCATGCCCTGTATAAAGGTAAACCTGGTTTGCTCCCAATTGGTTGCCGTCATAAAATTGCGATTATAGTAAGAATTGTCTGTAGGGGAAGGCGTGCTCGCCGGAACCAGCTCAATACACAAGCCGGGCCGGTTGTACTGGTAACGGAACCAGTTTTCAAAACCACCGCCGTAGTCGTCGACATCGTAGCTTCTTCCAATTAAATAATAGCCGCAGTTGGCGGCAAGCTTGTTTGCCAAAATATAATCACCTGGAACGTCCCCGTTTGCCACGTCGTTCCAATAAATGCAGTTTCCTCTTAAATGCATCGAAAACATCCAGCGGAAGTTTTGCTTGGCACACAGGTTCATTACCGCTTTGGTTTCCGGTTCGCTTGCAGCAGATGGGCCTTTGTATTTTTGGTCAATTGTTGTTCTTGTGCCGATCCTGCCGTTTGTAATGCTGCCCCAATAAAACGGGAAGTTGCGGTTGAGGTTTACGCCGTTTGCATTGGATTTAAATTCCATGCGCTCGGAAGAAAGAGCGGGGTAACTGTAAAGCACGCCCTCATAGGCGGTTACAATGTCCAATCCGTCCGGGTTCATAACCGGTACAATATAGAGCGTGTAATCCTGTAAAAGCTTCCGCATATTATAATCAAAGTAATATCCACTGCTTGTATAATAAGCAGCTGCGTAGTTTTCAATACAAGCCATGGTAAAGGAAATTGTCAGATGCTCCCTTGCATGGATACCGGCTGTAATCAGTGCCTTTTTACTGCCGGTTCCAAGCGTAAGCAGCGGAATATCCTTTCCCTTTACGCTCCTGCCAATGGAGGAAACATCGATTAAATCCGGAAAATTCTGTTCAAGATACTGCAGGTCCTTATAGACCTGTGCGGAAGTATAGGCCTGGGAATATTTTACAATACGCGACGTAATGGTACACGTGGCGGTCAGGCCGTTATAAGTTTTACATGTGATCGTTACGCTTCCACGTTTTTTAACGGTCACTACGCCGGCGCTGTCGACCGTTGCAACAGATGGGTTGCTGGAACTGAAGCGGCGTATACATGCGCCGGCACCGCTGTTGACAGAGGAGTTTAGATCAATTTGTTCCCCAATATATAATGTTTTGGATGTGTAGTTGAGCTTGAGCGCAGAAGGCGCGTTTTTAACAGTGATCGCGCAGGTGTCTTTTTTGCCGCTGTGCGTCTGTACGGTAATAACAGATGTGCCTGTTTTCAGTGCGGTCAAAACACCTTTTTGGTCAATGGCTGCCACAGTGGGATCAGAAGAGGTAAACTGCAGGTCCCCTTTATATGCGCCGGCTGGCGTTACCACAGTGGCCATGGTTGCGCGCTCCCCTATACCAAAGGTATAGGCGGAAGATTTGAAGGAAACGCCTGTTGCCTGTGTGACAACAGACACCGTGCAGGCAGCCGTTTTTCCGTTTGCACTTTGTACGGTAATTTGGGCCTGCCCTGCTGCTCCGGCGATGACAACGCCGTCTGGCGTTACCTGCGCGACGGCATCGTCGCTGCTTTGGAAAGTAACGGTTTTGTCGGTTGCGTTTTCAGGCAGAATTGTAACGGACAGGGAAAAGCGCTCACCCGGGTACAGGGTAACGGTTTGCGGCGTTGCAAATAAAAGAGTTTCGACTTCTATAACGGGGTCTGGCTGTGTAACACCGGTGCTTTGCTCATAAGCCTGTACGGCACGCTCATAGTCCCGGTAGGTTTGGGCAACGTCGGACGGGTCTTTTTCCAGAAGCGTTTCAAGAAAGCCCGACAGAAAAAAGGAGCCGGCGGCATCTGTCTGCAAAGCGCTGACGGAAAAAATGCTTATAAAGCAGAGCAGAAGCGAAAGCAATACAGAAAAAACTTTTTTCATAAACAATCCCCCTTTACGGACTTGCGATTTTCTAACTTTATCATACGATATTTTACAGAAAAGAGCAATGCGAAAAATACAGGTTTTATAAATTGTTCTGCAATATCCGGACCGGCCCTGCAGGCCTGGATTTATTTTTGTTGAATAATTGACAAATTGACAAAAAGTACATATACTTTTAACTTGGAGATGATTGCATACATTGTGCGTATGGACATGCACTCCTTTCTTTTATTTTGTTTGGGGGTGGGAATATGTGTCAAAATACCGTGGTATCTTTAAGAGATATTTACGTGACCTTTGACGGGGAAGTGATCCTCAATGGGATCAATCTTGACATCAGGGACAAAGAATTTGTCACGCTGCTCGGCCCTTCCGGCTGTGGAAAAACCACAACGCTGCGCCTGATCGGAGGCTTTTTGGAGCCTGACCGGGGCGATATTATGTTTGACGGAAAAAAGATCAACAAAGTACCGCCGCATAAGCGCAATGTGAATACAGTATTTCAAAAATATGCGTTGTTCCCACATTTAAATGTTTTTGAAAATGTGGCGTTTGGCCTGCGCCTGAAAAAGCTGCCGGAGGCGGAAATAAAAGAAAAGGTCAAGAAAATGCTGGCAATTGTAGATTTAAAGGGGTATGAAAAGCGGCCTGTAACCAAGCTTTCGGGTGGGCAGCAGCAGCGCGTGGCAATTGCGCGCGCGCTTGTGTGCGAGCCTAAGATTCTTTTGCTGGACGAACCTTTGGGCGCGCTGGATTTAAAGCTGCGCAAAGATATGCAGATAGAACTGAAAAATCTACAACAAAAGCTGCAAACAACATTTGTATATGTAACGCACGACCAGGAGGAAGCGCTGACCATGTCCGACACGGTTGTTGTAATGAACAACGGGAAGATCGAACAGATTGGGGCGCCGATTGATATATATAACGAGCCTGCCAACGCCTTTGTAGCGGATTTTATTGGTGAAGCGAATATTTTAAACGGGATTATGGATGAAGATTACAAAGTTACCATTTTGGGTGTCCAGTTTCCGTGTATTGATGCGGGCTTTGGAAAAAACAGGCCGGTGGACGTTGTCATCCGTCCGGAGGATGTGGAAATTGTGCCGCCCGGGGAAGGAAAACTGACCGGTATGGTGACCGACACCGTTTTTAAGGGTGTACATTATGAGATGACAGTCGTATGCAACGGCTGTACCTGGCTGATCCACAACACAAAAAGCGTGGATGTGGGACAGGCCGTAGGCATGGATGTAGTGCCGGATAACATTCATATTATGGAAAAGCTTTTTCCCACGCAGAACAATCTTTTCCGGGCGCGGGTTTTGGAAAGCGACCCGGAAAGCGATTCTATGTCCATAGAGATAGAAGGAAAAAGCGTAACGGTGGAACACCACTGCTTCCCACAGGGGACGCTTTTGGATGTAACGCTTCCGCCAAGCGGCGTGTATATTGCCGGCGACGGCAGCGGAGCGCTGGAGGGCTATATAGAGTCTGTTATTTATAAGGGCGAGCACAATGAAATCATTATAGAAACGGACGAAAGAAAATGGCTGATGTCCAGCGACATTGACGAGCAGATCGCGACCTATGTGCAGATCAGCTTCCGTTTTGAGGACGCTGTGTTTCATATCTGTGCCGGTGCGGACGGCGGGGAGGTGGAAGCAAGTTGAAATCCAAGGCGCCTTCCTATCCATACTTGCTGTGGATGCTCATTTTTACAATCATCCCGCTTGCGATGGTGGTATATTATGCCTTTACCGATCAAAGCGGTGCCGTTTCCCTGCAGCCGTTTCTTGACAGTCTGTATTATACGGATGTTTTTGTGCGGTCGCTATGGATTGCGCTTGCGGCGACGGCAATTTGCCTGGTGATCGCCTATCCGCTGAGTTATATCATTGCAAGGGCAAAAAAGAGCGCGCAAAAGCTGCTGGTTATGCTTTTGATGCTGCCCATGTGGATGAATTTTATTTTGCGTATTTACGCTTGGGTACTGCTTTTGCAAAACGACGGGCTGATTGATCTGGCGGTTAAGCTTTTAGGTCTGGATGTGGCGCTCATCGGCAATAGCGGCGCGGTGATACTGGGTATGGTGTATAATTTTCTGCCGTTTATGGTGTTGCCTATTTATACTGTTATGATGAAAATTGATAACAGTTTGGTCGAAGCGGCGCAGGACCTGGGATCCAATAGATATAGGGTCTTTTCAAAGATTATTTTTCCATTGAGCATACCCGGGATTATATCCGGTATTACAATGGTGTTTGTTCCATCTGCCAGCACCTTTTTGGTTTCGCAGTACCTGGGAGGCACAAACGATAAAATGATCGGGGATGTGATAGAAAACATTTTTCAGCGCGATAAAAACGTGGGATCGGCCCTGTCGCTGGCGCTGATGGTGATTATTCTGATCTTTTTGCTTATCATGAACCGCTTTGGGGACGAGGAGGCTGTCGTATGAAAAGAATATCTTCCAAAATCTATGTCGGCCTTGTCATGGTTTTTTTGTATTTGCCCATTGCCGTTTTGATTTTGTATTCCTTTAACGACGGAAAAACCTCTGTATGGAAGGGCTTTACGCTTAAATGGTATACAGAGCTGTTCCAAAATTCGGCGATTATGACGTCTTTGTACAATACGCTGATTATTGCCGTTTTAGCGGCGGTTATTGCAACCGTGCTTGGGACGTCTGCGGCGATCGGTTTTTATAATTACAGGGGTATCAAAAAAACACTGGTGACAAACGTGTCTAATATCCCAATTATCAATCCGGAAATTGTCACGGGTGTTTCGTTCATGCTGCTGTTTGCGTTTCTTGGCGGGCTGATGGGTTTTGAAATGGGCTTTGCAACGGTTCTTTTGGCGCATATCAGCTTTTGTACGCCGTATGTTATTTTGAATGTCATGCCCAAGCTGCGCCAGATGGACCGCAATGTGTACGAAGCTGCTTTGGATTTGGGCTGCAATCAGCGGCAGGCCTTTTTTAAGGCAGTCATGCCGGAGATCCTGCCGGGCGTGCTTTCCGGATTTTTGATGTCCTTTACGTACTCACTGGATGATTTTGTCATTACGTATTTTACAAGAGGCCCCCAATTTCAGACACTGCCGATCGAAATATATACGATGCTCAGAAGAAGGATATCGCCCACGATCAACGCGCTGTCTACGCTTTTATTTGTGGTTACGCTTGCAATTTTAATTTTTGTCAATATTCGTGACCGTAAGGCGGAAAAGGCTGCGGCTGGCCGGTAACGGATATCTTAGATAATGTTTTATGCGTTATTACCCGGCGGTGCGGATTATGCACTGTACGCCGGTAGAATAAAAGGAGGAATCTTGAAAATGAAAAAAGTTTTGTGTGTGGTACTTTGTATGCTGCTTATAAGCGGGGTTGCGCTGCTTGCATCTTGCTCTTCAGAGGGGCAGGCGGGGGAAATCAACGTTTATAACTGGGGCGAGTACATTTCAAACGGTGAAGACGGCTCTATGGACGTGATTGCCGAATTTGAGCAACAGTATGGAATTAAAGTAAATTATACCAATTATGAAACCAACGAGGAAATGTATAATATACTGAAAAACAGCGGCTCTTCTTACGATGTGATTATACCTTCTGATTATATGATTCATAAGCTGATTGAAGAGGATATGCTGGAAGAGATTAATTTTGATAACATCCCTAACTATGAAAATATTATGGACGAATATAAAAATTTGGATTTTGACAAGGAAAATAAATACAGCGTGCCGTATTCCTGGGGCGTTGTAGCGCTTGTTTATAATACGGAGATGGTTGAGGAAAAGCCGGACAGCTTTGACGTGCTGTGGGATGAAAGCTATAAGGGAAACATGCTGATGTTTAACAATTCCAGAGACGCCATGGCGATTGCCATGAAGCTTAAGGGAATTGATCCAAGCATAGTGACAAAAGAGGACGTAGACACGGCGACGGCCTATTTAAAGGAACAAAAGCCGCTGTTGAAAAAATATGTGATGGATCAGGTCTTTACAGAAATGGAGGGCGACCAGGCCGCGCTTGCGCCCTATTATGCAGGGGATATTGCCATGATGATGGAAAATAACGAGGCACTGGACTATGTGCTGCCGGAGGAAGGCTCAAATTTATTTATTGACTCCATGTGCATCCCCAAAACGAGCAAAAACAAGGAGCTGGCTGAAAAGTTTATCAACTTTATGCTGGAGGCGGAGGTAGCCAAGGCAAACGCGGAATATATTGGGTATTCCACACCGAACCAGGCGGCTTACGATTTGCTGGATGAGGATTTAAAAAATAACGAACTGATTTATCCGCCGCAGGAATATCTGGATAAGTGCTACTATTTTTCAAATCTGCCGGATGACGTTTACAATTATATGCAGGAACAGTTTTTACAGGTACAGGCATAAAATTTAATAACAAACGGGCAGGTGGGGTTCTGAACTGCACCCTGCCCGTTTTACTGTTGTAAAAAGCAGCGCAGTATGGTACAATACGAACAAGGAAAAAAAGCAGATGAGGGAACGTTATGAAAATGCAGGAATCCGCTGAAAACTATTTGGAAACGATCCTCGTTTTAAAGCAAAAAAATGGTCTGGTGCGCGCAATCGATATAGCCAACGCGTTGTCCTTTACAAAGCCCAGCGTAAGTGTGGCGATGAAAAAGCTGCAGGAAAACGGCTATATCCGCAGAGATGCGGAAGGGTATATAGAGTTGACAGACAGCGGAATGGCCGAAGCGCAGCGGGTGTATGAACGCCACCGCGTTTTGTCAGATTGCCTGATCGCGCTTGGTGTTACAGAAAGTACGGCAAAAGAAGATGCCTGCCGCATTGAGCATGTTATCAGCTGTGAAAGCTTTGAAAAGCTGAAAAAGCATTATGCGGAAGGCGTCAAGAAAAATAAAGAAAAAAGCCGCGCAGGGGAATAAGGCCTGCGCGGCTTTGATTTATACAAAAATTTAGGGAAGCGCATTCCCCGCAGCGCGGTATATTTCATACCATTCTTCTCTGGTCAGCGTAATGTCTGCACCCTTGGAAATTTGCAAAAGGCGCTGCGCGCAGGTCGTACCTGTTACGACCTGCGTTTTCGCGGGATGGCGTAAAATCCATGCGGTGGCTATGGCGCTGTTTGTAACGCCGTATTTTTGCGCTGTTTTTGCAATGCAGGCATTGAGCTGTGGGAATTTTGCATTGTCTAAAAATACGCCTTCAAAAAAGCCATATTGAAAGGGCGACCATGCCTGCAGGGTGATGTCATGCAGGCGGCAGTATTCCAAAACAGAGCCGTCGTGCATCACAGAGGCCGGATCCGCCATATTTACATGGAAACCGCTGTCAATCATACCGGTATGCATAACGCCAAATTGCAGCTGGTTAATAACCAGCGGCTGTGTAACAGCCTTTTTTAAAAGCTCTATTTGCATGGGGTTTTGGTTGCTTACGCCAAAATAGCGTACCTTGCCGTCTTTATGCAGTTTTTCAAACGCCTGCGCGACTTCTTCAGGCTCCATCAGTGCGTCGGGCCGGTGCAGCAACAGCACATCTAAATAGTCTGTCTGCAGTCTTTTCAGGCTGCCATCTACAGAAGCCGCAATATGTTTTGCGGAAAAATCATAATAGCCGTTACAAATGCCGCATTTTGTTTGCAGAATTATTTTTTTCCGGGTGCCGGGGCGGCGCTGCAGTGCCTGGCCGAAAATTTCTTCCGATCTTCCTTCGGCATAAATATCTGCATGGTCAAAAAAAGAAATGCCGCTTTCCATGGCGGCGTCAATCAAATGCTCCACCTGATCAACGGAAAGCGTACCAATGCGCATGCAGCCCATAGCGATGCAGGAGCCCGTAAGCCCCGGCGCAATCTGAATGGTTTTCATGGGAACTCCTCCTTCTTTGTGCTAAAATTTTGTTTTAGTTTCAATATATTTCAGTTTGTGCAAAGAAAAGCAACAGATGTAAATATGCGCAGACAATGAAAAACGCAGCCAGGTAAAGCCGGCATGCGCTCTTTTACTATAGCGGCTGGATCAGGTCTCTGACCACCTCGCCGGCAATCATCAGTCCGGCCACGGAGGGAACAAAGGCTATACTGCCCGGCGTTTGCCTGCGCACAGCAGGCCCGTTTGCTGTGCCGTTTTGAAAAAGAGGCGTTTTTGGAGGTTCTTTGGAATACAAAACTTTCAGATGAGCAATCCCTTCTTTTTTCAGCTCGCGGCGCATGACGCGTGCAAGCGGGCATACAGATGTTTTGGAAAGATCTGTGATTTCAAACATGGATGGATCCAGCTTGTTGCCCGTGCCCATGCTGCTGATGATGGAAACACCCAGTTGTTTCGCCCTTTTGATCAGTACAAGCTTGGAAGAAACGGTGTCGATTGCATCGACAATATAGTCACAGGTGGAGAGATCTATGGAATCTGCATTTTCTGCAGTGTAAAATATGGGGAAGGTTGAAACGGCGGCGTTTGGATTGATAGACAGGATGCGTTCCCGCATTACATCCACCTTTGTACAGCCAATGGTTTTGCAGGTTGCAATCAGCTGACGGTTTAGATTACTTGGGGCAATTGTATCGCTGTCCACCAAAAGCAGCGCGCCTATGCCGCTTCTTGCAAGCGCCTCGCAGGTATAAGAGCCCACGCCTCCAATCCCGAACACGGCCACGCGCGACTTTTTAAGCCTGGAAATTCCTGCTTGCCCGATCAGCATTTCTGTTCTGGTAAGGTCTATCAAATCTTTTGCGCCTCCTGTTTTTTCTATGCTGATTTTACCATAAATGTAAAATATTTTCAACGGATTGTTCGACAATTTAAACAGCTGTGCTGCCATAAAATAGATTTGACAGGCCCGTTTGATTATGTTAGAATGGCAGCGCGTATAAAAGCAAAGGAGGGTTGAAAATGACAGGCGAGAGCGTAAAGACCATTGCGCAAAATAAAAAAGCGCACCACGATTATTTTGTCATAGAGAGCATGGAAGCCGGTATAGAGCTTTGCGGAACAGAGGTAAAGTCGCTGCGGCAGGGCAGGGTAAGCCTGAAGGATGCATGGTGTTCTATTACAGACGGGGAGCTTTTTATCAACGGGATGCATATCACCCCCTATGCCCAGGGGAATATTTTCAACCGCGACCCTTTGCGTGTGCGCAGGTTGCTGATGCACAAGCGTGAGATTATGCGCCTTTTTGGCCTGGTCAAACAGGCCGGGTATGCGCTGGTGCCCATTTCGCTGTATTTTAAGGGCTCCAGGGTAAAGGTGCAGGTTGGTCTGTGCAAGGGGAAAAAGCTGTATGACAAGCGCGCCGACCTGGCTGAGAAAGACGCCAGGCGGACAATGGAGCGCGCTTTAAAGGAGCAGCATCGGTAACAGATACTTTTATATTCGGGGATGTAAAGGGTTCGACGGGGATTGTAAGCCCTGGTAAGCGAGTAGCGGTGCGGAACCGCTTGAAAATCCGCATTTTATAAATTAAACAACAACAATAAAGTTGCTTACGCTGCTGCTTAATTAGCAGCGCGCGTTCTTACCGGAAGCACCGCGGTCCGGCAAAGAGCGTCGATTAAGCGGTGAACGTGAACCGGAAAGTAGCCTTGTATCCGGTCATGCATCAAAGGCTACCAATGCAAAAAGCCTGCCCGTGGGCGTTTTGCGGCGGGAATTTAAAAACACCGGCTACACTCGTAGAAAGCCTTGGTAAGCGATTTTCGGACAGGGGTTCGATTCCCCTCATCTCCACCACGTCGCTGCGGACGGCATATCGTTCGCAGCGACTTTTTTGCAAAAGTCACTTCTCACTCATTCTGTCGCAGCTCCTCTCCGAATCGAACCCGCTGCGCTGGGCTTCGATTCGGGTTTTTGTCCTAACTCTGGGTATCTTTTTTGTATCTATGCCCGGAAAGCCTGATATTGTGGGCTTTCCGGGCTTTTTTGTTTTCCGGGGACTTGGTGGAACAAGCCGCTATCAGCCCGCTTCCTATTGCGACGAGCATTTAGTCCCATAGCGGCCCATTTTTGCACCCCCTTGTCTGGCTCTCTTGTACCAGAACTGAGGAAACGCTAAAAAGTGTTCGCCCCCGGATAGCGCCCCTTCCTTCAATGAGAACAATTTAGCGGGAACCTTGCGGCTCCCGCTTTTTTCTTATTCCCGCTCGAAAACCTCTCCACAATCTCCACAGATTACATTGACCTCCCGCGTTGCCCGGATAATGGTGCCGCAGCAGGGGCAGACATATTTGATGCTGCGGTTAATGGATTTCTTACTCCCGCCCTTGGTGGTGCCTTCCACCGGCAAGCGGCTGGCGTTGATCTTGTCCTCGCCCAAAGTTTTTCTGATCCATGCCTCCGCCTCCGGGGCCAGCGTTGTTACCGTCCAGCCATACTTGGCGTGCTTCTCGATATGCAGGCCGTGGGCCTCGGCGGTGGCCTTAAATTTCTGGTTGTGGTAGTATCCGTTGTTGCTTACGTCTTGAATACCTTGCACCAGATTGCAGAGATGCGCCATCTCATGCAAGAGCGTGGCTGCCAGCTCGAAGATGGGCCGGTCAAGGTACTCGGCGCAGAGATTGATTTCCCGATACTTCTCGCCGCTGGCGTTCCATATCTCATTGATACTACACCAGCCATACGCACCGCGTCCTCCGTCCGGCGATACAGTGATGGCCGGGCGGGTCAGCTCGCCCTCGTAAAAATGCTCGTTGAACAGGTCGAACATTTCCTCGGTTTTTCTTACGATTTCAGATATTTGCAGCATGGTTGCGTCCTCCTTAAAGATATGTTTTATTTCTGTGAGTGACAGCTTACACACCACCGGTCAAAAAGCAAGCTCTAAAGGTCTTAAAACATATCTTTTTTCACTGAGGACAGGAAAGGCCCCGCCAAAGCGGGGCCTTCTCGATTTATTCTGCGGCAATGAAGCCTTGCTCTTTCAGGCTTTCGATCAGCGCCGGATTTTCCGGGCCGATCAGGGTTCCTTCTTTGTCTACTGTGTACTTACCGATTTCATAGGCAAAGCTGGGGGCCGCCTTGTATTCCGGCTTGG
The DNA here is from genome assembly GCA_900541565.1 of uncultured Oscillospiraceae bacterium. GTDB lineage: Bacteria > Bacillota > Clostridia > Oscillospirales > Acutalibacteraceae > Scatavimonas > Scatavimonas merdipullorum. The sequence goes on from UQKB01000001.1 coordinate 51,456, forward strand.
CGTTCGTAAATTCGCTGACCGCTACTACAAGCTGCTTGCGACGTACGCCGGTCACATTGTAGGCGGCCTCAATGCCTTCCGGCTCATTTTCCTCTGTTGCAGACTCACCGGGATCTTGTGCCGGAATTTTACTGTCCTGCGGGCTTTCCTCCGGCGCGGCCTCTATCTCCGGCTCGGCAGCCTCCACAGCCATAACCTCTGTGCTTTCCTGTGCGGCGGCTTTGGCTGCGGCCTTCGCTGCCCGGCTTACTCTGGTGCGGGCCTCCGGGAATACCTCCGGCAGTACGCCTTCCTCATAGTGGATTTCAAAGGTGATCTTCCCGTCCATGTGTACGTTGAAATGGAAGTCGGTCATTTCTACCTCTTTTAGTTCGTCCGGCAGCTCAATGTTTTTATACCGCTTGACCTCCTTGCCGTTTACCATAAGGCAAACCGGAACCGCGTCCCTCAGTTTCGCTGTGATTTTTCCTGTTTTCATTATCATTTCCACCTTTCTTTCTAAAGTGCTGACTGTCTATTGTTTACAGTGCGCATCAATGCTGGTGTTTAATCAGCCCAAAAGCTTTGGACAATTCCATCACAAGTACAGGAACAAGAATAAGGCCCAAGCCCAACAGATACAGTTTCCATGGAAGCGTTACCAGCCCAACCAGCATACCGAAGCGGAACTGAAGCTGAACCGGAAGATCCACCGCCGCACCCGTGTGGTGGGAGCGTTTCCAGACGGCAACTCTGCACTTATGCTGATTTGTGCATGTCTGCGCCATGTGGCCGGTACCCAGTGAGTAACAAGAAATATATGAACATAAAGCACCTGGAGGCTGCCATTGAGGATGCCTCCATTGCTGGTTGACTTCTTTCATCTTAGAGTCTGCAAACTATTTTGCGAAAAATTCTTGACACTACAAGGGTTTTGTTTCTGTAAATCATTTGCCCTTCCTGTTTCCAATGCAAAAAAAGGTAAACAGAAATGCCGACAGGTAATAGCATTAAAAGCTATAACTTGTCGACATTTCTGTTTAAGCAACATATTTTAGCTTAATAAGCATTGCAAGCACCTTTATCAATCACAGATGCTTCACTGCGCTATTTGTCCGAATCATACAATTAACGTCCTGAGAGCAAGCCGCTGAAATTCTGAAGATGATACAGCGAAAAATCATTGAGAATATTTATATTATTTATTGGCAGAAGCAGCGGCAGGATAAACATAAGAATTGAGATCGCCATAGCAACTATAGTATTTTTTGCAAGTACAGATATAGCTGCAATAATAGCTGTTATCACCAGCGACACAAGCACTCTCACGGCAAATACAAAAATAATCACCTGCAAAACCGTTGCATCACACGGTAACCCTTCCAAGCTCGGCATACTGACTGCTGTGTTATTCAAGCCCTCTATCCCATAGGCTTCAATTATCCTTAAAAAATACGGAAGATATACAGCTACATTCAAAGCAAGAGTGATTAGCAAAGAACAAAGGAGCTTTTTGCAAAGCAGCTTTCTCATCCCCGTTTTTGCGGATTTCAGCAGATTTATCATTCCACCCTCGTACTCGCAGGTAAACAGCGGTGCTGTGCATATTATAATCACAGCATATAACACAAGGCAATATATATTGCTTAAATCGCCGCTCAATCCCAAGAGAATATCATTTCCCCTGTAAAACATCACCGAAACCTTGTTTCCTGCCTCTTGCTGATTGCACAGGTACTCATAGTACGGGACAACATACTTATTAAATTTTTGATATTCCTCTGTCATATCGGAGTATTCCGCTGATTGCTGTAAATATTCGCTTTCGGAAATCAAGCCGTTTTCATAATCGTTTGTCAATGCGGATAATTCAGACTCGCTTTTTTCAAACCGCTCAAGCTCCGCCTGCATTTCGTCCTTTTTCTCATTATTAAAATCACCTGCAAAAAACGAAAAATAATATTTTTCAAACTTTTCCTCCTCGCTAAGCGTTAGCGGCGAGGTGAAATTAACGGCTATCTGCACCGCAATGAGAATTAAAATAAACAAGCCCGCCTTATTTGTGACCAATGCTTTGTACATTTCATGAGCGACAACGCTTGTGCCGGCGACAGGATGCTTAAACTTAATCGGCAAAGACTGTTTATATTTACTGTAAGGCGCAATATTTTTATGATTATACGCAGCTATGTTGAGTATGGAAAAGGCCGCAATCAGCAAGACGGCAAAAACGCCGAATGCGGTAAGGTAGTTTACAGGGCTGCCGAATATATTAATATTTCTGTAAGCTGAAATGATACCATGGGTGTCTGTAAAAGTAAGCAGATTCATATACTTTAAGCACATTGCGCTTGAATTGTCGTCAATGACCGCTGTCAAAATATACGAAACCAGAAACACAGCCGCTATAATTGCATAACCACCTACCCTGCTTTTGCTAAACATCGAAACTAAATTAATTATCAGACAAAGCAAAAACATTGACAGCAGCTTAAATGCAAAAAACAGCGCCAGGTATTCAAGCACGCTGATTTTTATCGGACAGTTTGCAAAGCCCTCAACGGACTGAATGGACCTTGACAAATCGCCAAAGCCATAGGTAAGCCCTGCTATTATGTAATTTGATCCATAGAACAAAACGCAGATTATTAAAACAGAGATAAAGCAGGCTGCAATTTTACCAAAAGCCAGCCTGCCCCTGCCATGCTTACAGGTTTTTTGCAGCGAGGTAATGCCTATGCTCCTTTCGCTGCCGATTAATGCCTCGCATACAATAAAGAGCAGAAGTATCACCATTAGGTCGGTCAGAACAAAATCAGTCGCCATATTCACCCCGTATGAGATGTTATAGTAGGTGTTAACATCAATAAGCGTGCTAAAATCCTCTGCTGTGGCAAGGGCATTTTTATATGAAAATGAGCTCTCATCCGCAAAAATTGAAATGCTTGTCAGATTATCGGCTTCATTAATTACAAAACGGACATATTCTTCATAATCAGAGGTGATTAAAAGCTGTTCTTTAACGCCTTGTAGTAATATTCTGTCGGAGTAGCTGTCTCCTGTGTAAAGCTCTGCGTTCTCATCATAAACCGATTCAAGCTTGTTTTCAATAAACTCAAGCCTTTTATTATTGTCCGGTATTTTCTTAATATCGTTATTGAGGCTTATCTTAGCTTCGGCTGAAACAAAATCAGCCCCGCTGCCCTTGATCTGGCCGTTGTATATAAAAAAGCAGTTGAGTGCCAAAAGAACAAAAATCAAAAGCAGGGAAAGCCTTTTTGAAAACAGCTTATATAATTCGGAAAAAACAATTTTTCTCATCATAATTTATAACGCTTCTCTCCAAGCGGATATTTGCCTGTTCGCTTCATCAACTATAGCTTCGACTCCGGCGATTTCAAGCTCGTTTAAAAACTCACTCCTCAAGGTCTCGTAATCCCCCTGCCCCTTAAACAATGTTCCACGGTATTTCACGAGCACTTTATTCGTACTTTCTATTTCAGCTTTTACATTTGAATTATCAAAAATAAATCCGCATATCGGCGAAAGCTTGGACGAGCTCAAGTCCTCGCTTGCTATTATCGAATCGTCAGCAGGCAGAATATTTCTGTTGCTGAAAATATAGTATGGGTTTTTATATTTTTCAAACTGGCTGTCGGACACCGATACTGAGCCGTCGCTGTCCAAAGTATAATTCTCGCCCTCAATGCCGTAATTTAAAAGCAGGGCAAGCTCTTTATTGGTATTAAGCTCTGTGATCAAGTCGAAAGCATATTCCTTGTTTTTGCTCCACGAAGCCACCCCTAAGCCACATAAATCGCCGCTGAGATAGGTGTTGCCGTCAATCGGAATATAGGTGTTGTCGCCGATTTTTGTAATTTTTGAATTTACAACGGTTGTGGGGTACAATGATAAATCACTGTCCTCAATACCTGAAAATTTGTAAACTGCGCTCATGGATTTTTCCATATATTCATCCTCAAAAATATTGACAGCTTCGGCTGTACTGCCGTCAAGTTTTACACCAACACAGGAGCTTATCAAATCATAATACGCCTGGGCATTATACGGCGGCAGAGGGTCACCGCTACCGGACTGATAGTTTTCCGCCATTGTGTCCGAATATATTTTAATATCCTTTAACTCGTCGTTTTCTAATATTTCCCAAATATCATGCTGCAAGTCCGTATCGCTGATACCGAGGTTTTTAACTGTGGCTGAGTCAACCTCCCAGCCTCTGCCTATCGCAGAAAGAGCCGAGGTTGGCACTATGATTATTTTTCCGTCCCTGCTTGCAAGCTCCCACTCTTTTTCGCTTATCACTTCCTTGATGGATCTGTATTTTTCCCCTGATAAATAATCATCAAGGGGAGCTATCAAGTCGTTTAAATAGAAGAAATCGCAATCACTGTAGCCGGAGCTGTCGTCAATATTTGCCATTGTCAATATGTCAGCCTGCTTGTTATCTTTTTTCATTTGTGCCACGGCTATCTGATATTTTTCGCTGTATGAGGTCAGCAGGTTTTCGCTATTATTTTCGTCATCGGGTAGATTATTAATAATTTCAAATGAAATATAGTAATCCTTCCCTAAGTCTTTAAGCTTTTGGTTAAAGCAATTCAGAGCCTCCTCATAATCCGCATCAAAGCAAAAGCTGTTAGTCACCACAACCAATTTTGCCATATCATCTGACGGGGTAAAGCTTGACGCCTCGTCTCCTACTTTATCCTCAGCCGAACAGGCCGCAAATGCAGCCAATGTCAGTATCAAAGTTAATAGTGCTATAACCCGCTTAAAATGATTATTCATAAGGAACCTCTGAATTTAATTTATATTTTGTTTGCCAAAATAATAAACTACCCAATTTTATAATATTGATTTTTATCTGCGTAAAAATCCTCTTTGGAAACATAAAAATCGTCCTGCTCGTTAATTTCTCCATTTTTCCCTTCTAAATTTCCGCTTATACAGGAGAAAACAAGACCGTTATTAGCCTCATAGTCAAAGGCAATATCTGTATTTTTACCCAAGGTCAATTCACTGAGTTTACCGTCCTTTTCAATCTTATATTTATTATCAGAATAATCATAGACGATATTGCCGTCATTATCGTTATACAAACTTCTGTATTCCTGCTTGACCGGTTCGGGGTTTTGAAAGGTCAGGGAATATAAATTATTAACTGGGTCGTTATCCTTGGAGAAATAAATAGTTTCATCAAGATATCCGCAAGGATTGAAATCAATTTGCTTGTCCTGATAAACTACAGATACGGATTTATCGGTAAGCTTCATCATTGACAAAACACAGCTTACATTATTTATATCTGCCAAACTGCCGTCATTAGAATTAGTCTTATATTCAAAAAAATACAAGCAATCATCTATAGCATTAATAATTGCATATTGAGCGTTATTATCCTCTAAAATTATTTCTTCCGTTTTACTGCCGGGGTCAACGCAGGTTAAAACCGTCTTTTTTTCTTCCTTGCCATTGTCGCTGTCGAGCACCTCTACATCATAGGTGAGATAAAATCTGCCGCCGGTCGATATTGCACTCATTGGAGTGGCAACGCTGTCACTTGAATTGTTGTACTCACTGCAAAGCTTCATGATCACCGAAGAATCAGAACCGTCGAGGTTTCGGCTTACGAGATTGCTTTCTCCGTCTATGGTGTAAAGCCGGTCATTTTCAACCAAAATAAACCGTGCATTGCTACTTGCATAGCAATCCTCGGTGTCGTGTGTACATTCGGGCTTAGTGCACAGAAAGACATTTCTGCCGCTGCTGTAATCAAAAAATTTTAAATATGCGCTCTGATCTAAATAATATATTCCTTTGTCTGTTGCAAAAGAGGACAGGTCAAATTTTGCTGTTTGTGCAGCTTCGTCAGTATTTTGCTCACAGCCAATAAACAGCATACAGAGAAATACTGCAAATAATGCAGTCGATATTTTTTTCATCAAAATCACCACCTCATTCAAAGTAGTAAAGGTAGAGATCCTCAAGAGTGGGAGCAACGCTTTCACAGTCGTATCCCTCCGGTGCAGTGTCAGCAACCACTCTTACGACAATACCATTATCCTCGTGATAAAGATTACTCACACGATAAACCGACTGAATTTTGCCGAGCATTTCGGTTTGAGTCTTCATTTGAAAAACCTTGTTCTCGATCTCTTTTGCAAGCTTTATGCCGGTATTTTGAGCCAACAGCTTCCCTTGCTTAAGTAAAATTATCTCCTTAGCAATAAATTCAACATCAGACACAACATGAGTTGAAATGAGTACAATTTTATCCGCAGCAATCTCACTGATAAAATTGCGGATTCTTATTCTCTCTTTCGGGTCAAGTCCTGCGGTAGGCTCGTCGAGAATCAGAATCTTCGGATCATTTAACAGCGCCTGAGCTATCAAAGCTCTTTGCTTCATTCCGCCGGAAAAAGATCCGAGCTTTTTATGCGCCGAAGAATTTAGATTTACAGTTTCAAGAAGTTCAATAATTTTTATCTCAGCGTCTTTCTTTTTAAGTCCTTTTAAAGCTGCCATATACCACAAAAAGCGGTTGAGTGTGAAATCCTCGTACACTCCCTGTTGCTGCGGCATATATCCTAAAAGACTGCGATACTCCCTGCCAAGCTTCTTAATATTTTTTCCGTCATATAAAATCTGACCGCTGTCAGCATTAAGATGATCGGTAATGATATTCATCAGCGTTGACTTGCCTGCTCCGTTAGGTCCCAGCAAACCATAAACGCCGGGAGTAAGTGTAAGGGAAAAATCATCAAGCGCCTTTATCGTACCTCTTTTATAGCTCTTGGTGAGATTTTTAATTTCGAGCGTTGATATGATAATCACTCCCTAAAAAATCTTTTTGTGTAGTTTAATATAACAACTTAGCTATAACCAGCTTATAGAATATATTTACGCATCATAATTTAATATTTTATTTTTATTAATATACTTTTTGAGCATTTTAGGCTCCTTAGGTTGACAACTTCCATACCAAGAAGCAGTACCGCATGCTTCTTTTGCGGCAATTAATGTTAACTTCGCAACATAACGTGCAATTACTTTTGAAACTTTCATTTTTATTTCTCTTTTCTTTATATTAACATTGATAAAGTACAATAAATTTCGCAAAAAGAAAAGTAGATAAAAAAGAGACAAGGTTTGCAAACTCTGATAGAATGAAGTTGCGATTACAAACATTCGAAAAGAAAAAGCAAACCATGTCCGAGAAGATTGTACAGCTAAAAGAGGAAGTAATCAAAGGGAAAATTAAAGAATTGGTGCGCAGCAGCGTTTGCGCCGGCTTCGGGCAGAGGAACCCGCCGAAACCGAGAAAAAATCCTTTGACAGAGGACAGAGAAAGATAGCTTTCATACCGAAAACAAGACCGCAGGGCAGTCCCTGCCTTGCGGTCTTACGTATATTTACAGGTGAGGTCTTGACAGCTATTCAGTTTTATGACATTTTTTTAAAAATTGGACACAAAAGCTATGATAAGAAATAGTAAGCATCTTGGATTTTCAGAGAGAAGGCGGTCGGTGCAAGCCTTTATTAAAAAGATGCCCAACCCATCTTTGAGCTGTGAGCTGAAGTAGCAGTAAGCCTTACCGGGTTCTCCCGTTATAGAGATATGGCATCGGAGTTCCATCCTGTGCCAGAGAGTGCGGATCATATCCGAATTTAGGTGGTACCACGGACTTGTTTATAGTTCGCCCTAAGCTGATGTAATGTTGGCTTAGGGCTTTTTTGTGTTCAAAAACAAAAGACGGAGGGATCCTTTATGAAATTAGAGAAACTTGTCGGAGATCGGTTCCGGGAAAGGCCGTCAGACTGTATCGTTGACAGCCACGCGTTGATGGTGCGAGGCGGCTATTTGAAGTATGTAGCAAATGGTATTTTTTCATCCTATATGCCGCTGAAAAGAGTAACAAGAAAGATCGAGCAAATTATTCGTGAGGAAATGGACGCCATTGACGGGCAGGAGGTGCAGTTTCCTGTTGTAATGCCTGCTTCCATTTGGCAGGAGTCCGGCAGATACGAAAGTATCGGCAAAGAAATGGTTCGCTTCAATGACCGCAGTGGAAGTCCTCTTGTACTTGGTATGACACACGAAGAAGCCGCCGTTCACCTTGTGCGTGATTACGGGCAGAGCTATATAAAATATCCCTTTATGGTGTATCAGATCCAAACCAAGTTCCGTGATGAAGCAAGACCGAGAGCAGGACTTATCCGTGTGCGTGAATTCACAATGAAGGATGCTTATTCCTTCCACACAAGTCAGGCAGACTTAGAGAATTATTACGATAAGTGCCATAAGGCTTATGAGCGAATTTATGCGAGAGTTGGCTTGCCGGAAGTTATTTCGGTTGCATCCGATCCTGGTATGATGGGCGGTAACATTTCACACGAGTTTATGCTGCTCACCCCTATCGGTGAAGACGCTATTGCTATCTGCACAGAATGTGATTACCGTGCCAATATGGAGGCAGCAGAGTGTATCATTCATAATAAGAGAAACGATGCTTCCGATAAGCTGACTTTGGTACACACGCCCAATATCCATACCATTGAGGAAGTTTGTAAGTTTCTGCATTGTGATGAAAAGACTTCCTGCAAAGCGGTTGTTTATCAGCGTAATTCCGATGACCACTATATCGTATTGTTTATCCGTGGCGATCTGGAGGTCAACGAAACCAAGCTCACCAATTATTTGGGCTATGACATTCATCCGGCAGTTATCACCGAAGAAAGCGGATTAAACGCAGGATACATCGGGCCTGTCAATTTGAGCGGCAATTTCACCGATCTATACGACCGTTCCCTTGAAGGAATGAACAATCTTTCCTGCGGTGCTAATATTTGCGAGTATCACTACACTGGGCTGGATATGCGCCGTGATGTCGAAAACGCAGAGTATCACGATTTTGCCAAGATACAGCAAGGCGGTATTTGCCCACACTGCGGTAAGCCAGCTATTACGCTTTCCCGTGGCATTGAGGTGGGCAACATCTTCCAGCTCGGAACCAAATACACCAAGTCTATGAATATGACCTATATTGACAAAAGCGGAGAATCACAGTACCCGATCATGGGTTGTTACGGTATCGGTGTCGGCAGACTTGCCGCTTCGATTTGTGAGGCACATCACGACGAATACGGTCCGATATGGCCTATGGCAGTCGCTCCGTGGCAGGTGCATCTTTGTGCCGTTCGTGCTGACAATGCCGAGGTTCAGGCTTATGCAGATAAATTGTATGAAGAACTGCAAAGCAAGGGCGCAGAAGTTATTTATGATGATCGTAAAGTTAGTGCTGGAGTTATGTTCTCGGATGCAGATCTTATCGGTGTACCGTTGAGAGTAATCGTCAGTCCCCGAAATATGAAGCAGAATATCGTTGAAATTGTTTCGAGAGATAAGCGCTTATCCGTCAACGCTTCTATGGACTCGGCGGCAGATGAAGTGTTAGGTATTCTGCTGGAGGCGAAATAGAACAAATCTATATATGAATCGGTGAGTAAGGTAAGACACGGAATATAGTAATCTCCTTACAGTTCATACCACAAACCATTTTTATCATCATAAATGTACCTGTCCATTGAAAATCCTCCGTTATAATATATTCGCATATACATCACAGCTCTCCGATTGCCACACGTATGTTTATTTTTGTTATGAGATTTTCCTGCCCTTGCATTTGCCCTTATGAGCAGTCAGGGAAAGAGTAAACTTGTGTGTAACCGTTCTGATTATACCACGCTATGTTCCTCCCCAAAAGTAGGATATAAGCAAAAAGAAGCTTCGCTTCGGCGGGGCTTCTTTGTTTATTCGCTATCACGGTTGGCCTTATAGTAATATTAGAAAAAATCTTAAAAAGCTTGTTTGTGACGCAGCGTAATGTACTATACTATAGGGAAGGAGGGAGATATGCTATGGAAAAATACAAAGCAATACCACAGGGCTATATGACCGTAGGAGAGGTTGCTAAGAAAATGGGGGTGACCGTTCGCACTCTGCAATATTATGACAAAGAGGGTTTGTTTTCCCCGTCAGCCGTAAGCGAAGGAGGCCGCAGGCTGTATACGGACAAAGATTTGATCAAGCTTCATCAAATTTTGTCGCTGAAGCATTTGGGCTTTTCATTGGATGATATTCAAAACCGCTTGATCCCGCTTGACACCCCGGCCGATGTTGCAAGCGTACTTGCAGCGCAAGCCAAAACCCTTCGGGAGCAGATAAAAGTTTTATCAGAGTCTTTGCAGGAAATAGAAGCACTGCAAAATGAAGTGCTGCAAATGCAGGCGGTAGATTTTAAAAAGTATGCCGATATTATTGTAAATCTGCAGATGAAAAATGACTATTATTGGTTGATCAAGCACTTTGACGACCAAACCATGGACCATATTCGCAGCCGTTTTGATAAGGAAAGCGGCTTGGCTTTTATGCAAACTTTCCAGCAGCTGCAGGATCAGGCGATACAGCTTCAAAAAGATGGTGTACCCGCCGAAGGTGAAAAGGGACAGCAGTTTGCAAAAGCATTTTGGGAAATGATTACAGCGTTTACAGGCGGAGATATGCATATGCTTGCAAAGCTTGTAGAGATCGGGCAATTTGACGGGGCGGATGACGAATGGAAACAAAAACAGTTGCTTGTAAACGCATATGCAGAAAAAGCTTTAGACGCATATTTTGCAAATTTAGGTATGGATCCTTTTAAGGAGGAAAGCAAATGAACAATGCCATACGGATTGACTGCTTAAAGAAAAACTACGGTGCACATGCGGTGCTAAAGGGTGTGTCCTTTCATGTTAGAAAAGGCGAGATTTTTGCTTTGCTCGGTGTAAACGGTGCCGGTAAAACAACAGTGCTTGAATGCATGGAAGGGCTGCGCAACTATGACAGCGGCAGCGTTTGGGTAAATGGTAAGATGGGGATTCAACTGCAATCGGCCTTACTTCCTGCGCATATTAAGGCAATGGAAGCGATAAAGCTGTTTGCAAAATGGAAGAAAGCAAAAATAGATGCTTCCATGCTTGCTGCGCTTGAAATCAAAAATATTGCAAAAAGGCAGTACGCAGAGTTATCAACAGGGCAAAAGCGGCGGCTGCATCTTGCGCTTGCGTTGGTCGGCAATCCGGATATTGTAGTGCTCGATGAACCGACCGCCGGACTGGATGTAGAGGCAAGAATATCGCTGCATGATCAAATTCGTAAGCTGAAAGCGCAGGGAAAAACAATTGTTTTAGCCAGCCATGATATGGCGGAGGTGGAAACCTTGTGTGATCGCATTGCAATCCTGAACGACGGACAGATTGCTTTTGTGGGGACAGTTGCAGAATTAACCGATCAAGTCGGAAAGCATTACACAATTTCCATTGAAACCAAGCATGGAATCGAAGATTTTGAATCTGATGATATTGCAGACACGATGTTGACCTTACTTGAAGATTTTAAGAAAAGAAAACTTGCTATATCGGACATTAAAATTAACCGGGGAACGCTGGAACAGCATTTTATCCAGATAGCAAAGGGGGAAGAGAAATGAGTGCGTTTTTATATGGTGTGGTATTACAATGCAAGCTCGACATGCGGAGTAAATCCCTGCTGATTACTTGCTATGTGGTCCCTCTTTTATTTTTTGCTCTTATGGGAGGGATATTTACATCCATAAATCCTGCGGCCCGGGAAACACTGATACAGTCGATGACGGTGATGGGGATAGCGATGGGTGCGCTGATCGGTTTGCCGCCTTCTCTTGCAGAAATATACGGAAGCGATATAAAAAAAGTGTACAAAGCAAACGGCGTATCCATGTATCTTGGCTTGGTTGCAATGCTTCTTTCTGCATTTGTCCATTTGTTGATTATGAGTGTGATTCTATACATAGTTGCCCCCATTGCTTTTGATGCAGCCACACCGGGAAATCCGCTTTTCTATTTTGGCATGCTTTCTATCTTTATTGTGGTGTCGTTGAGTGTTGGATGCGCTTTGGGCCTGTCGGTAAAAGGGCAGGCAAAGCTTACCATGATTTCGCAGCTGTTGTTTCTGCCGTCTATTATGCTGTCGGGGATTATGTTTCCGACCGATTTACTGCCAAAAGCACTTGAGAGCGTAGGCAAAATATTTCCTGCCTTTTGGGGCTATAAGCTGATGACAGGGCAAAGTTTTGAATCGGGCTGGATTGCGCCGCTGGCGGGAATCTTTGTGATTGCAACCGCAATCAGCGGCTATGCGCTGACAAGAAAAGCAAAGGGATGACAGATTCATTTTTACCCTTATAGCAGATAAGCACGCATTGCACATCCCAAAGCAGGGGGATTATAAAACAAAAAAGCGATCCTTACACAGTTTTCAACCGTGTAAGGATCGCAATGAAAAAGACTGTTAAAGATCTATTTCTACAGCCTTCCCCTGCCGCATGGATTCCTTTACATCTAACGCGCGCTGGTTTTTGGAGCCGCGAAAATGCAGCATCAGGCTTTTCTGTTCCAAAATGAATGGGCCGTCGATCAAAATATCGGTCTGTTCCAGCAGTTCTTTCCAGTCCGGGTGCTGCTGAAACCCTGCAAGCAGATTTTCAAAGGTATAGCCTGTGTAGGTGATAATATCAAGCCCCATGCTATGAAGCTGCTCTGCCAGTATTGCCAGTGCGTGTGCCTGCATAAACGGTTCTCCGCCGGAAAAGGTTACACCTTTGAGCATGGGGTTTTTCTCAACGGCTTCCAGGATATTGTCGGTATTGCTGTCATAGCCGCCGTTTGGGTCGTGCGTATCCGGATTGTGGCATCCTTTGCATTTGTGCGGGCATCCCTGTGTAAAAACCACAAGGCGTATGCCGGGGCCGTCTACAATGGATTCTTTGATTACGCCGGAAAGGCGCAGGGGCTGGCTCATTTTACTTCATCCTTTATTGTTACCGTAATTTGTATATTTTGTCTATTCCGCCAAAACGGGAGGAAAATCTGTTTGAAAAGGGCCGGCAGCTGCCGGCCCTTTTTGTTGATGCGCTTAAATTTCTTCCATCTCTGAAGTGATTGCGTGCTTTACTCTGTCTTCTACTTCTGCGCGCTTTGCGTTGTTGAAGCGATCAACCGTTCCTACCAGGTAGCCTGTAATCCTGCGGATGCGTTCAAAAGCAACGTCGTCGTTTTCTTTTCTTCCGCATTTGGGGCACTCGTCGCCAATAATGCCGGTATAGCCGCAGCAGGGATCCCGGTCTACAGGATGGTTAATGGAGCCATAGCCGATGCCGCACTCTTTCATAAAGTGTACGACCTGCTCAAAGGCGTCCAGGTTTTCGGTTGGGTCGCCGTCAAGCTCAATGTAAGAGATGTGGCCGCCGTTTGTCAGGTTATGGTAGGGCGCTTCCAGCTTGATTTTGTCATAGGCCGAAATGGGGAAGTACACGGGGATGTGGAAAGAGTTTGTATAGTATTCCCTGTCTGTAACACCGGGGATCTTCCCGAAGCGTTCGGCGTCTATACGGACAAAACGCCCGGAAAGGCCTTCAGCAGGTGTTGCAATTAAAGAAAAGTTCATACCATACTTTTTCGTTGCCGCATCCATCCGCTTGCGCATATAGCCGACAATTTCAAGTCCTAGATTTTGGGATTCCTTGCTTTCGCCATGGTGCGCGCCTACAAGTGCTTTTAAGCATTCTGCAAGGCCGATAAAGCCCAAAGTAAGCGTACCGTGCTTTAAAATGTCGCGAATGCTGTCGTTGGGGCCAAGCTTTTCAGAATCAATCCACACGCCCTGTCCCATTAAAAACGGGAAGTTGCGCACAAGCTTTTGCGCCTGTATTTCATAGCGCTCCAAAAGCTGGTCAATGACCAAGTCGATCATACGGTCCAGCTGTTCATAGAAAAAGTCTATATTTTTGTTGCTTAAAATGGCCAGGCGGGGAAGATTGATAGAAGTAAAGCTTAAGTTGCCCCTGCCGTTGACAATCTCTCTGGAAGGGTCGTAAGCGTTGCCGATGACCCTGGTGCGGCAGCCCATATAGGCACATTCCGTCTCAGGGTGGCCTTCTTTATAATATTGCAGGTTAAACGGAGCGTCAATAAACGAAAAGTTGGGGAACAGCCTTTTGGCGCTTACGCGGCAGGCCAGCTTAAACAGGTCGTAATTGGGGTCGTCATGGTTGTAATTGACGCCTTCCTTTACTTTAAAAATATGAATAGGGAAGATGGGCGTTTCACCGTTGCCCAAACCTGCCTCAGTAGCAAGCAGGACGTTTTTAATAACCATGCGGCCTTCCGGCGTGGTGTCCGTGCCATAGTTAATGGAGCTAAACGGGATCTGTGCCCCTGCTCTGGAATGCATCGTATTCAAATTATGGACAAAGGCCTCCATTGCCTGAAACACAGCCCGGTCGGTTTCTTTGTTTGCATGGTTAAAAGCAAAGCGCTGCATCTTGCGCGCAATTTTTTCACCGTATTTTTCTGTCAGAAGAGAAAGCTCCGCTTCCATATAGACTTCGCCGTCGTCCAGCTTGGGCTTGCTGCCGCTGTCTGCTTCCGCCGTGTTGGCAAGATCCAAAGCCATCTGCGCTGCGTCTTCGTCCTCCGTTAAAAGCTCCGCTGCCCTGGACAGGTTCTGCCGGTAGATCCTGCGGTAGGTTTTGGCAACGCCTTTGGCCATGCCATAATCAAAGTTCGGAATGCTCTGCCCGCCGTGCTGGTCGTTTTGATTGGACTGAATGGCAATACAGGCAAGCGCCGCGTAGCTTGCAATGTCGTTTGGTTCGCGCAAAAAGCCGTGGCCCGTGGAAAATCCGCCTGTAAAAAGCTTATCTATGTCGATTTGACAGCAGGTGGTTGTCAGGGTAAGAAAGTCCAGGTCATGAATATGGATGTCGCCGTTTCTGTGTGCGGCGGCGTGCTTGGGGTTTAATATATACATTTCATAAAACTGCTTTGCGCCCTCTGATCCATATTTGAGCATGGTCCCCATGGCGGTGTCGCCGTCTATGTTTGCATTTTCACGCTTTACATCGTTATCCTTGGCTGCCTTAAAGGTCAAATCCTCATAAATTTTCATCAGGCGGGTGTTCATTTCGCGCACTCTTGTGCGTTCCGCACGGTAAAGAATAAATTCCTTCGCCGTACGGGCATGCCCGTTTTCAATTAAAACTTTTTCCACAACGTCCTGCACGTGCTCGACCGTCGGCGTTGCCTGCGATTCCTTTTCCAGATGGTCACGCACCTTTTTTGCAAGCTCCTGCGCGGCCTCATAATCGTTCCCGCCAATGGCCTGCGCGGCCTTAAAGATAGCGTCTGTAATTTTCTTTAAGTCAAACTGAACGGTCCGTCCGTCGCGTTTTTCTATGCTGGTTAACATGTTCTGATTCTCCTTTTTATGCGTGGTTATACCGCAATTGCTGTTCAAATTCCCCATATCACTACATATAGTGGTTACAACTTCCAACGTTTAATCAGTATAGTCCATATATAGGGGATAGTCAATAGTAAAATTGACGGTTTTAAAGGACGTTTTTCGTGCAAAAGTGAAGAAAAGGCAGTCTTAATGAGAAAGAAGAATTAAACAATTTATTGCGATTATTTTTTTTATAACCACAATATATAGTGATAAAAAAATAACAATTCTTATTTTGTTTTTTCTGCTTTTATCACGCGCAAAAAGCCTTTTGGCATGGGTATGCGCGTTTGTGCTCTTTTTAATCTGTACAATGCTGGAAAAACACACATACTATATGTTGTGTGTCTATCTTTAAAAATGTTTGCTTTATCCAATGGGGAAGGGGGCACAACCATTATAATAAAGCTGTGAAAACCGCGGGTAAAGAAAGCGCCGGACCTATGGTTGACGGAAATGTGACAGAGGCATATAATACATATTTAAAGGGAATAAAACAAAAAGCGGAGGAACCAGTCAGGATGAACACCTTTGTCAAACGAACATGGGCAGAGATCAATTTGGACCATATTGCGCACAATTACCGCGTAATCCGGCAGCATACGGACAAGCATGCAATGGTGTGCTGTGTGATCAAAGCGGACGGCTACGGCCATGGAGCCGTAGAGCTTGCAAAGCTGTATGAAAGGCTGGGGGCAGACTGGTTTGCCGTTTCGAATATAGAAGAGGCAATGCAGCTTCGCAATGCGGGGATCAGGCTGCCGGTTTTGATTCTTGGATATACGCCGTGCGACTGTGCTGCCCTTTTGAGCAGGCAGAATATTTCACAGACGGTTTATTCGTCCGACTACGCGCAGGCCTTGTCAAAAAGCGCGCAGCAGGCGGGTGTAAAAATACAAATTCATTTGAAGCTGGACACCGGCATGAGTCGTATTGGGCTGATGTGTCAGCACTTTGCACGCGATGCATATTCCATTGATGAAGCCGAGCAGATCTGCAGGTATAAAGGGCTTGTGCCGCAAGGGATTTTTACGCATTTTTCCGTAGCGGACGAGGGCCAGGCGGGAAAATCCTTTACGCTGCAGCAGTTTGCAAGCTTTATGCATGTAGTCGAAGCGCTGGAAAAAAGAGGGATCCGTTTTGAAATCCGCCATTGTGCAAACAGCGGCGCATTCATCGATTATAAGCAGACGCATCTGGACATGATAAGGGCGGGGATCATCTTGTACGGGCTTTCTCCATCGCCAAATTTGAAGGGAAGGCTTGATTTGCTACCTGCCATGGAGCTCAAGTCGGTGGTTTCACACGTTAAGACTGTGCAGCCCGGCGCAGACGTAAGCTACGGAAGGACGTTTACCGCCGGGCAGGCAATGCGCCTGGCAACTGTTCCGGTGGGTTATGCAGACGGTTATATTCGTGCGCTTGCAAAAGAGGGACGTGTGGGCATACGCGGCTGCCAGGCAAAAATTGTGGGCAGGATCTGTATGGATCAACTGATTGCAGACGTGACCGATATTCAGGGTGTGCAAATGGGCGACACGGTTACATTGTTTGGAACAGGGGAAAGAAATACCCCCACGGCAGACGACATTGCGCGATGGAGCAACACCATTAATTATGAGGTGACATGTCTTGTAGGCAAGCGTGTGGCAAGGGTTTATGTTCAAAACGGCAAGGTGGTTCATGCAGTTACGCTTGCAGACAAGCTATAACATGCAGGCCGTATGCCGGGCGATGGATGGAAGGAGTAAAAGCATATGAAGCTTCTTGTGCTGGACGGAAACAGCATTTTAAACCGCGCGTTTTACGGGATAAAATTATTGACCACCAAAGACGGCCGCTATACAAATGCTATTTACGGCTTTTTGACCATGTTTCGCAAGATTGCGCAAGCCGTAGAGCCGCAGGGTGTGGCGGTAGCCTTCGATATGCGCGCCCCTACGTTCCGGCACAGGGAATATGCGGGCTACAAAGCACAGCGCAAGGGCATGCCGGAAGAGCTGGCCCAGCAGCTGCCCGTGCTGAAAAAGCTGCTGGCGCTTTTGGGCTATAAAATTGTAGAGTGTGAAGGCTACGAAGCCGACGATATTCTTGGTACGCTGGCAGATGCCTGTGAAAAAACGGGCAATACGTGCGTGATTGCCACAGGTGACCGGGACAGCCTGCAGCTTGTGTCGGATCATGTAACCGTGCGCCTTGCCGCAACAAAGATGGGAAGGCCGGAGGTAACCGTGTATGACCGAGCGAAAATCAAAGAGGATTACGGTGTAGAGCCGGCGCAGCTGATTGATATAAAAGCCCTGCAGGGGGACAGCTCCGACAATATTCCGGGCGTCAGGGGGATTGGGCCAAAGGGCGCGGCAGATTTGATTATACGCTTTCATGATTTGGATACGGTTTATCAAGCGCTTGATACTGCAGACATAAAGGACAGCGTGCGCCGCAAGCTTTTGGAAGACAAGGACAATGCGTATTTAAGCAGGCGCTTGGGTACCATCTGTAAAACGGCGCCTGTTGATACAGAGCTTGCGCATTATATCCCTGTGCCCTGTGACAACGCAGGCGCGGTGCGCCTGATGGCGGAGCTGGAGCTGTTTTCCCTGATTGACAAAATGGGACTTCGCAGTGCAGGCACTATGCAGGAAGCCACGCCGCAAAAGCAGGAAAAACCGTGGAATGTTGCCTATACGGAAGATTTGCAGCGGCTGTTAGATACAATGATCGCGCAAGGGGTTGCCACCTTTGCGGCAGATATGGAAAACGGGCAAATCAACGCGCTTGCATTTGCGCTGGATGGCCGGGTCGAAATTGTACAAAACCAGCAGGGATTTTCCGCTTTTTTAAAGGCATTGTTTGAAAACCGTACCATCAAAAAGCAAACACATGATATAAAGCCGGTTTTATCTGCACTGCATAAAATGGATATTGCGGTAAAAAACATAGGGTTTGACACAATGCTGGCAGCTTATCTTTTAAACCCTTCAGCCAATTCCTATGCAGTTTCCCGTTTGTTGGAGGAATATGCCGTTTCCGCTCCAAAAGTGCCACAGGAGGAAGAACAGCGGCTTACCTTTGTGGAAGAAGCGGCCGCGTTGCCGGCGCTTATACAGGCGCTTGCGAAAAAGATTGAAGCAAACGGGCAGGAAAAGCTTCTGCAGGAGATTGAAATCCCGCTTGCAGACGTGCTCTCCAGAATGGAAAACATAGGCTTTATGGTAGACGAACAGGGGATTGCGCAATATGGAAAATCCCTGGAGGAAAGGCTTGCGGAAATACAGCAGACGGTGTATGACGAGGTTGGTTATACATTTAATATCAATTCCCCAAAGCAGCTGGGGGAAGCGCTGTTTGAGAAGCTGATGCTGCCCGTTGGAAAGAAGACAAAAAGCGGCTATTCCACCAGCGCAGAGGTGTTGGAAAACCTGAAAAACGACCATCCGGTTGTTGCACATGTGCTGGAATACCGCGCGCTTGCCAAACTGAAATCCACCTATTGCGACGGGCTGCTGAAGGTGATCGCACAGGATGGGCGTATCCATTCCAGCTTTAATCAGACGGAAACGCGTACCGGCAGGATCAGCTCAACAGAACCAAATTTGCAGAACATTCCGGTGCGCACCCAGCAGGGCAAAGAGATGCGCCGCTTTTTCTGTGCAAAGGAAGGCTGGCTGCTGGTGGATGCGGATTATTCGCAGATTGAGCTGCGTGTGCTGGCGGATCTGGCAGACGACAAGGCTATGATCCAGGCGTTTCAAAACGAAGAGGATATCCATGCCATCACGGCTTCGCAGGTGTTTCATATACCGCTTTCCATGGTAACGCCCATTATGCGCAGCCGTGCAAAGGCAGTGAATTTTGGAATTGTATACGGCATTGGTGCGTTTTCCCTTTCCAAGGATATTGGCGTTACCAGAAAAGAGGCGGCCAACTACATTCAGGCGTATTTAAAGCATTACAGCGGTGTGGACGCGTATATGCGCCGCATCGTTGAAAAAGCAAAAAGCGACGGTTATGTGGAAACCCTGTACGGCAGGCGCCGGTATCTGCCGGAGCTTTCCTCCAGCAATTTTAACCTGCGCTCCTTTGGTGAGCGCGTTGCAAGAAATATGCCCATACAGGGGACGGCGGCCGATATTATAAAAATTGCGATGATCCGCGTAGACCGCCGCCTGCGGGAAGAGGGTATGCGTGCGCGGTTGATTTTACAGGTGCATGACGAACTGCTGGTGGAAGCGCCTGCAGACGAGGCAATGCGGGCAGCTATGCTTTTACAGGAGGAAATGGAAGCCGCCTGCAAGCTGCGTGTGCCGCTTGTAGCGCAGGCAGCAATCGGCAGAACCTGGTTTGATGCAAAAGGTTAAAAATGCGATGAAAAATAATAAAAATCGGTATGCTTTGGACCTTCCCGGGTCGTTTGGGCGGGCCTGGTAGTACCTGACAGAAACAAAAGCAAAGGATGAAGGTATTTTGAACATTACGTTTGTATGTACAGGCAATACCTGCCGCAGCCCTATGGCACAGGCTCTGTTTACACAGATGGCGCAGGACAGCGGAATAACGTTTACCACCGACAGCGCCGGGCTTGCCGCTATGCCGGGGCAGCCTGCGGCGGAATATGCAATTGAGGCCTGTAAAGCGCTGGGTGCAGATTTGTCTGCGCACCGCTCGAAAAGCCTTTTACAAGAAGATCTTGCGTCGGTTGACCTTTTTGTGGTCATGACTATGCAGCATGCACAGGCGCTTATGAAGCTTGGCGTTGCAAAAAATAAAATTTATATTCTTCATGTTTCAGACCCGTTTGGCGGTAATCTGGAAACCTACACACAATGCTGTGAAGAGATCCGCAAGCAACTGGCTGTTCTTCTGGAGCTAATCAAAAAACAGGAGCAGAAAAAGACGGATGAATAACAAAGTGATGGTCGTTCCCATGGAACGCAGGCATGTAAAAGAAGTCGCACAGCTTGAAGCATTGTGCTTTTCAAAGCCCTGGAGCGAACAGGGGCTTTTGGCAGAGCTTGCAAACGGCACGGCGCATTTTTTTGTAGCGCAAAGCGCAGAAGAAATCGTCGGATACATAGGTATGCATATTGTATGCGACGAAGCGTACATTGCAAATCTTGCCGTACACCCCGGTCACAGAAAAAAAGGTGTGGGGCGGACGCTTTTACATATGGCGCAGGGGTTTGCATTGGGTATGGGCGCAAAATTTTTATCTTTGGAGGTGCGCCAGAGCAATCAACCGGCGATCAGCCTGTACCGCAGCGAGGGATTTAAAACGGCGGGCAAGCGCAAAGGGTTTTATACCCAGCCAAAAGAGGATGCGTTGATCTTAACCCTGCTTTTTAACTGATCTGAAAAACGGAGGACAAATATGAAATTTCTTGCAATAGAAAGCTCTTGTGATGAAACGGCTGCAGCCGTGGTGGAAGACGGCAGGACGGTTTTGTCCTCAGTGGTTGCTTCGCAGGTGGAGGAGCACAGGCTGTATGGCGGCGTAGTGCCGGAAATTGCGTCGCGCAGGCATGCAGAAGCGATCTGCGCGGTAACACAGCAGGCGTTGGAGCAGGCACAGTGTACGCTTTCTGCCATAGACGCGTTTGCAGTAACATATGCGCCGGGGTTGATTGGTGCGCTGCTGGTGGGTGTAAATTATGTAAAGGGGCTGTCGCTTGCAACGGGCAAGCCGCTGATCCCCGTACACCATCTGCGCGCGCATATCGCGGCCAATTATATAGCGCACAGCGCGCTTAAACCGCCGTTTTTATGCCTGGTAGTCAGCGGCGGTCACAGTCATATTATCAGGGTGGACGGCTATACACAGATGCATGTAATGGGAAAAACGCGCGACGATGCCGCGGGAGAAGCTTTTGATAAAGCGGCGCGTACAATGGGGATGCCCTATCCCGGCGGTGTTTATCTGGACAAGATTGCACAGCAGGGGAATGACGCAGCGTTCAGACTGCCGCACCCGACTGTGGAAGGCGCGCCGTATGATTTTAGCTTTTCGGGGCTGAAAACGGCGATGATCAACCTTGTCCACAATGCCTTACAAAAAGGGGAAAAGCTGCCGGTGGAAGATTTGTCGGCATCGTTTCGCAAAGCGGTGGTGGATTGCCTGACAGACCGCTTTTTAAAAGCCGCAAAGGACACGGGCAGTCAAACGCTTGTAATTGCAGGCGGTGTTTCTGCAAA
This sequence comes from uncultured Oscillospiraceae bacterium, assembly GCA_900541565.1. Lineage (GTDB taxonomy): Bacteria > Bacillota > Clostridia > Oscillospirales > Acutalibacteraceae > Scatavimonas > Scatavimonas merdipullorum. The sequence continues at coordinate 73,012 of UQKB01000001.1, forward strand.
TTCCCTGCTGCGCAGCCGGTTGCAAAGCGCATGCAAAGAGCTGGGCTATAAGCTGTATATGCCGCCGCTTTCGCTGTGCGGTGACAATGCCGCTATGGTGGGCGCGCAGGGCTATTACGAATTTTTAAGCGGAAAGTCGGCGGATCTTTCATTAAACGCCTGCGCTACAATGTCGATAGAACAGGGCTAGTTGCAAAGAAATTTTTCCGGCTTTTTGTGTGTATATCCAATGCCGCTGCTTTTGGATCGTATTGCTTTGCAATAGAAGGATCTTTATTTATTTCTTGCGAAAAATAAATTTTTATTATAAATAAAGTTTTTATTTTACATTAATTTTGCAGGATTTTGTAGGGGATTATTCGTTTTGACAGAAAAACTTCCGGAACATGATTATAAATTCACAATTTATACATTGATAATTCCTTCCAATTGTATTATAATAAAAAACAGTGTTGAAAGCCCACATAAATGCATAGAAAGGGGATTTGTAATCATGACAAACAATAAGTCGGTTCTTGCATGGCTGGATAAAATGAAAGAACTGCTTACACCTGACAAAATAGTATGGATCGACGGCTCTGAGGAACAGCTTGAGGCGCTGCGCGCACAGGCCTGCTCCACGGGCGAATTGATAAAGCTCAATGAAGAAAAGCTTCCCGGTTGTTATCTGCACAGGACAGCTGTCAACGATGTGGCGCGTGTAGAGGACAGGACCTTTATTTGCTCCAGAAAGGAAGAGGATGCAGGTCCTACCAACAACTGGAAAGAACCGCAGGAAGCCTATAAAATGCTTTTTGATATTGCAAGGGGCAGCTATAAGGGGCGCACCATGTATATTATCCCCTATTCCATGGGACCGATCGGTTCGCCGCTTGCACAGATTGGTATTGAGGTGACCGATTCGATCTACGTAGTACTGAATATGGCGATCATGACGCGCGTAGGAGCGGCAGTTTTAACCCAGCTGGGCGACAGTGAAGACTGGGTAAAGGGGCTGCATTCCCGCTGCGATATTGATGCAGAAAAGCGCTATATCTGCCATTTCCCGGAGGACAATTATATTATTTCGGTTAATTCCGGCTACGGCGGAAACGTGCTGCTCGGCAAAAAATGCTTTGCGTTGCGCATTGCGTCTTATCTTGGCAAAAACCACGAATGGATGGCTGAGCATATGCTCATCCTTGGTATAGAAAACCCGCAGGGGGAGGTCAAGTATATTTCTGCTGCTTTCCCATCTGCCTGCGGCAAAACCAACCTTGCCATGCTCATTCCTCCGGAGGGCTACACCTCCAGGGGCTATAAGGTTTGGTGTGTTGGCGACGATATAGCCTGGATGCGCAAGGGGCCAGACGGCAGGCTTTGGGCGATTAATCCCGAAAACGGCTTCTTCGGCGTTGCGCCCGGTACAAACGCAAAATCCAACCCGAACGCGCTTGCTTCTACTCGCAAGGGAACAATTTTTACAAATGTTGTGCATAATCTGGACGATAATACCGTATGGTGGGAAGGTCTGGACAAGAACCCGCCCACAAACGCGGTGGACTGGAAGGGCAACCCCTGGAACGGAAAAACGTCCACAGAAAAGGGCGCGCATCCAAACAGCCGTTTTACAGCGCCGGCGAAAAACTGCCCGTGCATCAGCGACAAGTTTGACGATGTACAGGGCGTACCGATTTCTGCAATTATTTTTGGCGGAAGAAGGGCGCAGACCACACCGCTGGTATACCAGTCGAAGGATTGGGACAACGGCGTGTTCGTAGGCTCTATTATGGCTTCTGAAACAACGGCTGCCGCAACAGGCGCCGTAGGCGTTGTACGCCGCGACCCCATGGCTATGCTGCCGTTTTGCGGTTATCATATGGGCGACTATTTTAAGCACTGGATTGAGATGGGCAAGCTGCTGGGCGACAAAGCACCCAAGATCTTCAACGTAAACTGGTTCCGTCTGGACGATGAGGGCAACTTCCTTTGGCCGGGCTTTGGCGATAACTTCCGTGTGCTGGAATGGATTATTGACCGCTGCGAAGGCAAAAAAGATGCGGTGGAAACAGCGATTGGCTATGTGCCTAAGCCGGAAGATATTAATATTGAAGGGCTGGACATCGACAGAAAAACGTTGGAAGAAATTCTTTCTGTTGACAATACAAAATGGATGCAGGAAGCCCAGGGTATTGAAGAATTTTACAAAAAGTTTGGGAACAAGCTACCGCAAGAGCTTGCCGACCAGCTGCAGGCGTTAAAACAAAGGCTTGCAAAATAAAAGTAAAAAACATCCAAACTTTTTTTGGATATTTGGATATTAAAACCCTCCTAAGCGAAAGCCGCCGCCGGCAGAAAGCCGGCGGCGGCTTTGCGCACTTGCGCAAGATTGCGGGATACGGTATAATAAAATAAACATACGCATAGGCTGTAAACGTGCCCGAAAGATTGCTTTAAAATGGGCTCTTGCAGATAGAATAAGCCGTATTATGGGTGCAATCCGGGGTTTCAATACAAAAGCTGTTTTTATAAGCAGGAAAAGCTTTACGGTTTATTCCTGCCAGATTTTTATCAAACCGTTTGATTGTAATTGTAAGCGCGAAGTTGTGGAACACTATATGTACCGCTACCACAGGCACTTTGCAGCGCCTTTTTTGAAGACGGCCCGTTTCTATACGGCAAAGGTGCGGATTTTTTGCATTTGCAGAAGAAAAGAAAGAGGAACGGCAAATATGAATATTCTTGCAATCGGTGATGTAGTAGGCAGCATAGGCTGCCACTTTTTGCGGCAGAAGCTGCCGGCGTTTAAAAAATTTAAAAACGTGGACCTTGTCATAGCAAACGGGGAAAATTCTGCAGACGGCAACGGTATTACGCCCGCCAGTGCAGAATTTTTGTTTCAAAGCGGCGTAGATGTTATTACGGGTGGGAACCATTCCTTTCGCAGAAAAGAGGTTTTCCCGTTTTATGAAGAAAATGTATATTTGCTGCGGCCTGCTAATTTCCCGCAGGGAACAACGCCGGGACGGGGCATGTGTATGGTTGATATGGGATATACCCAGGTTGCGGTCATTAATTTGATGGGTACGGCGCTTTTAGAGCCGCTGGATTGCCCGTTTCATACCGTTGACCGTCTGCTTGACGAAGCTGTGCAGCAGGGAGCAAAGGTTATTGTTGTAGACCTGCACGCAGAGGCTACCGGCGAAAAGCGCGCAATGGGCTATTATCTGGACGGCCGTGTGTCGGCGCTGTTTGGAACGCATACGCATGTGCCCACCGCGGACGAAACCGTGCTGCCAAACGGCACGGGCTATATTACCGATGTAGGTATGACCGGCACAGTGCACTCCGTGCTGGGTGTAAAGCCGGAAATCATTATTGCAAAGCTGAAGGAAAAGCTGCCGCAGCGTTTTGATCTGGCGGACGGCCCGTGCAAGCTGGATTGTATTTTGTTTGAAATTGACGAAAAGACAGGGAAGGCACGCAGTGTGGAAAGAAGCGAAATTCTGTGAGCACATTGCCTGTCCGCCCAATTGACACATTCTGTCTTGTTGTGTATTTTGCTATAATTTTCATATAATATTGCGTAATTTTTGCTAGTGTATTGAATTTAGTCGCCTGCATATGCTATAATATGAAAGTATATTTATGAATGGAATAGAGCAGTGATACCACTGCTTCTTTTTAAGGAAGTGTTTTTATGATAAACGGCGTAATGCTAAAAAACGCCATTATATCCGGCGCAAATCACATTACTTCGCAAAAATCAGCAATTGATGATCTAAACATTTTTCCTGTTCCCGACGGTGACACGGGGACCAATATGTCCATGACCATCAACGCCGCAGTAGCCGAGCTGAAGAAAAGCGAAGAAGAAAGCGCAGGTGCGGTTGCGAAAACGGCGGCATCTGCCTTTTTGCGCGGTGCCAGAGGAAATTCGGGCGTAATTCTGTCGCTTTTGTTTCGGGGCTTTTCAAAGGGGCTTGCAGGGAAGGACAGCGCAGACGGTATGGATCTTGCCAATGCCCTGTCGATTGGTGTAGAGGCAGCCTACAGTGCAGTGATGAAGCCTACGGAAGGAACAATCCTGACAGTTGCACGCGTGGCGGCACAGGCCGGAAAGGCTTTTGCGCAGGAAAACAGTGACCCCGCGGCGGTATGGGATGTGATTTGTACTGCGGCGTTTGACGCGCTGGAAACAACGCCGGAGCTTTTACCCGTTTTGAAAAAGGCCGGTGTGGTGGACGCGGGCGGCAAGGGGCTTTGTGTTATTTTTGAAGGAATGCAGTCTGTTTTTAAGGACGGCGTGATCATAGAAAATGCGCAGGCAGCGCAGCAGGGAATAGAGGAGGACGACTTTTTCCGCAGTGCTGCCGCGGAATTTGACGACGATATTACCTTTACCTATTGTACCGAATTTATTGTAGGGCGCGACAGCGGGGTAGAAAAAGAACCTGCTGAGCTTCGTGCGTATTTGGAAACCATCGGCGACTGTGTGGTCGTGGTGGACGACGAAGAGATTATAAAGGTCCATGTGCATACGGAAGACCCCGGCAATGCGCTGCAGGCCGGGCTTACCTTTGGGCAGCTTCTGACGGTCAAGGTCGAAAACATGAAAGAGCAGCACAGAAAGGCTGCCGAAGCGAACGAAGAAAACAAGAAAAAGGTAGCGAAAAAGGAAAAGCTGGTCTTTGCGCCGCCGGAGGAGGAAACAGGCTTTGTAGCGGTTGCCGCCGGCGCCGGGCTTTGCGAGTTGTTCCAGGATTTGGGCTGCAGACATGTGGTAAGCGGCGGGCAAAGCATGAACCCCAGCACGGACGATATTTTAGAGGCGGTCAAGGCAACAGGGGCAAAAACCGTTTTTGTGCTGCCGAATAATAAAAATATTATTATGGCAGCACAGCAGGTTGTGCCGCTTGTGGAGGACAGAAAGGTGATCGTACTGCCCACAAGGACCATCCCGCAGGGCTTGAGCGCTATGCTTGCTTATGACCCGGATCTGACTGCGGACGGCAACAAGCAGTTGATGTTGGACGCGGCGTCCGGTGTGGCGACAGGGCAGGTTACCTTTGCTGCAAGAAATTCCGAATTTGGCTCTACCAAGATCCGGGAGGGCGAAATCATTGCTTTGGAAAACGGAAAGCTGTGTATTACAGATAAGGATGATCCCGTTAAGGCGGCGTATAAGCTGACCAAAAATATGGTCCGGCGCGATACGGCTTTTATTACGATCATTTACGGGCAGGATGTTACAGAAGAGCAGGCGCAGGAATGCCTGCGGCTTGTACAGACAAAATATGGTTCAGGCATTGACGTAACGCTTGTAAACGGCGGGCAGCCGGTGTATTATTTTATCCTTTCGATCGAGTAACCCTCGCTTGTTCGCTGTAAGGCTTTTTACAACCTCACAGCGGCATGTTGGCGGGAACTGTAAAGGAACAGGGCGCTTTAAGCGCCCTGTTGTTTTTTTTTGAAAAAAAAGGTACAATAGGGGCAATACAAAATGGATGGATGATGGAGATGGCGTCCTTATTTGAAAAGCCCATTGAAACTTTATATGGGGTCGGAAAACGGCGCGGCGAGCTTTTACGTAAGCTTGGCGCAGGCACCGTGGGGGATTTGCTGCGTTTTTACCCACGCGCGTACGAAGACCACAGCCATCCGGTTTTGATTCAGCAGGCGCCTGTCGGAGAAATATGCTGTATTCAGGCTACACTGGAAGCGCCGGTGATGGAACGGAGAATTTCGGGAGGCAGGCTTTTAAGCCGCGTAGGCGTATACGATGAAAGCGGCCATATGCAAATCACCTTTTTTAACAACCGTTTTATTAAGGATATGTTGAAAATGGGGGAAACCTACGTATTTTATGGTAAAATGGCGCAAAACGCAGGAAGAAAGGAAATGGTATCCCCCGATTTTTCACCACTGCAGGGAGGGCAGCGCGTGCGGCCTGTTTACAGTGTGACCAGCGGCTTATCCTCGCGCCAGGTGGAGGCGGCGGTGAAAGAGGCGCTCAAGCTTTTGCCGCAGACGGTCAAAGAGCCGATACCGCCGGATATCATGAAAAGTTATGCGCTCTGCCCGCTGCGTTTCGCTATAGAAAATATTCATTTTCCTGCAGACGCGGCTGCACTGCAAACGGCAAGGAAGCGGCTGATCTTTGAAGAATTGCTGGTTTTGAACCTTGGCCTGCGGCAGTTAAAAGGCCGCAGGAAAGAGGAAGCCTGTGCGGTGCTTGCGCAGGATTTTACAAAGGAGTTTTTTGCACGGTTGCCTTTTACACCGACAAATGCGCAAAAAAAAGCGGCGGAAGATTGTATAGGCGACATGATGCGCGGCAAATCCCCCATGAACAGGTTGGTTCAGGGCGACGTGGGTTCGGGCAAGACAGCCGTAGCGGCAGCCTTATGTTATAGCGCGGTAAAAAATGGGTGGCAGGCAGCTTTTATGGCGCCTACCGAAATTTTGTGCGAGCAGCATTACAGTACTTTTTGCTCCATGCTGCAGGGGACAGATATACGCGTGGCGTTGCTCACAGGGTCTATGACGCCCGGAAAGAAAAAAAAGCTGCAGCAGCAACTGGCACAGGGGCAGATAGATCTGGTAATTGGAACCCATGCGCTGCTGTCCGACGGGGTGGAATTCCGGCGGCTGGGGCTTGTTGTCACAGACGAGCAGCACCGGTTTGGTGTGGCGCAGCGCGCACGGCTGCTGTCCAAAGGGGAAAACCCGCATCTGCTGGTTATGAGCGCAACGCCGATTCCGCGTACGCTGGCGCTTATAATATACGGCGATTTGGATATTACGGTAATTGATCAGCTGCCGCCCGGCAGACAAAAGGTGGATACGTTTTTAATCGACAGCAGCAAGCGGGAAAGAATGTACAATTTTTTAAAAAAGCTGATGGACCAGGGAAGACAGTGCTATATTGTTTGCCCGGCTGTAGAGGAGGGCGAATTAAACCTGACCTCTGTACAGGAATATGCAGAGGACCTGATGGCGGGCCCGTTTTGCGATTATGCCGTAGGGCTTTTGCATGGAAAAATGAAAAGCGCACAGAAAGATAGCGTTATGCGCGCCTTTGCCCGAGGGGAAATTGAGCTTCTTGTTGCAACGACCGTGGTTGAGGTGGGGGTAGACGTACCCAATGCGGCCGTTATGGCGGTAGAAAACGCTGAACGCTTTGGCCTTTCGCAGCTGCATCAGCTGCGCGGCAGGGTTGGAAGAGGCAATTATAAGTCGTACTGTATTTTAATATCGGACGCAAAAAATGAAGAAGCCGTTGCACGCCTGCACACAATGTGCCAAACGGACAACGGTTTTGAAATTGCCGACGCAGATTTAAAGCTGCGTGGGCCGGGTGATTTTTTTGGTGCGCGCCAGCACGGCTTGCCGGAGCTGAAGATTGCGGATTTGGCCGACATGCCCAATTTAGCGGCAGCGCAGAGCGCCGCGCAGGAGATTCTTTCAAAAAGCCCCGATTTATCTCACCCGGCATATAAAAGCCTGCGCGCAGAGGTTGTAAGGCTGTTTGGCAAGGTGGGGGAAAACGGACTGAATTAGACGGGTGGGTTTCCCGGATTAGCCGGGAGTGATCACCTTTACGGTGCTTCCTTCTTTTGTAGGAAGCACCTCTATTTTTGCGCCGATCCTGTTTTTAAGCTCCGTCACATGGGAGATCATGCCTATGGTTCTTCCCATGCGCTGGACCTGTTCCAAAGCCTGCATTGCGGTGTCGAGCGTCTCGCGGTCCAGCGTGCCAAATCCTTCGTCGATAAAAATGGAATCCAGGCGGATGCCTCCGCTGTAGCTTTGCACAACATCAGAAAGGCCAAACGCCAGCGACAGGGAAGCAAGGAACAGCTCCCCGCCCGACAATGTATACATACTGCGGCTGCTGCCGCAGAAGGCGTCGAAAATTTCAATATCCAACCCTTTCAGTGCGTTCCCTCCGGTGTGCTCTGTGATGCGGCAGAGGCGATAGCGCCCGTTAGAGAGCGAGGAAAAATATTCGTTTGCCTGTAAAAGAATGTCGTCAAGCATCATGCCCAGAACAAACATTTTTATGGGTGTTTTACATGCGTTGTTCCCGCGCAGCAGTTCAGCCAGGCGGCTTGTCTGCGCATAAGCATTTTCTGCTTCCTGCATGGAAGCTGAGCAGGAGGAAAGCATGGAAAGCGACTCGTTTACGCCGTGCAGTGCCTCCTTCATGCGGCCTGTGTCCGCCTGCGCCTTCTGGCTTGCAAGCTCTGCAAGTTCTGCCTCTTTTTTGTAAAGTGTGGGGTCTGTATCCTGCAGTTCAGGGTTTTGCTGTACCGCTTCAAGAAGGTCCGTTTGCGCTTGTGTAAAAGCATTTTGTGCATTATGCAGGTTGGTGTTTGCAATATCAAGCCGGCGCTGAGCGTTTGTAAGCGCATCCTGCAAAGCGGCAGCTTGTTTGTCTGCGGCTTCTTTTTGCATGCTTGCTTTTTGTATCTGCTGCTGAATGGCAGTGCTGTCGTCTGCATCCTGCGGAAGGTACGAAGCAAGTGTTTCCATGGCCGATTGTGTGCTTTGTATTTCGGTGGTGTTTTGTGCGAGGGCCTTTTGGCTTTGCTCAAGCGTCTTTTGTGCGGCTTCCAGCTCTTGCTTACGCTGCTGCAAAAGCTGCCGCGCCTTTGGAAGCAGCGCTTCTTTTTTTTGTGCCTCTAAAAGCGCCTGCTGTGCCTCTGCCAGATCATCGCACGCAGTTTTATAATAAATATTATAGCCGCTGCACAGCTGCTGCTGTGCCTGATACAGCTGCTGCGTCTGATGCAACCTTGCCTCTTGCGCCAGCAGGCTGGTTTGCCTTTGTTCCAGCAGCTTTTCTGCTTTTTGCACGATGGCTTCAAGGTGCTCCAGATCTTTGGAAAGAGCGGAAAAATCCTTGCCGCTGCCACAGGCGGGGTTTGGATGGTGCAGTGCGCCGCATACGGGGCAGGGTGTATTTTCGCGCAGGGAAAGGGAAAGGGAGGCTGCCAGATCGTTTTTTAAAAGGGCGTCTGTGCGGCTGTACGCCGCTTTGTGCAAATTCAGTTGCGCGCTGCTTTCTTCAAAATCCGCTCGCGCCTTTTTTACCAGGTCCTCGTCCTTTTCTTTTTGCAATGTAAGCTCCTGCAACCGTTGGTAAGCCTGCGAGATCTCTTTAAGCGTCTGCACTTTGGCAAAAAGCGCGGGAATACCATTGACTTCGTTTTGCAGCTGTTCTATATACTGTTCGCCCTTGCGGCAGTTTGCAAGCGCTGTTTCAGAGGCTTTGGCAGAATTTTGTATGGCGCTTTCCAGCGCCTTTTGCTGCTCTTTGAGCGTATTGTATTTTTTGCGGTAGCCTGCAAGCTTTTGCGCGCTTGCAAGCGCTGTGCGCAGTGTGGTTATTTGCGCAAGCAGTCGTTCAGAAGTATTTTGCAGCGGCTTAATCTGCGTAGCATTCTTTTCTGCGTCGTTCAGCGCATTTTTTTCTGTTTTGCAAGCTTCCTTCGCGCTTTTGCAGGCATTTTCACAAAGCGCCGCTTTACTTTGCAGCTTTTGCAGCGCGATGGCCGCGTTCAGGCGGGCGCTGGTAATTTTTGCTTTTTCTAAAAATACGTGTGCTTGCTGCGCGCTTTTGTCGTATAGAGCGGCAAACTGTTTTTGCTTTTCTTTAAGCGCCTGCAGGCTTTGTACGCCTTCGCGCTCTAAAATGCTGCTTTGTGTGATGAAGATAGAATCCATTGTTTTCTTTAGCTCGGCTGCGCTTGTAAGCAGCGCGTCCGTAACGCGTGACCATTTTTCTGTGGAAAACAGCTTTTCAAAAATTTTTGCTTTTTCCTGTGAGCTTGCAAGCAGAAGCTTTCTGAATTCCCCCTGCGGCAGCATCATAACTTTGGAAAATTGTCCGCAGTCAAGCCCCAGTATCTCTTGCGCATACTGTGTAACGCTGCGCTCGGAGCCGGTTTGTAAAAGCGTCCATGCGCCGTTTTCTTTTTTATAGCAGGCGTGCTCTTCTTTTATTTTACGTTCCTTTGTTTTTCTGGCGGCGTATACGCTTTGACTTCGGCAGAAGCGGTAGGAGGTTTTACCCAGCGTAAAGCTGTAATCCACCAGTGTGGAAAGACTGTCTGGGGCGGAAATATTGCGCATTTGGGAAAAGCTTCGCAGCGCGCCGGTCGATTTTCCATAGAGCGCAAAACAGATCGCATCTAAAATAGCAGTTTTTCCGCCGCCTGTGGGGCCTGTAATTAAAAAAAGGCCGCAGTCATTGAGCGGGGAAAAGTCTATTTGGGTCTTTTGTATGTAAGGGCCAAAGGCCTGCATCACGATTGTTTGCGGCGTCATAGGTTTTCCTCCTGTATACGTTTGAGTGTTTCAAAAAAGAGCGCGCGGTCTTCGGGCGTGGCTGTCTGCCCGCATATCTGCTCCATAAACTGCGTAAAGAGGACCGCATCGCCGGAGGGCTGCCTGGCCTGTCCGTGCTGCAGCTCGGCCCGGCGCGATAAAAATTCGCTTTTAAGGCCTAACAGGTTCGGGTAATATTCGCGCAGCCTGTCCATAGGCATATATACAGGCCGGTCGTCGGTAAGGGTGGCAAATAGATAGCTGTCGTCCGGTGCTTGCATACCGGCATGATAAAGTTCCTCAAACGTGCCTTTCATGGTTTTTACGTCGTGCCTTGCACAAACGGGGAGCTGCCTGGTCTGCACGGCAGCGCCTTCAAGGGTAACAAGTGTGAGCGATTTCTTTTGGTGCGCCTCGTCAAACGAATATTTTAACGGGGAACCGCTGTAACGTGCATTGCTTCCCGCTTGCTGCGGCGCGTGCAGATGCCCGAGCGCCACATAATCAAAGCCTGCAAACGTGTCTGCACTGACTTCCCCGCTGCCGCCTACATAAACAGAGCTTTCAGAGTCGGACGTACGGCAGCCCGTGACAAAGCAATGAGAAACCAGGATATGTACGCCGCCGGGTTTAAACGTTTGCCGGATTTTATCCGTTACCGTCTTGTAGGATTGTGCAAAACCGCGGATGTCCTCGCAATGCAGCAGATCGCGCAGCTGTGCAGGCTCAAAATATGGAAGAAGGTAAAAATGGTATGTCTGACCGTTTTTTTCAAGGCGCACGGGGGCAAAAGCGTCTTCCAGCCTGGTTGCAATATAAACGCCCTTGTCGCGCAGCAGTTCTTTGGCAAGCGCAATCCGATCCTGACCGTCGTGGTTTCCGGTGATTATGAGCAGCGGGATGCCAAAATCCCGGCTGATGCGGACGACAAATTCGTCAAAAAGACGGATCGCCTGCGGCGGAGCGATACTTCTGTCAAAAATATCGCCGGCAATCACAATGGCGTCAGGGCGCTCTTTTTCTATAGCGGGGAAAAGGCAGTCGTTTAAAAAGGCGCGCTGTTCCTCCAGCATAGAAGCGCCATACAAAACTTTGCCAAGATGCCAGTCTGCCGTATGCAATAGTTTCATAATAGCTGTTCCTCCAGGGATGTAATTATGCAAACAATACAAATAATAAAAACTTTCAAGATTGTAATTTGAATTTGCCTATGATTTATTGTAAGATATAATGTATATAAGCATTTTAACATACAGAGGGGATTTTTTCTATGAAGAAAAAGTTAACATATAAAGTTTTTTCGGTGTTTATTTTGTGTCTGGCGCTGCTGTGTACGGTATTTCCCGCCGCGTCGGCCGCCAGCTTCGACCCGGGCTTTGAAACAAAATCGGATACGATTTATTTAATCAATTTGGATACAGACACGCCCGTGTACCAGAAAAATGTGGACGAGAAGCGCTACCCTGCTTCCACTACAAAAATTATGACCTATACCGTCGTGGTAGAGCAGGTTGAAGACCTTGAAAACACAAAAGTAAAAATTAAGCAGGATGTTTTAGACGAGCTTGATGGGACGGGCAGTTCGCTTTCCGGGCTGGAAAACCATGTGGATGAAGAATTGTCTGTTTTAGACCTTTTATATTGCATGATGGTCAGCTCCGGCAACGACGCCGCGCTGGTTTTGGCGGATTATGTGGGCAATGGGGATGTTTCTGCATTTGTAGAGCTGATGAACAACAAGGCCAAAGAGCTGGGGTGTGAAAATACACATTTTATGAATCCGCACGGATTGCACGACGACGACCAATACACAACGGCTAGGGATTTATATAAAATTACGGAATACGCCATTTCCCTGCCGCATTTTATGGAAATTACCAATACGGTGACCTATTATTTGGACCCGGATGAAGAAGAGATATTGACCACATCCAATTATCTGATTGATGAAAACAGGGGCGGCGAATACTATTACGAGTATGCAAAGGGAATTAAAACCGGGACAACGGACGAAGCGGGGTATTGCCTGGTTTCGTGCGCGGTTAAGGACGCAACGGCTTATATGTGTATTGCGCTGCACGCGCCTAACTATGATGAAAATGGGGAGTGGGCGGAAAACGGCGCAATGCTCGATTCAAAGGCGTTGTATGAATGGGCGTTTTCCTCCCTTTCCATGCAGAAGCTTGTTGAAGAGCAGACGCCAATATGTGAAACAAACATCAATTATGCTTTTAACCAGGATAAGCTGCTGCTTGTTCCAGAGTACAGCTATTCCACAATTCTTCCGGCAGATGCGGACAAAAGCAGTATAGAAATTATACCTGACGTACCGGAAGAAGTAGACGCGCCGGTAACGGAAGGGCAGGTCATTGGTAAGGCGCAAATTCAATATAACGGGCAGAATCTTGCGACCATCAACCTTGTGGCCAGTGAAACGCTTGACAGAAGCGAACTTGTATACGGCGCGACCATTATTAAAAACGTGATTACGTCGCCGTGGTTTATCGGGGCCGCCATACTGGTTTTGGTACTGTTTATTATTTATCTGGTGCTTGTGTCGGTCATAGGAAAAAATAAAAAGGGAAATGTAAAAAAACACCGTGATTTGTAAATTGCAGATCTGGTCCAATAAAAAGGATAGAATCCCGATTGTTTTAGCTCATGTTTGAAAACAGAAAAGCGGCCCAGTGCGTTTTATGCACCGGGGCCGCTTGTTTATGTAATTTTTTAAAGATTATACCGGCTGCTTTTTTACAAAAAGTATCACAACAGCTATAAGCAAAATGCCGCAGCACAGCAAAACGGAAAGATTGCCCCACAGCAGGCTGCACAGGCCGCCGGCAAAAGCGCCCAGACAGAAAAACAGGATTACGGTCAGGTAACGCGCTGCTTTTTTGCCCGCCTCCTTTTGCTTTAGAGCGGCAAAGGAAAAGACATGCTCCCCTAAAGCGCGCAGATTGCCCGTGCACATTGTTGTAGCGTAGGGAAGACCGTTGTTTTTCCGAAAGGAGTTTACCTGTACGGAGCATATAAATGAAACAAAAATATTTACAAGAAAATCCGGTATGCTGTCCGGCAAAAGGGCAACGACCAAAAGCAGGCCCGTTTCCAGGAGCAGCACGATATGCCGCCATTGCACAAAACGGGCGGGTGGAAAGCGGCGGCGGATCCATTCTGTTCCGATAACACCCAGCAAAAAAGCGGCAACGGGGATCAGGCAGATAAACGATTGTACAAGCCGGCCCTGTGCAATATTTACGCCAAACAACACCAGGTTTCCCGTTTGTGCATTTGCAAACACGCCACCCCGGAGTATGTAGGTATAGGCATCCAAAAAACCGCCGACAAATGTAAGGCAAGCGCCGATATACAGCGTTTCGTGGACGGGAATATGTTTCTTTATCAAAGCGCACCTCCTCGGTTTGCAGAAACTGTCGATTATTATACCAGATATATAGAGGGTTATATATAGGCAAAAGAAAAAAGGCGGCATAGACGCCGCCCTTTTACAGCTGCACATTTAGCTGTAGGTGTACAATTGCTTATAAGGATTTTTCGTGTCTGGTTCCAATACGAAAAAGGCATGGTTTAAAATAGCTTTTTTCTTTTCATCAAAGGCGTTGCAGTAGTCGTCAAGATACTCGTCGACCTCCTGCAAATCCTTTTCGGTTGCCTGTCTGGCAACTACCTGACGGGGCAAATTGCCGGGGAGATCTTTTTCGTCACAGCGCAGAAAAATTTTGCCGCCGTGCATACCGGTTCCACAAAAATTGCCTACAATGGCTTTGGAGTCTGTGTGCATACCAAGGACAATAATCACGCCGCCTGCCTGGTATTCACCAAGAAAGCTGCCTGCCGCGCCGCCGATGACAATCACGGGCAGTTTGTCCTTGTACGCCTTCATGTGGATCCCGGTGCGGTAACCGGAGTTACCGCGGATGAAAATTCTGCCGCCACGCATGCCGTAGCCAGTCGCGTCCCCGCAGGAACCGTAAACATAGATAGAACCGCTGTTCATGGTGTCGCCCGTGGCTTCCTGCGTATTGCCGTATACATGGATGCTGCAGCCGTTGAGATAACATCCCAGCGCGTTGCCGGGCGTTCCGTTAATGGTGATGTTTTTTCCTTTTAAGGCGCTTGCAATATAGCGCTGACCGGTGCAGTTATTGATTGTAATGTCAGCGTCTTCCGATTTTCTTATCAGGTCGTTGAGCAATTGAAAATGCATTAAATCAGCTTGTATTTTCATTCCTTCATACCTCCCAGGGTTTTTGCTCTTTCGCGCTTGGAAAAAGCCATCAGCTGCGGCTTTTCTTTAATCAGTTCGAAATCTATGGTGGAAAGGCGCTTTTTTTCACGTATTAAAGACGTATAAATGCCTGCGCGCTCCACATTGCCGACCATAATATAGCCTTTTAAAAGGTCGTCCTTTGTGATCAGCTTTTTATAGCTGCCGCCCGTTGTGACAACCTGCGGCGTACCGCTATAGCTGCCGGCAGTGATAATATGCAGGCCGAAAAAGCCAATCGCGTTCATGGGGATTGCCTTATCGTACAGTGCGTCTGCGCCGGCCATATTTAGTCCTGCGCATTCTCCCTGCATATAGGCGTTGGGCAAAAGTGCCAGAATTTTGTCTTCGTCTGTTGTGATGTCGTGGCTTTCTGTGCAGTCGCCCGCAGCATAAACATCTGTAAGTGTGGTCTGGCACCGCGCGTCGGTCTGGATGCCGCGGTTTACCTTTGCACCGGCCTGCATGGCAAGCTCTGTATTGGGTCGTACGCCGACTGCAATTACCAGTATGTCAAAATCGATGGTTTTTCCACTTTGCAAAACGGCTTGCTTTTCCGTAAAGTGTTCTACACTGTCGGACAATGTAAATTCAATACCCTGTTTTTCTATATGCGCCTGCACAATGGCTGCGCTGTCCGCATCCAGAATGCTGGGCAATATTCTGTCCGCCAGGTCTACTACATGGATATGTCCCACCTTTGCGGCAATCCCTTCGGCGCATTTAAGGCCTATCAGGCCGGCGCCTATAATCAGCACGCGGCTGTCGGGGGTAATTGCGCGCTCTAAGGCTTTTGCATCGTCCAGCTTCATGAAGGTGAATTTGTTTTTTACGCAATCCAACCCGTCCATGGGAGGGACAAAGGGCCTGGAGCCGGTTGCCAGCAAAAGCTTATCATACTTGATTTTTTCCCCGTCCTCCAACAGGACATGCTTTGTTTTTTGATCAATCTGTACTGCCTTTTTGCCTAAAAGGGCCTGGACCGCGTTGTCTTTATAAAAAGAATCCTTGCGGTACTTCATTTTTTGTTCGTCTGTTTTTCCTAAAAGAAGATAAGAGATCAACGGCCTGGAATAGGTATGGTAGGGTTCGTCGGAAATGACAGTGATCTTTCCCCGTTGATCGACCTGCCGGATCCCTTCTATGCAGCCTACGGCCGCGGCGGAGTTACCAACGATGACATAATGCATATTACCGTTCCTCCCATTCAATTGCTTTATTGGGGCAGCCCTTTACGCAGGCGGGCGTGCCGCCGGCGTTTTTAACACACAGCTCACATTTTTGTACCACGCCGCCGTCTGTAGGGGAAATGCAGCCGTAAGGGCAACAGAGCACGCAGGTAAGGCAGCCTACGCATTTTTCCTGGTCCACAGAAATGACGCCGTCTTCAATTGAAAGCGCGCCTGTAATACAGCCTTTTACACACAACGGCTCTTCACAGTGCCGGCACGAAACGGCAAAACTGACGGAATTACGCTCTTCAATGCGGATTCTGGGATTGATGGTAATATTTTTCAGTGCTTTGACCATGTCGTCTTTGCCGGAATTTGCAAACGCGCAGTAATATTCGCAAAGATGGCAGCCAAGACACCATTTTTCATTGACGTAAATGCGTTTCATCGAAAACCCCTCCTTTACTCGCCGGCATGCTTGATGCCCAAAATATCAAGCTCTTTTTGGTTTAAGCCGATTCCCCGGAGCATCAGCCGGTTGCCGCGCAGGGCTTCAATTGAGTTGATCCCCATACCGCCCATCATTTCTTTAATCTCATGATCCCAGGCAGTCACAAGATTTATAAGCCGTTCGCAGCCTATGTTGGGATTTAAACGCCGCACAAGCTCCGGCCGCTGTGTGGCAATCCCCCAATTGCATTTGCCTGTCTGGCAGCTTCTGCACTGGTGGCAGCCAAGGGCCAGCAGCGCGCTGGTGGCAATATACACTGCGTCCGCACCCAGCGCGACGGCCTTTACAATGTCTGAACTGTTGCGGATTGTACCGCCGACGACAATGGAGACATTGCCGCGAATACCTTCGTCGCGCAGGCGCTGGTCGACAGAGGCAAGGGCAAGCTCGATAGGAATACCCACGTTGTCGCGGATTCTGGTGGGCGCCGCGCCTGTACCGCCGCGGAAGCCGTCGATGGCAATAATATCTGCACCGCCCCTTGCAATGCCGCTTGCAATGGCGGCAATATTATGTACGGCCGCAATTTTGACGATCACAGGTTTTTTGTAATTTGTGGCCTCTTTTAACGAATACACCAACTGACGCAGGTCTTCAATGGAATAAATATCGTGATGGGGTGCAGGGGAAATGGCGTCTGAGCCTTCCGGGATCATACGCGTTTTGGAAATATCGCCCACAATTTTGTTTCCGGGCAGATGCCCGCCAATGCCGGGTTTTGCCCCCTGCCCGATCTTGATTTCAATCGCCGCTCCCTGCTCTAAATAATCTTTGTAAACGCCAAAGCGGCCAGATGCAACCTGCACAATCGTGTTTTTACCATATTTGTAAAAATCCTTGTGCAGTCCGCCTTCGCCCGTGTTATAAAACGTACCCAGCGCCTTGGCGGCCCGGGCCAGGCTTTCGTGCGCATTGTAGCTGATAGAACCGTAAGACATGGCGGAAAACATGACGGGAACCTTAAGCTCCAGCTGTGGGGTCAGGTTGTTTTTGATATTTCCCTTTTCATCGCGTTCAATATGCGACGGTTTTTTCCCAAGAAACGTTTTGGTTTCCATCGGTTCGCGCAGCGGGTCGATCGAAGGGTTTGTAACCTGTGAAGCGTTGATTAGCATCTTATCCCAGTAAATGGGGTATTTTTGCGGATTTCCCATAGAAGACAGCAACACGCCGCCTGTGCCTGCCTGCCGGTAGACTTCGCTGATTGCGTCTTTGGTCCAGTTTGCGTTTTCTTTAAACGTATGGTCGCTTTTGACAATTTTTAAAGCTCTTGTGGGACATAGCGCCACGCAGCGGTGACAGACGACGCATTTAGACTCGTCTGCAAACATCATATTCAGTTCTTTGTCGTAATGGTGTACGTTGTTTGCGCACTGGCGTTCACAAACGCGGCAGGTAATGCACCTTGTGTGATCGCGGATGACTTCATATTCCGGATAAAGAAAATCAATAGGCATTACTTTGTACCTCCGTTCAACGTGACGACAACGGGCTCTCCGCCCTTTGGCGCCCAAATTTTGTCAAGCTGCGGCTGTATAACGCGAATCGCCGCTTCTTCGCTTGCAATATAAACCATGTCGTTTTTTTCGCCAATTACCATAGAACGCAGCTTCAGTCTGTCGTTTAAAGCCATCAGCCCGCCTTCAAAGCCGACCAGTATGGAAAACGGTCCGGTTATCAAAAAGCTTGCAAAAGCGTTGCGCAGATAGGTCATGCGCTCGCGCTGTGCTTTGGGCATGGATTCGATTGTGCTCCAGAAGGGCGCGGCCATAACCCAGGCTGCCTCTTCGTGGGTCAATCCCTGCTTTCTTACAAGGTAGTCTATAATATAGGTAATAGCTTCTGTATCGGTCAAAAGGGTACAATTGTAACCCATCATTTCTATATAGCGGCGGTTGGCGTCGTAAGAAGAAATTTCCCCATTGTGAACAACCGAGCAGTCTAACATGGCAAACGGGTGCGCACCGCCCCACCAGCCGGGGGTGTTGGTCGGGTAGCGTCCGTGCGCCGTCCAGCAGTAGCCTTCATATTCTTCCAGGCGGTAAAATATGCCCACGTCTTCAGGATAACCTACCGCTTTAAAAGCCCCCATATTTTTGCCGCTTGAAAAAACGTAAGCACCGTTGATCTTGACGTTAATATGCATTACGCTTTTAAAGACAAATTCGTCCTCCGTTACCTGCAAGGCAGCTACCCTATACGGAAGAGGTTTTAAAAAGTACCGCCAGATCAAGGGCTCGTCTGTAATAGCCTTGATCTGCCTGGTGGGCATTTTGGACATACTGACAATTTCAAAATTTTCGCTGATATACTTGTAACAGTCTTCCCTGGTGCCGTCGTTGTCGTAAAAGACATGGAACGCATAAAAGTCCTTGAATTCAGGATAGATGCCATATGCGGCAAAGCCGCCGCCAAGCCCGTTGCTGCGGTCATGCATGACCGATATGGATTTGATGATGTCCTCGCCGTTAAATTTGTTTCCATCCTTTGAAAACATGCCGGAGATCGCACAGCCTGAAGGAATCCTTACCTGTCCCTCTTTCATAACCTAATCCTCCTCTGATTTGCACTTTGAAAAATTTTGCATACTATAGAATATGTAAGCAAGCAAAGTGCATAAAAGCATAAGAAAAAACCAAAATCTGCGCGCTTTGTATGGCCTATATTAAAAAAGCGCGGATAGTGCATGCGGTTTACCGAAGAAATTATACATGAAGGGTAAGAAACCTGTCAAGGAAAATGCGCAAAAAAATTTAAAAAAATGCAATTTTTCAATATGGATATTTTATAAACTTGTAATTTTACACGATTTTAGCAAGTTTAACCTTTTTAAAATGCAATTTTTTTATAAAATCCTGCAAATTTCCAAAAAACGTTGACAAATGGAAAAGAAGGGTATAT
Source organism: uncultured Oscillospiraceae bacterium (assembly GCA_900541565.1). Taxonomy (GTDB): domain Bacteria; phylum Bacillota; class Clostridia; order Oscillospirales; family Acutalibacteraceae; genus Scatavimonas; species Scatavimonas merdipullorum. The sequence goes on from UQKB01000001.1 coordinate 92,198, forward strand.
ACTCAATGCAGAACACAGCAAAGGCGCTGTAGGGGTTGGTCCTCTACGGCGTTTTTTGTGTTTTTAGAAATTATTTAGGGATAGGAGTTTTTGACATGGTAAATGTACCGGAACTTTTTGGAAGCCTGGTTTTTGACGATGTCACAATGAAGGAAAGGCTTCCCAAGCAGACCTATAAGGCGCTGAAGAAGACGATTCAAAACGGCGAGCCTCTGGACATCAATGTTGCAAACATTGTTGCCAACGCCATGAAAGACTGGGCGGTTGAGCAGGGAGCTACCCATTATACGCATTGGTTCCAGCCTATGACCGGGATCACTGCCGAAAAACACGACAGCTTTATCAGCCCCACCGACGACGGAAGGATTATCATGGAATTTTCCGGGAAAGAGCTTATTAAGGGCGAACCGGATGCCTCAAGCTTTCCATCCGGTGGATTGCGCGCTACCTTTGAGGCCAGAGGCTATACTGCGTGGGACCCAACCTCATATGCCTTTATTAAGGATAGCACGCTTTGCATTCCTACAGCGTTTTGCTCTTATACGGGTGAGTCACTCGACAAGAAGACGCCGCTGTTGCGCTCTATGGAACGCATCAGTACAGAAGCACTGCGGATTTTACGCCTGTTTGGCGATACGGAAACCACCAGGGTGCAGACTACTGTTGGGCCGGAGCAGGAATATTTTCTGATTGATAAGGAGCTGTACGACCAGCGTAAGGACTTGATCTACACAGGCAGAACGCTGTTTGGCGCGAAGGCACCCAAAGGCCAGGAGCTTGAGGACCACTATTTTGGAACCATCAAGCCCAGAGTTTCGGAATATATGAAGGATCTGGACCAGGAGCTTTGGAAGCTGGGCGTTTTTGCCAAGACCAAGCATAACGAGGTTGCGCCCGCACAGCATGAGTTGGCGCCGATTTTTACCAGCAGCAACCTGGCAACCGACCACAACCAGCTTACAATGGAAATGATGAAAAAGGTCGCAAGAAAGCACGGCATGGTCTGCCTGCTGCATGAAAAGCCCTTTGCAGGTGTTAACGGAAGCGGTAAGCACAATAACTGGTCTATTTCGACCAATACAGGGAAAAACCTGTTAAGTCCCGGAAAAAATCCCAGGGAAAACACACAGTTTTTGCTGTTCTTGGCAGCTGTGATCAAGGGTGTGGACGAATACCAGGACCTGCTGCGCATTTCTGTAGCAAGCGCCGGCAACGACCACCGGCTGGGCGCGAACGAAGCACCGCCTGCGATTATTTCGATGTTTTTGGGCGATGAGCTGACCGCTATTCTTGATTCGATCGAAAACGACTCAGATTATACCAACAAAAGCAACGCGAACATGGAAATGGGTACGGTGGTACTTCCCAATATTAAAAAGGATACAACAGACCGCAATCGCACCTCTCCGTTTGCGTTTACCGGAAATAAGTTTGAATTCCGCATGCTGGGCTCTGCTGTGAACATTGCATGTCCAAACCTTATGCTGAATACAATTGTTGCAGAGGAGCTTTCTGAATTTGCAGATGAGCTTGAAAAAGCAAAAGACTTTAACAAGGCGGTTATGAAGCTGATTAAAAAGACGGTCAAGGCGCATAAACGGATTATTTTTAACGGCAACAATTATTCTGACGAATGGGTAGAAGAGGCAAAGAAGCGTGGCTTGCTGAACCTGCGTACGATGCCTGAGGCCATGCCGTATTACATCAGCGACAAGAACGTCAAGCTGTTTACCAAAAACAAGATTTTTACAGAGACGGAAATCCATTCACGGTATGAAATCCAGCTGGAAAACTATTCTAAGATTTTGAACATAGAGGCGCTGACGATGCTGGATATGGCAAAGAAAGACATTTTGCCTGCAGTTACTTCTTATGTGCGCGACCTTACAGATACGGCGCTTTCCAAAAAAGCGTTATCGCCTGATCTGCCATGCGATTTTGAAGAGGCTTTGATTGCAAAGCTGTCGGGACTGACCTCCTGCTTTGCAAAGAAGATTGCGGCTTTGGAGCAGGTGCTTTTGAAGACAAAAGACATAGAGGGCGTACAGGAAATTGCCAATTTCTATGGGGAAGAGGTATTTCCGGCTATGCAGGAGCTGCGTGCGGTCGGCGACGAAATGGAGATCAACACCGGGTCGGAATACTGGCCCTATCCCTCCTATGGAGAGCTTCTGTTTGGCGTAAACGACTAAAACAGAGCGGGAGGAAGGCGCCTGCTTTTGCACAATGCACAACGGGCACTTCCACCAGCTTGTAAAGGGACGGTAAACGTGGCCTATGCACTTTACGGGATGTGGCATAAAACTTTGTCCTATCTTTTTTCATTTATATAAAGGAACGCCTCCGCGGCCTAAACAGCCGCGGAGGCGTTCTCTTTTATATATACCTGCGCGCTTGGGTTGCAACTAATAATCAATTTTATCAAGGATATCGGTCAGATAGGCAAGCACTACGCCGTAATTGGACATAGGCACGCCTTGCTCTTTTGCCTGCTGCACGCGCGACATGACATATTTGCGGTTGAACATACAGGCGCCACACTGGATCACAAGTGCATAGCCGTGCAGATCTTCGGGAAAATCGGCGCCGTTTACATGATCGATCTGCAAATTCTTGCCAAAGCGGGCCCGAAGCAGGCGCGGCAGCTTTTCACGGCCGATGTCCTCCTTGAGCGGAACATGTGTGCAGGCTTCTGCAATCAGGATTTTGGAGCGCTCGGTTAGCGTTTCAAACGCTTTTGTGCTTTTTACAAAATAGTCAATGTCACCCTTGTATTGTGCAAACAGGGTGGAAAAAGAGGTGAGCATGCTCTCCTTTGGCTTTTGCTCATATACCGTCTTGAACACCTGTGAATCTGTAATAATCAGCTTTGGCGGTTTTACAAGGCTCTGAAGTGCCTGTGGCAGTTTGTCTGTGGTTACGCTCATCACCAGACATTTTTTGTCCAAAAGCTCACGCAGCGTTTGTACCTGCGGCAAAATTAACCTGCCGCGCGGCGCCTGAATATCCTGCGGCATACACAGCAGAACTGTATCGCCGTCCTGCACTAAGCCGTTTGTAATGCTCCGTTGTCCAAAGTCGTCCGGCAAGGCGTTTATCAGAGCCTGCCGTACCAGCTCTATCCCTTGTCCCGTTTTTGCGCTTACAAGCAGCGGTTTTGTACCGCAAAGGTGTTCTATGGCATCCAGTATCATCTGGTTATCCGAAAGGATGTCCAGCTTGTTTAAAACGGTAATTACAGGGGTGTTTTGCTGTTTAAGCATTTGCAGCCACCGGCGCTCGGTTTGATCCGGCATGGCGGCAAAAAGCATAATGGCAACGTCTGTTTTCGCCATGGCCTTTTTGGTCTGTTCAATGCGCATATTTCCAAGGCTGCCCGTATCGTCAAAGCCGGCGGTGTCAATCAGTACGCAGGGGCCTATGCCGTGGATTTCCATCGACTTGTATACCGGGTCGGTGGTTGTACCGGCAACGTCCGATACAAGCGATACCTTCTGGCCGGTCAGGGCGTTTATAAGCGAAGATTTTCCCGTGTTGCGTTTGCCAAACAGGCCGATATGCAGGCGGTTTGCCCTGGGGGTTTCGTTAAGCGTCATGGTTATGCATCTCCTTTGTTTTGCCGTTTTATCCTTTTTATGCAGTACGGCAATTGTTATTAAAAACGGAAATCACGCTTTCCATCGTGTAGCTGGTGCAGATATTCCTTTGCAATTTGACGCACCTTAGCATTGGGGATTTTTTCGACCTCCTGTCGAATAACCTGCTCACCCTTTTGCCTGGTTTGCTCGCTTGCGTAATCCTCCAAATATTCCTTTAGGGTCATTAAGGCGTTGGGCTGGCAGCAGTTTGCAATTTGCCCGGACTTGACAAGGCGCATAAAGCGGTCGCCCGTTCTGCCTTCGCGGTAGCAGGCGGTGCAGAAGCTGGGGATGTACCCCAGCGTCAAAAGCCAGTTTACAACCTGGTCGAGCGTGCGTCTGTCGCTGATGTCAAACTGGGCGGAGTTTTCCTCCTCGGGCTCCGGCTCACAATAGCCGCCCACGCTTGTACGCGAGGCGCCGCTGATCTGAGAAATACCCAGGTCCAGTACGCGTTCCCGACTTTTCTGGGATTCTCTGGTAGAAATAATCATGCCCGTATAGGGAACGGCAATGCGGATAACGGCGACGATTTTTGCAAAAATATCGTCCGCAATGGCATTTTTAAAGTTTTCTGGATCAATATCATCCGCCGGGCAGATACGCGGCACGCTGATCGTGTGCGGTCCTACGCCGAACACGGCCTCCAGATGCTCTGCGTGCATTAAAAGCCCTACAAAATCATAACGGTACATATTCAGCCCAAACAGCACACCGCAGCCTACATCGTCAATGCCGCCGCGCATGGCGCGGTCCATGGCCTCTGTGTGGTAGGCATAATTGTGTTTGGGGCCCGTGGGGTGCAGCGCTTCGTAATTTTCCTTGTGGTAGGTTTCCTGGAACAAAATATATGTACCGATTCCCGCGTTTTTCAGTTTTCTGTAATTTTCCACCGTAGTGGCGGCAATGTTTACATTTACACGACGGATCGCACCGTTTTTATGCTTGATCGAATAAATGGTGTCTATGCTTTCCAGCACATATTCCAGCGGGTTATTAACAGGATCTTCCCCGGTTTCGAGTGCCAGGCGCTTATGCCCCATGTCCTGCAATGCGATCACCTCGCGGCGAATCTCGTCTTGTGTAAGCTTTTTACGGCAGATATGCTTGTTCTGGTGATGATAGGGACAATATACACAGCCGTTTACACAATAATTGGACAGATACAGCGGCGCGAACATGACAATGCGCTTGCCGTAAAGGCGCTCCTTGATTTTTTTGGCAAGCTTTAAGATTTTTTCATTCTGTTCAGGCAGGTCGCATTCCAGCAAAACGGCGGCCTCCCTGTGTGTGAGACCCTTGCAGTCTTCTGCACGCTGGATCAGGCTTTCAATCAGTTGTACATTCTGTTTGTTTTTTTCTGCGTAGTCAAGCGTGTCCAGAATTTCCTGATGGTCTATAAATTCTTCTGCTTTGTCTGATTTTGGATTATACATAATGCGGATGTTCCTTTCTGTCAAAAGTTATTCTATATGTATATATAAATAAATTTATACTATTTGTATAACACATGCGGTTTATGTCGGTTCAAAATCACCGCGATCCACTACGACGGCGTACCCGATCCCGGCAAGCTGTTTTTTCAGCAGAGCAAGGCCTTCGGCGGCTTCCTCGTCCGTGCTGATTTTATTGTTATACAGCTCATACTGCGCGCGGCGGCATATTGGGGATAAGTTTGGCATCACAACGTTTGCACCTGCCAAAATCCCTTTGCATCTGCCGCTTTTTTCCGCCGTGCCAAGCGCTGTGGTTGCCGGAAGCAGTACGTTTGGCAGCATCAAACGCAAAAGAGCGATCAAGAACAGGCAAAGCTGTACGCTGCCCTGCGGTTCGTTTGCAAAAGGCGTTTGACTGTGTGGAATAAACGGTCCAATCCCTACCATTTCGGGCGACAGTTCCCGAATAAACAGTAAATCCTCTACAAGCGCTGCGTCCGTCTGGTACGGGGAACCGACCATAAAGCCGGTTCCTGTTTGGTAACCGATTTCTTTTAAATCAAAAAGACAGGCCATACGGTTTGTAAGCGACAAATTTTTTGGATGGAGCCTGCTATAATGCAGGGGGTCGGCAGTTTCATGCCGCAGCAGGTAGCGGTCTGCGCCGCTTTCATATAGCCTTTGATAGCTTTCCCTGCTGCGTTCACCTAATGAGAGCGTTACGGCACAGTCGGGATACATTGCTTTGATTGCACTTACAATCCCACAAAGGACATCGTCGGTATAATACGGATCCTCACCGCCCTGCAAGACAAATGTGCGAAAGCCAAGCGCATACCCCTGCATGCAGCAGGACAAAATTTCTTCGTTTGATAGCCTGTAACGCTGCACATGGCGGTTACCTGCACGGATGCCGCAGTAATAGCAGTTGTTTTGGCAATGGTTAGATATCTCTATCAATCCGCGTATATAAATTTTATTGCCAAACTGTGTTTTTGATACGGCGCGCGCGCGTGAAAATAGAAAGTCGCACAGCTGTGCATCCCGGTAATGCGTAAGCAGTAAACGAAATTCTTCCGCTGTCAGTATATGTTGTTTATAAAGCTTGTCAACCAGTGTTTGCATTTGCATACCGCCTTATTTTTTGGAATATACCGTTTTGGTAGTAACGCCGGGCAGCATGCCCAGCTTGCCGGACAGCGCGCTGATAACATCGCCGGGTGCGTCCACCACGACGCTTATCACGTTTACATTTTTCTGCCGATAGGGAATACCCATTCTGCCTACGATATAATCCCCAAAATCAGATAGCAGCCGGTTCATCTGTTCTGTGGACTGTTTGTCTTCGACCAGTATGCCAATCAGGGCAATCCTTGTGTCCATAGAACGGCCTCCTTTCTCAAAAAAAATTCCCGTGCCCCAAAAGGCACGGGATAAAACGTCTGTAAAACGCATTGCACACAGAAAAAGCGGGCGCAAAGGCCCCTGCCTTTTGCCGGAAAGACGGGCATATCCATGCAAAGCCGTTTTATAAATTGCGTGCCTTTTTACTTGGGGCGAACCCTTGTAATCAGTACATGTTTTTTATTATTATATGCTTTTTTTCTGCGTTTTTCAATAGATGTAGCTGCCGCACATGTAAAAGTATTGTCCTGTAAAACAAAAAAAATTAGAGAATCTAACGGTTGTACAGAAAAATGCAAGCAGGCGCATAAAGAAAAATAATTTTTCATATGATAAACAACAGAAAGATGATGGAAAGGGGATGCCGTTTATGCGCAAAAAATGGATATGGGTGCTGCCGGTGCTTTTTGTGCTGCTTTCCCTGTGCGCTTGTACAAGGACTGTGGTGGAAAGCGCGCAGGATGAGCTTAAGGCAAATACCTGGAGCGGAAAGGGCGAATATATGTCGACCGTGGCCTTAAGCTTTGACGGAGATAAAGCATCCCTTGCAGTAAAGGCCGGCGGCGGGGCCGAAACAAAAATAGCGGGAAATTGTATTGTCAGCAGCGACAATATTACATTGACAGACGAAAAGCTCAATGAAAGCTTTACCTTCGGGTACAGCCTGCTGGGAGACCAAATTGAGCTGACGCTCAATCAAAAGACCATTACGCTGCAAAAGGTCAAATAGCTTATTTTTCGTTGACAATGCTCCAGTCGCGCATTTCATCCACGCCATAATCAGACGGCTTTGCAACACGCGTGTCTATATCCAGCACAAAGTGTTCTGCGCCGGAAAGCGTGATGTTCCTTGGACCTACCAGCATGCGCTCCTCCATAAGCGCTTCGGTTACAATGGGCTTGCTGCGCTGGTCGAGCAGCTGCTTGGGCTGTTTATGGAAAGCATTTTGTTCCGCATGGTTCTTTTCGGGTGCGCTGTGCTTTTCTTGTTTCATGTTATTGCCTCCAATCCTTTTTACAATAGGTTTATGTTTATTTTACGCAGAGTAAAGGCCGGCATGCAAGGAAAAGACAGGAAAAACAAAACGGACTTTGGGGTTGTATTGCCGGATGGTATGTCCTGCCTGAAAAAAATATATATTTTCGATAAAAGTAAAAGCACATGAAAAGCAAAACTGCTTTTCATGTGCTTTTTGTGTGGTGGACGCTAACGGACTTGAACCGCTGACCCTTCGCACGTCAAGCGAATGCTCTACCAGCTGAGCTAAGCGTCCGGAAAGGTTGCTGTTTTATTATATCCAAAGGTTCAAAAAAAAGCAAGCCCTTTTTTCAAAAGAATCGTTTATAAATAATAAAAATAAAGCGTTTTAGTTGCCCGAACAGCCCTTATGTGCTATAATCTTAAGTTAGTATTATGCAGGCGCGTTTTTTAAAGGAGGCTGCGGGGATTGGTCGTTTTAGGGATAGATCCTGGTTATGCAATTGTCGGCTGGGGTGCGGTGGATTTTAGCAACAACAGACATACGCCGCTTGCTTTCGGTGCGATTACCACACAGGCGCAGCAACCGTTTGGGGTCCGGCTGCAAAGCATTTATGACCGGCTGATGCAGGTGATGGATGACTGCCATCCTGATTTTATGGCAATTGAGAAGCTTTATTTTCAAAACAATCAAAAGACGGCGATCAATGTAGCGCAGGCAAGGGGCGTAATTTTATTGGCGGCGCAAAAAAACGGTGTAGAGGTCTTTGAGTACACGCCGCTGCAGGTAAAGACAGCGGTGACCGGCTATGGACAGGCAAAAAAAGCGCAGGTAATGGAAATGACGCGGCGCCTGCTGCATTTGCAGCAGGTACCAAAGCCGGACGACACCGCAGACGCGCTTGCGATTGCCATTTGCCATACGCAGGCGTCGGGAACACGCCTGCGCGAGATGCTGTATAAAAGGGGACTGAATCAATAATGTTTTACAGCTTGCGGGGCATTTTGTCCCATGCGGAAGCGGGTTTTATCGTAATAGAGTGCGCAGGTGTGGGCTACAAATGCCTGACCACGCTGAATACGCAGAGAAATCTTCCAAAGCTTCATCAGGAGGCGCTTGTCTACACGCATTTAAACGTGCGGGAAGACGCTGTTGAGCTGTTTGGCTTTGCAACGCTGCAGGAGCTTAATTGTTTTAAGCTTTTGACGGCGGTAAGCGGCGTGGGCCCCAAAGCGGGCCTTGCGATTTTGTCGGAGCTTTCTCCGGAGCAGGTAGCCGTGTGCATTGCTGCAAATGACAGCAAAACGATCACCAGAGCGCAGGGTGTCGGTCCCAAGCTTGCACAGCGGATTGTTTTAGAGCTGAAGGATAAAATAAATGGATTTACATCGGATTCTGCATCCATCCAGCCTGAAGCGGCACAGGTCTTTGCCCAGGGTAACGTGCAAAAGGCTGTGGAGGCACTTTCGGTGCTTGGATATGGCAGCGCAGATGTAATGCCTGTGCTTTCCGGACTGGATCGCACACTGAGCGTAGAGCAGATGATCGCGGCCGTTTTAAAAGAGATGGGAAGACGCTGAAAGGATAAAAATACATGGATAATACATTTGATTTTGAAAACAGAATTGTAAGCGCCGCTGAAATTCCGGCTGACGCCGTGTCAGAAGATAACCCGCTGCGTCCGCGTACGCTTGAGGAATATATTGGGCAGGAAAAGGTCAAGGAAAATCTTTCTGTGTTTATAGAGGCAGCCAAACAGCGGAAAGAAACACTTGACCATGTTTTGCTTTACGGCCCGCCGGGGCTTGGTAAAACAACACTTGCCGGCATTATAGCAAATGAGCTGCAGGTTAATTTGCGCATTACCTCTGGCCCGGCGATCGAAAAGCCCGGCGATCTGGCGGCACTGCTTACCAATTTAAACCCGGGAGATGTTTTATTTATTGATGAAATTCACCGCCTTTCAAGAGCTGTGGAGGAAATTTTATATCCTTCCATGGAGGATTATGCAATTGATATTATTACCGGAAAAGGGCAAATGGCAGCTTCCTATCATCTGCCACTGCCGCATTTTACACTGGTGGGCGCAACCACAAGAGCCGGTCAGTTGACAGCGCCGCTGCGCGACCGCTTTGGCGTCGTGCTCAGGCTGGAGCCGTATACCCCGCAGGAGCTTGCAAGAATCGTAAAGCGCAGTGCGTCTATCCTAGAAATACCCATTGACGACGGCGGCGCGCTGGAAATTGCCTCCCGCTCCAGGGGAACGCCCAGAATTGCAAACCGCCTGTTAAAGCGTGTGCGCGATTTTGCACAGGTTATGAGCAATGGCGTAATTACGGCAGATACGGCTGGAGTGGCGCTGGATAAACTGGAGGTAGACCGCCTGGGGCTGGATTCTAACGACAGGCGTATGCTTACGGCTATGATCAAGTATTATAAGGGCGGCCCTGTTGGGCTGGAAACGCTGGCGGCGGCTATTGGGGAAGAGGCCGTCACCATTGAAGACGTATATGAGCCGTATCTGATGCAGATCGGTTTTTTAAACAGAACACCCAGAGGGCGGTGCGTTACGCTGGAAGCCTGCAAGCATTTGGGGCTGGAAATGCCAAACATGCCTTCTTCCGGACAGCCTACCCTGTTTACGGACGAATCATCTGGGCTTGTGTGACAGAAATCATTTTTGGAGGTATTGTGTTTATGGGAAGACTTTTTGGAACAGACGGCGCAAGAGGTGTTGCCAATACGGAGCTGACCTGTGAGATGGCCATGAATATTGGCAGGGCGGCCGCCATGGTGCTAATCAACGAGGAAGTAGAGCATCCTACCGTTTTGATTGGAAAGGATACACGCTTAAGTTCCGACATGATAGAGGGCGCGTTGATCGCAGGCCTTTGTTCTGTGGGCGCAAACGTGCTGTGTCTGGGGGTTGTCCCCACGCCGGCAGTGGCTTATTTGATCGGCAGATATAAGGCGGACGCAGGGATCATGATTTCGGCTTCACATAATCCGTTTGAATTTAACGGGATCAAAATCTTCAGCATGGACGGCTATAAGCTGCCGGACGGTCTGGAAGAAGAAATTGAATCAATTGTATTGGATCATAAGATACCTTACCCAAATCTGCAGGGCGCTATGCTCGGGCATGTGCGCCATGCGGAAAACGCGGTGCAGGACTATGTCGACCATGTAATCGAGTCTGTACCGAATGATTTGCAGGGAATGCATATTGCAATCGATTGCTCAAACGGTTCTGCTTCACGTACGGCAAAGAAGCTTTTTGAAGGACTGGGAGCCGATTGTCACTTTTTATTTGATAAGCCCGACGGCGTCAATATCAATGAGGATTGCGGTTCTACGCATATGGAAAATTTGATGAAATATGTCCGGGAGCACCATCTGGACGCGGGGATCGCATTTGACGGAGATGCCGACCGCTGCCTGGCGGTAGATGAAAACGGGAATCTGGTAGACGGCGACTATGTGATCGCAATTTGTGCGGCAGATATGAAATCCAGAGGCTTGCTCAAAAAGGACACGGTGGTCGGTACGGTAATGACCAACATGGGGTTTAACCGTTTTTGTGAAAATGTAGGGATGCATTTTGTGTCCACACAGGTAGGCGACCGTTATGTGCTGGAAACCATGGTGCGCGAAGGGTATAATATCGGAGGGGAGCAATCCGGGCATGTGATTTTCCTGGACCATTCTACAACAGGGGACGGACAGCTTACGGCGGCACAGCTTTTAAGCCTGCTTTGCCGCAGAAAGGCAAAGCTTTCAAGCATTGCAACATTGATGGAGCGGTATCCGCAGGTGATGCTCAACGTCAAGGTCAGCGCAGAGGGTAAGCGCCGTTTTTATACAGACAAAGAAATACGCGAGGAGATTGACCGCGTCAAGGAATGCCTTGGCAACAGGGGAAGGATTTTGGTGCGCCTTTCGGGGACGGAACCGCTTGTCCGCGTTATGGTTGAAGGGGAAGATTCCGGCGAAATTACGCGTTTTGCAACCCAGACAGCCGAGCTGATTCGGGAAAGACTTTCCTGAGGTACCTAAAACGAAAACAGATAGCGGAGGAATGATATGCGCATTGCCAACTGGAAAGACTATGAACTGATAGACGCCACCTGCGGCGAGCGGCTGGAGCGATGGGGAGATATTGTTCTTATAAGGCCCGACCCGCAGATTATATGGGAAACAAAGCGTGAAAGCCCACTTTGGGAACGTGCCCATGCAAGGTATATACGGTCTTCCAGCGGCGGCGGCCACTGGCAGATTTATAAAGCGCATCCAAACGTATGGCAGCTGCGCTATAAGGCGTTGTCCTTTCAGGTCAAGCCTATGGGGTTTAAGCATACCGGCGTTTTCCCGGAGCAGGCGGTCAACTGGGATTTTGTTTCAGATAAAATCCGGCAAAGCAAAAGGCAGATGAACGTTTTAAACCTGTTTGCCTACACGGGCGGCGCAACGCTTGCCTGCCTGCATGCGGGCGCAAAAGTTTGCCATGTGGACGCATCAAAGGGCATGGTACAGTGGGCAAAGGAAAACGCTGCGCTGTCTCGTCTGCAGGACCGGCCGGTCAGATGGCTTGTAGACGACTGTATAAAATTTGTACAAAAGGAAAAGCGCAGGGGCAAGCAATACGACGGCATCATTATGGATCCGCCGTCTTACGGCAGAGGGCCCGGCGGGGAAGTCTGGAAGCTGGAGGAACAATTGTATGACCTGTGCGGCCTGTGTTCCTCTGTGTTATCCCCCAATGCAAGGTTTTTTATTTTAAATTCGTATACAACGGGGCTTTCGCCCGCCGTTATGCAATATCTTTTGGGGGTAACGCTCCAAAAACGCTTTGGCGGCAGTGTCAGCTCCGATGAAATAGGACTGCCAGTAACGCAAACAGGGCTTGTTTTGCCCTGCGGATCAACCGCCATTTGGCAGGCATAAGCGGGAAAAGGAAAAGCAATGGATGATTTTATTCAGGTACAGCACCTTTCATTTCAGTATATTTCAGAGGATGGAGAGGCAGCGCCGGTAGACGTATTAAAGGATATTTCTCTGAACGTCCGCCGGGGTGAATTTGTCGCGCTTTTGGGACATAACGGTTCGGGCAAATCCACTATGGCAAAGCAGTTCAACGCTATGCTGTTGCCTACAGAGGGTAAGGTGCTGGTAGACGGGATGGACACAGCGGACGACACGTGCAAGTATGAAATACGCCGTAAGGTCGGGCTTGTGCTGCAAAACCCGGATAACCAGCTTGTAGCGAGCATTGTGGAAGAGGATGTGGCCTTTGGACCGGAAAATCTGGGCGTGCCGCCCAAAGAGATCCGCCAGAGAGTAGACGACGCGCTGAAAACAGTTGGTATGTACGAATACCGCACGCATGCGCCGCACAAGCTTTCCGGCGGGCAGAAGCAGCGTGTGGCGATAGCGGGTATTTTGGCGATGCAGCCGCATTGCCTGGTGCTGGATGAGCCGACCGCCATGCTCGACCCTATGGGACGCAGGGAAGTCTTACAGACGGTACAGAAGCTCAACCGTGAAAAAGGAATCACCGTTATTTTAATTACACATTATATGGACGAAGCGGTGTTGGCGGACAGGGTGCTTGTTATGGACAGTGGAAAAATTCTGACCCAGGGCGCGCCGCGCGAGGTGTTTTCCCAGGTGGAGCTGCTAAAACGGCATAAGCTTGACGTGCCGCAGGCGACAGAGCTGATTTATAGGCTGCGCGCAAGCGGCTATCCGATAGAGGATATGGCGCTTGATACGCAAGAGTGTATAAAAATACTTTTAAAGGTTTTGGCAACATAAAGGCAAAAGCCCTGTTTTAGAGAGGACCAGACGCTATGTACGTATTAGAAACGGAAAATCTTTCGTATACCTACGGTTTAAATACGCCGTTTGAGAAAGCGGCCGTAAAGGATGTATCTATCAAGGTGCAAAAAGGAGAGCTGATTGGGATTATTGGGCATACAGGCTCCGGTAAATCGACGCTGATCCAAATGTTTAACGGCCTGATACGTCCAGAAAGCGGCAGAGTGCTTTTAAACGGAAGGGACATATGGGAAGATCCCAAAAAAATCCGTTCCGTGCGCTTTCAGGCAGGGTTGGTATTCCAGTATCCGGAATATCAGCTGTTTGAAGAAACGGTCGAAAAGGACATTGCGTTTGGACCGCGCAATATGGGGCTTTCAGACGAAGAGATCCAGGAAAAGGTTACAAAAGCGGCCCGTTTTACCGGGCTGAGGCCGGAACTGTTGGGGAAATCTCCGTTTGAGCTTTCCGGCGGGGAAAAACGCAGGGCAGCCATCGCAGGGGTGATCGCCATGGACCCGGATGTTTTGATTTTGGATGAGCCGACGGCAGGGCTGGACCCCAGCGGCAGGGATGTGATCTTGGCGCAGATTACAGAATATCATAAGCAGCGCGGCAATACGGTGTTTTTGGTGTCCCACAGTATGGAGGATATTGCAAAAACAGCAGACCGTGTCCTTGTGATGCACCAGGGAAAGGCCGTTATGTTTGATAAGACGGAAGCTGTTTTTTCACAGGGGGAAAAGCTGGAAAAAATGGGCTTGCAGGTACCGCAGGTCACAAAGATCATGTCGGCGCTGCGACGGAAAGGCTATGCCGTTTCTGACGCGGTTCTTACGGTGGAACAGGCAATTGGTGAAATACTGGCCCTGCAAAAACACCGCGCTCTGTGAACGTTTATGTTAAGGGGAAGGAAGTGGTAACTTGGTAAGGGATATTACATTAGGACAATATCTGCCGGGGCGATCTGCCATACACCGGTTGGATCCACGCATGAAAATCCTTTTGCTGCTTGCGTTTATCGTTTTTATATTTATCACAAACAATTATTATGCACTTGCCGTTACCACGCTGTCTGTGCTCAGCATGATGCTGCTGACGCGGATACCCATTAAAATGTATTTAAAAAGCATGAAAATGATTTTATTTATCGTGCTTTTTACAGCGGTGCTCAATCTGTTTTACGGCAGAGGGGAGCTGCTTGTTCAATTTGGCTTTTTAAAGGTCACGCAGGCCGGCATCAATAATGCGGTATTTGTTGCAGTCAGGATTGCTTCCTTAATTATTGTAAGCTCGATGCTTACGTTTACAACCTCCCCGACAGATCTGACAGACGCGCTGGAGCGTTTGATGAAGCCGCTGAAGGTTTTTCATGTGAAGGTGCATGAAATAGCGATGATGATGACGATCGCCCTGCGGTTTGTTCCAACGCTGCTGGAAGAAACGGACAAGATCATGAGTGCACAAAAGGCAAGGGGAGCCGATATGGAAAGCGGCAATTTGATCCAGCGGATCAAAGCGCTGGTTCCGGTACTGGTTCCGCTGTTTGTATCTGCTTTCCGGCGCGCCTACGAGCTGGCGACAGCCATGGAATGTCGCTGCTACAGAGGCGGCGACGGAAGGACCAGGATGAAAAGCTTGCATTTTTCAAAAACGGACGTATGCGCAGTGTGTGTATGCGCGCTTATTTTTACAGGAGTGATACTATGCAATGCGTTCCTGCCGGCGGCGGTGCGGTAAGAAATATTTTATTGACAATTTCATACGACGGCAGGCCGTTTCATGGCTGGCAAATCCAGCAAAATGCATTAAGCGTGCAGCAGGTATTCCAGGATGCTCTCCAAAAGATTATAGGGCAGGGCTTTCAGCTGAAAGGCTGCAGCCGTACAGACACGGGCGTGCATGCGAACATGTACTGCATCAGCCTGAAAACGACACATATGATCCCCGCAGAAAGGCTTAAAGCGGCGCTCAACCGCTTTTTACCAATGAGCATAGCCGTACACCGGGCGCAGGAGGTTCCTTTGGATTTTCACGCGCGCTATTCCTGTGTAAGCAAGCAGTATATATATAAAATATGGAACGCGCAGACACGCAATCCTTTTTTGGACGGATACGCTCTGCACTACCGGTATCCGCTCGATGTGCCGTTGCTGCACAAGGCTGCACAGCAGTATGTAGGACGGCATGATTTTACCTCCTTTTGTACGGCGGACAAGCGCCAAAAGGGTGATTTTACAAGAAATGTACATATGTTTTCTGTCACACGGGATGGGGAGCTGGTTACCATGTGCGTGGAGGCCGACGGTTTTCTGTACAATATGGTAAGGATCATGGTTGGCACGCTTTTGCGCGTGGCGCAGGGGAAATTTGCACCCGGTGACCTGAAGGCAATTTTGCAGGCGAAGGACAGAAAAAAAGCGGGGCCGACAGCGCCCGCATGCGGCTTGTATTTAAATAAGGTGTGTTATAAAACGCCGTTTGGGAAGGATGATGAAAATGCCGGATAAGGGAAAAGTGGAAAAAAACGGCCAGGAAAAGGGTGCTGCATTGCAGGAGGAAAAGTACGACGGTATGGCGGAGGACTTTTCCGCACAGACGGTCAGCAGAGAAAAGATATCCAAAAAAACCAAAGCGGTCGTTTTGATTTTGCTTGTATGTATGCTGGCGGTGATTGCAGTGGCCGGGTGGAACAACATTTCACCGGACAGGCTTGCAGACAGCGTGGAGAAAAATCTGTTGGGAAACGCCCAGGGGCAGGGCTTTCCCAGCGCAATCATCGGGTCGAAGGTCAACAACGGCAACGTTAAGCTTTGGGATAAGAATTTGGCGTATGTAAGCGATACATCCTTTGTCGTGATCAATAATACGGCAGGACAGGTTCTAAACCGGCAGATCAGTTATTCTTCACCTGTTATTCTTACAAAGGGCAATTACAGCCTGATCTATAATTTGGGCGGCGCCGGGTTCCAGATCGATACGGTAGGGGAAACCGTTTTTAAAAGCGATTCCAAGGATTCTATATTATCGGCAGATATCAACACCCATGGAATGTATGCGGTTATTACGCAGACCAGCGGGTATTTTGCAAAGCTGACGGTCTACAATGCGGATCATACGCAAAAATATGCGTATTATTTTGCGGATTACTACGCAAACAGCGTGTCGATCAACGAAAATGGAACCCTGGCGGCAGTGACGGGCGTGTCTTCCAAAGACGGTACGATGCGTTCGGCGCTGTATGTGCTGGATTTTAGTTCAGACGAGCCGAAGGCGCTGCTGGAGTTTGACGATAACTTGCTTTTTCAGGCTTCTTTTATGGATAACGGAAATATAGCTGCTATTGGTGAAAATGCGGCCGTCATGGTCAAATCCAATTTTACCGACAAAACGGTTTACAATTATAACAAGCTGATGCTGACGGCTTATGATATTGATATGTACAACGGCGTTGCCATATCGCTTTCCCGTTCCGGCGACGGGCGTTCCTGCAATTTGGTGTATATGGACAAAAATGGAGAAGCTGCTTCTCCGTTGGAAACAGACCTGAAAATTACTTCGCTTGATCAATATGGCAATCACATCGGCGTCCTAAGCGGCAGTACGGTTTATATGTATAAAAAGAATGCAGAGCAGGTGGCCACGGCCGACGCCGGCGTAGATGCAAGGGCAATTTGTATGGAATCTGAAAACAGCGCATATATATTGGGGATTAGCGAAATCCGCTTTGTAAATTTCTGACGGCTTTGTTTACAAAAATATAATTGTTTTTTTGGTGGAAATGTGATATATTGTAGCCTAAAGGGCTGCAGAAAGCGTATTGATCCCGACCTGCACAGCAGATACAAAAATGGTACAGAAAGGATAGGGAAAATGAATCTGGTACTGGATATTGGGATTCTTGTATTTTTGGTTTTCTTCTTTTTTCTGGGCATTCGGCGCGGGGCGGCAAAAACGCTGGTGCATATTTTAGGAACGGTAGCGGCTATAACGGTATCTATTTGGCTGGGCCAGTATCTTGCACAATGGATTTACGAAACATTTTTCCAGCAGCAGCTGATCCAAAATATGTCGCAGCAGATCATGGATACGGGCGGTACGCAGGCGCAGGCAGGCATTGCTTCTGCGTTGAGCGTCCTGCCGGATTTTGTCATACGGCTGTTGCCAAACTTTGGGATAGACACGTCTGCGCTTGCACAGTCCGTACAAAGTACGGCGGATGGTGCCGCGCAGGGGATAGAGGTTGTCATAGCCCCTGTCATCGTCGCACTGCTTAGCCTTTTAGTTATAATTGTTTTATTTTTGCTGCTTTCGGTTGTGGTTAAGCTGGTAGCTGGTGCCGTAGGGAAGGTGTTTCAGCTGCCCGTTTTAAGAAGTGTAGATGCAATTTTAGGGGCCGTGCTGGGGCTTGTGCAAGGCCTGCTGGTCGTTGCGCTGCTGGTTTTCTTTATTAAGCTGCTGGTTCCGTTCTTAAGCGATGCGCCGCAGGTATTCAACGCACAGACGGTGGAAAACACGTTTTTGTTCCGGTATTTTTATAACATCATACCGTTTGGGGGCACACTTTTTGAACCGTCGTCTGCCCAGGCTTTCGATACAGCCATATCCGCAGGAAGTGTACAGGGATCGCACATAGAATAAGGGAAATAGAAAAAGATAGGGAACAGAAAATTCAAGGATGGATGGGAAGGTATCTTATCATGCTTCAAATTGGGAAACACTTCAAGGAAAATTTAACTGTACCAAATCTGCTGTCGGTGCTGCGTATTCTGCTGATTGTGCCGTTTGTTTTCTTTTTTCTCCAAAAAAATTATATTGCCTCAGCAGCTATGCTTGTGCTTTCCGGGCTGAGCGATATGTTTGACGGAATGATCGCCCGCCGGTTTAACCAGATTACGGCGTTGGGCAAAATTTTAGACCCCATTGCAGATAAGCTTACATTGGTTGCAGTGATTATTTGTATTGGCATGATTGTGCCCAGAATTATTCCACTTGTTGTCATTTTAGTACTGAAGGATTTGCTGATGCTTTTGGGCGGCGCGTATTTACTCAGAAAACATATTACGCCTCCGGCGGCCAAATGGTATGGAAAGCTTGCCACGGTGGTGTTTTATATATGCGTATCTACCATTGTGGTGTTGGAGATTGTTACGGGCAGTGCCAGCGATTTTGATATTTTAATGCTGGTCTTAATGCTGATTACAACGGCGGTTATGCTGTTTGCCATGATCCGGTATTTTATAATTTTTTTGCGCCTGCTCCAGGACCGGAAAAAAACGCTATAAACGGAAAGGGCGTATTGGAAGAACGGTTTTTCAAACCGGGTATTGAAAAGGAGAAAGATTTATGCTTTGTTGTAGATGTAAAAAAAGACCTGCGGTTGTATTTGTTGCTACAAACGCAGAAAGCGATTCGCAGGGCTATTGTTTGACCTGCGCAAAGGAGCTTGGGATCAAGCCCGTTACCGATATTATGCAGAAAATGGGAATTTCAGACGAAGATCTTGACGCTGTGCAGGAGCAGATGGACACCATTATGGAAATGAGTGAAAACGGGGAAATCCCCAATTTTGCAGAAATGATGGGGCAGGAGCTTCCGGATGGCGAAGACAGCGAAGGGGAGGAGGACGGCTTCACCCCGGGCGGTGCACCGACCTTTCCGCTTTTTAAGAATTTCTTTCCCGGGCAGAAGCAGGGCGAAGAAAAGCCCGGCGCAGCAAAACAGCCCGGGGCGAATGAAAAAAGGAAAAAGGAAGAAAAAAAACAAAAAAGAAAGCATATAGAAATGTATTGTTCCGATCTGACCCGGCGGGCCAGAGAAGGAAAGATAGACAGGGTTATTGGAAGGGATAAAGAAATTGAACGTGTAATTCAAATTTTAAGCAGGCGTTCCAAAAATAACCCCTGTCTGATCGGCGAGCCTGGTGTGGGTAAAACAGCCATTGCAGAGGGGCTTGCAATACGTATTGCCCAGGGAAACGTGCCGCAAAGACTGAAGGATAAGGAAATTCAACTGCTGGACTTAACCGCTTTGATTGCAGGCACGCAGTTCCGCGGGCAGTTTGAAAGCCGTATTAAGGGCCTGACGGATGAAGTCAAGGCCGCCGGAAATGTCATTTTATTTATTGATGAGGTGCATAATCTTGTAGGCACCGGCGACTCAGAAGGGACTATGAACGCGGCCAATATTTTAAAGCCGTCGCTTTCAAGAGGGGAAATTCAGGTAATTGGCGCAACAACCTTTAATGAATATAGAAAATATATAGAAAAAGACGCGGCGCTGGAACGCCGTTTTCAGCCCGTAAAGGTGGCAGAGCCTTCCGTTGCAGATACAATCGAGGTGCTTAAGGGCGTAAAATCCTATTATGAAGATCATCATAGGGTAAAAATTTCCGACCAGCTTGTCCGGCGTGCGGTGGTTTTGTCGGAAAGGTATATTACCGACCGCTTTTTACCGGATAAGGCGATTGACCTATTGGACGAAGCGTGCGCCTGCGCGGCGCTGCGCAATAAAAGCATGGAAACCTACGACAGGCTTAAAGAGGAAGAACGCTGCTTGGCTGAAAAAGAGGATGAAATTGCATCTGAAACGGAAAAGATTGATTACGAAGAGCTTGCAAAGGTCAGAGAAGAGCTTGCCAAGGTGGGCAATAAAATCAAGCGTGTGCAAAATAAAGCGCTGAATGCACAGGTAGAGGAAAGCGACGTTGCCCATGTGATTGAGCTGTGGACGGGGATCCCCGCTTCCAGAGTGCAGGAAAACGAACTCAATAAGCTTGCAGATATTGAAGATAAAATGAAGCAGCGGATTATTGGCCAGGACGAAGCCGTGCAGGCGGTGGCCGCGGCGATCCGGCGCAGCAGGGTACAGATCAGTCCAAGAAGAAGACCGGCATCCTTTATTTTTGTAGGGCCCACAGGCGTTGGTAAGACGGAGCTTGTCAAGGTGCTTTCCACAGCGCTGTTTGATACACCGGAAACGTTGATCCGCCTGGATATGTCGGAATTTATGGAAAAGCATTCCGTTTCGCGGATCATCGGTTCCCCGCCGGGATATGTTGGCTATGACGAAGCCGGCCAGGTAACGGAAAAGGTGCGCCGCAGGCCATATTCCGTTTTGCTTTTTGACGAAATCGAAAAGGCGCATCCAGATGTACTGAATATTCTTCTGCAAATTCTTGACGAGGGAAAGGTAACCGATGCGCACGGCAGGGTTGTCAATTTTGAAAACACGGTTATTATCATGACTTCTAACGCGGGGAGCAACAGAAAAGAAGGTATGATGGGCTTTGGAAAAACAGAAGACGACATGCGCAAGGAAAAAGTGATCAAGGCTTTGTCAGAATTTTTACGGCCCGAATTTTTAAGCCGTGTGGATGAGATAATCGTATTTAGAAGTTTAAACGGTGAAGACTTTTGCGCCATTGCAAAGCTAATGCTCAAGGAATATGAATCTACATTAGACGAAAAAGGGATCCGCTTTACGTTTGACGACCAGGCAGCGCACTATCTTGCAAAAAAGGCCGCGGGAGGCAAAAGCGGCGCGCGGGATCTGCGCAATTTGATCCGAAAAGAAGTAGAAGACCGGATTACAGGCGCGATTATCACGCACCGTGAAGGCGACATTGCCGCAATCCATATTTCTGCCGATCAAAACGGTCTAAAAATGGATGTTTTATAAAGAGATGTTTTGCGCAAATCCGTTTAAAAACTTCGGACAATTGCTTGACAATGCGGCGGGTTATATGGTAAAATATAACCCGTCGCTTAAAAGCAGACGCGTTATGCGGATGTAGTTTAGTGGTAGAACTTCAGCCTTCCAAGCTGATCGTGTGGGTTCGATTCCCATCATCCGCTCCAAGTTTTTTGCCGGCTATCCGGCTGAATCATTGCCACTGTCTGCGCCAATAGCTCAGCTGGATAGAGCAACTGCCTTCTAAGCAGTAGGTCAGGGGTTCGAGTCCCTTTTGGCGCGCCATATATGGTGGGTATAGCTTAGTTGGTTAAAGCGCCAGTTTGTGGCACTGGAGACCGTCGGTTCGAATCCGACTATCCACCCCATATGATCCATTAGCTCAGTTGGCAGAGCACTTGACTTTTAATCAAGGTGTCCGGAGTTCGAATCTCCGATGGATCACCATTTGTAATTTACACTGGCGGCAATGCCGGTTGACAGGGGTGTATGCAGGCAAAACGGAAGAGCCTGCGTAACACGCCGTATAAAATAAAGGCTTTATGCTTTGTATCACGGTATTACGGGTTGGCGGAAAGCCTTTCCAATTAATGGGCTATAGCCAAGCGGTAAGGCAACGGACTTTGACTCCGTCACTCGCTGGTTCGAATCCAGCTAGCCCAGCCAAAGCACCGCGGCGCCTGCCGCGGGGAAATATGGAGGCATGGCTCAGCTGGTTAGAGCGTTGCGTTCACATCGCAAAGGTCGTGGGTTCGAGTCCCTCTGCCTCCACCAAATTGTTTGATTGCCTTAGCGCGCAGGTTTTGTACGTTAAGGTTTACTTTTATAAAACCAAAGTGCAGTTGTACAGAGCAGGCAGTATTGGGTTTATTTCAGTTTTTAAATAGGGTTTTATGCGGACATAGTTCACTGGTAGAACATCAGCTTCCCAAGCTGAGGAAGCGGGTTCGATTCCCGTTGTCCGCTCCACGTCGGAGCAAGTGAAGCTTGCTCCGATTTTTTATTTTATAAAAACCAGTCGTCCATTTTGCAGCGATTCCCTTGCTCCCTTGCCTTTGCCCTTATAAGCGATTAGGGAAGAGTGAGCTTGTGTGAACCCGTATAAAGAAATAAAGCGAACGCATTGCGATAAATCCTTTGTTTTCAAGGAGCGCGGAGAATTTTAATAAAACACTGTAACCTCTGTTAAGAGGTTATAATTTTTGGAAAAAGGAATTTATACTTTGCTGTCACAGATATGCTATCATAATATATTCCTCGCCCTTTTCACCTACAACATTAAATCCAACTTTCTTGTACATTTTTACTGCATAATTCGCTTTCTGAACAGACAGGGACACCTTTGAATAACCATTTGATTTTAGTGTGGATAGTAATTGCTTCAATAGTGATGTTCCAATTCCTAACCCTCTATATTCTTTATATACAGACATAGCAAGAGATGGGGTATCGTCATCAATGTGTCCATAATCATTCATGATTCGTACCCAGATGGCACCTACAATATTTCCCTGTACTTCTGCAACTAAAGCCGTATCGTGTTTTTGTTTTCCAAACCCGAAGATATATTCTTGTAATTCTGGACAAGCTATCACTGATTTAGGTGGCGGTTTCATACCGTCCGGAATATAAATTGCTTCATACAAAAAATCACTTAACAATACGTATTCTTCCTTTTTCATTTCTCGTATTATATAGTCCATAACTCAACCCCAAATTCTGACTCTTTCTGATTATACCGTACTAGGTTTCAACAAAAAAGGATGCTATGCCCCAAAAAAAGCCCCGCCGGAGCGGGGCCGCGCAAAGCAACAAATGTGGTTTTATTTCTCAAACTTCATCGGTGTAAATCTTATGCCATCAGCTAATTGTTCACTGTCCATATCTACAAAACCTAATTTATGATAAACAGGTACAGCATATGGAGAAGAATGAACCGTAAAGAATAAATTCTGACTATTGTTTAAAACATACTCCCATAACTTTTTACCAATACCTTGTCTATGATACTGGGCTTTAACAAAAAAACAGCAAATATGTTTTCGGTTCTCATTTGTGGCAATAACACCCCTTAACTCTTCGTTTTCGTATGCTCCAAAAAATTCTAATGATTGAATGATTTCTTTATTTCTAATAAAATCTCTAAATGATTGTACGCCTTCCTCAGAATAATCAGGCGCTTCAAACTGTAAAAATGTTTTCCAGATAAGGTCGACAGCAGAATCAATTTGAGCATACTTTATTTTTCTGATTTCCATACATGACACCTCATCTAATTCTAAATTCTCGCATTATTTCACTATTTTTTTATTTCCAAAATATTGTGTCAAGATTAAAATTAAAGCAGTAGTTGCAAGTATTCCATCCATTATTCCTGCTGGTAGCATAAACATCATTAAAGCCATTGTAATAACACAATTTATTACTGATAATGCCAAGCCCCACATTTTGTTTTTCCATAAACCAAATGCTCCTATAATTCTTACAATTCCATAAATTGCTCCCATTACAAGCATTAAATTCATATTATCTTTAAAATATGGAACGATAAAAGAAAAATATTGATTTACATCAAATTTATCACTATCCATAAAAAATATAGGAATAAGGCATAAACAACCTCCAATTTCTATAAATGCTCCGTGTATAAACATCAATATTGATGCGATTTTATATTTCTTCATAGCTTATATCTCCTTTACGACTTACTAATTTGTGATTTGTACGATGATTCTCTTTGTAAAGTGACTACAACCAGTTCTGGCCTGTTATTTATCCTAAAAGGGAAAATACTATTACCAATGCCGCGACTTACGATCATAGTTGTATGATTTTTATGAAATGCTCCGCTTGTATATTTGGGAAATAAGCCTTGCCTTGGAGCAAAAATCCCTCCTGCAAATGGTAATCTGATTTGTCCTCCATGCGCATGCCCTGTAAGGACTAAATCCATTTTTTCCTTTACATATATGTCAAACATTTCAGGTCTATGTAATAGCAAAATCGTATAAATTTCTTTATTGTATTCTATATCGTTGATTGTGTTTTTTATTATAGTAGATACATCTGCGGATCCCTTGTGTTTGAATCCAGGGTCATCTATTCCAAGCAGATTGATATTTGACGAATGATTTCTGATTTTTTCCAGCTTATTATTCAATAGAATTACATCTTCATTTGCAAGCTTGGTTTTTAATTCGTGATAATTTTGTATTCTTGCTTCGTGATTTCCGGATACAAAATAGATGGGGGCGATATCTTTGATTTTTTTTATAAAATGGATTGCTGCATCTATATTTGTTCTTCTGGAATCAATCAAATCTCCTGTTAAAACAATACTGTTCGGTTTTTGATTTTTTATTTCGTTTATTAAACTATTTCTTAATTTTTCTGATGTAGTATTATGAAAATCTGAAATTTGAACGATTTTATAATCATTAAAATCATTTGGAATTTTTTTACCAGAAATTTTATAATTCCGAACTTCCAGCTGCGTATTCTCAAAGTACAAGTAAAATATTAAAAAAAAGAATAGGATAATCATGATAAAAATAAAAATCATTCATCTGCTCCTATCTGCAAAAACCATTTTTCAACAAATAACTTATATTTGTTGTGCTCATTATATCATTTTAAAAAAGCATAATCTATATTTTGCCGAAATATAGCCATAAAATATGGTACAGAAGCGCAGCTTTGGGTGTACAAATTTAAATCAAATGGAAAGCTGCACATCGCTTTTCCATATGCTATGAAAGCTTTTACACCAAAGAAAAGAATAAAAAATACATTTCACGCAGAAAAAGCGACATCTCACGCAAGAGATATGCCTTTTCTGTTTTTTTTATTTATAATGATAGAAAAAGGAATGGAACAGAATCAGCAAGGGAAGGTGATGGGTTATGAAATGGTTTCGCAGAAAAAAGAAAAACCAAAGCCTGCATTTTGAAGACGCCGCCCGTTTTAACTGGGCGTTGGATACCAATCAGGAACTTCGGGACGGGATAGCGAAACTGGCCGAGCAGTTTCCCAACCTGACGGAGGAGGAGTACATCCAAAAGGTGTTGGAATTGTTTCGGAGGGCTGGCCTGGAGCTGACCGGAGAGGAATTAAAAATGCTGCTGGCGCTCAGGAAGGAAACCGACCGGATGCTGCTGCGGAGAACGCAGAAAGGAGAATAAACACAGGTGAAGAAAGGACAAATGCTGCTGTTCTTTTTGACTGTTTTAATGCTGATGATTTTAACGGGCTGCACGGGAGAAAAAGTTGTGTCCAACGATAATCTGTGGAAATCTGCTATGGCCGATGCGGTTTTCAGCGAAGATGCAGAAGTTCATAAACTGGTTACCCTGACAAGGGAAGATCCTCACGTAATTTGGGACGACGCCGGGAAACGGGTGCTGCTGCTGAGCTGGCACAACTATGACGACAAATGCGCACCCGGCAGTTCCATCAAGCAGGAATATGGAGATATCTGGGCCACTTCCGCCGGTGAAATGCAGGCATGGTATGCAGAAAACCATGCAGAGGTGGAAAATTGGAACCTGCGATTTGCCCAGTTGCTTGGCGTTCATGAAGATGAAGGATATACCCGGTTCAGCGCCTTTTGGGTAGCACCGGAGGACGTTATACGCCCGGCGTATATTACGGATGTGACAAAGCAAATGAAAAACGATTATACTGCCGTAGCAGATGAAACATATACATATAAAGAATGGTTCGATAAAAATATCCTTTGGTCTTACTTTGAAAGCGATTATCCCTGGACACGGCTTGGTTATACCTATGACTGGAGCGGTGGGGAATCGGAGTATGGTCTGACGGAGTTTTTGGTTTCCGACGGCAGTAAAACCGAAATTGCATTTACCTGCTCCACAGAGGAATTTGTGGATTGGCTTAGAGTGCAGCTGCAATCGTGATAGAGAAGACCACAGCAAACAGAAAGGAAAGAAAACGATGGAAAACAAATGTGACAATAACCGGGACTGCCCCTGCACCTACGACTGCCCACGGCATGGAAAATGCTGTGCCTGTGTAGCCCACCACCGTGACCATGATGAGGGGGTTCCGGGCTGCTTCTTTTCCAAAAAGGCGGAGGCCACCTATGACCGGAGTATCAGGGCGCTGGCTATAGATCACGGTATTATCAAATAGAGAAGCAATACGGGATGATGGTAAAAGAAGAAATTAAAGGAACAAAATAAGCCGGTGTTGCTGACGCAGCTGGGTACCCCCAGCAAAAGCCATCGCGCTTGCTGTCACAGGAAATATTATCCTGCATTTCTTTATGACTTCCTGCGGTATTTCCTGTCTGCAGCCGAAGTCGGCTTTGTCCGCCAACCAATGGGGGATGCTGGATTAAAGATTTTTAAGAAGGAGTGAACAGTGTGAATCACACCAAAACAAAAATATCGGCAGTCCTCCTCTGTGTTGTGAGTTTGTTGAGTCTGCTGCTTGGCGGCTGTGCCGAAGAACAACAGGAACAGATCACCAATATCCGTCAGTTGGATGGAAAAAGCATTGGAGTAATGACCGGCTCGACTTTTGACCAGTATACAGACCAATTTATCCATGATGCGAAAAAGGAATATTACAACGCCTATGCAGATCTGGCCTTGGCAGTTCAACAGGGGAAAATTTCCGCATTTTTAATGGATGAACCTATGGCGCGGGTACTGTGTCAAGAGAATGCGGGGATTACTTATCTTGCGGATTATCTGACCGAAGACGGCTACGCCTTTGCTTTTCCAAAAGACGAAGATGGCGCCCGGCTGCGGGATCAGATGAACGAATTTCTGGCAAAGTGCAAAACAGACGGCACGCTGGAAGAAATTGAAACGATATGGTTTGGAACAAATGAAAGCCTGAAGACCGTTGCGGACTGGACCGCATTGCCTGCCCAAAACGGTACCGTGGACTTTGCTGCCAAAATTGGCAGCGCCCCGTTTGCCTACGTAAAAGATAACCGGACAGTAGGCTATGACGTGGACATTATCATTCGCTTCTGCCAGGAATACGGCTATGGACTCAATATACATAATGTGGAAGTGGCATCCTTTATCTCTGGTATTGAGACCGGAAAATACGACCTGGGTGCCGCCGGCTTTACAGTGACGGAAGAGCGGGCCGAAAGCATGTATTTTTCTGATCCGGATTATTCCGGCGGCATCGTGGCCGTGGTGGCGCAGACCGATCAGGGCCAGACCCGTTTTCAAACGCTACAGGATTTTTCCGGCGCTGAGGTCGGCGCGGTTACAGGCACAACCCATGACCAAATTTTGGATAATGTGGTCAGCGGTGTTCATTATAACTATTATGATGACTTTTCTTCCCAATTACTGGCGCTGCAGACAGGGACTCTGGATGCGATTATAACAGATAAGCCCATTGCCCAGCTGGCCATTGCCCGGCAGCCCAATTTGGCAATTTTTCCGGAAACAGTAGCGCCCGACAGCTATGGCCTGGCTTTGGCAAAGAACAGCCCGCTTACGGACCAGGTCAGTTCCATCATAGAGCAATATCAGGCGGATGGAACGCTGGAAGCCTTACAGGAAAAATGGTTCAGTGCAGATGAAAGTCAGAAGGTAATTGACGTAGGGGAGTATGACGCACCCAACGGCACCCTGCATTATTTCCACGATTCCACATTGGAACCCATGAGCTATGTGGGTGGGAACGGTCAATCCCTGGGATATGAGGTGGAACTGGTTTACCTTATCGCAAAGGAATTGGGAATGGAGCTGGAGATTACGCAGGGGGCTTTTAACGCTCTGATCCCCATGCTCACCAGCGGCAGGGCAGATATTGCTTCCGGCTCTATCAGTATTACGCAGGAGCGCAGAGAAAGCATTGATTTTGCTACCGCCCATTACACCGGCGGCACGGTCATGCTGGTTCGAAGCGAAGATATGGGCGTAGCAGTGAAGGCGGAGAATACAAACTTCTGGACCGGAATCTCCGACAGCTTTTATAAAAATTTTATTGAGGAAAACCGGTGGCAAATGATTCTCTCCGGGTTGGGTGTCACCTTTGTTATCTCCATTTTTTCGGCTTTGTTTGGTACAGTTCTGGGTTTTGGGCTGTGTTTTATACGCCGCAGCCGCAGCCGGGTAGCTGCCGGAATCACAGCGGCTTTTATCCGCCTGATCCAGGGGATTCCAGTACTGGTGCTGCTGATGGTTTTGTTCTATGTAATATTTGCCAGCACCACATTAGACGGTATCTTTGTAGCCATTATCGCCTTTTCCATCAACTTTGCGGTGTATGTGTCTGAAATGATCCGCACCGGAATCAACGCGGTGGATACCGGGCAATGGGAGGCTGCCGCCGCTATTGGCTTTGGCCGGGTGAAAACCTTTACCAAAATTATTGCGCCCCAGGCAGCGCGGCATATTTTGCCTGTTTACAAGGGCGAGTTTATCTCTATGGTAAAAATGACCTCTGTGGTGGGGTATATTGCGGTGCAAGATCTAACCAAGGTGACCGATATTATCCGCAGCCGTACTTTCGAGGCTTTTTTTCCGCTGATTGTAACGGCAATTATTTACTTTCTGCTGGCATGGGGGCTGACTTTGCTGCTGGGAATTGTGGAAAAGAAAATTGATCCCAAACGCCGCAGGAAAAAGATAAAAGGAATGGTCGCGGGTCTGGAAGCGGGGGCGGATCCACAAACGGATAGAACCGCCGTACAGGAAAAAGAACCAATTATTACCGTGTCGCACTTAAAAAAGGTCTACTCCAACGTAACACCCCTGAAAGATGTCAGCACGAAAATCTGCAAAGGAGAGGTCATCTCTATCATTGGTCCCTCCGGTACAGGAAAAAGCACCCTGCTGCGCTGCCTTAATCGGCTGGAAACACCGACAGACGGGCAAATTCAGGTGTTTGGAACAGAGGTTACCAACGCCAAAACGGCAGAATTGAATGCTGTGCGCCGCCACATGGGAATGGTGTTTCAAAGCTTTAACCTTTTTGCGCATTTAACCGTGATTGAAAACATTATGCTTGGTCCGGTGGAGCTGCTGGGCTGTACGCGGCAACAGGCATATGCACAGGGCATGCAGATGCTCAGAAGCGTGGGACTGGCAGAGAAGGCTCTGAACTACCCGGATGAACTGTCCGGCGGGCAGAAACAGCGTGTTGCCATTGCCCGGACCTTGGGTATGCAGCCGGAAATCGTGCTGTTTGACGAACCTACCAGTGCGTTGGATCCCACAATGGTAGGTGAAGTGCTTTCGGTTATCCGAAATTTAGCCAACCAGGGGTTGACCATGCTGATTGTTACACACGAAATGAAATTTGCAAGGGACGTTTCCTCACGGGTTTTCTATATGGATGAAGGCATCATTTACGAGGAAGGCACACCGCAGCAGATATTTGAAGCGCCGAAAACCGACCGCTGCCGCGCCTTTGTCAAACGCCTGAAAACGTTCCATTATGAAATACACGCAAGAACGTTTGATTTTATTGGTGCGGCGACCGAAATAGACAACTTTGCCCGCAAGCAGCTGCTGGGAGCACAGCAGTCCTTGAAATACCAGCAAATATTTGAGGAATTGTGTGTTGCCGCCATTTTGCCAAGCCTGCCGGACGGCGGCTGGACGCTGTCCTTTGATGCCGCCTGCCATGAAGACGGCAGTGCGTGTGAAGCCGTTATCCGCTGGCAGGGTGTTTCCTTCAATCCTTTGACACAGGGGGACGAATTAAGTGTAAAATTGGCCGTTGCCAGAACCAAAGAAAGTTTTTATGCTTATGACGGCGGCGTCAATACCATAACTATTATTTTTTAAAAGAGAAAGGGGTAAATAAAGTGGTCTGGATACATATCAAAAAAATGGGCGTATTACTGCTGGCGGTGCTGCTGTTATCCGCCACATTGCTGTTTTCCGGTTGTGGGCAGGAAGCAGAAAAAACGACCGAGATGGTCTACAACGTGTATTTTGGTTTAAATGATGCGGATACCGGCAAACAGGAAGTCACCATGGAAGATGCGTCGGCCTATATCCGAAGCGTTATTGAAAGCTACGGTTACGGGTATACTGAACACCGCACGTATGGTGCATACACAGAAGACGGTGTAAGCAAGGGGAACGATACATTGGTCTATATGCTCACCTTTGTGGAGGAAGAAAATATCAAAAAAATATCTGACCAGGTTATCGAACATCTGAATCTGGCATCTGTTCTTTGCCAGAAGGAAGAAATGGAATATACGTTCTTTGTTGGCGAAGAAAAACAGAACTGATGGAAGGCAAGTGATGCTTAAACCATAAAGAAAAGAAATTTGGAGGTTTTAATATGAACATTGAAAAAACGGTAGAAGGCTCTACCCTGAACATTTCCCTGGGAGGCAGGCTTGACACCACCACGGCGCCCCAGTTGAAAGCAGAGCTTGAGCAGTCTATCGACGGCGTGCAGGAGCTGAATTTGGATTTTACAGCGCTGGAGTACCTCTCTTCCGCCGGTCTTCGGGTTATTTTGTCCGCCCAGAAGGTGATGAACAGGCAGGGGAAAATGGTGATCCGACATGTTAATGAAACCATTATGGAAGTGTTCGAGGTTACCGGCTTTGTCGATATCCTCACCATTGAATAAGAGGTGCAGGTTAAGCCGCCCGGATTGGGCGGAAAAAGGAATAGGAAAAGCCATAAAAAAGTCCAAGATATAAGGAAACGCGGACGATAAAAAATAAAACATGACATAAGGAGGACTACAAGATGAGGGAAAAAAGATTTTTGGGGGTAGGGAGACGGCTGCTGGCAATTGGCATGGCATTTGCCGTATGTGCACAGATCATGCTGCTTTCCGTAACAACTGCAGCGGCATAGGAGATACCCTATAGTTATGCAAAATCCTACACAGATGAAGAAACGGGTATTACCTATTTTGACATCTGCAATGGAAGCGCGCAAAACCGTCCCACGGCAGAGAAAGACGTGATGAAGGCAGCCATTCAATATGGCGATACGCTGCAAAACTGGTCCAAGGTAGCGTATGACATCATTGGAAGTAATAAAAACAATTACTCTCCTTACGGCAGTGACTCCTTCAGCAAATGCTGGGGAAACAGCAATCCAACGTATTTTGATATGGTAAGCGAGCTGTGCAAAACCGATGAAGGAATGATCAAAGGCTCACGAAAAAAAGACAGCAGCTACCGGACCGGACTTCAGGTGGGCTATTCCCTGTCGGATGCAAAGGATGCCATGTATAACATACCCGTTTATTTGAGAAATGGAGATGTTAAGGCCTCAAATATCCAAAAATACAGCGATGTGCCCATACTGGACGATGACAGCAACAGACTGGTCCTGTATGATTTTGTAGGCAACCTGGAAAAATACGGTGGCACACATAAATATCATTATAATGTTTTCGGCCTGGTTTTTTATGATTTGGAATTTTGCCCGATCAAGGATGAAGACGCCGTTTATTTTTCAACACCCATGGAGGAAATGCTGCAAAGTACCAGCGAAGAAGTGGCAAGCTGCGACGGCTTTAAATTGGCGACGAACACAAGCCAGGGAATCGCCGTTACCACTTTGAGCAATGACTCCGGCCAGGAGATGACAATGGAGGTTGGAAACGAAGTAACGTATTCCCAGTCGCTTAGCAATAGTTTTGAAGAGACGAGCGGAGCAACCTACGGGCAGGAAATTGGTGCAATGATCCATTTTGGTAATGATTCGAGTAAGGTGCAGGGGGAATTATCTTTAGGCTTCAGCTTTGAAGAAATGTACGAGAAAGCCTACGGCTCGGCAGAAGAGAATGGAAAAGAGGAAACGTCCACTTCCTCTATCAGCTATCCTGTGCCGGCATATTCCACTGTTTCTGTCAGCAAAAATGTATCTGAAAAAAATATTTCCATTGATTATAAGCAGGCAGTTGCTATAAAATACAAAACTGCCGTTGTGGCAATCCGCGGCGGATTTTACGATGACAACGCTGCGGTGCTGGATGTAAAGGGTTACGAGCAAGCGACGCTTTCTACTGTTTTTGGTGCGGTTAACCAGAACAATGAGTCAAACGGAACGACAGATGATTCCATTGCTGCGTTGAAAAACCGGTATGATACATATAAAAAAGATGGCAACAACAACATTGAAAAGAAAGCGTATACCCTTCAAACAAAGAAAGAAGCTGGTAAGAGCGGTACAGAAACGCTTTCCAGGGCACTGAACTGGGCTGAGATTGAGAAGCAATCGTATGGAATAAAATCACTCATTGACAATCTGAACAATAAAAGCCATACGTTGAGTACCGTTAATGCAACGATGACAGGCAAAGAGATTATGACAGAATACCATAGCTCCGACCCCGTGGTTACCAACCCATTAAAAAGTATAAAAGTATATAAGGATTCTCTGCTGAAGAGAGCCGTTACTACGGAAAATATAACGGTGGGAAAGGATTTGGCCTTTTCCGGATATATACTGGAGGGCTTTTTCGAGGATGGCGCGACGCAATATCCGGACTTTGATGCCACGAAAGGGTATTGGATTCTGACTGACGCAAAAGGAAATGAAATAGAGAGCTCGGATATAGCAGAGCTGGTCACAGACGGTGGAAATAACCAGAGGCTGAAAGCGAATAAGGCGGGAACGGTATATGTTAAATATGTGATTTCAGAGGATGAGGAAGACGGTTATTATTATTTTGATGCGCCGTCTGCCAGTGCAAAGCAGATAAAAAACAGCGATTTGAAATCAATCCCGTTTATTCGTGTTTCTATCCATAATAATGATGCAGAAACATTTGCAGCATCTATGTTTTCCGGAGATAATCCCGGATTGATTGCAATTATTGTTGTAGTTGTCCTGATTATTGCCGCTGTGGTGTTTGTAATAATTAAAAGAAAAAGGGCAGCTGCCAAAGATACAATTCTGAAGGGCGATTGATATGCTGACATTTGAGATAATGCTTTTATGCACCGCGCTGCTATTGGCACCGGTTTTCATTGCATTCCGAAACATGCTGCAGCAGCGGGACAGTATGTTTTTACAAATGCTGCTGGGATATACCGTGTGCTATTTTATGAAAAATTTTTATGCGCTTGTAAATCGGGCAGTAAATGGGATTGAAAATGATGGGCTGGAAATGGATTTGATTGCCATGCTGGGCACCATTTTTTTCCTGATTGCCGCCGAGTTTTGTCTTTGCCATTTGTCTGAGGGATGCAAAAGCCGAAAGGGTACCTCTAAAAAAATGCTGCAGGTGTTTTTGCTTGTGGGAACGATAGCGATGGTGATGGAAGGGGTTGCAGGTGCGTTAGAAAACCAAATTCTCTTCATAGCTTGTTATCTGGTATCTGTCTTTTGTATTTATGCGGTTACAATCAAGACAAGAACCAAAGCGAAAGACGCAAAGAAGTTTTAAGACAGAATGAGGTGCATTTATGGTAGAAATAGAACACATTTTTATTGCACTGGCTTCCCCATTATTTGTTTTTTGTTTTGTAATGGAAAAGGAGGAGCGGCGCCATTTGCTTGCACTGTTAGCAGGGTTTGGCGCGGCACTCCTTGCAGGATACATCAATTCCTATTTTGCTGTGCTTTTCCAGATGACGGGAAGTGAGGCTGTACAGAATCTTACTCCAATTGTGGAGGAACTGTTAAAAATGCTTCCTGTTTTATTCTTTGCAGAAGCCTTTGCGCAAAACAGAAAACAAATTATAACCGTTGCCATAGAAATTGGGCTTGGCTTTGCTGTTTTGGAAAATTGCAGTTACTTGGTTACATATGGCTCGGAGAGCCTGCTTTTTTCCGTTGTCCGCGGCCTGGCAACCGGGGTCCTGCACCCGTTATGCACCCTGGTCGCCGGGATTGGCATTTGTTTGCTTTATAAGAGGAAAAAATTTTCCACCGTCAGTTTTTTTGGATTCCTTTGTACAGCCATAATGGTTCACGGTACCTTCAATCTTCTGATAGAAGCAGAGGAAAGAGCGTATCAGTTTTGGGGCTGTCTGATTCCTTTGCTGTTGACAGGACTATGTATCCTGTGTTACAAAATTTATAGGAAGAGAAATTTTAAACAGAAATCTTAATCATTTGCCACAGGGCTTATGACAGCGGCAACGGGCTCCGTATTACGGATGACACTTATGTACCGGATGCGTTTGTGCTTAATAATCAGATGCCGATTATTTATATAACGGATCGATTATCTTGGCAGGATCGTCACAAAGGAGCAGAAAGCCGCATAGAAAAGAGTACTAATAAAACAGCAAAATAGGCTGAACACAGCCAGATTCTGCAATGTAACCGAGCATTGGCTCTTACAATGTAGAAGTATAGAATGATTCTGAAAAAACAAGAAAGGAATAAATTATGAAATCGAATGAAGTTAAACTGTCAAACAATCTGTCCTGCGTTGTGGAGGCGCTGCAGGAGGTAGAGCATGCTTCTGCGCAGGCAGGATTCAATCGGGAACAAACCAACGTGCTGCGTTTACTGACAGAGGAAATGATCTCTATGACCACAGACATACTGACAAACTGCAAAGGCGCTTTGTGGATGGAGTGGGAAGGGTCTGCCTGCCAATTGCATTTGACTGCCGTGGCTCCTATGGAGGGGGAAGCAAAAGCTGCCTTTATAGAGGCTTCCAAGGCGAAAGTAAACGCGCCTGTCAAGGGGCTGAAAAATAAGATCAGTGCTCTGCTGGCAGGGATGCTCAGCAGGGAGGAACACCCCAAGTTTTATATGTCTATGAGTACCGGGTTTATCGGCGGCATGCCCACCGGAATGCCTTCCATGCGCAATATGGCGCCGGTTTGGTCTCTGGTAGAGTATGAAAAGAGCCAGCCTAAAGAGAAAAAACAGGCCGAGATGGAGGGCGTGGAGAAATCCATTTTGATTGGATTGGCGGACGACATTGTGGTTTCAATGAAGAACCATTGGGTAGAGCTGGTGGTCAAAAAGCAATTTTCTACCCCTGTGCAGGCTGCAATGCCAAAATTTACCGGCTTGTCGCATGTGTGTATTTTTGTGGATGACATGATGGAAGCGGTGGACTATTATCAAAAGCTGCTGGGCGTCGTGCCGGACCACTATCTGTCCCACTGGAAAAACGAAGGCTTTTTTAAGGCCGGCGGCTTTATTGAGGAAGCAGCGCAAGGGGATGTTTCCATTGCTTTTGTCAATGTTCCCGGTACCAAGCTGACGCTGGAGCTGATGCAGTACCATTATCCACAGGGGCGGAAGGAACCGGTGTTTTTTGCCGCCAACGATGTCAGCGGCGCCCGGCATGTGGCGCTGAAAATTACCAATATCGACGAGGCTTTTTTACATATTAAAGCCATGCCCGATACGCGGCTGATCAACCAGACGGAGGATTATCGGGTATTTCAAATCAGTGAAACCAGCCCTTCTGAAGTACGCTTTTTTGATCAGGACTTGCAAGAAAGCGATGATCGAAATATACAGACGGCTAAAATTCTTAGCGGCGTACGGTATTTTTATTTTATTGACAAATATGGCCTGCAATGGGAATTTGAGCAGGGACATACCGATATTGGGGACTGATCATTTCTCTGTGCGCCGGCATAACCGGCGATAGTATAGGAAAAAACCGTTATAAGCAGATGCTCTAAGTGCCAGAGTGTCCAGAAAATATCGGACACTCTGGCACAAAAATTTAACTATCCTGCGCATTAAAAAGGGGTGACAGGCCAGTGCGTACCAGCGAAAATCAAACGATTTTTCAGATTAACGAAAAAAATGCCAACCGTTATACCGCTTTTTGTCTGGCGGTGGCGGCCGGTGTGGCATTACTTATGTGGGCGCTGAATATCTTTGGTTTTTTCATTGTAGATAAGCTGCTGATGAATCTGGCTATGCCCGCCGGCGTTTTGCTGTTTTTACTGCCTTCCCTGCTGATACGGGTGTGGAAGCGCAGATATTGGATGCTCAAATATGTTATCATGGGCTGCTTTTTGTTGGGGATCGGTACGCTGTCTTCCACCTTGACCATTCAACTGGTGCTGGCCTGGGCCTGCCCAATTGTTTTGTCCTGCCACTATTATTCGCCACGGTTTACCCATTTCACGCTGGCAGGTGTGCTGCTGTGCATGCTCTGCGCAGTATATATCGGCCTGTATTGCGGCGTATGGGACGCCAACATGATGCGCAGCAGCGAGGTGCTGGACGGGATTGCTCTGCGGGCGGTATTTATTTCGAACGCAACGGCGGCAGGTGATAACCTTTTGCTAAGGGTGTTCAATTTTTACTACATTCCCCGGGCTGCTATCCTGGTGGTGGTGTATCTGATTGGTATTACCTTGTCCAGGCGTACGCATAATCTGTTGCGCCAGCAGGAAGCGGACAACCGCGAAAAGCAGCGCATAGGCGCGGAACTGCATGTTGCCACCCAGATCCAGGCATCTATGCTGCCGTGTATTTTTCCCGCCTTCCCGGATCGGAAGGAATTTGATATCTACGCCACCATGAACCCGGCCAAGGAGGTGGGAGGAGATTTCTATGATTTCTTTCTGATAGATGACGACCATCTGGCGCTGGTTATGGCGGACGTGTCCGGCAAGGGCGTTCCGGCCGCACTGTTTATGGTTATTGCAAAAACACTGCTGAAAAACGCGGCACAGGCTGGCTGGTCACCCGGAGCGGTACTGGAGAAGGTCAACAACCAGCTGTGTGAAAACAACCAGGCAGAAATGTTCGTTACGGTTTGGCTTGGGGTTTATGAAATCTCTACCGGTAAGCTGACGGTTGCAAATGCCGGGCACGAGTTCCCGGCAATCAAACGGGCAGATGGAAATTTTGCTTTGTATAAAGAAAAGCCTGGTTTTGTACTGGCGGGAATGGAAAATGCCCGTTACCTGGAATATAAGCTGGAGCTGCACAAGGGAGATATATTGTTTGTCTATACCGATGGGGTAGCCGAGGCTACCGATGCGGCCAATACCCTGTATGGTACCGAGCGTATGCTGACCGCTTTAAACAGTTTTTCGGACGGGACGCCGGAGGAGCTTTTGCATGTGGTCAAGAATGATATCGACCGATTTGTAGGAAAAGCGCCCCAGTTTGATGATATCACCATGCTGGCGCTGAAAATCAAGGGATGAGGTGGGGGATATGAAAAGCTTAACGCTCCCTGCAGCATTGGAGAAGCTGGAAACCGTTCAGGCTTTTATCGCCGCCGAGCTGGAAGCGGTAGATTGTCCTATGAAGGCTGAAATTCAGATTCAAGTGGCAGTGGAAGAAATTTATATCAACATTGCTCGGTACGCCTATTATCCGAAGGTTGGAGAGGTTACTGTAATCTGTACAGTGGGCGGCGACCCTTTGCAGGTGACAATCCAGTTTCTGGATCGCGGCAAGCCCTTTAATCCGCTTGCCAGGGAAGAGGTAGATACCACCTTGTCCGCCGAGGAACGGGAGATCGGAGGGCTGGGTATTCTTATGGTTAAAAAAAGCATGGATGCTGTGTCCTATGCATATCGCAATGGGGTCAACATCCTTACCATCAAAAAGGGATGGTAAATCTGCGCGTGAACGGTACATTTAAGCTGTTTCTGGATAAGCAGGGTTGTACGCCGGCGGGAACGGCAGATGCCATTTATTAAAGCAGGTACCGTTGCGAAGCAGCCGCCGTCTTGGAGCGAACGTCTGCATTTGCAACACGGCAATAGAAAATGAAAGGATGATAGATACAGATGATTACGTTTATTTGTGCAATTGTTCTTCTCATCGGTGGTTATTTTCTGTATGGGAAACTTGTAGAAAAAATATTTTGCCCGGATGACCGACCAACGCCGGCGATAGATCATCCCGACGGAGTGGACTATGTCCCCATGAAAACCTGGCGGGTATTTCTGATTCAATTATTGAATATAGCAGGCACCGGTCCTATCTTCGGGGCGCTGATGGGCGCTGTTTTCGGTCCGGTGGTGTTTTTGTGGATTGTGTTCGGTTCTATTCTGGGCGGTGCAGTACACGACTACATGAGTGGTATGATTTCTGTGCGTTTAAATGGCGCCTCCGTGTCAGAAATTGTAGGGAAATATCTGGGGAAAACCGCAAAACAGGTTATGCGTGTGTTTTCAGTGGTTCTTTTAGTTCTGGTTGGCGCGGTGTTTACCACCAGCCCGGCAGCATTGCTTGCCCGTTTGACGCCGGATTGGATGAATACAACCTTTTGGGTTGTGATCATTTTAATCTATTATTTTCTGGCGACCTTGCTTCCGATTGATAAGCTGATCGGCAAGCTGTATCCTATCTTCGGCGCAGTACTGCTGGCAATGGCAATAGGAATTATTGGCGGACTGGT
Organism: uncultured Oscillospiraceae bacterium; assembly: GCA_900541565.1. Classification (GTDB taxonomy): domain Bacteria; phylum Bacillota; class Clostridia; order Oscillospirales; family Acutalibacteraceae; genus Scatavimonas; species Scatavimonas merdipullorum. The sequence continues at coordinate 130,445 of UQKB01000001.1, forward strand.
AGCCGGAGGCTATCAGCTCCCTGAAATGACGCTTTCAAACCTCCATCCGGAAGGACAGCCGGTTTGGCCGTTTATGTTCATCACTGTGGCCTGCGGCGCAGTATCTGGATTTCATGCAACCCAGTCGCCCCTGATGGCACGTTGCCTGAAGAAAGAAAAAGACGGGCGTAAGGTGTTTTACGGCGCAATGATTACGGAAAGCCTAATTGCGCTTGTTTGGGCAGCGGCGGGTGTTGCTTTTTACGGCGCTACGGGCGGTTTGCAAAACGCTCTGGCAGAGCTTGGGCAGTCCGGCGTGGTATACGATATTTCCGTGTCTCTGCTGGGGATTGCAGGAGGTGCGCTGGCGATTGTTGGCGTTGTAGTATGTCCGATTTCTTCGGGTGATACTGCTTTTCGTAGTGCCCGGCTTACAATTGCAGATTGGTTTAAAATTGACCAGTCAAAAATGAGAAAACGGCTGGCAATTACCATTCCATTACTCGCAGTAGGAGCAATATTGACTCAGCTGGATTTTGATGTGGTTTGGCGCTATTTTTCCTGGAGCAATCAGACATTGGCGATGATCACGCTGTGGGCGGCCGCCATATATCTGGCAAGGAATGCAAAAAAATGGTGGTATTCGGTGATATGCGCAATACCTGGCGCCTTTATGTCCGGCGTATCCTGCACTTATATTCTTATGGCCGAGGAGGGCTTCCGGCTTTCTCAGGCCATTTCCTATCCTATTGGTATTGCGTTTGCCCTGGCCTGCACGGTGTTGTACGTGGTTAAGGCCGGTGGAAAAAAGAATCGGCGGCTGCGTGCCCACAGATAAGAAGGGGGTTTTATAATGAAAAAATTAGTTGCCTTGCTTACAGCGCTTATTTTTCTGTTTTCTATAGCGGGATGTACCCCAAAAGACGATCCAAAGCCTGATGCGGACGCTCCTGTAGAAGGAAAAAAGGTAGCCTATATTATGCAAATGGCGCCGTCGGACATTTTTCAGATGTGGTGCGATTCTGCACAAAAAACTGCTGAGGGGCTTGGTATGGAGTTCAAAGCCTTTTTCTGCGACGGTTCGGACACCCAGTGGCAGAAGACGGTTTCCCAGTGTGCCGCTGACGGCTACGATGGACTGCTGCTCAGTCATGGAGGACAGGATTACACATACACCTTCCTTACGGATCTTTTACAGCAATATCCCGATTTGAAAATTGTCACCTTTGACACCCTTTTTCAGGACAGCAGCGGACAGACGCAAAAAATAGAGGGTGTTACCCAGTTTTTTCAGCAGGATGCCCGGTTTGCAGAGCTGTTGCTGGATTATGTCTGTAATACGCTGTATCCCGATAAAGTAGCGGCAGGGGAGCCGGTCAATATTTTGAAAGTTTGGGTAGGGCCAAACTTTCTTTCGTCCTTTGACCGCCGGCAGAAAGGATATGAGAAATATGAACAGCAGGGTCTCATCCGGACAGTGGAAACCATTGCTCCGTCCGATTATGACCATGCCGAAGCATCTATGGCCGATGTTACCGCCGCTGCGCTGGCTAAATATGAAGAAGGAGAAATCGACGCCATCTGGTGCTGTTATGATCTGTATGCCAGCGGTGTGTATACAGCTTTAACAGAGGGGAAGTATGATATTCCCATGGTGAGTGTGGACATCTGCGATGCCGACATCGACAAGATGGCTATGGAGAATTCTCCCTGGAAGGCCTGTGCTACTACCAACTGGAACTATAACGGGGAGTTTGGAATGCGGGTACTCGCTTTGGAGCTTGCAGAAGAATATGACAAGATCATCGATCCCGTGACCGGGCAATCCAGCGATTGGCTGGAGCTGCCTGCCAATCTGGTAACACAGAAGATGGTTTCTGTGGGGGGCATCAATGTAACAAATCTGGACACGGTAGCCGGGGCGCAGTACAGCGATCGCTCCTGGATGCCGACAACCAGCTGGATGGCAGAGCTTTTGGGAGATTAATTTCGATATAGTAGACTTTCTCGTCCGCTGGACGAAAGGTTATAAGAAAGCCGGCGAAGAATTTCGCCGGCTAATGTGCGTGTGGATATAGGCTGGCAGGTAATCCCATTTATCTGCACAGATAAATATAGATTTATACAAGAAAAGATTGGCAGTTGCCTTTTGTGTTATAGCATTGATTTTTCTGGGTAAAACAGGTATTCTAAAATTACGTTCAGCAGAGATTGAGAAAAGAGGGAATGACTTGAATATTTTGTTTGTCAATTGCTGTATCAGCCAAAAAGAGAAGCCGTGTACGTTGGCGCTATGCCGCGCATTTATCCAGGCGTATATCAAACAAAACCCAAAGGATGTATTAAAGGAACTTTTTTTGCCGGATACAGACATAAGCTTTTTTGATGTGCAGCGGTTAAATCTGCGGGATGACCTGCTTGCACAGGGGCAAACCCAGGCGCCCATGTTTGCGCTTGCAAATCAATTTGCAACTGCCGACAAAATTATAATTGGCGCACCGTATTGGGATCTTTCATTTCCGGCGCTTTTAAAAATGTATTTTGAAAATATCAGTGTCAACGGAATTGCTTACCGCTATACCGAACAGGGTTTGCAGGGGCTGTGCCGTGCGCAAAAGCTGATATATATTACAACATGCGGCGGATTGATCGGGAAGAACAATACCGGGGAGCAGTATATCCGCGGTTTGTGTGAGATGTTTGGCATCAGGGAGTTTGCTGCGCTTACTGCACAGGGCTTGGATATAGAAGGAGCAGATGTAAAGCAGATTCTTGCGCAGGCCAAAATAGACACGCAAAAAACGGCTGCGACATGGTAAAAAGCCTTAAGTCTGTTCTTATCAAAAAGGATGTGCGTCTGGCGGCGTGCTTCCCCGAAAAGAATAAAAATCCCCTACGGCAGGTTGAACTGGACTGAACCAGTAAAAGTAGACAATGGACAAAATCCCCCCCCTGATGGATCTATTTTCCTACATCAGGGAGCTTTTCTCTACTATCTGTTTTTACTGGATCGGTGCAGCAGAGAAAAAAGAACTCAAGCACAAATAATTGACAATAAATGCAATGCGTATATAATATAGCCATAAAAAAGGAGGACTGATATAATGGATATAAAAACATATCAAGAAAAAGTGAAAAAGGCAAAAGCTTACCAAAATGCAAACACATGGAAACAAGACAATAATACACAATCAGCAAAAGAAAATGAAATTATATTTGCTGCAGCACATAATGATATGAAGGCATTAATAAACCAAGTAGGAAAAATAACAGAATTTGCGAAAAAATTTGAAATACCATATAGGACTGTACAAGACTGGGCAAACGGGAAAAGAAAAGCTCCAGATTATATTATAAAAATGATAGGGTATATTTTAATTTATAATATGGAATAAAACTAAGTGTTACATAAAAAACTTATTTTAGTTTACTATATCTGATTTTTATTAAAATATCAATCTGTATAATAGCCGAAAAGAATAAATATATTTTGTGCATTTGCAATACTTGACAAGAAAAATAAATGTGTGTATACTAAAAAGTAACATAAAGAAAAAAGCGCCCACAGGCTGCCAACCGTCGGCAAACAGTTAGCAACCATGCGCCATAAGAGTACACAAACTACTCTCATGACTTGTGAACGCCTTACACGCTGTGCATATAATAATATACAGCGTTGGGGATACATTTGTCAAGCGCCTGTACTCTTATGATGGTTTGCAAGCCAAAGGGTACAGGCATTTTCTTTGTGGAAAAATTGAATAGGTAGCCGGATTTTAGATACAAAGGCGCCGGATAACAGCTATGCCAAGACCGCAGCTATTGCGCGAGCGAGCCAACCCCCTCACGGTTGCTACCTTTCGCGCTGGGTAAGAGCTGTACTCTGATTAATACGTGGCGGTATAGATGGATCCCACCATCAGGCTTTCATAGCGGCATATGCCGGCACAGGTAAACAAAAAATCTGCGACTACATCAAAAGAAATCTGCGCCCGTTGCTCTAAAACGGGTAACGGGCGTTTATGATAGAGGTACGTGCTGGTACTTCTATCATAAACGTGGCGCGCCAGAAGGGACTCGAACCCCTGACCTCTTGATTCGTAGTCAAGCACTCTATCCAGCTGAGCTACTGGCGCAAAACATGTTTTAAAGCTGCTAAAGTATATTAGCATATTTTAAAAGAAAATGCAAGTATAAAATGCTGATAAACTGAAAAATTCCGTCTGCATTTCTTGACATTATCTCAACCTTCTTATATAATAAATAGGCTGCCTTTAAAACAGCAGGCAGAAGCATCGGGATGTAGCGCAGTTTGGTAGCGCGCCTGCTTTGGGAGCAGGATGCCGCAGGTTCGAATCCTGTCATCCCGACCACGTCGCCGCAAGCTTCATATCGCTTGCGGCGACTTTTCTTTTGAAAAATCATCGGTTCACGCACGCCTTCGCCCGAAAGAGCTATTGTACTGGAACGTATGCGCCAGCTTCAGGCGGAGGGTAAGCAGAGAAACCAGCCAAGACAGAGAAAGAAATTTTTGACACAGAGAGAGCCAATAGCCACAAAAAGCCATCGCTATAGCCTTGCCTGTGTGTCAGTATATATATTTTTACTAAAACATTGTTTGTGTTAATAATAAGTTATATAAACTCCTTTTTAACATAAATATAAAACTAAGAAAATAGAAATTTCTGAGTAATACTCTGTGACAATTCTAAGGCGTTTTAATACCTTGTGATGGTTTTATCCGCTCTGTGAGCCTTTCCATATGTTCCTGTGCCTGTTTGCCGATGTCGGAAGATAAGCGTCCAGCCTGCTGCTTATAGACAATAAAATTACAGAATGCCGTTTTTATTTTTAATTTTAAAGTTTCTTAAGTGTTGTGCGGGCGACAACGCATTTGACAATAGGGAAGAATTTTATTTTCAAATAAAAAAAGTGTTTCAACAGCAATGGTGCGTATGGTTGCCGCTAAAATCTGATCAATTTGCGCGACATATTTTTTACACTGATTGTTTGGAAGCGTGGTAAATATTTGCAGAGGCTGGGCTTCTTTTCTTTTAACAGGGCAAGCCTTTCCAGCATTTGTGGATCTACATGTGCGCCTCCATCCGTATCTGCAATCAGGGTGACGGCCTGCATTCGCGAAAGAGTGTATCGCTGTTCAATCAAAATAACGCTTAATCTGTTCCACCAAGCTTGGAATGCGCGTGTGGGATAACGCTTGTTTTTTTCTATAGATAGCGGTATTGCGGTAAGAATCTGTGGCGAGTCCGGTTGGTGAATGAACTGATATTGGCATAACGAAGCGCGAACAAAATTGGCTTGTGTTTTTTTAAGCAGGTCGCCTCCGACTGTACTAATGTCAATAAAGTCTGGGCGGTTAAAAACAAATTGCCGCAAGTGAATGTTTGCTTTCATATAAAAGTACGCGGAGTATAAGAGCAATTTGTTTTCCATAGTCCAAGTCGCCTGTATCGTAAAAATGGCAGGCATTTTTTAAAAACTTTATTTGGATGTATGCCTCAGAAAGCAATTCTTCTTTTGTTCGTGAAATTTTGGACTCTTTTGGTTTTGTATCCACGTTCAATCCCCTCCATTAACCAATATATAATATAAAAGCATATAGATTGCTGAAGAAAAACTATATATTTCTTCTATATTTTCTTTATCTTAGTTGGCCATTTGGATAATAACGCCTGTAATGTAAACGCAAAATTATAATTGCCAGATCATAACGCGTTAGGACTTCTTTTCTGCTCAGTTGTAAATCGTGAGCAAGCGTTCTGGGAGCGATATTCTTGAAAATTCTTGCGGCTACAATTTTCTGATCTATTATAGGTAAATCAAAAAACGCCTTCCAAAGAAATTGATCCCGCTCGAGACGAATAAGGGTCAGCAGTGGATCGCAATAAGCCATTTGGCAACTTGCCGCGTTTTCCAATAGCTTCTGGTTGCGTATTTTGGTCAGTTCCCGTGCGCATCGATTTCTTGTAATATTTTTTGCATAACCACCGACCCAATAGGAAAAACGGCTCCAACCTTTATACCGTTCCAGCTGTGTGTAGCATGTCGTAAAAGCTTCATCGGTAATGTCGCGATAATCGTCTGACTTTAACAATCTGTTATGGTCTGCTTTTGCTGCACATCGCACAACAATTTGATAAGCAGCTTGATATAGTGGGTCCCATAGCTCTTGTGCGCGCCTAAAATTTTTTGAACCTGTTGAAAGTCATATTCGCGGAGACTGATCTGTGAAATAGTATATTGATGTATGGGGATTCGGTGTTTCATCATAAATTTCCTTCCATTTTGTCATAAAGTTATTTTTATTTGTGGGTTCAAATTGGGCGGCTATTTTTTAAAACCAACAGCAAAAGTAAAGAAAGGTACAGATCAGGCTTTTATTCCTTGTAAATCACTTATATTTGGGAACAATAAAAATAAGGTTTAATAGAGCTTTGGATAAACAATATTCTACTTTATAATACTTTTTATTTTATTTTAACATAAAATTTTTTGTGATCAATTGTCACACTTTGCTAAAAATACTTTTATAGATTTAGCATATGCTACAAGTATATTGATGCACTTTAACAATGTTTTACCAACTAAAAAGCAGTAGAAATACAAGGGAAGAACAATCTAAAAACACACCGCTTTGTATGTAAGCAAGCTCAACTGCCCCACATTGTGCGAACAGCACAAAAAAACGGACAGGAATTTTTCCTGTCCGTTTTGTCAGTCGCCAATCAGGTTGTTGCGTTCCAGCCATTGCTGGTGCGTCATAAGCACTTGGCGCGATTTTGAGCCCTCGTGCGGGCCAACAATTCCCATCTGTTCCATTTCGTCAATCAATCGCCCTGCCCTTGCATATCCCAAACGCAGCCGCCTTTGCAGCAGGGAAGTAGAGGCCTGTCCCGCTTCAACCACCAGCTTGATGGCCTCCTCCAGCATGGGATCACGGTCCTCACTGCCTGCGCTGCCTGTAGCGGCGTCTTTTCCGGTTGTCGAAAGATCCTGCGAAGCAATTTTTTCAATCTGTTCAACAACGCTTTCGTCATATTCTGATTTATAGGATTTTTTGATAAAGCCCGTTACATTTTCAATTTCTTCATCGGAGGCATAACAGCCCTGCACACGCAAGGGCTTGGGTGCTCCAACGGGGGAAAACAGCATGTCGCCCTTGCCGATCAGCTTTTCAGCGCCGCCAAAATCCAAAATAGTGCGCGAATCCACCTGCGAAGAGGTCTTCAAAGCAATTCTGCTGGGAATATTTGCTTTAATTACACCTGTAATCACGTTGACCGAAGGGCGCTGTGTGGCAATAACCAAATGCATGCCTGCGGCGCGCGCCATTTGCGCTAGGCGGCAAATCGACTCTTCCACCTCGTTGGGGGCCGCCATCATCAAGTCGGCCAGCTCGTCTATTGCAATCACAATCTGCGGCATTAGCTCGTCCGGTATAGGCAGGCCGTCGTCCGTTAAGGGCCTGTCCTCCTTGGGCGTGTCCGCCGGGATGTTGGCATACCGTTTGCGGTAACGCTCAATCATGCTGTTGTACGCATGGATATCGCGCACGTTATAGGCAGCAAAGGTTTTATAGCGCTCAAGCATTTCGCTGACCGCCCAATTCAGCGCGCCCGCCGCCTTTTTAACGTCGGACACAACGGGGATCAGCAAATGTGGAAGCCCCTTGTATTTGGAAAATTCAACCATTTTGGGGTCGATTAAAACAAGCCTGACCTCGTCCGGGCTGCCCTTATAGAGCAGGCTGAGCAAAATGGAGTTGACGCATACCGATTTTCCCGAACCGGTTGTGCCTGCAATCAGGAGATGCGGCATTTTTGCAAGGTCGGTCACAACAATATTACCGGAAATATCACGCCCCAGCACCACGGTCAATTTGCTTTTTTCACGTTTAAATTCCTTTGAATCAATCAGCTCGCGCATGGTGACCATGCTGATGGTTTTATTTGGAACCTCAATGCCGATCGCCGCCTTGCCCGGGATGGGCGCTTCAATCCTTACGCCGTTTGCGGCAAGGTTCAGTGCAATATCGTCGGCAAGGTTTGTAATTTTGCTGATTTTTACGCCGGCTGCCGGCTGCAGTTCAAAGCGTGTGACGGAAGGTCCTCTGCAAATGTTGATGATATTGGCCTGCACGCCAAAGCTGTTGAGGGTAGATACCAGCTTCTGCCCGTTTTCCTGCAGTTCGTTAAACGCGTCAGAATCCTCGGAAGAAAAATTGGGGTGCAGCAAATCCACTGGGGGAAAGCGGTAACCCTTTTCGTTTTCCCGCGGCCGCTTTCGGTCGTCTTCAGGCGTATCTATATCGAACGGCACGGTCTGCGGGTCCGGCTGCAGCTGCTGAGGATCGCTTTTTCTGGGCGTTTTCTTTTTTTCCATGACCTTCTTTGCAGCAAAGGTCGCCATAGGGTCGTCGGTAGGCTGCGCATCCTGCGCTGTGCTAGGGGTGTTTGTTTGCTGTAAAAGTGTTTCCAGCCGCCTGCGTTTGTCGTGAATATCCTCCGGCGGGGTGGACACAGAGCTGTCAATCGGGATATCAATTTTGTCGGACTGCCGTTTTCTGTGTTTCTTTCCGCCGATTATAACATCTGGCACGGAAAAAGCGCCCGCTTCAAAATCTGGGTTTTCAAACAGCGGGGGGACAGGAGCCTGCTCCTGACGGCGGCTTTGCTCTGCCCGGCGGCGTTTGGAATGCTCTCTTGCAGAATTGACGCTTTCTGCCACTTTATCCGCCGGCTTTTTTAAAAACTGGAAAATATGCTTAAGTGTAATGCCGAACAGGAACATCACACACAGCAAAAGCGCAAGAATGCAAAGAATTTCCGCCCCCGTTTTTCCAAACAGCAGTAGCATGGGAACGCCCAGCACACCGCTTAAAAGCCCGGCTCCTGCGGCACTGGCGCCCGCAGTGTAAAGGGCGCCAAGCTCGTTGAAATAGCTGCCTGGAGCGGAATCGGAATTCCATATATAAACAAGGGAAGAGGCAAAAACGATCACGCCTATGGCAAGGCTTAGCTTACCGGCCATTTTTGCGTCCACCTTTTTTTCCATGGCGGTAATAATTGCCACATAAATCAGCAGCAAAGGCCAGGCAATTGCCAGCGTACCAAACAGCCCAAGCAAAACGTTATGTAAAAATGTCCAGACATTTTCCCCGGGAATAAAGATTAAAAATAACAACAGTACTGCGCCTGCAAGCAGCAAAATGGCTTTGGTTTGCGCAGAAAGACTTCTTTTTACCGGCTGTGATGCTTGCTTTTTGGCAGCCGCCTTTTTGGGCGCACCTGCTTTAGCCGCGCGGGAATTGGCGCCTGCACGTTTTTTTGCCGGCGCTTTTTTTGTGGAACGACCGCTTTTTGCCGCCAATTTTTTCACACCCTTTCTTTTGCGTTCTGTATGGGTAAATCAACCGTAGGTCAGGGTGGCACCGGTAAACAGGTTTGTGCCGCTGTGCATTTCAATCAAACTGACAACAATCACAGCCACACCCACGACAGCCGTGTAAATTACAAATATGTACATCCGGTCCTTTGCAAGCATCCATTTAAAAAGCAAAATGGCAAAAAAGCCCACAACAGCGGAGGTGATGACGCCTACGATAATCGGCAGGATCTCTATATTCTGCAAAGCGTCGGTTTGAACAGCGTCAATTGTTTCCATAAGTGCCGCAGCCAAAATGGATGGAATTGCCAGTATAAAAGTGTAGTCGAGCGCGGCCTGCTTGTTGATGCCGCGCAGCTGTCCGACCGCCAGCGTAGACCCTGAGCGTGAAAGGCCTGGGAAGATCGCCGCAAAAAATTGTGCAATACCCACGCACAGCGCGTCCAGAATATTATAACGTACCCGGCCTGCGCCGTTTTTCTTGACAATGCCCTTTTCTGCATATTTCCGGGTGGTATACCGATTCATAAAAATACCGATGGTCAACAGAATACAGGTAAAAATCAGTGAAATCCCTACAATGATAAAATATCCTGTGTTGCCGGACCATATTTCCGCCAGGTCTTTTGCGGCAAGACCGCCCGAAAAAGGAAGAGGCACAAAAAGCAAAAATAACGGGAGCAGTCCTATAACCAGCATGATGATCAAATTGCGGTCTTCGTCCATTTCGCTCCATTTGAATTTGCCCCTGCAAATATCTGCAACCATGCCGCCAAGCGCTTTAAACAGACGGATGATCAGCTTGTAATATACGGCGCACACAGCAACCAGCGTGCCCACGTGCAGCATAACGTTAAAAAACAAATTATCCTCTGTAACGCCCAGGATATGCTGGGAAATAGCAAGGTGGCCGCTGCTGGACACAGGCAGAAATTCTGTCAGCCCCTGTACGATCCCCTGGATGATCGCATCAAAAATGTTCATTATGTATACCTCCGTATTTTTCTTACTGCTATCTATGTAAACGCCCGCAGGCGTGTAATATTTTACCGGTACGGCAAACAGGCGGTCAGGGCTTTTTGGTTTTTTTGGGCCCCGCTTTTTTTGTCTTGCGCTTTTCTGTGGCCTTTTGCGCGTCGATCATTTTAAACAGGCAGTCCATTGCGTCTGAAAGCGACCCAACCTCGTCGATCAGGCCCTCGTTTACAGCGTCCTCCCCTTCTAAAATCGTACCCACGTCCAGCACAAGCTCTCCCACGTTCATTGCAAGCTCGTTGTAACGGTCCTTTGGAATGTTCGAATTTTCGCTTACAAACGTGGTGATCCGGTCCTGCATGCGCCGGAAGTATTCAAACGTCTGCGGTACGCCCAGCGTCAAACCCGTCATGCGTACAGGGTGTACGGTCATAGAGGCGGATTTTGCAATAAAAGAATGCTTGGCCGCCACTGCCAGTGGGATACCAATGGAATGCCCGCCGCCCAGGACGATCGATACAATCGGTTTTTTCATGCCCGCCATCAGCTCTGCAATGGCAAGGCCGGCCTCCACATCGCCGCCGACGGTATTCAGCAGCACCAAAAGTCCGTCTATGCGCTCTTCTTCTTCAATCGCGACCAACTGCGGTATAACATGCTCGTACTTGGTCGTTTTATTTTGCGAAGGAAGAATGGTATGCCCTTCGATCTGCCCGATAATTGTCAGGCAATGCACAACATATTTTCCGTTTTTTGTAATAATAGAACCGGTTTCGTTAATTTTATCTGTGTTGTCTTCGCTGATAGGGCTTGTTTCCTCCAACGTTTGCATGTCGTCATCATGCTCCGAGGGGTTTTGTATAAATTGGCTTTTATTTTTATGATCGTGGTTTCCCATACTGCAGCTCCTATTCGTTGTAATCGTGCATAAAAAGCTGTGCAGCCATGTCTTACGAAGAAGCGGGCGTACACAGTATATTGCACTTGCAAAGAATAGTTTGCCGTATTATGCGCAAATTCATACATAAACTTATTATAACATTTTATAAAAGCTACAGCAAGACCTTTACATCCCGCTGTAAAAACCTTCAAAACCAGCTTGCAGCATGTGCCCAGTGCAAAAGCAAGACGGGTAGTAAAATTTTATGTACCCTTAAAAAAAATAGAACAAAAAAAGCCGGTACAACCCGCTGACAGAGGTATGGAGAATAAAAAGAAAAGAAAAATAAAAAAGAACGCCGCACCATGCAGTAGCTGCACGGCGCGGCATATGCTTCTGTTTTGTGCCGTTTTAGATTGTGCCGTTTAAAACAAGAACCAAAAGCACGCAGGATACAAGGACAATCCCCGCCGCTATCAAAACGCCGGCGTTTGCCTTGCCTTTGGGCCGCTGCTCATTGGGATTTTGGGGAATCAGGTTCGCTTTGCGCAGCCCTGTTACCGCAAATTTGTACAGCAGCAGGGTAAGCGCTGCGTTAATCCCGGCTTTAAGCAGGTTAAACGGGACGAAAACAGGCAGCAGCATCTCGGCCACAGCTTGCCTTGGTATACCCATATAAAACGGTGTGATCAGGTAATTCCACAAAACCATGGCCACAAGCATGGTAACGGAACCGGCCAATAAGCCAAGCACAGCGCTGCGCATGGTGCGGTTTCTTCTGTAAATAACAGCGGCAGGGCAGACAAAGCAGATGGTTGAAAGAATATTCATTACAAGGCCGATAAAGCCTGTGTCGCTTATGGTGATCATCTCAATAAACGAAACGGCCACGCTCATTGCAAGGCCCGACAGCGGGCCAAAAATAAATGCGCCAATAGCGATGATTACGTCTTTTGGCTCAAATTTTAAAAACGATACAACGGGAATCCGGAAAAACAGCACGCATAAAAACGCCAGCGCGCTGAGCAGACCGAGCAGCGCAAGCTTTTTAATTTGATAAGAGCGCACATCTTCACGGTGCAATGTTTTGGAACGGTTGTTTTGCATAATAGAACTCTCCTTTTTGTGCCGTCTTTTCAGCAAAAAGAAAAGCTCCGCAAAAAATGCGGAGCAAAACGCCTTTTTCAGCGCTTATCTTCTTTCATCCGGACTATACCGTCGGCTTTGGAATCACACCAAATCAGCTTTCGCTCGCGGGCTTTGCGCAAACTGCGCTTACCGCCGGTGGGGAATTGCACCCCGCCCCGAAGACAGCATATAAAATTTTTAAAGTGTCCATACACTTCTTACTTTCATTATAAGCAGACGCTTGTGTTTTGTCAAGCTTACGGCTTTGTGTCCAGTTCGTCAAGGGTTAAGCTGTAAGCAGGAAACATTTCTTCCATAAAGACATCCAGTTCCGGCATAGAGATCTGTTCAAGAGCATTTACAACGCTTTGCCTGGCTTTTTCAAATTCCAGGTTGCCCATGCGGATTTCTTCTGTACATTTAATCAGAGCTGAAAGCTTGTCTGCTGCTTTTACATATTGCATCAGCAGCTGATCTTCTTTCCCTTGACGAAAAAACAAAGGGGTATACGCCTCTTTTAAATCGTCCGGCAGCATATCCAGCAGTTTTTGACTTGCCACCTGCTCAACCTCCCGGTAGGCTTTCTGGATCTGCGGGCTGCCGTATTTGACAGGAGTGGGAAGGTCGCCGGTAAGGATTTCCGGGCAGTCATGAAACAGCGCCAGCGTTGCTGCGCGCTGTGCGTCCAGCTTTTTTTGAAAGCGTGCATTGCCAATCAGGACAAGCGCATGAGCCAGAATCGCCACTTCCAGGCTGTGCTCGCTGATGTTCTCTTTCCTTGTGTTGTTCATAAGCCCCCAGCGGTCAATATACTTCATTCTGGAAAGCATTGCATAAAAATTGCAGCCCATAGGAACACTCCGTTTGTATTCGTATTTGTATTTCATATTTTACAAGATTTTTTTAAGAGATTGTGACAAAATTATGAATTTATTTGATTGTACGTTTTATAGGTGCAATTGTCGTCGTTTTGTGGTATAATATTCAAGTCGTGTTTGTGTATTCATGCATTCTATGACAGATTTGTGGTTTTCATGCTTTCAATTTAATGTGTATTTTAAAAATAAAAAAGAGATTGATCATTTAAAACCTACATAGAGCAACAAGGCGGTGAACCTATGAAAGCGGCCAGGCTGCATGTTTCTGCTGCAAGGAAAAAATATTGGCATAAAGCCTTTTTACTGGGGCTTGGGCTTTCTTTTTTGTTTTTTCTGCCGTTTTTGATCTATGATGGCGGCTTGTTCCTGTATTACGGCGATTTTAACGTCCAGCAAATTACATTTTACCAGATGATCCATGACAGCATTCTTGACGGCAACATGGGCTGGAGCCATACGACCGATTTGGGCGCGAACATGATCGGCTCTTATACCTTTTACCTTTTGGGAAGTCCGTTTTTCTGGATTACGCTGCTGTTTCCAAGCCAGGCTGTTCCGTATTTGATGGCGCCGCTTCTTATGTTGAAGTTTGCCTGTGCGTCCCTTACAGGGTATATTTTCCTCAGGCGCTATGTCAGAAACAAAGATCTTGCCGTCATCGGCGGGCTTTTATATGCGTTTTCAGGTTTTTCTATTTATAATATCTTTTTTAACCATTTTCATGAGGCAATTGTAATTTTTCCGCTTTTGCTTGCAGCGGTGGATGAATATATGGACAGCAGGCGGCGCGGTGTGCTGGGGCTTGCCGTTTTTGCAAGCTGTGTATGCAATTATTATTTCTTTGCAGGCCAGGTTGTGTTTGTGCTGATCTACTGGCTGGTGCGCCTGCTTTCCGGTAGTTACAAAATTTCGCTGCGCGACTTTTTGCGCATGGCGTTTGAGGTGGTGGCCGGTTTTGCTGCAACGGCGTTTTTGTTGTTCCCCACCGTGCTTGCCGTTATACAAAACCCGCGTGTAGACAATGCCCCAAACGGCTGGGGTGCCCTTTTATATAGCTCTAATCAAAGGTATATGCATATTCTGGAAAGCTTTTTCTTTCCGCCGGATATACCCGCAAGACCCAATTTTACACCCGATTCCAATGCAAAATGGGCATCCGTTGCGGCTTGGCTCCCGCTGTTTTCCATGACCGGCGTCATTGCTTTTTTGCAGACAAAAAAATATACAAGCTGGTTAAAACGGCTTTTGTGGATTCTTTTTCTTATGGCGTTTGTCCCTATCCTCAACAGCCTGTTCCAGCTTTTAAACGCAGCGTATTATGCAAGATGGTTCTATATGCTGACCTTGATGCTTGCGCTGGCAACGGTGGTTTCTCTGGAAACGTCCAAAACAGACTGGCGCAGAGCCCTTACCTGGACGGGCGGGATTACCGTGGCGATCCTTGTTGCCATTGGCTTTATGCCAAATACCATTACGGCAGATTCGGGCGAAAGTGTTACCACATATGGGTTGATGCAATATCCCGACCGTTTTTGGGCCTATGGCGCCATTGCCCTGGTTTCTCTTGGTGTGCTGGCGCTTCTGTTGAAGCTGATGCGCCGCAACAGAAAAAGATTTATTCGCTGCACCTATGTGGCTTTGGGAATTATTTCTGTAGTGTATTCTTCCTATTTATTGGTTCTGGGAAAAACCCAAGGCTACAGTTCGCACGATTTTATTTTGCCTTATGTCCTCAATAAAGGGTCGCAGATCAGCCTGCCCGACCAGGACAGCGTCCGGTCAGATTTTTATGAAACCATGGATAACCTGGCTATGTTCTGGCAAATACCGACCATTCAGGCGTTTCATAGCATTGTGCCCGGGTCGATTATGGAGTTTTATCCGTCGATCGGCGTTACAAGGGACGTAGGGTCAAGGCCGGAAACAGACGTTTACGGCCTGCGGTCGTTTACATCCACCCGTTATCTGTTCGATTATTTGCATGACGGTGATTCGTTTGTCGATGCAGAAGGGAATACGGCCATGCCGGGATGGGAATATTACGGCACGCAAAACGGTTTTAACATTTGGGAAAACCAATATTATATCCCCATGGGGTTTACCTATGACACGTTTATTACGGAGGAACAGTATTACAACTGTACAGAAAGCAACCGTCACCTGCTGCTTTTAAAAGCAATGGTGCTAAAGCCTTCGCAAATGGCCAAATATGCAGACATTACCGGCGGTGTTGCCTACCAAGGGAACTTTACGTATACAGAAGAAGCCTATAAGCAAGACTGTTTGCAGCGCGGGCAGACGGTTTGCACGGATTTTCAATATGATAATACAGGCTTTGGTGCAAATATTGACCTTACAGGCAAGGAAAGCCAGCTTGTCTTTTTCAGCGTACCGTATGAAGCGGGCTGGAGCGCCTATGTCAATGGGCAGCAGGTTGAGGTTGAAAAGGTAAATATCGGTTTTATGGCTGTTAAGGTACCGGGCGGCATAAAAAGCGAAATTCGCTTTTCTTATGAAACGCCGGGGCTGAAAGCCGGCCTGCTTGTAACAGGCGCGGCCGTGCTGGTGTTTGCCGCATATCTTCTTTTTTTCAGAGGAAAACGGGAAAAGAAAAAACCGGCGGCATTGTCGCTGCGGGTCTGTAAAAGGTTTAAAGCGGCCACTGTAAAAATAAACCGAAATAACCCGGACAGCCGTTTGCTGCCGGCAGACAACAGCGGTGCAGAAAAAGGGCCAGACGACAAGGTATAATGATATGGAAAAGGAGTTTTCATATGGCGTTTGGAGAGAAAATTTTACGATATAAAGATGCAATCCTAAAAGATCTGGAGGCGCTTACGGCAATTCCCTCTGTGTCGGCAGAGGGGCCGGAGCAGCCGCAAAGGGCACTGGAATATGTTCTTCAAAGAGCGCAGGAAATGGGACTTGAAACCCAAAATGTCCTGGATATTGCCGGGCATGCCCAGTACGGAAGCGGCAAAGCGTATTGCGGTGTGCTTACCCATCTGGACGTCGTGCCGCCCGGAAGCGGGTGGCTTACAGACCCATATACATTGGTCCAAAAGGACGGGCGGCTTTTCGGCAGGGGTGTTGCAGACGACAAGGGCGCCGCTATTATGGCGCTTTATTGCCTGAAGGCGCTCAAGGATGAAGGCATTGTGGGAAAAAACGCCATACGCGTGATTTTTGGAACATCGGAAGAAATGGGCATGGAAGATATGAAGGCCTATTTTTCGGCGCAGCCGCTTCCGGCTATGGGCTTTACGCCGGATGCGGAATATGGAATTTGCCGTTGCGAAAAAGGAATTTTGCAGTTGGAGGTTATAGCCGATACGCACAACGGAACAACGCTTACCGAGTTTAAAGCAGGTACGGCTGTCAACATGGTGCCGGACACAGCATATGCGCTGTTGGACTGTTCTGAAAACGAAGACCACCAGCTTTTGCGCCTGGCAGACGCTAAGCCGGGCTATTTTGAATTTAAATATACCATAGATGGGTTGATGCTCCTCTCCAAAGGGACTGCCGCGCACGCATCGGAACCGCAAAAGGGGTTTAACGCGGCAACGCACCTGATCGACTTGCTTACCGCCAATTTTGGGTATGCGTCTATGGGCAGCATCCTTGCTTTTATTGACTCAAAAATAGCAACAGAGCTAAACGGCAATTCCCTGGGGCTGAAAATGCGTGATTCCGCTTCAGGCGCGCTGACGCTCAATGTCGGTACGGTACATATCACCGAAAGCTGCGCAAGGGCCACGCTGGATATCCGTTATCCGGTAACAATGGACGGCGCCAATATTTTAGAGAGAGTTCGCGCTGCAGCAAAATACGAGAATCTTACAGTAAAGGTATTAAGCCATTTAAAGCCGCTGCATATAGAAGAAGACAGCCCGTTGATCCATATACTGCGCGACGCCTATAAGGAAGTAACCGGGATTGAGCCGGCGCTTTATGCAACAGGCGGCGGAACCTATGCCAGAACGCTTGGCGGCAGAGGTGTTGCGTTCGGCCCTGTCTTTGCAGGGGAAGAATGCGGTGTGCATCATGCCAATGAGTCGATAAGCCTGGAAAACTATATGCACCATGGGCAGATTTGTCTGGAAAGCATGTATAGGCTTCTAAACGCTGAAATATAAAAAGTATAACGTTTGCTACGTTTGGAAAGGATTTGCACAATGAAAGCGGAAACCATCATAAAACAGCAGGCCAGAAGCAGCCTGGCAGATCAAAACTGGGGTGTTGCGCTTGCGGCCTTCATTTTTCCGGCCTGCGTCTTTTTTATGGCGCAGACGGTCAATTCCTTTTCTATCATTGTGCGCGGGGCCAGTGTGCAAGCGCTTACAAACGCGCCGTTTGCCCGGCCGCAGGCCTTATTGTTTTTTTTACTGCTGCAGGTTTTGGCTGTGGGCGTGTTGTTCGCTTTTTCCCCCATATTTGTGGGCGCGGCAAAGCTTTATACAGATATTGCGCATGGCAGGCAGGGGGAGCTTTCAGCGCTGTTTGGATGGTTTTCCGGAAAGCGCCAATATGGCAGGGCGGTGGCGTTTTCCCTGTCGCTTGCGGTACGCAATGTCTTATGGGCCCTTCTCTGCTTTTTCCCCTGCGGCTTTTTTGTTGTGCTTCTGCGCATTTTCCCTGTGGTGGGAAGCGGCCCTTTGCAGGAAGGTATACGGCTTCTATGGTATCTTTTTCTTGCCCTTTTGATTCTATTAGGGCTTACGCTGTGGGTAGTGCTTACCTCACGTTACTTTCTTGCACCGTATCTGTTCTTGTATAAAGAAGAGCTTTCTGCCAATACGTGTATTATACAATCGATTTTTTTGATGAAAAAAAACAGGAGCCGCTATCTGCGGCTGGTGCTTTCGTTTTTACCGTGGCTGCTTTCCTGCTTTTTTGTGATCCCCGCGTTGTATGTGATGCCCTATTTTCAGACTGCCTGTGCATTTAGCGCCAGATGGATGCTGGAGGAAGCCGGGGAGGGAATACCATGACCGTTTCTTTGTGCATTATTGCGCGCAATGAACAGGCTGCGCTTGAAAAGCTTTTGGAGGATGTAAAGGCGCAAACTTACCCCCATGCGCAAATAGAGGTCGTATTGGTGGACAACCTTTCTGCTGACGGCACGAAGGCGGTGATGGAGGCTTTTGCAGCCCAGAAAAACGGCTTTCAAAACGTAACTGTGGCCCAGTGCCCGAAAGTCGGTCAGGCGGCAGCCTGGAACTGCGCCGTGCTGCACGCCGGCGGCGAAGTCATAATCCGGGTGGATGCACATGCAAGCATCCCGCAGGATTTTGTAAGCTGCAATGTTGAGCATATCCAACAGGGCGAATTTATCTGCGGAGGCGGCAGACCCTGTCGGGCGGAAAAGGCTACGCCATGGCAGGGGACCCTTTTGGCTGCGGAAGAGTCCCTGTTTGGCAGCTCCGTTGCAAAATACCGCAGGCAGCAGGCACACAAGCAGTATGTAAGCTCTGTTTTTCACGCTGCATACCGCAGAGAGGTTTTTGCAAAGGTCGGCGGGTTCAATGAAAACCTGGGCAGGACAGAGGATAATGAAATACATTACCGAATGCGCCGCAGCGGTTTTAAAATTGCCTGCTATCCGGACATTGTCTCCTATCAGAATGTCCGTGCAACGTTCAGAAAAATGCTTAGGCAAAAATATGCCAACGGCTTATGGATTGGGCTGACGCTGGGGGTATGCCCACAGTGTTTATCCTGTTTTCATTTCGCACCTTTTTTGTTGGTCTGTGCGCTGCTTGTATTTGGCGTTTTGTCATGCTTTGGCATTGTGCTGCCGCTTATAGCGGTAAGCGGCGCATATCTTTTGTTTGATTTGTTGGTTACAGTTACGGCTTTTTGGGGAAGAAAAGCTTATTGGCAGTTTTTTCTGTTGCCTTTTATGTTTCCGCTGTTGCATATCGTATACGGCACAGGCACGTTGTTCGGCATATGTAAAATGCCGTTTTGGAAGGCAAAACTTGGTACAGATGCACAGCAAAGCATAGAGCTTGTAAAAAATACGGTACAAAAAAAGATTGAACAAGCCAGCCGGAAAACGGACGGCTAAAGGGAGGTAAGACGGTCTTGACGGATCTTACGCCTGTGGAATTTACACGGGAGCAGCTCAGGGCCCTGCAATGCAAAGAGCTGGAAACACTTTTGTTTTTTAAGGATTTTTGCGAAAAAAACGGACTGCTTTTCTATTTTTGCGGCGGCTGCTGTATTGGAACGCTCAGAGATGGCGGGTTTATCCCGTGGGATGACGATATCGATATTTTTATGCCGCGCGAGGATTATGAAAAAATGCACAGGCTTTGGAAAGAGCAGTGCAAGGGTTCGCGCTTTTTGTGCTTGCGTACAGACGACCATATCTTTACAGGCAATATCTTTACCACAATTGTTGATACAAGCGCTACCTGCGTGAAGAAAAACCAGGCGCATTTGGATATACCGCATGGCCTTGCAATGGATGTTTTTCCGCTTGACGGCTGCCCCAAAGGTTTTAAAAGAAAAATGCAAAAGTTATGGGCCATGGTGTACTCGCTTTTTTTAGCGCAGGTGGTACCGGAAAAGCACGGCGGTGTTGTTGCATTGGGAAGCCGGGTGCTGCTTTCTGTTTTCCGCAGCGACAAAATCCGTCAAAAAATCTGGCGCATGGCACAGCGGAAAATGACAAAGTATAAAATACAGGACTGCGATTTTATAACGGAGCTTTGCGCCGGCCCGAAATATATGCAATATGAATATCCAAAGGAAGCGTTTGCAAGCGCTGTTTACAAAAATTTTGAAGGCTACCAGATGCCGATCCCGGTGGGATATGAGCAATATCTGAAGATCGCGTTTGGCGCGTATGAAACATTGCCGCCCATTAAGGCGCGCGTACCGCATCACGAGGTGGTCTATCTGGACCTTACCAGAAGCTGCTATGATTTTGATAGAAAAGAACTGTTTTCAGAGGAGTTTGAATAAAGTCTGGAGGAAGTATTATGATCTATGGAGCAATTTTGGCCGGCGGAAGCGGCACAAGGATGCATATATCTTCTATGCCCAAGCAGTTTCTGCCGCTGGGGGAAAAGCCGATTATTATCCATACGCTGGAAAAAATGCAGATGTGCGCCCGTTTTGATGCAATTTACATCGGTGTGCATCCAAGCTGGCTTTCCTATATGTCGGATCTGCTTGAAAAATATGGGTTGTACGAAGCGCGCATCAAGCTTGCGCCGGGTGGTGAAAGCCGAAACGAAACCATTTTTAATATTATAGATGAAATTGCAAAGGACTTTGGGGCGGATGACGACGACATTATCGTTACGCACGATGCGGTACGCCCGTTTGTTACACTGCGCATTATAGAGGATAATATAGATGCGGCAGTTCGCTATGGGGCTTGCGACACGGTTGTCCCGGCGACCGATACCATTGTAAAATCGCACGATGGGGTAGATGTTTCAGAAATTCCTGACAGAAACTATATGTATCAGGGGCAAACGCCGCAAAGCTTTAATATTAAGCTGCTCAAAGAGCTGTATGCGCAGCTCAAGCCGAGCGAGAAATCTGTCCTGACCGATGCCTGCAAAATCTGCATTATGCGTTCAGCACCTGTAAAACTGATTAAAGGCGAGCTGTCCAATATGAAGATCACAACCGTCAACGATTATAAAATTGCGCAGGTGCTTGTTGGAGGGATTGCAAGTGATTAATTATATTTATCAGCTTGTAAACCCACAGTTTTTCTGCGTAAAATACGTAGACACAAAGATAGATGAGAAGGTATTGATACGTCCCAGGTATATGTCCATCTGTCATGCGGACCAACGCTATTATTTGGGGAACCGCGACCTTAAGGCGTTAAGTGAAAAGCTGCCCATGGCGCTCATTCATGAATGCTGCGGCGAGGTGATTCTGGACAAAACCGGGACCTATGAAATAGGGCAAAAGGTCATTTTGATCCCCAATGTACCGGCAGGGGACTGTGGGATTATTTATGAAAATTACGATGAGCATTCCCATTTTTTATCCAGCGGTGCAGATGGATTTATGCGCGAATTTGTGGATATGCCGCCGGACAGGATTGTGCCGTTTGAAAATATTCCGTTGCAGACAGCGTCTATCTGTGAGTTTTTAAGCGTGGCGGTTCATGCGGTCAACCGTATGGACAAACATGCGCACAGCCGGCGCGATACAATTGGTATATGGGGCGACGGCAGTATGTCTTACGTTATTGCGTGTGCGCTAAAGGTGAAATTTCCAAAATCAAAAATTGTAGTAATTGGGAAAAACAGTCGAAAGCTGTCGCGCTTTTCTTTTGTCAATAAGACCTATCTGACCTATTCTCTGCCTGCAGATTTCCGTGTTGACCATGCTTTTGAATGCGTAGGCGGCGAAGGCTGCCATGACGCAATTGACCGGATGATCCAGCATACGCACCCACAGGGAACCATGGTCTTTTTAGGTGTAAGCGAAAATAAGGTGCCGATCAATACCAGACTGCTGCTGGAAAAAGGGCTTTCTATTATAGGCAGCAGCAGAAGCGGAAAGGCGGATTTCCTGGAAGCGGTCAATATGATGCAGATTCAGCGTGTGCGGCGCAGGCTGGGCAGCATTATTTATGAGGATGAACCGGTGCGTAGCATGGACGATCTGCACCGCGTATTTGAGACAGATCTGAACACGCCGTTTAAAACAGTTTTTGAGTGGAAACTTTAATACAAAAATTTCTTACAACATTCTGCTTAATTGCATAGAAATGTAAAAAACGACTTTTTTCTTTATTTTGTCATTGTATTTTTTAAATTCATTTATATAATATTAATATACAGTGGGGATTTAGTGGGAGTTTTTTTAGAAAGGGGCGCGCGGTTTTGTCCAAACAGAGACCCAGTCAGCGACATTCTATTTATTCATCTTCCGGCGCAACGGCAAAAAAAATGCATGTTTTTGGGTGGAAGAACTTTTTAGCGGTGCTTCTGTGCCTTGTTTTGTGTGCAGGCGGCGGCGCCTTATTGATTTTTTATAATACGGTCAACGCAGTCAACTATCAGGCGATTGATGATCAAACAGACAAAGATGTAAGCTCTTCGTCTTCCAGCTTTTCTTCTGATTTGGAAATGGATATCAACAGTGGGGAATTGCTTAATGATCCCATGATATTAAATGTTATGCTTTTTGGTGAAGACAACAGAGAAACCGGGGAAGAACATGGCAGAAGCGACACCATGATTATGCTGTCTATTGACAACCGCCATAAAAAACTGAAGCTTACGTCTTTTATGCGTGACCTTTATGTTACGATCCCCGGAACAGATGCTTACGGCAACCCCTATGGGCAGAATAAGATCAACGCTGCCTATACGTACGGCGGCCCACAGCTTGCAATCAAAACAGTTGAAAGCAATTTTGGTATTAATATAGACCGCTATGCGGTGGTCGATTTTTCAAGTTTTGAAAGTATTATCGACATTTTAGGCGGGATAGATATCGAATTAACGGCCGAAGAGATCGATTATATCAACTGGCAGACGTATAAAAACGGTCAGGCGGATACCCGCTATGAAATTCAGGCCGAACCCGGTGTTGTACATCTCAACGGCAGGCAGGCGTTGTGGTATGCAAGGAACAGGGGCGATGCGGACGCCGGCTTTTCCGGCGATGATTTTGACAGAACCTCGCGCCAGAGAAATCTTCTGAAAACCATGGTGGGAGATTTAAAAGAAGCCAGCCTGACGCAGATTATCAGCATAATGGGCGAAATTGGCCCCATGATTACAACAAACCTTAAAAAAGATGAAATCACCATGCTGGTGGCAAATTCCCTGACCTATCTGCAATATGATGTAGAAGAATACCGCGTGCCGGAAGACGGCGTGTGGGAATACGGCTGGACGGACGACGGACAGTCTATTGTAGTGATCACAGACTGGGAAAAGCAAATTTATGACCTGGCTTATTTTGTCTTTGAAGACAGTCTTGTCGGTGCCGCGCCGGAATCTGCATCTTCGATCCTGCAGGAAGAATATTATTAAAAAACAAACGGCCCCGTTTGCTGCATGTTGCCGCAGCAAACGGGGCCGTTTATCATTGTTATAAAGGCAAATAGATAATACTGCTCAAGTACGCGAAAGCCATCCTGCCGCACCTTTCCCGGTGAGCGGCTTTTATAAATGGAAAGGCGTAAATTACATGCTTTCCGGTGCGGTAATATTGAACATTGCCAGAACATTGCCAATTACCGTTTTAACGGCCATACAAAGATGCAGCCTTGCCTGTGTCAGGCTTTCATCGTTGCCTTTTACCCTGCATGCATTATAAAATTTGTGAAATAGCGAAGCCAAGTGTAAAACGTAACGAGTAATTTTTGTAGGGTCATACTCTTTTGCAGCGGAAATAATTTCACCGGTATACGCCGCAAGATGGTGGATCAGCTCTGTTTCCTCCGGCGCTTTCAGCAGCATCAGTTCCTGGCTGGAACAGGGGCGCGGCACAATGCCGTCTGCTGCAAGCGCTTTCAAAATACTGCAAATGCGCGCGTGGGCGTATTGCACATAATACACGGGATTTTGTGCGTCCTGCTGCACAGCCAGGTCCAAGTCAAAATCCATCTGTGTGTTTGCCTGCTGCGTATTAAAAAGGAACCGTGCAGCGTCTACGGGAACTTCGTCAAGCAGGTCTGCAAGCTGGATCGCCTTTCCGGTGCGCTTGCTCATTTTGACCGGCTTTCCGTCGCGGACAAGCTTTACAAGCTGCATTAAAACTACGTCCAGCCTATCCCCGTCTAGGCCGATTGCATCCATGGCGCCCTTCATCCGCGCAACGTGGCCGTGATGATCCGCACCCCATACGTCTATGCACAGGTCAAAGCCTCGTGTCAGCAGTTTGTTGCGGTGATAGGCGATATCAGCGGCAAAATAAGTAGGACTGCCATTTTTCCGGATTAAAACGTCATCCTTTAATTCTAATTTGTCAATTTCTTCCTGCGTTTTTCCTTCAGCAAGCAGCCTTTTGCTTAATACTTCTCTGTTTTTATACCACAAAGCACCATCGTTTTCATACGTCATGCCTTTTTGACGGAGCAGATCGATCGTATTTTGTACATCTCCGTTTTGGTGCAACGTGCTTTCAAAAAACCATTGGTCATAAGTAATGCGGTATTTTCGCATGTCTGCCTGCATCTTTTCAATATTCCTTGGCAGGGCAAAATCCACAAGCTCCTTTTTCCGCTGCGGTGGCGCGACGTTTACCAGTCTGTCGCCAAACTGCTGCGCATATTGCTGTGCGCGCTCTGTAATATCTGCGCCCTGGTAGCCGTCTTCGGGAAAAGGAATATGTTCTTCCCCTTTAAAAATCTGTAAATAGCGCGCTTCCAGCGAAACGGCAAATTTTTCAATCTGATTTCCGGCGTCATTGACATAAAATTCACGCCATACATCGTACCCGGCGGCATCCAATACAGAGGCCAGGCAGTCGCCCAATGCACCGCCCCTTGCGTTTCCCATATGCATGGGACCGGTTGGGTTGGCAGATACAAATTCTACAATGACCCTTTTCTTTTTGCCATAGTGGGAGCGGCCATACTGGTTGCCCTTTTCTTCAATATCCGTTAAAATGTCTGCATAATAACGGGGTTGCAGAAAGAAATTAATAAATCCCGGACCTGCGGTTTCGGCGCTTTTGGCATATGTGTTTGTAAGGTCTATATGGTCCATAATAGCCTGAGCAATTTTAAACGGGGGCATTTTGAAAGCTTTGGCACACACCATTGCGGCGTTGGTTGCAAGATCGCCGTTTTTTCGATCCGCCGGTGTTTCAATAATAAACGGCGGGAGATCCGTTTTACACAGCTGCCCATTTTCCATGGCCCTTTCCATAGCGTTTACAACGGCCTGCTTGAGCTGTGTACAGGCCTTTTGTGCAATTTCAGACATAAATCAACCCATCCTTTGCATACACTAAAGTTCAAGAGCGGCGTTCGCTCTTTTTATATCGATATGAAATTCATTTTTACTGGCAAAATCGGCATTGAAATCCAGCGAATAGCTTACATCCAGCCTGCCTCCGTCGTCGTGCAGATCGGCGGCGATGCTTTCGGTAAACACGCCGATCATCAGATCGCCTGCAAGTGTCCTGTAATGGCACTGGTGCCGCCGTCCTTTTTCCAGCATAAGACGCGACTGGTATTCTCCTGCGCGTATAATAGACACCTTGTTTTCGCTTTCAACCTTTACGATTGTGGTTTTTTCGCTTTGTCTGTTTTCCTCGGGATATTCCTTATACATAATGTAGCGCGTGCCGTTTTTGACAGCGTAGTGGCCCAATGTCATAATCTCTACCTTGTCCATCTCGCCGTCAACATACTGCGTGCCTACTATATTGATAATAAAATCTTTCCGCATAAAATCTCCTTGCTTTTCAGAAAGGAACAGTCAATACTGTTCAATATCAATTCTGTGTACATCCCCGGTGACTTCCTTTTGCAGGAACATACCTGCCATATGCGTAAAGCCGTCGGGCTGGTCGCTGACATAAAAGCTGCATTTTCCCTCTGCCATATTTTCTGTATTTAAAAGGCCGTTTTCGCGTAAAAGCCGCGCAGCATACAGGGCCGTTTCTCTTCCGGAATCCACAAGAGTTACACGATTTTCCATTACCTTTGAAATGGCGGCTTTCAGCATGGGATAATGTGTACAGCCTAAAATAATGGTATCTACGCCGTTTTCTTTTAATCGGTTCAGATAACGCTCTGCAACCATGGTTACCACAGGATCGTCAGGCGACAAAAAGTCGTTTTCTACCAACGGAACAAACAGCGGGCAATCCTGCTCAAATACCTTGATATTGGAAGAAATTTTTTGCAAGGCTCGTTTATAAGAGCCGCTGCGAATCGTAGCGGTTGTACCAATTACACCAATGTTCCCGTTTTTTGTCGTTGCGGCAGCTGCTGCAGCTGTAGGGGCAACCACACCGGTAAACGGCACGCAAAATCTGCCGCCCAGCTCGCTTGCCACGGAGCTTACCGTCCCGCATGCGGCAATCAGCATTTTAACGCCCTTGGAAAGCAAAAAACCTGCGTCCTGTTCAGCATATTTTATAATGGTTTCCCGGCTGCGGTTCCCATAGGGGACTCGGCCCGTATCGCCAAAATAGACGATATTCTCATGTGGCAAAACGTGCAAAAGCTCTTTTACAGCGGTTAAACCGCCAAGGCCGGAATCAAAAACGCCGATCGGCTTTGAAGACATAGCAGGAACACCTCTTTATATGACAGTCGGGTAATTTCTAAAAACCTATCTTAACATAGAATTTAAAAGTGCGCAATTGTTTCTATAAAAAAGCGCGGCGTTATAAAAAATGAAGAGAAACAACAAAGCAGGTTTAGCGGGATGCCGTTTGATTTCTATATTGCAAAAAATTTTTCGTGACAAAACAGAAAACAGGCTGTATAATGAGATGACAGATAGAAGACTGACGGTTAAGGAAGGATCCAGATGATAGAAAAGGCATTTGAAATAATCAGCAGCAAAGTGGAAAAGGCACTCACGGCGCGCGGCTTTGCACGCGTAGGCGTAACAAATGTAGACAGCAGCGAGATTGTCTCGCTTTTTACGTCCGAGGCTGTTGCATACAGTGTGGTATATTATAAGAGGAAAAAGCACATGGTTCTGGAAACCTGTGCTATGACGGACGATGGCCCGGACAATGACTGGAAAACCCTTTCCACCTGGATGTTTGATCCGGAAAGAGATACGGAAAAGGAAGCCGAAAGCATTGGCAATGATTTTGTACAGAGCATTTCGGCCCCCACGCGCGAAAAGGCCATGCGCAGCGCAAAAAAGAAGAAGAAAGACGACGAGGGCAATGCAAACCCTTTGTTTTTTTCAAAGAGGCTTGTCAACGTGTTCCCGGAGCTGAAAGAAGAAATTAAAGCGGAAGAAGACGGTTACGACCCGTTTCGCGGTGTGACCTTTGCCAGGGCAAGCATTGTGCCTAAGGTAAATGCACTGCTGCAGGACGGCTCTAAAGAGGATGTTGCAAAGCTGGGAGCTATCCTGAGCGCACAGTATGATGCAGGGGATATGGATACGCGGTCCATCATTACCATTGTTGTGCTCAACGGGGTTTCAGATAAAGAGAAGGAAGAGCGCCTGCAGCCTGAGCTCAGCGAAGCGCTTTTAAAGGCATGGGGTTATGCAAAGCGTTTTAAAGGAAAGAAAGTAAAGCCTGAAAAAAAGAAAAAGCCCAAGAAAACGCTTGCAGAACGCCTGGGCCAGTAACGCCTGAATAGGCCACGGTGGTAAGAGGGTGGGCATAATTGCCCGCTCTCTTTTAGAGATTTGTACAAAACAGAAAAAAAACGCTTGACTGGGGCGCTGTATTGTGCTATAGTATTTATACCTCAAAAAAGGGGTTTATTTTTTTGTGCCCAAATTTTGAGGGAGGCTGAATAATAACCGCAAATCGGGGGTGCCGTTAAAATGAGAGTAAAGATTACATTAGCCTGCACAGAGTGCAAACAACGCAACTATAACACCATGAAAAACAAAAAGAATAATCCGGACAGGCTGGAAATGAACAAGTATTGCAGGTTTTGCAAAAAGCATACGCTGCATAAAGAAACCAAATAAGTAAGCGGGAGGAATAAAAATGGCTGACAATAAGGTCGAGAAAAAGGCTCCTCAAAAGGCAGATAAAAAGTCGGATAAGAAGCCGGGTGTTTTCTCCAAAATCGCAAAGTACTTCCGCGAATGCAAGGGTGAAATAAAAAAGATTACCTGGCCTACGCCCAAAACCGTATTTAAAAATATGGGGATTGTCGTTGTAATGATTACGGTGATCGGCTTATTTATTTTTGGTCTTGACCAGGGACTTTACGCTTTGCTTGGGCTTATCATGGATGTAGCTTCAATCTAATAAGACGCGGGAAGGGTGAATAACAGTGCCTGAAGAAGCAAAATGGTATGTTGTTCATACCTATTCCGGGTATGAAAACAAGGTCGCTTCAAATCTTGAAAAGACTGTTGAAAACAGAAATCTTCAGGATATGATCCAGGAAATAAAAGTTCCGACTGAAACTGTGACAGAAATCAAAGATGACAAAACGCATGAGGTTGAACGAAAATTATATCCCGGATATGTATTTATTAAAATGGTTTACACAGACGAAACCTGGTATGTTGTACGCAACATACGCGGATGTACAGGTTTTGTCGGGCCTTCGTCCAAGCCGGTGCCGCTTTCAAACGAAGAAGTGCACAGGATGGGCGTCGAAACAAAGTCTGTGGAAGTTTCCTATCAGGTCGGTGATTCTGTACGGGTAGTCGACGGTCCGCTGGAGGATTTTGTCGGGACGGTCGATGAAATTGACACAGATAAAAATATGGTCCGCGTGACGGTTTCCATGTTTGGCCGTGAAACGCCGGTGGAGCTGGAATTAAATCAGGCGGAACCATTGGAATAATATGGTTGATAATCCGGGCTTATCCGGTTTATTGTTGGAGGGACGTTGTCCCTTGTGGGAGGAACGGGAAAAATAACCGTTTCGTATGCAACCACGAATTATGGAGGTGCAAAAAAATGGCTCAAAAGGTAGTAGGCTTTATCAAGCTGCAAATACCTGCCGGTAAGGCTACCCCGGCGCCGCCAGTAGGACCTGCTTTAGGTCAGCACGGCGTCAACATTATGGCGTTCACAAAGGAATTTAATGAGCGCACCAAAAACGACGCGGGACTTATTATCCCCGTTGTTATCACAGTGTATGCAGACCGTTCTTTTACGTTTGTTACAAAGACACCGCCTGCAGCTGTTTTAATTAAAAAGGCATGTGGGATCGACAAAGGGTCAGGCGTGCCGAACAAGACGAAAGTCTGTACCATTACCCGTGAGCAGGTCAAAAAGATTGCAGAACAGAAAATGCCCGACCTAAACGCTGGCAGTGTAGAAGCGGCAATGCGTATGATCGCAGGCACCGCGCGCAGCATGGGCATTGATGTTGTCGATTGATTAAGCCCGGGTGGGAGGAAATGATCCGATTTTACCACTCAATAGGGAGGAAAACCAATGAAACACGGAAAAAAATATGTTGACAGCGCAAAGCTGGTTGACAGAACAAAACTTTATGATGCGGACGAAGCACTTGACCTTTGCATCAAAACGGCGACTGCCAAGTTTGATGAAACAGTGGAGGTTCATGTAAAGCTGGGCGTTGACAGCCGTCACGCCGACCAGCAGGTCAGAGGCGCTATTGTTCTTCCGCACGGCACAGGAAAGAATGTCAGAGTGCTTGCAATTTGCAAAGGTGAAAATGAAGCGCTTGCCAAAGAAGCGGGTGCCGATTATGTAGGCGCAGAGGACATGACGCAAAAAATCCAGACAGAAGGCTGGATGGATTTTGACGTCCTGATCACAACACCCGACATGATGGGCCTTGTAGGTCGTTTGGGTAAATTGCTTGGTCCCAGAGGGCTTATGCCGAACCCAAAGGCCGGCACGGTTACACCCGACATTGCAAGGGCTGTAAAAGAAGCAAAGGCCGGTAAAATAGAGTACCGCCTTGACAAAACAAACATTATACACTGCCCAATCGGAAAGGCTTCTTTTGGTACACAAAAGCTGCAGGAAAATTTTGACACGTTGCTGGGCGCAATTGTGAAAGCAAAGCCCGCGGCAGCAAAGGGTCAGTATATTAAATCTTGTGCGGTAACAAGCACAATGGGCCCCGGTATTCGCATTAATCCAAACAAGGTTGGCGGCCAGGAGGGCTGATAGCGGCCTGTAATCCAGGCGCTTGACAAAGCGGTTGCTTTGTGCTAATATAATACACGCTGTTCTTTTCCTAAGACAGCAGGCGCATAGTGCATAAAGGTTTTACCTGCCTGCCGAGGTTGAGGCTTGTGATTGTTCAAAACAGCAAACGCCGCTTTGCGCGCTGCTGGTTTTGTATGGTTTTAGCTCCCCTCTGCAAAAGCAGGGGGGCTTTCTTTATGCATGGATCCATCTCAAAAAACGGAGGTGAATAGATTTTGCCAAGTGAAAAAATTCTTGAACAGAAAAAAGCAATTGTCGCAGAGCTGACAGACAGGTTGCAGAATTCTGTTGCAGGCGTGCTTGTAAATTACAAGGGGATTTCTGTAGCAGACGATACCAAGCTTAGAAAAGAGCTCAGGGAAGCGGGCGTGCAGTATACGGTTGTAAAGAATACGCTTTTGCTGCGTGCAGCGCAAAATGCAAACCTTGCAGGGCTTGAACCGGTTCTTGAAAACACAACAGCACTTGCAACAAGTGCGGAAGACTATGTGGCGGCGGCAAAGATTCTTTCTGCTTATGCGGAAAAGAATAAGGATTTTGAAATTAAAGCCGGCTTTGTTGACGGTGGGCTTTTAGAGGTTAACGAAATTAAAGACCTTGCCAAGCTCCCCGGCAAGGAAGAGCTTGTCGCCAAAGCACTGGGCGGCTTGAACGCGCCTATCAGCGGCTTTGTTGCCGTACTCAATGGAAACCTGCGCGGACTTGTTTGCGCACTGAATGCCATTGCACAGCAAAAACAGGAAGCATAAGTAAAAAAACAAATCATTTAAATTTTAAAAATCGGAGGTATTTATCATGTCTGATAAAGTTGTTAAGTTGATTGAAGATGTAAAAGCGCTTACCGTTCTGGAATTGAGCGAGCTTGTTAAGGCTTTGGAAGAAGAGTTTGGCGTATCTGCCGCTGCTCCCGTAGCCGTTGCCGCTGCTCCCGCTGCTGGTGCTGCCGGCGGCGCTGCTGCAGAAGAGAAAACAGAATTTGACGTAGTTCTGAAGGCTGCAGGCGCAGAGAAGATTAAGGTTATTAAGGTTGTAAGAGAAATCACAGGCCTTGGTCTTAAGGAAGCAAAAGAAATGGTAGACGGCGCTCCCAAGACGCTGAAAGAAGCAGTTTCTAAGGACGATGCAGAAGCCATGAAGACAAAGCTCACCGAAGTTGGTGCAGAAGTAGAAATCAAATAATTTTTCAACCTGAAAGAGGGCGGAGTAAGGACTTCGCCCTCTTTTTTATTTGCAGCATGTAAGATTTTGATGAAATTTTGCTATATGGCGCAAAAAAAGTTTTACAGTGTTTCTTCGCTTTACAGCCCATATCTCTATTATAAATTATATAAAAAATCGTTGCATTTTGCATAATAGCTGTGCTATACTTATACTAAACATCCAGATTTGCAAGGGATGCTCTTCAGCAAAACAACCTTTGCCTTGCATTTCAGAAAAGGAAGGTTTTTATGAATCCAATTATCTTAAGAACACTGTCTTATGGCATGTATGCAATCGGTGTCCGCGGCGAGCAGCGCCCCTCCGCCTGCATTGTGAATACGGTTGTCCAAATTACGGCGGATCCCATGGTTATAGCGGTAAGCATCAACCATGATAACTATACCAACGAAAGGATCAAGGCAACAGGGGAGTTTGCTGTTTCCGTCCTTTCGGAAAACACTTCGGGCACAGTGATTGGCGCGCTTGGTTTCAGCTCCGGTAGGCATGCAGATAAGCTGGCAAATGTCAATTACAAGGTGCTACGCGAAGGTGTTCCTGTACTGCGGGAGGACATATGCTGCTGGTTCTTGTGCAAAGTGGTCAACAGTATAGAAACGCTGACGCATACGGTTTTTCTTGCTGAAATTCGGGCTGGCAGCGACGAATATAAGGGTACGCCGATGACCTATGAATATTATCACCGTGTCATTAAAGGAAAAGCGCCTAAAAACGCTCCAACCTACCAAATTGAAGATGATCAACAGGATACAAGCCCAGAGGAAAGCTATATCTGTACCATATGTGGTTATGTGCATGATGACCCTCAGCATCCCTTTGAGGAATTACCGGACGATTGGGTCTGCCCAATCTGCGGTGCGCCCAAATCTGTCTTTCAAATAAAAGGGTAAGCAGTGGAATCGTGCCTGTAACAGAACCTTTTTTGGAGCGGAAAAGCACGATGCAGAAAAAAGCACTAAAACCGTCAGCCGTTGTGAAGCAAACGCTCCGCAGCGGCTTTTATTATGGCGGAAAATCCTTCCAATACCTGCTGCACAACGGTTCCGTGCAGACAGTACGCAGTTGTATAGAAAAAATAAAGCGGCAAGGAAAAATTTTTCTTTTATTCCATTGAAATCCAAACAGGCCGAATATGACATAATACACAGGATAATATGCTTTAGTAGCTTGAAAGGATGGTTATATGTTAATTGAATTTGATAAAATGCAGGAAGTTACCATTGCATATCTAAATGCCGGAAACGGAGCGGTGTCGGCAAAGATGTTTATACAGCCGGAATGTAAAATGATGGTCAGCCGTATACCCGCAGGAGCGTCGATTGGGCTGCATGAACACACCACAAGCAGCGAAATCAATTATGTTTTGGATGGAAACGGAAAGGCTGTTTGTGATGGTAAAGAAGAAATGTTACAAGCAGGTGTATGCCAATATTGTCCCAAAGGGTCCTCCCATACCATTTTTAATACAGGGATGGCGGATTTGGTCTTATTTACCGTTGTAACCGAGCAGTAAACGGAAGGCTTACGGCTGCTTTGCTCGCAAGGCACTTTTTTATACATATGCGTTTCTATATATGCAAATACCCTCTGATGCAAGCAACACTGCATCAGAGGGTATTTTTTGCCTGTTGTAGTAACACAGTCAGGCGTTTCCACAAAATTAATATTTACTTCTTTTTACATAGCTTGTGTGTAAAATGCTGTGCGCCTTGTGGCTGCCCGGCTTTTCCAAATATTCCTCGTAAAGCTGTTTGATAATCGGGCTTTCATGCGACTTGCGAAGCGGCAGGTTTTTGTCCTCTTCATACAGCGCTTTGGCACGTTCGGCTTTCAGGTCTGTAAAATTCCTTGTATTTCCAGACTGTATGGGCTGTCCGCCGCCGTTTACACAACCGCCGGGGCAGCACATAATCTCAATAAAATGGTAATCTGCCTGCCCGTTTTTCACCCGGTCAAGTACAGTCGCCGCATTGGTAAGACCGCTTGCAACGGCAACCTTTACGTCCATACCGGCTACGTGGTAGGTGGCTTCCTTGATCCCATCGGTGCCTCTTACCTCCGTATAGTCAATGTCCTGCAGAGATTGTCCTGTCAGCACATCAGCCGCGGTACGCAGTGCAGCCTCCATTACACCACCTGTTGCACCAAAGATCGCTCCGGCACCGGTCGTAACACCCAAAGCTGGGTCAAAATCGCTGTCGGGCAGATTTTTAAACTGAATCTGCGACTGCTTAATCATCTTTGCAAGTTCCCTGGTAGTAAGCGCAATATCCACGTCCGGTACACCTGCCGCGCTCTGGTCTTCGCGCTGTATTTCAAATTTTTTGGCAGTACACGGCATGATAGAGACAACCACAATGTTTTTCGGGTCAAGGCCCTCTTTCTCGGCATAATAGGTTTTGATAATCGCGCCGGTCATCTGCTGGGGCGATTTACAACTGGAAAGATTGGGGATACATTCCGGATAATAGTGCTCGCAGAATTTAATCCAACCCGGTGAACACGAGGTAATCATTGGCAATGTTCCGCCGTTTTTCACTCTGTCTATAAATTCGGTCGCTTCTTCCATAATGGTCAAATCAGCGCCAAAGTCTGTGTCAAACACCTTATCAAAGCCAAGCATTTTCAAGGCTGTAACCATTTTCCCTTTTACATTTGTACCGATTGGCATGTCAAAGCATTCGCCAAGTGTTGCGCGGATTGCGGGCGCAGTATGCACAACCACAAACTTCTCCGGATCTTCAAGCGCTTCAAATACCTCTTTTGTTTGGTCGCGTTCTGTCAGTGCACCGGTAGGACAGACTGCCGTACATTGGCCACAGGAAACACATGCGGTATCCGCAAGCTTTTTATTAAAAGCACAGCCAATTTCTGTATCAAAGCCTCTGTTATTTGCGCCAATCACACCGACAAACTGGTCATTACAGGCTGCAACGCAGCGGCGGCACAATATACATTTATTATTATTGCGTACCAAATGCAGTGTGGAGGTATCCGGCTCCAGATCCGGGTTAAACCCGTCAAAGCGGGAAGCGTCCTCTACGCCAAAATCTGCGCACATCTGCTGCAATTCGCAGGAACCGCTGCGGGAACAGGAAAGGCAATTTCTATCATGGTTTGACAAAATCAATTCCAATGTCATCCTTCTGGAATCCTGTACCTTTTTGCTGTTGGTAAAAACCTCTGTGCCCTCCCTTTCAAGCGGATATACGCAAGAGGCGACAAGCGAACGCGCGCCCTTAACCTCGGCCACACACATGCGGCAGGCGCCGATTTCATTAACATCCTTTAAAAAGCAGAGCGTAGGAATATTGATCCCCGCCATCCTCGCCGCCTCTAAAATGGTCGTACCCTTTGGTACGCAGAGGGGCATGCCGTTGATTTGTACATGAATATTTTCCATTGCTGCCACTCCTTTCTTAACCCTTTACGATTGCGCCAAATTTGCACTTTTCGAGGCAGGCGCCGCATTTAATACATTTTGTCGTATCAATCGTATGGACTTCCTTAACCTTACCGCTGATTGCGCCCACAGGACATACTCTTGCGCAGGCCGTACAGCCGCGGCAGCTGTCTGCAAGGATAGAATACTGCAAAAGCTTCTTACATACGCCCGCAGGACATTTCTTATCCTTTACGTGGGCTATGTACTCGTCACGGAAAAAGTGCAGCGTGGAAAGAACAGGGTTTGGGGCCGTCTGTCCAAGGCCGCAAAGCGCGTTTTCTTTTATATAATAGCAAAGCTGCTCCATTTTTTCTATGTCTTCCATTTCACCGTTGCCGTTTGTGATTTTTTCAAGCAGCTCCAGCAAACGGCGTGTACCAATCCGGCAGGGCGTACATTTGCCGCAGCTTTCGTCAACGGTAAACTCCAGGAAAAATTTTGCAATGTCTACCATACAGGTTGTTTCGTCCATAACGATCAAGCCGCCGGATCCCATCATGGAACCAATTGCAATCAGGTTGTCGTAGTCAATGGGAACATCCAAATGCTCGGCGGGGATACATCCGCCGGAAGGGCCGCCTGTTTGGGCCGCTTTAAATTTTTTGCCGTCTGGAACACCGCCGCCGATCTCTTCGACAATTTCGCGCAGGGTGGTCCCCATTGGAACTTCCACAAGGCCGGTATGCCGGATCTTGCCGCCCAGGGCAAAAACCTTTGTACCCTTGGATTTTTCCGTGCCAACCGCGTTAAACCAGTCTGCACCATTTAAAATAATTTGGCATATGTTGGCATACGTTTCTACATTGTTTAAAATGGTGGGTTTGCCAAACAGACCTTTAACTGCAGGGAATGGGGGCCGGGGGCGCGGCTCTCCGCGGTTGCCCTCAATGGAGGTCAGCAGGGCGGTTTCTTCGCCGCACACAAATGCACCGGCGCCCAATCTTAGCTGAATGTCAAAGCAGAAGTCTGTTCCGAAAATATTGTCGCCTAGAAGGCCGTACTCGTGTGCTTGATCAATGGCAATCTGTAAGCGTTTAACCGCAATAGGATATTCTGCGCGGACATATATGTACCCCTGTGAAGCCCCAATTGCATATCCGGCAATCGCCATGGCTTCCAAAACGGCATGCGGGTCGCCCTCTAAAACGGAGCGGTCCATAAATGCGCCGGGGTCGCCCTCGTCAGCGTTACAGCAAACGTATTTCTGGTCTGCCTTTTGCGCGGCCGCAAAGCTCCATTTTGTTCCGGTGGGAAAGCCGCCGCCGCCCCTGCCGCGCAGGCCGGAGGCCTTAATTTCATCAATAACCTGTTGTGGCGTCATTTCTGTAAGTACTTTGCCAAGCGCTGCGTAACCGTCCATGGCAATATATTCGTCAATAACTTCCGGGTTAATGACGCCGCAGTTGCGCAAGGCAATCCTTCTTTGTTTTTCATAGAAGGGTGTGTGGTTTAAAGATTTTATTGTATCCTTTTCAACGGTTTCCTGATACAACAGGCGTGTGACAATACGGCCTTTCAGGAGATGTTCCTCTACGATCTCCGGAACGTCTTCCACTTTAACCATACTGTAAAAGCTGCCTTCAGGGTACACGATCATAATTGGGCCCAAGGCACAAAGGCCAAAGCAACCTGTACGGATTACGTTTACTTCTTTTTCCAGCCCTTTTGCCTGAATTTCCGTTTTTAAAGCTTCAATGATTTTTTCACTGTTCGAGGAGGTACATCCAGTACCGCCGCATACCAGTACATTGGAACGATACATTTTGCCGCCTCCTTTTATGCATTTGCACCGATGGTATATTCGGTCACAACGTTATGATTGACAATGTGGTCGTTTACGACCCGGACCACCTTTTCAGCGGTCATTTTTACATAAGTTACCTTGTCCTGCCCGGGAACTTCCACTTCCACAACCGGTTCAAACTGGCAAATGCCAATGCATCCGGTCTGTGTAACGGTTACGTTTGTAAGGCCGCGCTTTGCAATCTCGTCTACAAATGCGTTTAAAACGGGCCTTGCCCCAGCCGCAATGCCGCAGGTCGCCATGCCGACCAAAACGCGTATCGCATTGGGGTTTTCTTCTCTAATGTTGAGCTGTGCCTTTGCTTTATCTCTGATAGCCTGCAATTCAGCCAGTGATTTCATCTGGTGTTGCACCTCCGTATAATATTTGTGTTTGCTCAGTTAAAAAACCGTTTACCCATTCCATTACATCCGGGGTATCAAGCGCTACATCCGGTCCCAAAATTTCACGAAGCTGCCGGGTGTCCAGCGTAAATTGGGTATTGTCTGCTTTATGTGTAAAACAAAAATCAATGTTTGGGTTGCAGCGGATCAAAATACTTATGGTCGAATTGATATCACCCAGTGGGGTCATATCCACATGCCCGGTATGGAATACCGCATTTACGGTTGTGCCTGCGCCTTTGTGCGATACAATGGTAAGGTTTCCGCCTGTCTGCTCCGCTGCCATTTTAAAAAGCGGTATGCCAAGCCCAACCTTGCGTGTGGTGCGTGTGGTATAAAACGGGTCCAAAACTTGTTCGGCCTGCTGCGCGGTCATCCCTTTTCCATTGTCCTTGATTTCTATCATAAGCGTTTGCGCGTGCGTATCTTCCGAAACGGTAATTTCTATAAGGCTTGCATCCGCCGTAATGGAATTTTGCGCAATATCCATTACATTTAATGAAAGCTCGCGCATATTCAATTCATATATTTGGCTAAGATTTCGTCCATATCCTCAGGTGCCAGGCGTCCGTATACCTCGTCGTTAATGGTAAGGACGGGTGCCAGGCCGCAAGCGCCGATGCAGCGGCATGCGGTAAGCGAAAATCTGCCGTCTTTTGTACATTCTTCCGGTTCAATCCCCAGCTTTTCGGTGATCTTTTCAATAATCTTGCCGGCCCCTTTTACATAGCAGGCCGTGCCAAGACATACAGAGATATTATATTCGCCCTTTGGGGTAAGAGAAAACTGCGAATAAAAAGTAGAAACCCCGTATACCTCCTCCAGCGGAACCTGCAGACCCTCTGCGATCATGGTCTGCACTTCGATCGGCAGATAACCGTACACCTCCTGCGCTTCCTGCAGAACGGGCATAATCGCGCCTGGGTCGTTCTTATGTTTTTGAATAATTTCCTTCAGCCTTGCCTCCTGTTCAGGCGTACCCGAAAAAGGATTTGTGCTGATTTTTTTTTGCATTTTTCTTCCTCCCTGCAATTAAAATCATGCTTAGATTTATGAGGATAAGTCCATATCGCCACATAGGTTAATAATACTATAATTCGTCGAAAAAGTCCAGTTTTTCTTTAACAAAATCCCGAACAGACAGGAAAAATACCCGTAAACATTTTAGTAGAAAAATCAGGTAAAAATTACTATGGAATATATACAAAAAATAACCTGAAAAATGCTGTATACACGGCTGACGGCAAAGAAAACAGGGTTTAGCCTCGGCTAACCCTGTTTATGTACAAAATATGTATAGAAACATAGTAATATGCAGTTTAAATTATAATGGAGCAATGCTGTGTGCAATCATTTTTTGTATTAGAAGAACGTCATCCAGCGTAAGCGTATTATCGCCATTTGTATCTGCTTGCAGATGCTGTTCCTGTGTAAGCTGTGCAGAGCGTGCAAGGCTTTTTTGCAGCAATAAAACATCCTTTACACTGACAACGCCGTCCAAATCCACATCGCCTGTTCCTGTTGCAGCAGTTGTCTGCAGCTGCTGGCCAAACGCCGCGCCGGAAAGGCTTCCTGTGTAAGCAGCGTCCAGGCTGTCCTGCACTTGTGCGGTTATATAGTAATAGTAGGTTTCTCCTGTAAGCGCTGTTTTGTCTGTATACTGTTGTGTGCTTCCCAAAACATGCGCAATTTCTGTTGCGTTGCCTGTGTCTGCAACACCCAGTGCCGTTACAGGCGCACGGTAAACCGTATAGGATTGCGCACCGGGCGTTTTGCTCCAGCAGATTTCCACATCTCCGCTGCCCGTTGCCACAGCGGAAGTCACACGTGGCGCATGATCTTTTTCAGAAAAGGAACTGGCCATGTAAATCACATTCAAATCGGTGGTTCCAATGTCTGTTGTGGCGCCGGGCACGGACCCGTCGGAAGCATACTGCCATATGTCTGGGATCATATCGGTGTTACCTATGGTCATATGGCCGGAAAAATCCGGTTCTTGCGGCCATAGGGCATACCAGATGCCAATGTCGTTTTGTACAATCCGGTCAAGCTCCATATTATTTGCAACGGCATTGTTTATGTATACCATTGTTTCAAAGCCCTCGGCTTTCAATGCGTTGCAAAACGCAAGAACAATATCTGTAACAGCTTGGGGATCAAGCGTGTAAAACTGCGGCTCTTCTATGTCGTACGCAATGGGAAGCGTCAACTGATCTGTGTAATTGGGAATATATTCCCGCAGCTCACGGAGTAGATAGGCTGCTTCTGCCTGTGCATCCTGCACATTCTGCGCATAGCTGTAAAAGTAAAGGCCAAACGGAATTGCGTTTTGCACAGCGCCCTGTACGTTTTCTACAAAACGGTTGTCGTTTTGATTGGGATAATTTTCCCAACCGTAGCCGGCGCGGATCATGGCAAAGTCAATCCCGGTATTTTTGACCCTTTCCCAGTCAACGGGATTATCTTCTCCATCTGTATAATCGCCGTTAAAGCTGGAAACATCCATCCCGTTATAATACCCGCACGAAACGGTACAGGCTGCGTACGCACCGTTTTCCGCTGTGGCGGTAATTACAGCCTGTCCCATACGTTTGCCCGTTGCAAGCCCTTCCTGTGTGACCGATACGATGTCTGGGGCCGAAGAACTCCATGTAAGTTCCTGCAAAGAACGTGCGTTTATCTGGACCGTACTGCCGATCTGCACAGAATACAGCGTCTGTTCCATAGCTACTGCGTCAGACTGCAGTTCCGCTGCCATGGCCGCGGCAGCGCAGGAAAGGCATAGCATTACGGATAATACGGCGCATAGTCCCCTTTTGATTCTGTTCAATTTCTGTTTGCCTCCTGTTTTTCTATTCCAATATTTGGAAAGTACCGTTTGAATTTATACGAACGAAAGCGTGAAAAGAGTGCTCTGTAGGCTGCAGCATACACCCGTTTAGTTGGTATTACCGTCCCCAGTGTATCAAACCGTTTTTTAACGCAGAAATAAGTGCAGCCGGGGAGTGTTCTGGAAGCTCCAGCCAGGCTCTCTTTGCTGCAATGTTTTCCAGATAATGCGCATCGCTGTTTTTAAGCAAAATCATATCCTTCAACCCGGGGTGCTGTGCCTGTAAGGCACCGATATCGCCTTTTTCCGTAATTTCTGCACAGGTGTAGGCTTCTTCAGGAGGGATTTCCCCCAATGCTGCAAGCACGCTGTAGCTGTCGCGGTCAATGTGCGCAGGAAAGCATACGCCGCCAAATGTGTCTACCAGTGTGCGCAGGCCGCTTATGCTGATGTCTGTGGCAGTCAGCAGAAGCTTTTTTTCCCTGCCGGCAGGCTGGTCCTGTTCATCCATTATCATCTGTGCGCCGTAAATATCTTCGCGGTTTTGAATGTCCATCATATGGTCATAGACATAGCTGTCAAAACGCATTGCCTGTGCAAGCGTAGGGAAGAGGCACACAACGTGGATTTCTTCCGATGTACAAAGCTCCATGCCCGCAACACCGCAAAGCCCATACTGCTGTGCGGCCCGTAGAAACACAGGGCAGTTTTTACAGCTGTTGTGGTCGGTAAGGGCAATGATATCCAGGCCGCACAGCTTTGCCATGCCGGCTATGTTATACGGCGTCATGTCTTTGTCGCCGCAAGGGGAAAGGCATGAGTGAATATGCAGGTCGTAATAAGCTCTCATTCGCTGCCATCCCCAAGCAGCTGATGAATATGTATGGCGGTATGGTAGCTGTTTTCTTCTGTCTGTAAAACGGCCACCTGCTGCTGTTGTGCCTTTTGCCTTGCAGCCTCGTCCAAAGGCGCGTTTTCCGTTAAAATAATGCAGGCTGTATCGGCAAGGGTAGCAACGGCAATTGCATTGATGTTTCCCATCACGGTCAGCCATGCGTCGCCCTCCTGCGCGCGCCCCATTACCCAGCTTAACAAATCGCCGGTATAGCAGCCTTGGACATCCCTGTCAGTGGCATCTTCCCCTGCCAGTATTTTTAGCTGCAGCCTTTCTGCAAGATCCCGCACGGTCAAACCTGGTCATCTCCTTTATGTTTCTTGTTTTTTCTGTCTGCAATAAAACCGCCGCCCATCAGTGAAAGCGTGTCGGCTACGTTGCGTACCTGTTCGCGCAGAATAAAAATACAATCTGTTTCCTTAGCAAGCCCTTTTACAACGTCCTCCGCCATCGCACGGCAGGAGGGGGCGCCGCAGCTTCCGCAGTCCAAACCCGGCAGCCGCGAAAGAATTTCATCCATGCGGGTCATCATCTGCATGGCCTGCTCCAAATCATTGCTCAAATTTAAAACGTTAGAATACTCCAGCGCCTTTTTCCAGCGCATGGTATCCGGAACACCGCCTTCCAGATGGTTTTGTGAAACAGGCAGATATTTGCGCAAATGCTGAATACGCGCCTGGGCCACATATGCGTTTTCTACGTTCAGCACGCCGCCGACACAGCCGCCCGAGCAGGCGTTGAGCTCCAGAAAATCCACATCGTTGATGCGCTCGTCTTCAAGCTCCTCAAGCACGCGGATGACGTTTTCTATTCCATCGGCTGCAAGATATTTTTCATTTAGCGTTGCCACGGCTTCACCGCCTGAGGAAGCCCAACTGACCCCGATAATGCCAAAACAGGCGCTGGCAGTCATTTCTTCCGGTGTCAGCTTATCCATTGCCTCGGTCAGCATTGGGTATATGCGGCTGATGGCAATGGCGCCGTCTACCCAGGATATTTCCTGCCCAGTTGGGTTCTTTACGTCTGTAACCTTGGCGGGGCACGGTGTAAGAAAAAACGCGCCAATCTGGTCAAACGGAAGGCCGGTTTCTTTTTTTGCCCGCTCCTTGGCAAGCCTGGCTGCAACCTCCATGGGTGCGTTTAACGGCAGTACGTTGTCGATCAGATCGGGAAAACGCAGCCGGATCAGGCGAACAACGGCCGGACATGCCGAACTGATTACCGGCATCTTTAGCTTGCCGTCGTGCATTAGCTGTCTTGTTGCCTCAGACACCAGCTCCGCCCCGCGTGCAACCTCGTATACGCTGTCAAAGCCGATCTTTTTCAGGCCGTTTAAAACAATGTCGATATCATCCAGGTTTTTAAATTGGCCAAAGAGGGCGGGCGCCGGTATGGCAATGGTATACGCCCAGTTAGAAAGCTCCGACAAATCTGCCGACTGCGCGCGCTTGGCATGGTGCGGGCATACGCGTATACATTCGCCGCAGTCTATGCACCGTTCCGATATAATCTGCGCCTTGCCGCCGCGCACGCGGATTGCTTCTGTGGGGCAGCGTTTAATACAGTTTGTGCAGCCGCAGCATTTGTCTTTATCAAGTGTAACGGAATGAAAATATGCGGGCATAACTGTCCCCCTCCAATAAAATTTCTGTCAGTACTCTTTACTGGTTCACATGCACGGAAAGGTACATGGTCGTGCCTTCCCCTATTTGAGTGTCAATCTGCATTTCATCGGTATATTTCTTTATATTTGGCAGGCCCATGCCGGCACCAAACCCAAGGTTTCGCACATTGTCGGGCGCAGTAGAATACCCTTCCTGCATGGCTTTTTCTACATCCGGAATCCCAGGCCCGTGATCGGTCAGCTTTACGTTGACCTTGTCGGGATAGATTTCCACGTCGATCTTTCCGCCGCCTGCATGGATGACCATATTGATTTCCGCTTCATACATGGCAATGGCAACACGGCGGATTGCGTCCTGATTATAACCAAGACGCTTAAGGCTTCGTTTTACGGCGCCGGAGGCTTCGCCGGCCCTTGTAAAGTCGTCGCCCGGCACGTCATATGTAAGGTTGATTACGCTCATTCGTTTTCACAACCTCCCCGCAGGCCGTTTGCATACAGCATACCGCACGCGGTAAACATCCGGTAGCGTGTATTGATCAAAGTAATGCCCCTGCGCTTTGCAAGGTCGATAATCGTTTCATCCGGCATCTTTCCGCGGACAAATATAATACAAACCATATCCATCATTTCGGCGGTGCGTACAACCTGTGGATTGACAAGCCCGGTCAAAAGGACGGACTGATCCTTGACAAATGCCAGCACGTCGCTCATCATATCGCTTCCGCAGGCAGTTTTTACCTCTGCCTGCAGATCGCCTTCAATGATGACCTTTGCGTCCAGAATTTTAATAATATCGTTTACTACCATATTCTAAGCCTCCCGACTAAAAATTCGCTTGCATATTGCTATAAGCATCTTTATCATAGCATAAAATAACAGAATATTGCAACCATTCCAAAAAGAATTTTGTGTACATTTGCACAGAGGCACATATGGGACAGACAAAAAGG
This sequence comes from uncultured Oscillospiraceae bacterium, assembly GCA_900541565.1. Classification (GTDB taxonomy): domain Bacteria; phylum Bacillota; class Clostridia; order Oscillospirales; family Acutalibacteraceae; genus Scatavimonas; species Scatavimonas merdipullorum. The sequence goes on from UQKB01000001.1 coordinate 173,645, forward strand.
GCAAGCGGGTATAATTCCGGCAGGAACAGGCATACAATGTACTGTTGTCCAGCTTTTATGCGCTTTTGCAGGGGGACTGCGCATAGCTGTTTTATTGACACAGGCAACGGCGTGTGCTATGCTTGATGCAGAAAAAATTGTTGTAGAGCAAGCTTATATGGAAGAATTTACATTCTGCTGTTTTATGCGTTGCTCAGGTTATAGAAAAGAGTGCGAAAATTTCATGAAAACCGTAAACGAGCTAAAAATAGGCCAAAAGGCGACCGTTGTAAGCATTGGCGGAAAAGGCGCGCTGCGCAGGAGGATCATTGATATGGGCATTACGCCCGGCGCAGTGATTATTATGCGCAAGGCGGCGCCCTTCGGCGACCCCATTGAGATCAATGTAAGAGGATATGAGCTGAGCATCCGGCGTTCCGAAGCAAAAGAGATTACGGTACAGGTGGAATCTGCAAAAAGGAGGGACGCTGGTGGAACAGACGCTGCCATCCCCGGCAAAAGCGGCAAAGAAAACTGTTAAAATTGCGCTTGCAGGGAACCCAAACTGTGGAAAAACAACGCTTTTTAACAAGCTTACAGGTGCCAACCAGTATGTAGGGAACTGGCCGGGCGTTACAGTGGAAAAAAAGGAAGGTAGGGTTAAGTACAAAAACAGGGATATCAGTATCATTGATTTACCCGGAATCTACTCGCTTTCACCCTATACGCCGGAGGAAATTGTCACCAGAAATTGTTTACTGCACGATAAACCGGATGTAATTATTAATATAATAGACGCAACCAATATGGAGCGCAACCTCTACCTTACTACGCAGATTGCAGAGCTTGGAAGGCCTATGCTCCTTGCCCTTAATATGGTAGACCTTCTTGAAAAAGAGGGGGACCAGATTGACTATACCCTTTTGGAAAAGGAGCTTTCTATTCCGGTTGTTCCCATATCGGCCAGCAGGGGAAAGGGTATGGAGGAGCTGATTGCCCGCGCACTGGAGGTAGCGGACCACTGCGATTTTATGCCTGTAAAAAATATTTATTCCAAACGTGTGGACAGCGTGCTTACAGATATTGAGGATGCGCTCAAAGAAGTACAACAAACCGATCCGCGCCACCGGCGCTTTATTGCGGTCAAGCTGTTTGAGGGCGACAGTGTAACCTGGTCGCGCTATCACTTTACAAAGCAGCAGCGCGACCATATAGAATTCCATATTAACGAAATAGAAACCACGCAATATATTGACCGTGAAATGATCATTGCAGACGAACGGTATAAATATATATGTGCAGTCTGTAAAAGAGCGGTACATAAAAAGCATCCACAGGGATATGTAACGTTTTCCGATAAAATAGACCAGGTCGTTACCAACCGCTACCTTGCGCTTCCGCTGTTCCTTCTTTTGATGCTGGCGGTATTTTTTATTACCTTTGGGCCGCTGGGAACCTGTTTAAAGGACGGCGCGCAATGGCTGATTGCAGATGTGTTTTCCGGCTTTGTCGGCAACCTTCTGACTGCATGGGGCGCCTCCGCTTGGGCGCAAAGCCTGCTTTTGGATGGGGTTATCGCGGGCGTGGGCTCGGTTATTTCGTTTTTACCGCAGATTATGCTTTTATTTACGCTGCTGTCCGTATTGGAAGACAGCGGCTATATGGCGCGGGCCGCTTTTATTATGGATAAGCTTCTGCGTGGGATCGGCCTTTCAGGAAAAGCGTTTGTACCCATGCTGATGGGTTTTGGCTGTACGGTGCCGGCGGTACTTGGAACCAGGACGCTTGAAAATGAAAAAGATAAGCGGCTGACCATACTGATCACGCCGTTTATGTCCTGCAGTGCAAAGATGCCGGTTTATCTGCTTTTTATATCGGCCTTTTTTCCAAATACAAGCTTCCTTGTGATTTTTGCCATCTATCTTTTAGGGATGCTCATAGCGGTGCTGACCGCATTGCTGTTTAAAAATACGCTGCTCAAAGGGAAAAGCGCGCCGTTTGTTATGGAGCTGCCCCCATACCGTATGCCCGCGCCCAAAAGCCTGTGGCTGCATGTGTGGGAACGTTTAAAGGATTTTTTAATCCGCGCGGGCACTGTGATTATGGGTGCAAGTATTCTTATATGGTTTTTGCAGTCGTTTGATTTTTCCATGCACATGGTAACGGACAGCTCGCAAAGCATGCTTGCGGCCGCAGGTATTGCCATAGCGCCAATTTTTACCCTGTGCGGCTTTGGCCACTGGCAGGCCTCCGTATCGCTGGTGACAGGGCTTGTGGCAAAAGAATCGGTGGTAAGCACCATGGCGGTGCTGTACGGCGGGTCAGCCCTGGCTGCGGCCGCGGATTTTACGCCGCTTTCTGCCTTTTCGTTTATGGTTTTTGTGTTGTTGTATACGCCCTGTGTCGCGGCGCTGTCCGCCATTAGAAAAGAAATGGCAAGCGCCAAATGGACGGCATTGGCGGTGGTATACCAGCTTGCAGCGGCGTGGTTTGTTTCTGCGTTTGTATTTCAAATGGGCACGCTGATTGGAAATCTTTTTTAATCTGTTTCATTCATTGCCTGGACATGTTTTCAAAAAGGGGAGTTGCTGTATGCTTGCCGATCTTCTTATAAGTGCTTTTGCGGTGTTCTTTGTCGGCCTTTTCTTTTTTAAAGTCTGCAAAAAGGGGAAAAACAAAGGTACATGCGCCTGCTGTAAAGGCGGCTTGGGTTGTAGTGCAAAAGGTGCCTGCCCGCAGCAGACGCGCGAAAAAAAGGGGTAAGTACTTACTATACGCAGGAAAAACAAAAACCGCGACCAGCACGACCCCAACAAAGTCATATTGCTAATCACGGTTATCCTCCAACTCATCAGCGCAATCATGAATCTGCTTGACAAGTTGCTTGAGTAGGAGCAGGGGCGCAAGTCCCTTGCTCCTTAAGGATATAGTATTACCTGCGCATTGTCAAGATATAAATTAGGAGGTATACAAATGCAGATATTTAATATTATTGTTAATATCATTACAATTATTGTAGATATTGTGTTGATTGCAGTAATTTTAAAAAAATGGAGACATTGAACGAAGACGCAAACCCATGCCCACAAAAAATGGCCCAAACGGATAGCCGGCATCCAGCCTGTGTGAACCGGCTGGATAGGATTAGTCAATAAAAAATGAAGGATGGGGTACCATATGTCAAAGCCAATAAGTGACCTTAGTGTGGTACGCCTAGAGGATGGCCGGGAGGGCATAATTGTTTTTACGCATTATGCGTCCGATGACGAGTGTGATGCTGTTGCGTATATAATCGAGCTTAATGTTACATCAGAGCTCATTACAGTACGTCCCAACGATATCCAAGAGGTGTTTTGGCCGTAGTTTGCCGAACCGGGGCTTTTTGAGTCACACATTTTCATTGCGCTGTTAAGTACAAACAAAAATAAAACAGTGCTAAACGGGTCGGGAGCGTTGCCATTATTGGCAACGCTTTTTCTATCGTAAAAGTTTATCCACGCTCTCCGCATGGAGAGCGACTGCAGAGATCGACATAGAGCTGGTGCTGAACACCTATCTTTCTATCCACGCTCTCCGCATGGAGAGCGACGGTACGCAACCGGCCAAACGATCCCGAACTGGGTCTTTCTATCCACGCTCTCCGCATGGAGAGCGACGTTCTGCGCCCTGTAACAGTGCGCACATTCACAAAAGAACATGATGGTATCCTTTCTTTTGCAGCATAAAGGCCGGGCAAAAACTGCCGGGCCTTCGCTGCGGTATATAAAAAACAGCCGGAAAATTTCCGGCTGTTTCTGCAAAAAAATCATAAAGATAAACTAAAAAATGAAAAAATTAATAGTATCCGGCTTCGCGGATCAATTTCTTTTCTGTCCACGCCTCTTTTACCACTTGGGTTTCCCAGTGCCCTTTTTCCGGCACAGTGACGGTCTCTGTCCCAACCTGCATTTCTACCCATTCTCCACGGTAACCATACTTGCCTGTTCCATTCAACGCATGTTCTTTCATATGCGCGGTTATGCAATCCGTTATATCTGCTTCACAATTATTACAAATTGCCCGTTCAACCTCTTCATAAACCGGCTTTTCGTAGGTGTAGGCTTCCTGGTCTACAACCCA
>UQKB01000002.1 GCA_900541565.1 uncultured Oscillospiraceae bacterium
CAAACCCGGCGGGTAAGATAAAAACCCACATAGAGCACAAACAAAAACAGGTTTTTGGACAAATAAAAAAAGGGGGATCGCCCCCTCTCTTTTGTGGTCTTTGGTTCGTTTCTTCCACAAGAAATGAACAAAGTCTTTTTAGAAGAAAGATATAGAAACGCAGAAAGCCGGCGGGTAAGATAAAAACCCGCATAAAGTGCAAACAAAAGCAAGTTTTGGGACAAATAAAAAAGGGGGGATCGCAACCCCCCTTTTTGTGGTCTTTGGTTCGTTTCTTCCACAAGAAATGAACCAACGCTTATTAGAAAAAATGTATATAAACGTACAAACCCGGCGGGTAAGATAAAAACCCACATAGAGCACAAACAAAAACAGGTTTTAAGAAAACAAAAAGATGTGCGCCCGGCAAATGCCGGGCGCATCATTTTGTTTAAAAAACGCATGCAGCGTTTATTTTAAGATCACGGTTGTCCTTGCCGGGATTGTCAGGGTCGTGCCCTCCAGCTTGCACTGGGGATAAACGTTGTTGCCGTCGGCATCGGTGCCGGTTGGGTCAAGTGCCGTAAGCTGCGCGCGGATCCCCTGGTAATCCAGATAATCCTTCGATATTTCGACCACGCGCTCCTCCTCGCCAAGGTTGTGCAGCAGCAAAATAGAAGAATCCTCATATTTTGTTACATAGCCTGCCACATTGCCAATGTCGGTTTCCACAATCTCCTGGATTGTACCCCTGGCAATTTCCGGGTTCTGCAGCTTAATATCGATGATCTTACTGTAAAACTGCATCAGCGAGTTTTCATTTTTCTGCTGTTCCTCCGCGCTTTCCTCCGGGCTCCACAGCTCTACATTTTCCTCTACAACACCCGGCGGCGGCTCCGAAACCGTTCCGCTCTTGTCGCCCTCATACGACCACGGCATTGCAATCCTGAAAGAAGCATCGTTGTCCGTGCCGCTTTGCAGCCCGACCTCTTCGCCGTAATAAATAAACGAATTGCCCGGCATAAACATATACAGCGCCGCAGCCGTCTTCATCTCCTGCAAATTACCGCTAAATGCGTTTGCACTGCGCGCCATGTCGTGGTTGGAAAGAAACACCGCGTCTATTGCGTTTTCGTTGCGGCTTTTCAGCAGATCGTTCCAGTTCTTTGCCGCGCTGAGGATGCTCTTTGCATTTTTCGAATTTACACCGGAAAGCAGCCTGCCGCCCGAGTTGGAAAACGTAAAGTTGAACATGCTGTCCATACCGCTTTCGTAGCTTTGGGCAATTGCGCTGTTGCCGTCCCAATCCTCGCCTACAAAATAAATGTCCTCTTTCATTTCCCGCCCGGCCTGATTAAGCCAGGTCATAAACTCCACACGGTCCGTGTCGGGCGAATCAAAATACTTTACCGCATCCAGGCGGAAGCCGGAAACCCCCTTGTCCACCCAGAACTGCATAATCTTTTTAATTTCTTCCCGCACGGTTTCATTGCTCAAATTCAGCTCCGGCATACCCCCGGAAAAATTACACTCGTAAGAGTAATTGGTCCCCGGGAAGAACTGGTAGCTAAAGCCAGAAACCCGCGCGCCGTCCTCCGGCATGCTGTAATATTGAGCGTAGCCGTCTGTCTTTCCCTGCTGCAGCTCTTCAGACGCTGCTATAAACCACGGATGCTCGCTGGACGTATGGTTGAGCACCAGGTCAATAATCACATCAATCCCGCGCTTTTCACATTCGGCTGTAAACCGTTCAAAATCTTCCAGCGTACCATAGTCGGGGTGGATGTCATAATAATCGGTCACATCATACTTATGGTAAGAAGGCGAAGGCATAATCGGCATAAGCCAAATGCCGTCAATCCCCAAATCGTCACCGCCGTTTGGGTCGCCGTCGTTTAAATAATCCAGCTTTTGTGTAATTCCGTTTATGTCGCCAATACCGTCGCCGTCCGAATCACAAAACGAATAAACAAAAATTTCATAAAAGTTTCTGTATTTATCGTCTGAAGCAACTGCCGTTGCCTGCTGGGGCTGCGTATTACAGCCTGCAAGGAACGTCAGCGCGGCCATGCTGCAGACAAGCAGCAGGCATAAAGCTTTTTTTGCCACGGTCATCCTCCTTATATAACAAAACGGCAGGGGCGGAAGAACAAGTCCGCCGCCTCTGCCAGCTTATACATGTTTGCCTTACCCTTTGACTGCGCCGCCGGTAACGCCCTCTACATAATACTTCTGCATCTTTAAGAACAAGGCCGTAATCGGTATTGCAATCACAACCGCGCCCGCGCAGAAGTTCAGGAAGTACTTGTCGATATACTGCTTGTCGACCATCTTCCACAGGCCCAGCGCGATCGTATAGTTGTCTATATTATCGCCCATAATCACCCTTGCAAGGATAAAGTCTGCCCACGGGCCGGTAAACGAAGTCAAAACCGTATATACAACAATCGGCTTGGACATTGGCAATATAATCTTCCAGAAAATCTGGTTCTTGGTGGCGCCGTCAATTGTTGCCGCCTCGTCCAGCGCCCTGGGGATCGTATCAAAAAAGCCCTTGGCAATAAAATACCCCAGCGCGGCGCCCGCGGAATATACAATGATCAAAGACACCAGGTTCTGCGTCAGGCCCATGGCCTTGAGCAGGTAATAAACGGCGATCATCGTCATAAAGCCGGGGAACATGCCCAAGATCATGCCAATGTTCAAAAACTTTTTGCGCGACTTAAACCGCAGCCGGCTGAACGCATAACTGACCATCAAAACAGCCACGGTCGAAATCACGCAGGAGCACGCCGCCACGACGAGCGTGTTCAAGAACCAGCGCGGGTAATTGACAACCGACGTATCTGTAAACAGACGAATATAGTTGTCAAACGTCCATTCCTTTGGGAAAATATAGGGAATATACACCTGTGTTTCCCCGCGGAAAGAGGTCATGATCAGCCAGGCAAGCGGCATAACCCACAAAATAGAGCTGACTGTCAAAATAATATAAATAATCGTGTTGCTTATATTTCTTTTTAACTTGTAGCTTTTTATCATGAAAACTCCTCCTCGCTCTTTGCAGACTTGGTAGAGTTATATGTGATAAGTGACACCGCCGCACAAATAATAAATACCAAAATACCGATCGTTGCTGCAAGGTTGTAGTCGTTCCTGTCCATGGTAAGCTTATACAGCCACGTTACAAGCAGGTCGGTATCGCCCGCGTTGTAATAGTTGTTGTTTTGCGGTCCGCCGCCGGTAAGGAAGAAAATAACGTTAAAGTTATTAATATTCCCGATAAATTGCTGGATCAGATACGGTGTGGTGACAAAAAGCATATACGGCATGGTTATTTTAAAGAACGTAACCACCGGGCCTGCGCCGTCGATTCTGGCGCTTTCATACAGCTCCTCGGGAATGTTCATCAAAATACCGCTCGTAATCAAAATGGTATACGGAATACCAATCCACATATTGACCACCACAACGGTAATCTTTGCAAGCCAGGGGTCTGTCAAAAAGCGTACATAATCTTGCTGGCCAATAAAGCCAAGCTCTCTTAAAAGCACGTTGAACACACCGCTGTCTGCCAGCATCTGGCTCATCAGAAGAAGGGTAACAAACTGGGGAACCGCAATGGTCATAACAAACATGGTTCTGTAAAACGACTTAAACCGAATCCCCTTTTTATTGATCATCAAAGCAAAAATCATACCCAATATGTAGTTGGTAACGGTTGCCAGCACCGCCCAGATCAAGGTCCAGACCACCAGGTTCTGGAAGGTAAGCGCCTTTCTTGGCTCGTCAAAGAAAACGTCGGCAAAATTGCCAAAGCCAACCCATTCAAACAGCTTTGCCGGCGGCTGATGCGCGCCGTCGTAGTTTGTAAAGGCAATCAATATCATAAATACCAGGGGAAGCACCGTAAACGTACACACCAAAATCGTCGGCACGGAAAGAAGCGTAACATGGTAACGGTTATCCAGCAAAGCCTTCACATCTTCTATAAACGTCATCGGCTTTTTGCCCTGCTTTTTCAATTCCTGCAGCTTTAAAGACGACTTAATATTTGTAATATACATTGCAAAGAAAATAGCCGTCACAAAAATTGCCATAACGCTGTAAAGCAAAATCAGCATGGAGTTGTCCCCGGCTCTTACAACCTCTACGCCGGTGGCATAGTCCATTTCCCTGACCTGCGCGACCGTTCCCAAAGTAAAAATTTTAGATAGATAGTTGTTCCAGGCAAAGAACACCATAAAACATATGTATCCAACTTCCATTGCCAAGAAGAGCAGGCCTTTAATAATCTGCCCCTTCGCAATGTTCCCAAATCCCATAATCACATAAGAGATTTTGGTGGACCAGTCGCCTTTTACAAATCCCACGCCGTAATTTTTAAACCCTCTGCCAATCGCACAGAAGAACGCCGCGATTTTACATCCTAAAAATTTAAAAAACCTTACAAAGTTTGCCGGCAGGTTGATAAAGAAGCATTTTATCTTATACCACATTCTTTGAAAAGGATTTAACTGGATGTAATCAATGTACTTCATAGGTTCACTCCCCTTTGTCCAAAATGTAGCAAGTATCAAACACATAAATCATTAAATATGTATAAAATACCTATCCCTTGTCGCTATTTCAAGCAGCCTGAAAACTCAGGCTGCTTGAATCAAAGCATATGGATTGTAACGCGTTAACCCATCTCAATTACTTCAACCATGTCGTCATACTGCTGCTGCATGGTTGCTTCATCATGTTCCTTGGTGGAATCGACCACATAAGCCGCATAGGTGCCTGTGGGCGTCCAGAAGCCGGTAACAATATTCTTCTGGGGGAGTGAGTACGCTTGCTGGTCATACAGCGCTTTAAGCGCTACGTCGTTCTGTACCAAATCAGATTCAATCAGGGACGTAATAGACGGGCCCCAGCGGAGCTCTTCGGTTCTTTGCCTCTGGCATTCCTCACCAGACAGGTAATACGCCAAAGACTGCGCTGTCAGCGGGAAATCTGTCTTTGCATTTACGCCCAGATACTTATAGCCGTATATGCTGATCATCTGCTTGTCTTCGCCGTTTACGTTAATGGTCGGCAGCTTTGCAACGCCCATGTTTTCGCCCAGAGCGCCTTCAATATCTGCAATTTTCCAGGCGCCTACAACACCGGCCGCATGCGTGCCGTTTTTAAAGCCTGAAACAATCGTAGAGTTAACAGATTCGTTCTTAAAGAACTGGCTTGTGGCACACAGATCACTAAACGCCTGTGCAACCGGGCCGATCTGCTCATAATCATAATTGAGGATCTGTGTTTCCAGATCGTCTTCCAGGTCAAGCGTACCGCCACCCGTAAACGGGATCACACAGCCGTAATAACCGTCGCCCATTTCCATCAGGAAGTTCTTTTGCTCTGCATTGCAGACTTCCATAATGCCTTCCAGCGTCTTTACGTCGTCCTCAGAAAGGATCCTTTTGTCATAAAACAGCGCATAGCTGTTTGCGCCCTCTTCCGGATAAGCGTACAGATATGCCTGATCGTCGCTTGCAGACTGGAACATAGCCGTCTCTACAGCTTCTTCCATATGCGTTTCCTGGATAGGCTCAACATATCTTAAATTAACCTTTAAAAGATATTCATCTTTAAAAAGTGCGAGCCCCTGGTCGCTTGCAAAGCCAAATACGTCGGCCGCAGCGTCCGGGTCTGTGCGAACCTGCGCCTGCGCGTCGCTTTCACCCTGCGGGTTTACTTCAATCGTAATGGTCCTGCCCTGCTCTTTAAAATTTTCTACAAAAGCATCGCACTGCTTCTTAAAAACTTCCAATGCGTCCTGCGGGCACCAAACCTTCAGTGTAACGTTGTCCTCGTCGCCCATGGCGATCTGTGCATCGGCCATCATTTCATCAACCGTGACACTCTCAATCTGTGTTGCACTCCCGCCGGAGCTTGTACCGGAATCCCCAGCGCTGGAAGTACCGCCCGTACTTCCGTCACAGCCCGCGAAAACAGCGGCAAGCATCAGCACAGCTAAGAGAACGCCAACAACTCTTTTTGATTTGCTGAACATTTTGTTTCCCTCTTTCTCTGAAAAATAAAATATAAACACAAGCTTACTTGTGTTGTGGAAGGGCACACCCTGTTTACAGGCTTTTTCTAAACAAAAAACAAAGGAAAATGTGCCCAAATCACTGAAACAATAATAGCATAGCCACCTATTTATTGCAACTATCTTTATTTATTTTTATTAACATTGATAGATTTGTCTTTCTATTTTGTGTATTTTGTACACAAAATTTTCCCTTTACTGAATTTTAACCCTTTTTTTTTAAGCATTTCAGCATTTTTTATAAATTGGGCTTGTGAATCTTTACCAATTCATTTCTTCTTTTCTTTTCTTCCGAACAAGCTTTTTCCTGCAAAGACTTGTTTTATAATTCTTTTAAGTGTATAATAACATTGTTCCGCCTGCTTTTCTCTGACTTTCTCCATAAATTGAACAAAATGCATTTTTTGTGTTGCGCACAGCAGCAGCGCGGGCATAAACGGTTTGGCGTATGCCATAGTATTATTGTAAGTTTTGGCTTCTATCCATACGATGTCCTTACTAACAATATATTCTTTTTGTTTTAAAACATGCACAGGTTGTACAATTTGTATGCCCATACAGACTTGGGGGTATTGCTATGAAGCTTGCAGATTTACTAAAAAACGTTGCCTTTACCTGCCTTAGCGGCAAGATTGATATCCCAATAACAGACATCGTTTACGATTCACGCAAGGCGGCCAAAGGCTGCGTATTTGTCTGCCTAAAAGGCCATGAAGCCGACGGCCATAAATTTGCCGCATCTGCCGTAAAACAGGGGGCCTGCGCCGTTGTTCTAAGCGACCCTGTCGATTTGCCCGACCATGTGACCGTTGTCCGCGTGCAGGATACACGGCAGGCGCTGGCTTTTATGTCCGCCGCCTTTTTCGGGCATCCGGCAAATTCTTTGCAAACCATCGCTCTGACCGGCACAAAGGGAAAAACCACCACGGTAAGCATGATCCGTTCCATTTTGGAAGCCGGGGGCATCAAAACGGGAACGATCGGCACATTGGGCATTGTCATAGGCGACCAGGTGTATAAAACAAACAACACCACACCCGAATCCTACGAAATCCAGCGGGCCATGCGGAAAATGGTGGACCAGGGCTGTAAATGCATGGTGATCGAGGCTTCCTCCCTTGGCCTGAAATGGCATCGCACAGACGGGCTGACCTATGATTTTGGCGTATTTACAAATTTTTCCCCCGACCACATCGGCGGTGCTGAACACGCAACGCTTGAAGAATACCTCGCCTGCAAATCACTTTTGTTCCGGCAATGTAAAACAGGCATTGTCAATATAGACGACACACACACTGCAGGTGTTCTGGAAGGGCATACCTGTAAAGTTGAAACCTATGGCTTTGACCCGCGCGCTGACCTTATCGCCTATAACGACGGGCTTGTAAACAGGCCGGGGTATCTGGGCGTACATTTCAGCACAAAGGGCTGCATTGCACTAGACGCCTCCGTGCCGATCCCCGGAAAATTCAGCGTCTATAACGCGCTGGCCGCTATCGCGGTATGCCGCCATTTTCCTATCTCTAAACAGGCTATTACAGACGGCTTAAATCATGCGTCGGTCAAGGGGCGCGTCGAGCCTGTCCCTGTACCGGGGGACTACACGCTTTTGATCGATTACGCGCATAACGCCGTAAGCATGGAAAACGTGCTGACCACCCTGCGGGAATACCACCCAAACCGCCTGGTCACCCTGTTTGGGGCGGGAGGGAACCGTCCGAAGGCCAGACGCTACGAAATGGGGGAAATTTCCGGCAAGCTTTCTGATCTTTCCGTTATTACAGAAGACAATTCCCGGTTTGAAGACGTTATGGATATTATACGGGACATTGAAGTAGGTATGCATAAAACAGACGGCAAATATGTGGTTATCCCCAACCGCAAAGAAGCTATACGGTATTGCATAGAGCATGCACAGCCGGGCGATATTATTGTTCTGGCTGGGAAAGGGCATGAGGACTACCAGGAAACCAGGGGCGTAAAACGCCATTTTGACGAGCGCGAGGTCATCGCCGGTATTCTAAAGGAACTGCATCCCATGTAAAAAGCCTGCTGAAAGGCCGGCGCAGCCATGGCAGGCTTATAAAAAATATATTGACAGAAAAGCTTTGAAATGCTATTATATTATCTGCGCCGCAGCCGGCGCAGATCCATATAGGGGTATAGCTCAGTTGGTAGAGCAGCGGTCTCCAAAACCGCGTGTCGAGGGTTCAAGTCCTTCTGCCCCTGCCAAAAATGCCGGGCGGCATGACGGTGGATGATGAACTTTTTCAAGACGCAGAAATTGTTTTTCTATATTGCGCCGTTCATCATTCATTTTTCATTCTTCCGGCCTATGCTGGTATAGCTCAGTAGGCAGAGCGCATCCTTGGTAAGGATGAGGTCAGCAGTTCGAATCTGCTTATCAGCTCCAAAGACGGACAAGGCATATATGCCTTGTCCGTCTTTTTTGCATGCTAAACGCGCAGGCCGGCAGCCTGTAAGACCGCCGGCCCCAACTTTTCTGAACTGTTTTATAAGGGCCTATCAAACCCGTCGATCATATGGGCAATATACTGCTGTATACGCAGCACATCTTCTATTTCAATCGCACCGCTGTAAGTAACGTCGCCCGCTGTAATCTGTTCTTCCGTAAACGTGCGCATCTTTGCAATATACGACTGCAGAGCAAGCACGTCTTCTATATTGATCGCACCGTCCCCCGTTACATCGCCCATTTTTATCTCTTCCTGCGGGGTAATATACTGTTTATAATCCTCCCAGACTCCGTTGTAAACCATCCACTGGCCCTTTTCAATTACCAGCCCCGGTTCACCCGACGCAGGGTACTGCGCGCCGTTTCCATTGCTGAACATGACCCTGCTGTTTTCATACTCTGCCGGGAGCACTGCCGCATACATGTTTGACCCGATCGACTGCATAGGCACGCCGGGCCAGCCGTTGTCTGTGTGCGGATTTTCCGTATACATATAGATATACACACTCTCCCAGTCATACTGGTTGTCAAAGTAAACGACTGTTTCGCCTTCCAACACAGGATAGGAAAGCTTTGTAAACGTATAAGTTTCTTCCGTTACGCCAAACTCATTTTCAGCGCGGACGGTAACTGTCACCGTATCTCCGTCGCGCATATCGGCGCCAATTTCAAACTGCGCTTCTTCTTCAAAAGGCACTTCTGTACCGCCAACCGTATACGAAGCGCTTTCAGCGTTAACAGCCCGCACCGTTAAAGACAGCGATTCACGGAAATTACCGCCCTGCTGTGAAATAGATACATACGGCTTTACCTGCGATTTTTCCCCTGTCAAAACCAAAATCTGGTGCGCGTCTATCGTTCCGGTGAGCGTCCCGTTTTGGACTTCATAGGGTTCGTTTGTCACTTTATCATAATATATGCCATTGTCAAGCTTTGTTTCCGTTTCAACGGAGGCCGCCTGATCCGTTGCGTTTACAATGACTGCCCCCAGGTTTGCGCGCTCAATCATAATTACGCCGGTATTCCCGCCCGGGTTGCGCAGTGTTTCATCCAACCCGGCCATTGTATTCCGAAAGCTGTTGACCGCGGCAACGTCGGGATCCTTAAACAGGTCGCTCCCTGCGGCTCCAATCAGATTATCGCCCCACTGGTTTGTAGTGCTGCTTCCATGCGGGCGGCTGAAAAACAGCGGTGTTCCTCCGCTGCGCGCCGTGATTACAGCCCAGGCTTCCTTTACCTGCTGCTCATCCAGCATACTCCAGCTTCCGTCGCCGCAGTAATTATCGTGCGACTCCACCCAGGTAACCAGTTTGTCCTGCGGTACGTTTGCATTGTAATTCTCAATCCGGCTTACTTCATAATTTGCGCTTGCCGCGGCATTTCTGATAATCCCGCCATAATTTGACGCCGTTACATGCATATAGTTTGCATAAACATCAATCCAGTCCGCGCCGCCCTGCAAAATTTCCCCGTATTGGAACTGTGCGCCGTTTTCCAGCACCACCGGCCAGAAATCACTGGCAAAAGAGGGGTCGTCCTCCGGCAGCTCTATATGCTTTGCCGCATCATACCGAAAGCCATCTGCGCCTGCCGCTACACATTCTTTTAAATAATTTAAAATCAGCTGCTGCACGTTCGGGTTCTGGGTGTTAAAATCCCACAGACTTAAAAGGGAATTCTGGGTAAAATCCTGCCTGTTATTATAACTGGAAATCCCATTCATCGGGTGGAACGCGCCGCCGGGAAGCTCCTTAATGTAATCTGCAATCACAGAATAATCCGAAGACATATGGTTTGCCACCACGTCCACAATAATGTTAATCCCGTATGTTTCCGCTTCATCACACAGTGCTTCAAAGTCGGCCTTTGTACCCAGCTGGTAATTGCCAATTACATAATCCGTGGGCTGATAGTGGTAATACCATTTCCCGTTGCCCATCAGCTGCATACCGCCGTTATCCCCCACCTTGCACGCGTTAATGGGCGAGGTCTGCACAGAGGTAAAGCCGGCCCGCGCAATATTTTCAAGATTTTCGCGTATGGTGTCAAACGACCAGCACCATGCATGTAAAATAGCGCCGTCCTCTATGTTTTCTGCAAGTCCGTAATCCTCTGCCGGCACCGCCGTATTTTCTGTGACTGTCTGGCTTGCACCGGCCTGCGTAAACAAAAACGACGAGGCCAGCAAAAGCAGGCACAACACAGCGCTGCATATTCTTTTTTTACCATTGACCATAAAACTATCTCCTTTAACGCCATTTTCTATATAAACATCGTGGTACTCCTGTTAGGAGCACCACAATATTTTCTGCTGCAAAAAAGTATTTTTTATTCCTATGTCAAGTATATATTACAGATGTCCCAATTGCAATCTATCCCACATCTGCATAATTCACAAACTTTTATTTGTAAATATAGGTTAAATAAACAGAATTTTTTATTCGCCGAAAAAATTGTTTTTCCGTTTTGGGCCAAATGATTGACAAATGCAATAAAATCTGCTACGATAGACAAACGTTATTGAGGGAGTAATTGGCGTAATCATACGCGGCAAGTCAACATCCTGGCCGTTTGGCCTGGCTTGCCTGAAATAATGAGACTCATGTACGGTGCCTGTCGCCGTGCCTGCGTCTTTTTTTATTGAAGCAAAAAGGAAAAAACCACCGCTTATTTTTCTGAAAGGATGTCTGAATATGGGTTTTGCAGAGCTGTTTTTTATTGCCGTCGGACTGTCTATGGACGCTTTTGCAGTATCCTTGTGTAAAGGCCTGAACATGCGGGTATTTCATAAAAAATACACTCTTTTGATCGCGCTTTTCTTTGGAGGCTTTCAGGCGCTTATGCCTTTGATCGGTTGGCTTTTAGGCACACAGTTTTCCCGTTATATTACAGACTTTGACCATTGGATTGCATTTGCCCTGCTATGTTTTATCGGCGGAAAAATGGTGCTTGAGGCCGTTAGGAATACACATGAGGAAGCGCCAAAAGAAGAAAGCCTGCGCCTCAAGGAGCTGCTTATGCTTTCTGTCGCCACCAGCATCGACGCACTTGCAGCCGGCGTTACTTTTGCGTTTTTGCAGGTTCACATTTTTTATGCCATTTCTTTGATCGGGGTCACTACCTTTGTCCTGTCCCTTGCCGGTGTTGCCATTGGCAACCGGTTTGGAATACGCTTTAAAAGCAAAGCCGAGCTGATTGGCGGCATTGTTTTAATTTTGATGGGCGTAAAAATCCTTTTGGAGCATATGGATATCCTGTAAATTGTTAAAAGTAAAACAGGGGGGGTGAACCGGCCGGTTCAGCCCCCTGTTTTTAGGGCAATGCATATTTTGTTTTAAACGCATTATATTCCGCTTTAAAATGTCCTACTTCATCACCGCGTACCTCATGCAGGTACTCGTGTGTTTCAAAGCTCTCCTTATTGACCTGGATCATACAAACTGCAATGTTGGAGCAATGGTCGGACACTCTTTCGTAATTGGTAAGCAAATCTGAAAAGATAAATCCCAGCTCGATCGTACACGTACCCTCCCGCAGCCTTTTAACATGCCTGCGCTTAAGGTTGTCCTTAAGTCCGTCGATCACCTGCTCCAACGGCTCCACCTTATCTGCCAGAGCAAAATCCTTGTTTTCAAACGCTTCAATGGTAATTGCCAATATTTCCGTCAGCGCCGCTGTTATCACTTTAATCTCATCTTTCGCCTGCGCAGAAAAAGTAATTTTCTTTTCATACATTTCCTTTGCAACGTCCAGCACATTGACCGCATGGTCGCTGATTCTTTCAAAGTCGCCTATGCAGTGCAGCAGCCTTGAAACCTCTTTGCTGTCGCTGATCGTAAGGCTTTTACTGCTCAGCTTAACAAGGTAAGAGCCAAGCACGTCTTCATACATATCAATTTTATTTTCATTTTCTTGTATCTTTTCCGCGGTTTTCTCATCATAGCTTTCCACAAGCGTCAACGATGCAAGAAACGTTTCTCTTGCAAGATGTGCCATTTTTACCGCCATAACGTCGCACTGCTCCACCGCAATTGCCGGCGTATTAAGAAACCGCTCGTCCAAATGCGGCGTATCGTCGTCCTTGTCCTTATCACGCACCGTAAGACAGGCAAGCTTGCCAAGGTATTTGGAAAACGGCAAAAGCATCGCCGTTGTCAGCAAATTAAACGAGGTACGCACAATTGCTATGTCAGCAGGCGTTACAAAGTCGTTTACAAAATCAAACTGGAAAATCGCATTAAGCCCATAAAACAAGATAGATATAACGATCGTCCCTATAATATTAAAGTATAAATGCACAAATGCCGCGCGCTTTGCATTCTTCTTTGCGCCAATACAAGACAGCATGGCGGTTACGCATGTTCCGATGTTTTGGCCCATTACAATCGGGATCGCCGTAGCAAAGGTAACGCTTCCTGTTGCAGAAATCGCCTGTAAAATACCAACCGATGCAGAAGAGCTCTGAATCACCGCCGTCAGCAGCGCGCCCGCCAGCACGCCGAACAGCGGGTTGGAAAATATGGTAAGCAAATTTGTAAATTCCGGCACCTCCGCCAAAGGCTCCACCGCACCGCTCATGACCTCCATACCGTACATCAAGACGGCAAAGCCAACTAAAATTGTGCCTATGTCCTTTTTCTTGCCGCGCTTTGCAAACATTAAAAGCGCAATGCCAATAAACGCAAGAATCGGCGCAAAGCCCGTGGGTTTTAAAAGCTTTAAAATAAAGCTGTCGCCTTGAATCCCTGTAAGACTCAGCAGCCAGGCCGTTACGGTCGTGCCCACGTTTGCCCCCATAATCACGCCGATCGCCTGGGCAAGCTTCATAATCCCGGAATTTACAAACCCGACCACCATAACCGTGGTAGCAGACGAACTCTGGATAACGGCCGTTACGCCCGCTCCCAACAGAAAACCCTTAAACGTGTTATCCGTCATTTTTTCAAGCGTTCGTTCAAGCTTTCCGCCCGAAAGCTTTTCCAGTCCGTCGCCCATTGTGTTCATGCCAAATAAAAACATGGCAAGTCCGCCCAGCAATGTAAATAAGGAAAAAATATCCATGTACTTTTTCGTTCCTTTCTTTCCATGGCGCAGCTTGCAGCCTGCGCCATCCAAAAGCCGTCTTGCAAAACGGTCTTTGGGCCGCAATTTTTCACTTCACAGTGCAAATGTATTATAGAAAAGGACAAAATGAAAGAGCGCATATAACCCCCAGAGCCCAAACCGTAAAGCTGTTTTTGTCTTTATTAAGCAAATAAAACGCTATTTGGATTCCTCATATTTTTACGGCCTGAGCGGTGATACAGCCCTCTTTTTCTAAAATATTGTATTACAAAGCGCTTACGTATATCCTTGCCGGACCCATCCTTTGTAAAATCTACGTAAAGAATGCGGCTCATTTTTATGGTTTACGTAAACAAATTGTAAATTCCCTGTATAAAATGTTATAATATTTACCCCTTGGCTGTCAATACATAAATAAAATAAATTCTTGTAAAAACCAAAAAACATGGCAAAAATATTGTTTTACCGCAGCCCTTCTTTTATAACAGACAAATGTATAAACAGAAAAGCTCCGTGCAAATGGGTTTCCACTTACACGGAGCTTTTTGTATTCTTTCTATCGTTGCATAAAGCGAAAAACTGGGGCAATCGGTTATCCGTCAATGCAATTACACACTTTTGCCGCTTTTGCGTTTCCACGCGCCCAGGCCGCCGATTACAGCAGCCGCCCCGAGCAGAAGTGCAAAACAAACAATCGGGATATTGGCGCCGGTTTCCGGGAAGCTGGGGCTTCCTTCTTTCCCCGGCTGTTCGGGCAGTACTTCCGTTTTCTCTTCTTCCCCGGACAGCTTGGGCATCACTTCGGTTTTCTCCTCTCCACAGATGCTGCACACATATTTTACATAGCCGTCCTGCTCAGCGGTAGCCTCCACGCGCTCGGTCTCCACATAGCGGTGGGCTTCCTCCGCCCCTGTGGTCAGGATCTTAATGCGGCCTTCGCCGTACGGATTTCCGTACAAATCAGCCGGGATCGTCCCGTTAAGATCTTCCTGCAAATATGCAATCAGCAAATCCTGATCCTTTCCGCAATCGGCCGCAACAACCTTGGCGTCTTGAAACATCGTGTAGCCGTCGCCGCCGCTGCACAGGGTATAGGCGCTGCCGGCCAGGGTATAAATGGCCTCCGGGTCAATGATTTCACCGTTTACCTCAACGTTCTGCACCCGGCGGGGTTTGCTTTCGTCAATGCCGGTAAAAACGCCCTGGCTGTCGGTAAGAACCGGACTTTCCTGCACATGCAGGTTAATTTCATAAGTAAGGCCCGCGGTGTGCATAAAGCCGCCGTTTTCGGTTAAAGCCGTTCCATCTTCGTTGAGCGGTGCATGCGCGCTCCATTCCAAAGCGTCAAGAATCTGCTGGCCGGTAACCTCCAGCACGCACATGGTATTGCCAAAGGCGTTGACATCCATCAAGTCCTTGCGGATAACGGTTCCCCTTGCCACATCTGCCCGGATACCACCACCGTTGGCAAAGGCGATATCCGCTCCTGTAGTCGCACGGTAGGCGTCGGCCACAAAATTGCCCATATTGGTTTCCTGATTACGGATTATACGGTCGCCGGTTTCCGGGTCCACCGTGGTTAAATTGACCTCAGAGAAGCCAACCTCTTCATAAGTAAACTGCTGCAGCTCTTCGTATTTGTCGATAACCTCCTGTGTCTGGTCATAAGCGGCCTCTGCCGAAGCGGTGGCATCTATGTCCACCTCTTCCGGCTTAAGCAGCTCGCTTACAATTGTTCCGTCTTCAGAAATAGTCATCTTCCCAAAATTTTCAAATTTTGTCCCGGTAGAAGTGAGCACAACATCCTCGCCGTTTTTGTTGTCCACCAGCTGTTCTTCTATCGTGCTGTGGGAGTGGGCGTCTATAAACGCGTCAATGCCGGTAGTGTTTGCAATTACGTCGGTGGAGCGCCAGGGCTCGGAGGCAGCGTCGGTTCCCAGGTGGCCCACAGCAATTACCAGGTCGGCCCCTTCCTCTATGGCGTTGTCTACCGCCGCCTGAATTGTGTCATAGAAGAAGGTGTCGTCACCGCTGCCCTCGCAGAAGCTGTAAATATAGTTGCCGTTTTCGTCCTGAAAGTAGGCCGGCGTGGATTTGGTATAGGTCTCCGGGGTAGAGATTCCCACAAAAGCCACATCCTGTCCGGCTATTTTCCGGATTTCATAGGGTTTGAAAACGGTCTTGTTTGTTTGTAAATCCACAAAGTTGGCGCTTAAATATTCGTATTCTGGCATGATGTCCGCTTCCACCTGACCGGAAAGCTCCTTAAAAACATCCATTCCATAGTCGAATTCATGGTTGCCGGGCACCGCATAGTCATAGCCTACCGCATTCATAATTTCCACAATTGCGGTGCCGTTGGTCAGCGTACCAATTACTTCTCCCTGCACGGCGTCGCCCGCGTCAATGGTAACGGTGCGGTAGCCGGCGTCCAGCATCTGCTGCCGGTAGGAAGCAAAGGCCGCGTAATCCTCCATGGCGCAATGCACATCGTTGGTATAGAGGATAACCGCGTCGTTTTGCATGGGGTCATATCCAGGCTCTTCAGGCACATTTCCAACAGCTGTGCCGGCAAAGGAATAGGCCGCTACCGTGCCGGAAACCTCACACGCTGCAAGAAGCAAGGGCTTGCCGTTGATTGAAAGAAAGCATAAGCCCTCGGGGGAAACGTCTTCTTTAATGTCCTCGCTAAAATCGCGGGTGTTTATATAGTTGACATAGGCTGCATCTGCCGGGTCGGTTACGTCATACACCATCACGCCGCCGATCCGCTCCAGAGCGATAAAGGCATAGGTTTTTTCACCAATCTGGCCAACTGCAACGCTTTCCGCCTCGGGTCCTTTTTTTGCACTGCGGCTGTCCAGCTCAATATCGTCGTTGGAGCAATTGAACCAGTTTGGAAGATATGTGGCCGTTTTTTCCTCAAAATCATTGCCGCTTTCATACACCAGTTCCATGGTGTCCGCGTTGTAAATAGCAAAAGAACGGCCGCCGTAAAGATATTCCTTGCTTTCATCCGGAACGGCAGTCAGATCTTTATCCAGCACGCGGACCTTTTCGGCCTCTGTACCGTCGGAGGCAAGCAAGGACTCTTTGGCTTCATTGACGTAATCGCCCCACTCCCTGGCATCGCCTTCGTTGGCGGTCACCAGGTAGCTGCCGCCGTTTGCTTCAAATATGCTTAGAGCATCCGGCATATATACCCCAAGCGCATTCGGGTAGGTTTTGGCCTGATAGGTTCCGTCCTCCACCAGGTCAATCGCGTTCTTTTCATCGCTTAAATCCTTAAAGCCCATGCTTTTAACCGCGATGATACGCATGCTCTTTAAATCTACTGTGGCAATCGCGTTGGCTTCCTGTAAAGAAACATAGGCCTTACTGTCATCGGCGGAAACGGCAATGTATTCGGGCTCCAAATCAACGGCCGCTTCGTTCATTTTCCCATCCACCTTGCCAATCAGAACGCCCTGTTCTGCAAGCTCGGCAGAGTCAAATTCCTCAAACCCCGCGGTCGTCACACTTTCTTCCATCAGGTCAATGATAGAAACCGAACCGGCGGGGTCGATTGTCCCTTCGCCATAGCCTTCCCGCGGCTCGCCCTCATTGGCGGAAAGAACCAACCGGCCGTCATGAGAAAAGGTCACCATATCCGGCTGTACGCCTACCTCATAGGCTGCCAGCAGGTTAAAATCATAGTCCAGCAGCACAATCCGACCGTTGTCTGCATAGCCGGCTGCCTGAAGCGCCACGGCTATATGGTCGTTGACGGTGTCAACCGCCACGCTGGTCATATCACCGTAGGCAAAGCCGTCCACCAGGCCGCGCATATCTTCGCTGCCGGTTTCCGTCAGGCCGGCCTCCTCTACAGAAAAACGGTACAGCAGGCCGTCCTGCCCATTGACCACATAGGCCTCCTTCCGGTCGGCATTATAAGCCACAATCTCCGCTACGGCGCCATCTGGGTTGGGTTCCCCGATCTGTATGCTGCTTAAGCGCTCCATCGTTAAAGGTGCATGTTCCTCAAAGCTGTTTTCCAAAAATGTACCCCCGGCTGCGTAGGGCGTACCGCTTGACAGCTCTTCCGCTGCCGAAACGGCCACCATCCCGCCGGAAATGGCTGAGGCTGCCATGGTAGCTGCCAGCACGCCGGACAGGAGTTTTTGTTTCCAAAAAACCTTCATAAATACATCTCCTTCATACTATTTTCGCTTTATTTTATCAGCTTTTCTGTCATGCCTGCCAGCATAGTTTTGCAATATTTATGTAAAATTTAAGGCAATTCTTCGCATTACGCATACGTTTTGCCGCCAGACGAAAGGCGAATGGCAGTTTTTAAGGAAAAAGTAAAAATTATTTTTTTATAGCTTAATAGAAGCAAATTTTACCTGAAATCAGGCCAATTTTCACATTTGCCTTGAAAATTTTTTCTTTTTTTTGATAAAGTATGTATAGTATAAGAATCATTTTCTTCCTGCTCTTTTCAGGACAAGCCACAGTAATGAACACGGTGGCTTGTCCTGCTTTTTGTTATAAATTATACAAGACCAAATAAAAAGTCATTTTAAGGGCTTTTCTCCTAAGCAGTTCACAGGTTTCATTTCCGATACCGGTTGATGCAGGCAAAAATCTCCTGCCTTCGGGGCCGCGCCAGAAAGGGGATGCCGGAGGGATTTTCGCAAAGGGCTTCCAGTCCCTTTGCGTTTATCACTGCCTCCAGTTCATCCACCACCTGCCGCAGATCCCGCCTGCCGTCCATCAGGTATTTCTCGGCATAGAGCAGGCAATACCCCAAAGCGGCCGTCTGTTCTTCGTCTACCAGCTGCTCCACACACCGCAGGCTGACGGTTTCCCGGTTAAGGAAAAATCCATCCCTTCCCAGGGCTTTCATCTTCACCCGCCCGCCGCCTTGAAGCTCCGGGGAGGCTTTGGGCCTTCTGGCAAAGTTTGGCCTGCCAGCCGGTTGAGCCGGATCCCCATGCAGGGGGAAAGCTTTTGCCTGCTGCTTTGCCAAAGCCGTAATATCCCGGGGCTCGTACCGGTCCATCTGAATAATATGATCCGCTGTATGGAAATAAGCGCCGGAGCTCCCTGCCACAATAACGGTAGAAACGCCATATTCGGTATACAGCTCCCCCACGCGGTCAATAAAGGGCGTAATGGGCTCCATATCCCGGCGAATAACCCGCTGCATCAATTCATCCCGGATCATAAAATTGGTAGCGCTGGTGTCCTCGTCCATTAGCAGCAGGGAAGCGCCCGCCTCCAAGCTTTCCACCACATTGGCCGCCTGGGAAGTGCTTCCGCTGGCGTCCTCTGTGGAAAAGGCGGTGGTATCCTTTCCGTTGGGTAAGCCGTTGATAAACATGGAAATATCTGTCTTCCGGATGCTCCTTCCATCCTCGGCGCGGATTTTTACCGCGGTTTTGTCCGTAATCACATATTCCCGCCCATCCCCGGCAATATGGTTATAGACGCCCAGCTCCAATGCCTTCAAAAGCGTAGATTTACCGTGATATCCGCCGCCCACAATCAGGGTAACGCCTTTTGGGATCCCCATACCGGTGATCCTTCCCCGGTGGGGCAGTTCCATAGTTACCGACATTTCCAGAGGAGATCGAAAAGGCACTGCGTTTTTCATGGGGCGGGAAGAAACGCCGGATTCCCGCGGCAGAATGCTTCCATCTGCTACAAAAGCGCACAGCTCCAGCTTGGGGAGCATCCCCCGGATATACGCCTGATCCTCCGCTAAATCCGCCACCTTCTGCAGGCGCTTAGCGTCCAGATTACAATACAGCAAGGACGCCTTTACGCACTGCGGCAGAAAATCAAACAGGATTTTTTCCAGCTCCCGGGCGTTGATCGTCCTCCCGTTGGCCGGGAAGCCCGCCTCCAGGCGAAGAAGGACATCCCCGCTTTTAGGGTCCAGGTGGCAGGCAGTCCGCTTTAGCACCTCCTGGCCGCACCGGCTGACAGATATCACCCCGCTCTTTCCGGAACCTTTGGCCAGAAGGGAAAACCGGCCGGCCTGCCGGCCGAATTGGCGGGTCAGTTCGTCCTCCAGGGCAAGCCGCCGGCAGTCCTGCCGGTAAAGGCCCGGCGGGAAGGCTGCTTTTGCCCCGGGCACACGGATGCTCAGCTTGGAAGGCGGGGCAAAGGGGTCGCCCTGAACATGGTCGATGGACAGCTCATATTCCGGAAAACGGTAAACGCCCTTTGTGTCCTTGTAAGCCCCGTAGCCTTTCCGGTCAATCCTTGCAAGCAGGTTCCTTAGATCTGTAAAAGTCTGCATGGCTTTGTTTCACACTCCTCTTTTTTTACAAATACATATGAAAAAATTTTTCCTTTGTTGACCCTATGCCGATTTTCTTATCATTTTTTCATATCTTCTATCTCTCTTGTACCAATATAGCGTACACTATACATAATCTATATATACTGTTTTATTACACTATTTTTATACATTATACTACATTTTTCTACTTTTGCAAAGTATAGATTTATATTTATGAAAAATAAATTATTAAAAAACAAAAAGAACCGCTCTGTGAGCGGTTCTTTTTAAAAATAAATCCGGTATTCATACTGGTTTGTTTATTTCTTTAAGCCCTCGTAAACCGCAACCGCGCAGGCAACGGTAGCGCCGACCATGGGGTTATTGCCCATGCCGATCAGCCCCATCATTTCAACATGCGCAGGCACAGAGGAAGACCCCGCAAATTGCGCGTCGCCATGCATGCGTCCCATAGAGTCTGTAAGGCCATAGGAAGCAGGGCCCGCACCCATATTGTCCGGATGCAGGGTGCGGCCCGTGCCGCCGCCGCTGGCAACAGAAAAATACTTTTTGCCATGCTCCTGCGCCCATTTTTTATAGGTACCCGCAACAAGATGCTGGAACCGCGTGGGGTTGGTAGAATTGCCCGTAATAGACACATCCACGCCCTCGTGCGCCATAATCTCTACGCCCTCGCGAACGTCGTCTGCACCAAAGCAGCGCACGGCGGCCCTTTCTCCGTCAGAAAAAGCCCTTTCTTCCAAAATGGTAAGCTCGCCGGTAAAATAATCATAGCTTGTTTTTACATAGGTAAAACCGTTGATTCTTGAAATAATATAGGCCGCGTCCTTTCCAAGGCCGTTAAGGATTACGCGCAGCGGCTCTTTCCTTGCCTTGTTTGCCGTTTTAGCTATGCCAATTGCACCCTCTGCCGCGGCAAAGCTTTCATGCCCTGCCAAAAAGGCAAAGCATTTTGTTTCGTCCCGCAGCAGCATAGCGCCCAAATTGCCATGCCCCAGGCCTACGTTCCTTTGCTCTGCAACAGAGCCCGGAATACAAAACGCCTCCAGGCCAACCCCAATGGCCTCTGCCGCGTCTGCAGCGCTTTTGCTTTGCTTTTTAATTGCAACGGCACAGCCCAGCGTATAAGCCCAGGACGCGTTTTCAAACGCAATTGGCTGTACACCCTTAACGATCGCATCTGGGTCCACGCCCTTGCTCAGGCATAATTCCCTGGCCTCTTCCAGGCTGGCTATACCATATTCTGCAAGGCACTTCTCAATTTTAGCCATTCTTCTGTCTTTACTTTCAAAATTCACATTGTTAGCCATAAATCAAGTCCTCCCTGCTTATTCTTCACGCGGGTCAATATACTTTGCCGCGTTGTCAAAACGGCCGTACTGGCCTATGTTGTTTTTATATGCCTCTTCCGGGGAAACACCATGACGAATATCCTCCATCATTTTCCCAAGCCTTACAAACTGGTAACCAATGACCTCGTCGTTTTCGTCCAGCGCGGTCTTAAGCACATAGCCTTCCGCCATTTCCATAAAACGCACGCCCTTAAGCTTGGTGCTGAACATTGTACCCACCTGGGAGCGCAGACCCTTGCCCAGGTCCTCCAGTCCGGCGCCGATGGGCAGCCCGCCTTCTGAAAACGCCGTCTGACTTCTGCCGTAAGCAAGCTGTAAAAACAGGTTTTTCATGGCAACGTTAATGGCGTCGCACACAAGGTCTGTGTTCAAGCATTCCAGCAGCGTTTTTCCAGGCAAAATCTCTGCCGCCATAGCCGCAGAATGCGTCATGCCGGAGCATCCTATTGTCTCTACAAGCGCTTCCTCCACAATGCCGTCCTTTACATTCAGCGTAAGCTTACATGCGCCCTGCTGCGGCGCGCACCAGCCAATACCGTGTGAAAGGCCGGAAATGTCCTTAATGTCATAAGACTTTACCCATTTACCCTCTTCCGGGATGGGTGCGGGGCCATGATGGGGGCCCTTTGCTACTGTACACATGTTTTCCACTTCATGGGAATAATTCATATGGGTACTCCTTTCGCTTTGGTGTAGTATAAAAATTCGCTTTATACGTTTTTCATTATAAGCACTCCGGCTTCAATACGCAAGGGTTTTGGGCAGAATCTTCAAATTTTCGTTATTTTTTTGTCAAATACAAAAGGCCGGCGCAAAAATTTGTAAAACACGCGCCCCGCCCAACGCAAACGGCGCCGCCCTGCAGGGCGGCGCCGTTTGCGTTTATTAGGTCGGTGTGTAAAATAAATGAGGTATTCGCTTCGTTATCCTGCATATCTGCTTATTTCTTTGCAAGCTTTGCAGGCTCCTTTGGCTGGCATGTACCTCCGGCAGATGCTGTACCGGCGGCCGATTTTGCGGCCCTCATTGCCAGTTTGGACATCAGTCTTGCAGCTAAATTTGCTTTTGCCTTCATACATTCTTCCTCCTTTGTGAATATTTTTCACATAGCATTAATGCGGAAACCTGTCCAAGAACAAGCGCCAGCATAAAGCCAAGTGTTTCCCCAAAATACTCCAAAAATACGGCTGCCATGCCCATACCTGCATACAAACAAAGCGCCACGGCCCTGCACCGCCTGCGGTGCTTTTGGCCCAGCGGCTTGTTTGGGTGCTCCACCGGCGCATAGCGCAAAAGCACCGCGCCGCCGCCCAGCAGCAGCACGCCTGTTGCAGCGGCCATTGCCGGTGTGTGTAAAACCATCACACGGTAAAGCAGCAGCGCGCTTATAAAAAGGCAGACAAACAGCGTATTGCATTTTACATACGTATAGCAATGGTACCCGCCCGTATAGGACCGCAAAAGAATAAAGGAAGCCAAAAAGACAAGCCCCTCTGCCAGTGCAGAAAACAGCACGCTTAGAACGAGGATCATGCTCATCCCCAGTGCAAAGGACAAAACCAGCTCGGTCCCATAAATATAGATGTCCAGGTCCTCCTGCGCAAAGCATTGTTTTGCAAGCAAAGATTCTGCTATACGTTTAGACAGCCTGTGCAGCATTGTATCATCCCATTTATAGCTTTCACTTTGTCTAGACTATAGCAGACCTTGCAGATTTTGTGAATAGTTTTGTTAAAACTGGTCGTTTTTGCGTGAAGTTATGCAAATAAAATATTTTAAGACGACAAAAAACCACTTTTTTCGCAGTAATTTTTATAGCAAGCATAGGCCTGTTTACTTTTTTTTATTATTGAACGATCCGGCCTTGCAAAATCTTGCGTTTTTCAGCTTTGCAGCGCCGGCAATGGCGCTTTCTTTTTGTCCTGCCTGTTTTCCTGCGGTGCATCCAAAACAACAACGCAGCAGAAAAAGCCGTCCTCTTCATAGCAGTGGAACTCGCCGCCGTATTTTTCTACCGTATGGCGCACGCTGAGCAGGCCAAGCCCGTGGATCTGCTTGTTTTTCTTGGTGGTGTGCAGCTGCGGGTTCTGCTTTAGCACAGAAGCGCCAATGGTGTTTTGGATCCTAATGGAGCGGTACCCGCCGGTCTGATCCATCAAAATTTTTATGATGCGGTGCTCCTTTGGCTCTTTTTGCACCGCCTCTATGGCGTTGTCCAGCAGGTTGCCCAAAATGCTGCACAGGTCTATGTCCTCTATGTCGTCAAACTGTGTGGTTGTGATCACAATCTCTGTTTGGATATGCTTTTCCTTTGCGCCGGCAAGCTTGCTGTTAAGGATGGCGTTGAGCAGAAAATTTTCAGAGTTTACAAGCAGCTTGGCTGCTTCGATCTCTTCCCGGCAGGCGCCGCACATCTTTATGGCTTTGTCGGTTTCCCCGTTTGTGATCAGCTGCCCAATCAGCAGCAGCTTGTTTTTCATATCGTGCCGCAGGGTGGACATCTCTTTTAAGCTTTGGCCGGACTGCAAAATGTTTTCTTTCTGGTACTGGTACTGCTGCTCCAGCAAAGAATACCGCAGCTCCATCTCCCTGTCTTTGCTGATCTTTACCAGCATCACCCAGATCAGCACGGCAATCACAACAACGCCGCCGCTGATAAACGCAAGAAACGCCACATGCTCCCGGGTGATGTTCGGCTCCAGCGACACGGCATATGCCATCAAGATAATAGCCAGCGCAATAACCGGGATGACGATAAACGCAACCCAGTCTGTCCATTTGAGCATGTCAAACTTGCGGTTTTTAAGCCGCAGCACCAAAACAATAAGCAGTACAAAGACCGCATTGACCAGCAGCACCAGCAAATACCTGTAAAACGAATGCTGGAACAGCATTAGATCGTGTGACGATTCACCTGTAACGCTGCTCCCAATAAAAACCATCAGAGAAGAAATGGCATAATATCCGCACATACAAAAAATAGGGATAAACAGGCGCATCACGATTTTTCCGCGGAGGAAAAGCAGCGAATACAGCATTAAAAACCCAATTAAAAAATATGTCTCTACCGTGTTGAATACCTCATAGTACAGGTTGATCATGGTGATCAGCAGGGCCATAAGCAAAGATGCCGTAACATACAGCACAATTTCCAGGTTTGTGTGCTTTTTGCCCTCCGGGGGCTTAAAACGGCTGCCAAGAAAGCCATGGCAAAAATAGACAAAGATAAATCCCTGGAACACATTAATGGAAAGCTCAAACACAGTTGAAATAATTTCACTCATTGCTTAATACCATATCCTTTAAAAACTTTTCTTTCAGTATTTTTTGCTTGCTTCTGCTCAGCGGTACCGTAAAACCGTTGTCCAACACAATATCCTTTGTTTTTATTTGGTAAACATGGTTTATATTGACGATAAAGCTGCCATGCGAGCGTATAAACCCAAACTGCTCCAGCTCCTGCTCTTTTTTATACAGGCTGTCGCGCGTTTCGTACTTTCTGTCCTTTGTAACAAAAAACACAGAATTGCCCGCGTTTTCTAAAAAATACACGTCCCCCAGGTTCAGGCTGACAACGCCTTCTTTGCACTTGATGGAAACCTTGGCGTTAGAAAAATTCACCGTTTCTGTTATGTAATCAATCATACTGTCCAGCTCCTGCGCCAGATGGCTCTTGCGTAAAAAGCCAAGCGGCTTTATGCGCAGCGCGTCAAACACCAGGTCGTCACGGTTTGTTGTAAACACAATATGCGCACGGGGATTGCTTTTTTTTATGTACGCTGCCGCTTCCAGGCCGTTTATGCCCGGCATTTCAATGTCTAAAAAAACAACGTCGTAAGCGGTGCTGTTCATTCTGTACAACAATGCGTGTGCATCGTCAAAAGTGTCGACAATCACTTCCCGCTTTAATACCTTGCGAAACCCGGTGTGGAGCTTTGTCTTGAAGCTCTGTGCAAACATCTTTTCGTCATCGCATACAGAAATTTTTAACATATACATCTTCCTTTTCTTGAAAATTTATTTCAAAGTTTGCTATAAAGAAAATATAAAAAATTTTTATCTTTTTATTTTTCTTTTAACGTGTAATGACATTATAACAGGAAAAACTTTTTCTTTCAAATAAATATATCATTTTCTGCTATTATTGCCAATACCAAAATAAAAAAAACCTATATTTATTTGCTATTTTGGTGTCACTGTAAAAGGACAAGCGGCATAAAATACAATTAGGGGCGCAAAAACCGCCCCATCGTTTTGCTGCTCACCGCAGCGGCAGCCCTTGCCTTTGCGCTTTCCAACACAGGCGTTGCTTTCATCCTTTTTGTTGTCGGTATTGCTTTTTTCTTTGTATTTATGATTGTTTTATTTATCCGTTATGTAAAATGCCTTGCCGGTTAGCACGGCAGGCACGCTTTATTTCGCCTGCAACCCCCGCTTTGTGCCGTTTATGTGGCCTTGCGCTTGCAGGCTGCCCACCCCCCGTGATAAAGCGGCGCTTTCAAAACAATAAAAAAGGAGCGGTTGTGCGTTGGCACATCCGCTCCTTAACGGTTGTTGTTATCCTTTTTTTACCGCTTTTTCTGTTTTTTCTGCACGCGCACGCTCTGCCTGCTGTATATCCTTTTTAAGCGCTTCCTTTGCTACGGCAAGCATAAGCTTAATGCGGTTTTCCTGGTTTACGCGCGGCGCACCCGGGTCGTAGTCGATTGCCACAATATTTGCCCGGTCGTCAATGCTTTTAATCTTGCGGATCATCCCTTTTCCGCATATATGGTTGGGCAGGCAGCCAAACGGTTGGGTACAAACAATGTTTGCATAGCCCGTTTCCGTAAGCTCCAGCATTTCTGCCGTTAAAAGCCAGCCCTCGCCCATTTTGCTGCCATAACCGATCACGCCCTTTACCAGTTCCTTTGTATGGCTGTATTTTCCGGGCGGTATAAAGCCATATTTGGCGGTGCTTTCGATCATAAGCGTTTCCATCTTTTCCAGATAGTCAAATAAAACCTTGATAATACCGTATTTTATTTTACTGCCGCCGTAAAGCTTAATATCCTCCAAGCGGTTGTCAACCTTAAACAGTGCAAAGCCCATAATACCGGGCACGCACACCTCGCAGTCCTGCTCCTGCAGGAACTGCTCCAGATTGTTGTTGCCAAGCCGCGCGTATTTTACGTAAATTTCTCCGACAACGCCCACCTTTACCTTGGGCGTCTTTTTTATGGGGATCTGCGAAAAAGATTTTGCAATTTCGTCTAAAATAGACCGCTGCTCCTTAACGGAAAAGCCCGTTCCGTTTTTAAACATCCCTGTTAATGTCTTGACCCATTTATCTACAAGCGCCATGCTTTCCCCGGGGTGTATCTCATAAGGCTTGGTCTGGTTGCTTAAAAGCATGAGCGTGTCGCCGTAAACGAGCGCGCCAATTGCGCGGCGGATCATGGGAAGCGTCAGGGAAAAGCCGCTGTTTTTTTCCAAACCGGACATATTCAGGGAAACTACGGGCACCTTTTCCAGCCCCGCTTTTTTCAACGCCTTCCTGAGCAAATGAATATAATTGGAAGCACGGCACCCGCCGCCGGTCTGTGTAATCATCAGCGCCGTTTTGTCCAGATCATACTTCCCGCTTTGCAGTGCATGGATAAACTGGCCGATCACCAGCAGCGCGGGGTAGCAGGTATCGTTATGTACATATTTAAGCCCCACCTGCGCAATTTCCGGCCCTTCTGTGTCCAGCAGCACCGTTTTATAGCCATACATTTCAAACACGTTTTTAATCAGGTTAAAGTGGATCGGCGCCATCATAGGCAATAAAATGGTATACTCCTTTTTCATTTCCTTTGTAAAAAGCAGCCGGCCCGTCTTGTCGTAGGTAAGCTTTGCCATAGTGCATCATTCCTTGCAATGTTGTCTGTCTTAAACAGTTGTGCGGTTGTCTGTGCTTTGATGGGCGCGCTGCTCTGCAATGGCTGCCAAAAGGCTCCGCACCCGAATTTTTACCGCACCGAGGTTTGTAATTTCGTCTATTTTTATCTGCGTGTAAATCTTTCCGTTTTTCTCCAGTATCTCTCTGACCTCGTCCGTTGTAATTGCGTCAACCCCGCAGCCGAACGAAACCAGCTGAATCAAATTCATATCTGCACGGCCGGCAATGTACCGCGCGGCCGCATACAGGCGCGAATGGTACGTCCATTGGTTAAGCACCGTTGTACTGAATTTCTTCACACGGCAGCTTACAACGTCCTCAGAAACAATGGCAACGTTAAAGCCCGTGATCAGCTTGTCGATCCCCTTGTTAATTTCCGGGTCTACATGATAGGGCCGGCCAGCCAGTACAATTATTTCCTTGCCTTCTTCTTCCGCCTGCTTAATAATTTCGTCGCCATGTCTGCGCACCTTTTCAAAATATGCGTCGTACTCCGCATAAGCTGCTTTGGCCGCCTGCTTTACTTCCTTTAGCGTAAGGCCGTCAAAATATTTTTCCAACGCCTGATGCGCCTTTTTGGGGAAGTCCCGCTTTCTGTGGATCCCCAGATATTCCTTAATAAAGGTCACGTTGGAAACGTCCTTCATATTGGCGGCGATAACCTCCGGATAATACGCCACCACCGGGCAATTATAATGGTTGTCGCCCAGGCCCTCATCCACATTATAGGACAGGCACGGGTAAAATATGGTCTTTATGCCGCTGTCGATGAGTGTCTGCACATGGCCGTGCATCAGCTTTGCAGGATAGCACACCGTATCAGACGGGATTGTCTGCTGTCCCTTTGCGTACAGCTTTCTGTCCGACACCGGCGAAGCCACCACCTCAAACCCCAGCTTTGTAAAAAAGCTGTGCCAAAACGGAAGAAGCTCGTACATATTTAGCCCCATAGGAAGACCTATCTTCCCCCTGGGCCCCTTCTGCGGCTTATAAGATTGTAAAAGCCCCAGCTTATATTCGTACATGTTCAGCGTTTTTCCCGGCGCTTTTTTCGTTATTGGCCGCTCACAGCGGTTGCCGCCTATATATTTCCTGCCGTCTGCAAATTTGTTGACGGTCAGCCTGCAGTTGTTTTGGCACAGGCCGCAGGAAACAACCTGTATTTCATGCTGAAACGATTTAAGCGCCTGTGCGTCCAAAATTGTGCTTTTGCTGCCGGCCTTGGCCTCCTTGCTCTGCGCATAAAGCGCCGCACCGTATGCGCCCATCAGACCGGAAATAGAAGGCCGCACCACCTCAACGCCCATTTCTTTTTCAAAGGCGCGCAGCACCGCGTCGTTAAGGAAGGTTCCGCCCTGCACGACAATATGCTCCCCAAGCTCGTGCGGGCTGGACGCACGGATCACCTTGTACAGCGCGTTTTTTACAACGCTGATAGAAAGCCCGGCAGAAATGTCCTCCATAGTTGCGCCGTCCTTTTGCGCTTGCTTGACAGAGCTGTTCATAAACACCGTACAGCGCGACCCCAAATCGACCGGCTGCTTTGCAAAAAGCCCAAGCTTTGAAAAATCCTCAATCTTGTATCCCAACGCATTTGCAAAGGTCTGCAAAAAGGAACCGCAGCCGGATGAGCACGCCTCATTTAAGAAAATGTTGTCAATCGTACCGTTGTGTATTTTAAAGCATTTAATGTCCTGCCCGCCAATATCAATAACAAATTCCACCTGCGGCATAAAGCGCTTTGCAGCAGAAAAATGCGCAACCGTTTCAACAATCCCGTAATCTACGCAAAATGCGTTTTTAATAATTTCTTCCCCATAGCCTGTAACGGCCGAAGCCGCAATCTCAAGATCCGGGCGCAGCGCATACAGCTCTTCTAAAAAGCTTTTGATAATCGGCACCGGATTCCCGCTGTTGGGCTGATATTTAGAATACAGCAGTTCCCCGTTTTGCCCCATAACAACAGACTTTACCGTTGTAGAGCCTGCGTCCATGCCAACATATACGCTGCCCCGATAGCTTTTCAGATCTTTTTTTTCCACATCCGCCTGGCTGTGGCGCCGTACAAAGGCTTCATACGCCTGCTTATTTTCAAACAGGGGCTTGTTAAATGCAAAATTCCCACTGCCGCTGTAATGCTCCACCTTCTCAATTACAGCATCAAAATCCACCGCTTTTTCTGCGCACAGTGCCGCACCGCAAGCCACATAATACAGCGAATTTTCGGGACATACACCCTTTGTCTGCAAAACCTTATCAAAGCGCAGGCGCAGGCGTGACATAAACGTAAGCGGGCCGCCCAAATATACAACGTTCCCCTTAATTTCCCGGCCCTGCGCAAGCCCTGCAACCGTCTGGTTTACAACTGCGGCAAAAATGCTTTCGGCAATATCGCTTTTTCTTGCCCCCTGGTTTAAAAGCGGCTGAATATCCGTTTTTGCAAACACACCGCAGCGGGAAGCTATGGTATACGTTTTTTCATGCTCAGAAGCCAGCGCATCCATCTGCTCCAGCGGCACATTTAAAAGTGTTGCCATCTGGTCAATAAACGCTCCCGTGCCGCCGGCACAGGAACCGTTCATCCTTACCTCCATACCGCCTGTAAGGAAAAGGATCTTTGCATCCTCGCCGCCCAGCTCAATAATAACGTCTGTTCCCGGTATAAAGGTATTTGCCGCCACTCTTGTGGCATATACCTCCTGAACAAAATCCAGCCCACAACGGTCTGCAACACCCATACCGGCAGAACCGGACAGCGCAATCAGCGCGTGCTCCGCACCCTTGACCTCACGGCGCACCACACTTAATATGTCTGCAATTTTCTGCGTAATCTGAGAATAGTGGCGCTCGTATGTCTTATATATTATTTTATTTTCATCGCTTAACACAACACATTTTACCGTCGTTGAGCCAATATCCAATCCTATTCTCAAAACGCCGACCCTCCCAAAAAGCTATTATATTATTATATAATAAAGCGTACTGCGTTTAATTCTAAAGAAAAACAAAAACTAAATTGTGAAAAAATTAACAACTTATTAAAAATTTGCTTTTTTCGACTCTTTACCTGAAAGTCCACTACCATTTATAACACACCGTACCGCACATTGTAAAGTGTAAATATGTGGTGGCTGCCGCTGCTTCCAAACCCTGTACAGCCATGCCATGATCAGCCGCAGCGCCGGCAAACCTGCCTGCCGTACGGCCCCCTTTTTCTTTACATGCCCACGCAAAGGCACAGGGCACATGCAAAAAAACAGGCACAAAGCTTTGTGCCTGTTAAAAACGCATAAACTGCACGTTTTGCTTACCTGTCCTGGATCTGCACATAGGGCCGCCTTTCCTGCACATTCATATACGCAGGACGGATAATCTTGCTTGGATTGACCAGCTCTTCAATTCTGTGGGCGCTCCAACCGGCAATCCTTGCAATTGCAAACAGCGGCGTATAAAGCTCGGTGGGCAAATCCAACATGCTGTAAACAAAGCCGCTGTAAAAGTCCACATTGGCGCTTACACCCTTGTAAATCTTTCTTTCCTTTGCAATGATCTGCGATGCAAGCTTTGCCACATTCGAATACAGGATAAATTCGTCCTCCCTGCCCTTTTCCTTGGAAAGGCTTTCCACAAAGTGCTTAAAGACCCGCGCTCTGGGGTCGGAAAGCGAATAAATGGCATGGCCCATCCCATAAACCAGGCCGGATTTATCAAACGCTTCTTTATGTAAGATCTTCCTGACATACGCGCCGATTTCTTCTTCGTCTTTATAATCCTTTACATGCGCCTTAATGTCGTCAAACATCTGCACAACCTTAATATTGGCACCGCCGTGCTTCGGCCCTTTTAAAGAACCAAGCGCCGCCGCTATGGCAGAGTAGGTATCTGTTCCGGAAGAGGTTACAACATGCGTGGTAAAGGTAGAGTTGTTCCCGCCGCCGTGCTCTGCGTGAAGCACCAGCGCCATATCCAGAAGCTTTGCCTCCAGCCGCGTATATTTGCTGTCCAGCCTTAACATATATAAAATATTTTCCGCTGTAGAAAGCTCCGGCTGGGGGGTGTGGATCACAAGGCTTTTGTTTTCATGATAATAGCCGTAAGCCTGAAAGCCGTAAACAGACAAAATCGGGAAAAGCGATATCAGCTGCAAACATTGCCGCAGCACATTCGGGATAGAAGTATCCTCCGGGTTTTCATCGTAAGAATACAGCGTCAAAACGCTTCTTGCCATCGCGTTCATGATATCCTTGCTGGGGGATTTCATAATAATATCGCGCACAAAACTTGTAGGAAGCGTACGGTAATAGTCAAGCAGTTGCGTAAATTGATTCAACTCCTCCTGGGTTGGAAGCTTTCCAAACAGAAGAAGATAGGTGACCTCTTCAAAACCAAACCTCTCATCCCTGATAAAGCCCTTTACAATTTCCTCCACATCGTAGCCCCTGTAAAACAGCTTGCCGTCCACAGGAATCCGTTTGCCGTCCACAAGCTCTGTAGAGCAGACCTCTGAAATCTCCGTAAGGCCGGTAAGCACGCCCTGCCCGTTTAAATCGCGCAGCCCCCTTTTTACGTCATACTTTGTATATAGCGTCGGATCGATGCTGCTGTTTTTTATACACATCTCACTTAAAGCCATAACCTCCGGGGTAATTTCGCTGAACTTGTTTTTAGCCTGCATATTCCTCACTCCTTTTCCTGTTTTGGGTAAGCGCCGCGGGACACGTCGGGCGGCTCTTAATAAATGAATAAAAGTCATCTACTGTTTTCTATTATACATGATTTCCGGAAGAAAAACAAACCTTTTACTGCATAAAATATGAATATTCCGTTAACATTTCCTGCAAAATCCCGTATCTTATGCTTGCGCGTCTGTAATCAGTTTATATTCTATGGATTCCGTAAGCGCCAGGCGGCTGGCTTCCACCACGTCCTGCGACACGCCCACCGTCGTCCAGACACGCCCGCCGTCTGTAGAGGTGATCAAAACACGCACAACGGCACCGGTTGCCTGTTTGGAATCCATCACCCTAACCTTATAGTCGATCAGACGCATTTTTTTAAGCGAAGGATAAAAAACCTCCAACGCGGCGCGCAGCGCTTTGTCTATTGCGTTGATCGGTCCGTTGCCCTCGGCCGCCATCAGCTGGTCTTGCTCGCCCACCCGGATTTTAACCGTAGCTGTAGCGCTGTAATTTTGCTCACATGGGCGGCCCGTTACAATTTTATAATTGGTCAGCTCAAAAAAGGGCCGATAGCTCCCAAGGGTCTTGCGCACCAGCATTTCAAAGCTGGAATCTGCGCCTTCAAACTGATAGCCCTCCTGCTCCTTTTTTTTGAGCGCATTTAAAATACGCGTTGTCTGGGGACTGTCCTTGGTGATGTGCGGGTCTATTTTCTTCACCTTTTCCAGCACTGCCGTGCGCCCGGACATTTCCGACATCAAAAACCGCCTTTCATTTCCAACGCTTTCCGGCTTGATATGCTCAAAAGACCGCGGAAGCTTCAGCACACCGTCGGCATGCATCCCCGCTTTATGCGCAAACGCGCTAGTCCCGACAAACGGTTCGTTTTTCTTAATGGAAGTATTGGAAATCTCCGCTATTTCACGGGCAGTTGCAGTAAGCCGCTTGAGGTTTTCCTGCGGTATGCAGTCTATATGCATTTTAAGCAATAGATTGGGAAGAATGGAGCACAGGTTTGCGTTGCCGCAACGCTCCCCAATGCCCAAAAACGTACCCTGCACCTGAACAGCGCCCGCCTTGACCGCCATAATGGTGTTTGCAACAGCCATCGCACGGTCATTGTGCGTATGAATGCCTACTCTGCCCCCAAACTGATCGTTTACTTTTTTTGTAATTTCAAAAATTTCATCCGGAAACGCCGCCCCGTTTGTGTCGCACAGAACAAGGCGGTCCGCCCCCGCGTCACAGGCGGCCTGCAATGCCTGCATGGCAAACTGGGGATCGTCCTTATATCCGTCAAAGAAATGCTCAGCGTCAAAAAACACGGTCTTTCCCTGTTCCTTCAAATACCTGCATGTATCAAAAATCATCTGCAGGTTTTCCTGCGCCGTTGTAGACAGGATTTCCTTCACATGCAAGCGCCAGCACTTTCCAAAAACGGCAACGGCGGACGTATTTGCAGAAAGCAGGGCTTGAATATTTTTGTCCTGCTCAACCTGTACGTTTTTCCGTCTGGTGCTCCCAAAGGCCACCAGTCGCGCATGAAGCAGCGAAAGCGTACCTGCGCGCCGGAAAAATTCCAGATCCTTTGGATTGGATCCGGGATTTCCCGCTTCAATATACTGTATGCCTATCTGGTCAAGTGCCTTTACAATACTGAGCTTATCCTCAACAGAAAAGGAAATGCCCTCCCCCTGGGCGCCGTCGCGCAATGTAGAGTCGAGTATTTCAACAACCGGCTTCATAAAAAACCACCCTTTCTCAGCCCGCCTGCCTCTTACCATAAATCCAAAATCATATCGTCCGCCGTTTTCCCCGGGGGGATCATCGGCAGCACGTTTTCATCCGGCGAAATACGGAAATCTATCACAACCGGCGCGTGCAGCCCGTACGCTTTTTCTACCACCGGCGCAACCTCCTGATAAGAATCAACCGTCATCGCCTCTATTCCAAACGCCCTTGCAAGCGCTGCAAAATCTGTGGACCGGTGCGGGTCGGTCTGTGAAAATCGTCCGCCGTAAAACAGCTTCTGCCATTGCCGCACCATCCCTAAAACAGAGTTGTTCATAATCGCAACCACTACCGGCAGCTTATACGATTTAAGCGTCACAAGCTCGTTTAAATTCATATGAAAGCTGCCGTCGCCTGTAATCAGCGTCACGCGCTTGTGCGGAAGCGCCGCCTGCGCGCCGATCGCCGCGCCCATACCAAAGCCCATTGTTCCAAGCCCGCCGGAAGTCAAAAAGGTCCGCGGCCGGTTAAAGCTGCATTCCTGCGCCGTCCACATCTGGTGCTGGCCAACATCTGTGACAATTCTGTCTTCATCATCCTTTTGACGGCAGAGCGCTTGTAAAATATACTGCGGCGTGGGCAGCCCTTGCCGGCTGACGGCCTTTTTCGGCGCCTCTTTCTTCCATTGCTGTATCTGCCCAAGCCATGCGGTATGCTTCTGCGGCTGTATATGGCGCATCCACTGGCGCAGCACCGTCTTTACATCTCCGCACAGCCAGCAATCCGCCTTTACGTTTTTGTGGATCTCCCTTTGGTCAATATCTACATGTAAAATCTTTGCGCGTTCCCTAAAGCGCGCCCGGTCGCCCGCCACCCGGTCGGAAAACCGTGCGCCCAGCGCAAGGATCAGGTCGGCCTGCCTGGTCGCAAGGCCTGTTTCATAAACGCCGTGCATGCCTATATTTCCTGCAAACAGCGGATGGCTGCCCGGTATGGCTCCCATTCCCATCAAAGAGCAGCACACCGGCGCGTCAATCCTTTCTGCAAAAGCTGCAAGCTCTTTTGACGCATCCGCGCTGATTACGCCGCCACCTGCGTAAATCAGCGGGCGCTGTGCCGCTTCAACCAGGCGTGCTGCCTGCTCCAGCTCTTTTTCTGACGGCAGCGTCGGCGGCTGCGGTTTTTCCGGCGTTTCTTTTTGATATTCCGTTTCAAGCGCCGTAATATCCTTTGGAATATCAACCAGCACCGGTCCCTTTCTTCCTGTTTGCGCAATAAAAAACGCCTTTCTGATCGTAGGGGCAAGCTCCTGCGGGCGCATAACCTGGAAGCTTGCTTTTGTCACGGGCTTTACAATGTCCTTTATATTGACCTCCTGAAAGCTGTCGCGTCCCAGCAAATCGCGCGACACGTTGCCCGTAATGGCTACGATCGGGGAAGAATCCATATAAGCCGAAGCAATCCCCGTAACCAGGTTTGTCGCGCCGGGACCGGAGGTCGCAATCACAACGCCTGTTTTTCCTGTTGCGCGCGCATATCCGTCCGCCGCGTGCGCGGCGCCCTGCTCATGGGCCGTCATAATATGCCGGATCTGTTCGCTGTACATGTAAAGCGCGTCATAAATATCCAGCACCGCGCCGCCCGGATACCCAAATACGGTATCCACACCCTGCTCTAAAAGGCATTCTGCAAGCACTTTTGCTCCTGTCAGTTTCATTATTTTCCACCCAATCCTGTTTTTCGTATAAATGCGCACGCTGGCCGCCCCTGGGCAAATGCCGGTATCAATAAAAATGGCTTTCGTCCTTTTTACAAAGACGAAAGCCATGCTTCGCGGTACCACTCTGCTTGCCTGCTTTTTACACAGGCCTCTTTGAGCATCGGGCCTTTCAGCCGAATGCTTTCCCGTATAACGGCGGGCAGCCGGTCTCGCTTACCTGCTACATTTCAGCGGACTGCTCAAGGGTGATTTTCTTTATAGATACGCTGCCGCCTTGCACCAACCGGCGGCTCTCTGAAAACGCAAAGCCAAAATACTCTTCCCTGTCGTCGCATTTACCAGTTTTATTGTTTTCTATATTTTATCCAACTACACGCTTTTTGTCAATACACATTTATATTTCTGTTAAATAAAATTTTTACATGTTCTTTTTGGCATAATGTATGTATACATTGATTTTTTATCAGGAGGACTGCATATGGAAAAGACCCGTCTTGCGCCTGCCGCGGTTTTTATCTGGCGCCTGCGCGCAACCGCAGTAGTGGTGCTGTGCGCCTTTTTGTGCGGCGCAATCTTCGTCTTCAGCCCATGGGTCGCCTGTACTTTGGGCGTTTTATGCGCGCTGCTCTACCTTGCGGTCATGGTGTTTTATATTCCAGCCCTGTACCGGAGCTATTTTTTTATCCTTTATAAAGACAGCCTGCTTTTGGAAAAAGGCGTAATTTTTCATAAACGGTACAAACTAACAACAGACCGGATTCAATATACAGAATACGTACAAACGCCCATGCAGCGGCTTTGCCATATCCACTCCGTCTTTTTTCATACCGCCGGGTCCATCGTCATACTCAACCAGGTGGACGAGCAAAGCGTAATCCGGCTCAAAAAGCTGCTGGGCGACCAATCCACTTGATCCTGGCGGACGGATAGCAAAATATGCTCTGTACAAAACAGAGTCTGCGGAGGTGTGCAAATTGAAAAAAAACAAGCGCAATATCTATAAAAATGCACACCCCTACACAATTTATACCTATTTATCGCGTTTTACATACCTTTTGATCATCCCGCTTTTGCAATATCTGCTTTTTGCTCCGCAAAGCATTGCCGAAATCATTGGCGCCGTCGGCGTGAATATCCTGTTTGTTCTGTGCCTGGTCTTTGCCGCCGTTTTAGAATACCGCAGCATTGTCTACCGCGCGGGCAGAAAAGGGATTTACCTGCGGCACGGCTGGTTTGCAAGGCGCAGCGCACACGTCCCGCAGCGCTGCGTCCAGTCGGTATCGGTACAGAAAAATATTTTTCCGGGCCTGTTTGGCGCGCAAAAGCTCCATATAGACACACCCGGCTCCATCAAAAACAAAAGTGATATCAGTCTGGTATTGTCCTACAAACAAACTGGAAAAGCACTTAACGTTTTGTACCCGCAAACGGGCGCTTCTTATATCTACAAAAGCTCCCTGCGGCGTATTTTGCTTATGGCGGCTACCTGGTCAAATTCCTTTACCGGTCTTCTTCTGTTTGCTCCGTTTATAAAACGGGTCGGCACAATATTGGGGCAGGAATTCAGCGAAAAACTGTACGAGGGTGTAAACCTGGGTATCTATATTGCTTCCATCGGGCTTCCGCCCGTTGCCGCCTATATTGCCGGCATACTTGTCTTTGGCTATTTTGTTGCTTATATTGTGCAGGTTGCACGCTATGCGCGTTTTTCTGTAGAAAAGCGCGAAAACCTGCTGCTCATCCGCCGCGGCCTTATCAGCCGCAACCTGTTTGTTACAGAGGTAGAAAAAATCAACGCTTTGTCTGGCAGGCAGAGTATTTTAATGCTGCTGTTTCGCCTGAAGAGCGTATACATCCATACGATCGGCTCCGGCAAGGCAAAGGGTGACAAAAGCCTGCTGCTCCCCGCGCAGGACAAGCAGTCGCTTGAGCGTGCGCTTGCAAACTTAAGCGGGCGAACACTTAATTTTACCGTTGGCATACAGCCGCCGCCCAAAAGACTGAAAAGCTTTTTATACCTGCCTTTGTTCTGCCTGCTCAGCGTCGTTCCCGCAGCGTTTCTTTTAAACGCGCTGGGGCTGTTTAGCCAGATTCTGCTTTTGCTGCTGCTGTTTTGCATTCCCGCTTTGCTCATATGGACAGCGTTTCGGGTGGTTGCGTTTAAAAAAACCGCCTTGTCCTATAATGACAAAGCGGTCATGCTGCGCGGATTTACGCGTATGAATATCACGGAAAACGCCGTTCCGTTTGAAAAAATCCAGTATATACAGGTCCGGCAGAGCATTTTTCAGCGCCGGACCAAAAGCTGCAATGTAAAGGTTTATATTTTTTCTGAATCCCGCCATGCCTTCACCGTAAAAAACCTGGACTATGCACAGGCGCTGCAGGCGGTGCAAAAAATAGAAGGACAGCTGCTTAAAGCTGTGAAAGAAACGCCTTAATAACCGCAATGGATTTTTCAGCGGCAATTTTCCGAAATTTTAAATAATCCATAAATTCGTTTTCCGTAATATCGTCGGAAATGCAGCGCAGTATCCCAAACGGCACGCCGTTTCTGTAGCAGACCTGCCCAATCGCCCCGCCTTCCATTTCGCAGGCCAAAGCGCCAAAGTGCTCATAAATGGCCCGGCGCTTTTCTCTGCCGGCCACAAACACATCGCCCGTTGCAATTCTTCCTATCACTACTTTTGTATCCTTTAAAGACCCGCACGCCTGTTTAAGCCGTTGTACAATGGTTGTATCTGCCGGGATCTCTATGCGTTTTTCATCATGAAACCATATTTCCCCAAGCGGGTCGCCCATAGCGGTTCCGTCCATATCGTGCTGCACCACGTCGCCTGCAATCACAATGTCTGCAATTCCCACCTGCTCGCTCAGTGCGCCCGCTATTCCGCTGTTGACGATCATATCCGGCTTAAACAGGTCGATCATCTGTTGGGCGCAGATTGCCGCGTTGACCTTACCGATCCCACATTCTACTGCAACAACCTGTACGCCGCCGATTGTGCCCTGCGTATAGGTCATCCGCGCTCCTGTTATTTCTGTTCTGCGTTCCATTTCCGCTTTAAGCCCTTCGACCTCAATCCCAAGTGCACAAATTACGCCGACCGTCATTGTATTCTCCCCTTCCTTTTATCATACCTCTTATGCAAAGTTCCCCGTCGTATACATAATCACAGATAACGCCGCAAGCGGCGCCGTTTCTGCGCGCAGGATCCTTTTTCCCAGCGTAGCGGCTTCCCCTCTGTTTGCCTGTATCAGCGCCGCTTCCTCCGGTGTAAAGCCGCCTTCGCTTCCAATAAAAATCGCAATGCTTCTATCTGCCGGTTGCAGGATATCGCCCACACGCTTACCGCCGCATTCGTAAAAAAGGATCGTTTGGTCATATGCCCCGCTGCACTGTACAGCCTGTGTAAACGTGCGCGTTGGTTCTATCTTTGGGATCATCCCTCTGCGCGCCTGCTGCGCAGCATTGCGCGCAATTTTCTGCCAGCGCATACATTTTTTGAACAGCGCCTTTTCATCCGGCCGCGAAACACACCGCTGTGTCAGGACCGGCACAATTTTATACACGCCAAGCTCCACTGCCTTTTGTACAATCAGGTCCATTTTATCTCCTTTTGGCAACGCCTGATACAACGTCACCTGCACGCTTGGCTCGTTTTGGCAGGGCCGGCTTTCTAAAACTTTTGCAACCACACAGTCGTGCGCGATGGTTTCAATCGCACACGTATGCTGTATGCTGTCTGGGCTGCATAGAGTGATCTGCTCGCCTGCTTCCATCCGAAGCGACTTTATAATATGACGGGCGTCCTCCCCCGTAATCTCGACGGTATCTTCAAAAACTTCGTCTGTAAAAAACCAGGCCATAGCCGCCCCCCCTTTTTGCTCGTATCCCTTTTCGGTGAGCTTTTTATAATATAACAGAGAAAGCGTGCGATTGCAAACATACATATTGTATAAAACAGCAAAAATTAAAATATTGGTTGACAATTTATGGGCATCTGTTATTATGTAACGTGTTTTTAAAACTTTTTGGTACAGAATAGCAGTATACCAGAAGCTTTTCTGGATAAAATTGGAAGGAAGTCTTTTTGTGACCGCCACAGAATTTTACACCTTGCTTACAGGCAAAAGTCTTACAGAAGCGCAGCTTGCGCCTATGCTGGTGTCAGCGCTAAAGCAAAGCGGCTGCAAAATTGCCGCCGCCGAAAGCTGCACCGGCGGACTGATCTGTGAAAAAATCACCTCTGTCCCCGGCGCATCCTCCGTGTTTGACTGCGGTATCTGCGCGTACGCAAACCATATAAAGGAACAGCTTTTACAGGTAGACGCAAAAACGCTTTCACAGTACGGCGCCGTATCCATGCAAACGGCAGCACAGATGGCACAGGGTGTTCGGCGGCTGGCGGGCGCAGATATTGGGATTTCCACAACAGGCATAGCCGGGCCGTCCGGCGGCACCAAAGAAAAGCCGGTAGGGCTGGT
Organism: uncultured Oscillospiraceae bacterium; assembly: GCA_900541565.1. Taxonomy (GTDB): domain Bacteria; phylum Bacillota; class Clostridia; order Oscillospirales; family Acutalibacteraceae; genus Scatavimonas; species Scatavimonas merdipullorum. Next base: position 39,793 of record UQKB01000002.1, read on the forward strand.
TTTTATCGGTTGCAGCACAACAGACAGCACAACCGTTATAAAAGCCCTTCTTGCAGACGCCGGGGATGGCGGCAGGCAGTGCATACGTCATACAGCCGCCTGTGTCGCCTTATACAGTGCGTTACAGGCACTGGGTCGGTAAATTTACGCATTTTATCGTATAAAACGTGCAGTTTCCTTTGCTTTTAATCCCGTTGTATCGTGAATATTCCTCTTGCTTAACATGTCATTTTATGGTAAACTGATAGACCGGTGGTAATTGTGCGCATGCACTTTTTCCTTTGGGCGGCTGCAAGCTTCAGCCGCAGCAGGCCGGCCGTACAATAGTACAAAGCAATAAAACGATTTTTTATGATTGGAGCTGGTTTTATGGCAAGATGCGCGGGCATATTGATGCCCATTACATCCCTTCCCACTCCCTATGGCATAGGCACCATTGGAAAAGAAGCTTACGAGTTTGCCGACTTTTTAAAGGCGTCGGGGCAAAAAATCTGGCAGCTTCTCCCCGTAGGCCCCACAAGCTATGGGGACTCCCCATACCAGTCTTTTTCAACCTACGCGGGCAACCCGTACATGATCGACCTGGACACGCTTGTAGAAGAAGGCTATATCAGCAAAAACGACATAAAAGACCGCGACTGGGGCGACGACCCGGAAAAGGTCGATTACGAAAAAATTTATAACGCACGTTTTGACGTTTTGTACAGTGCTTTTTCCAATTTCTCAAAGTGCGCCGGCGAAAAAGATACCCGCGCGTTTGAAGCCTTTATAAAAGAAAATGCAGACTGGCTTGAAAACTATGCGCTGTATATGGCTGTAAAAAAGAGCTTTCAGATGCAGGCATGGACACAGTGGCCGGACGAGGACATTCGGTTAAGAAAACCAAAGGCCGTTGCGCAGTACAAGGAAAAGCTTCAGTACGAGATCCGGTATTGGATGTTTGTACAATACCTTTTCTTCAAGCAATGGGAAAAGTTTAAATCCTATGTAAACTCCCTGGGGATTTTAATTGTAGGCGATATTCCCATTTACGTCGCTATGGACAGCGCAGACACCTGGTCCAATCCAGAGGTGTTCTGGCTGGATAAAGATCGCAATCCCGTTTGCGTGGCAGGCTGCCCGCCGGATTATTTTTCCGCAACCGGTCAACTGTGGGGCAACCCGCTTTATGACTGGTCTTATCTGAAGAAAACAAAATACGACTGGTGGTTTAAGCGCATAGCCGGGAACGCCAAATTGTTTGATATCACAAGAATCGACCACTTCAGAGGCTTTGATTCTTACTATGCCATTCCTTACCCGGCTGAAAACGCCAAAAACGGCAAGTGGATGGAAGGTCCCGGGATCCGGTTCTTTGAGCTGATGAAAAAGAAGCTTGGCGATATACCCATTATTGCAGAAGACCTTGGCTTTTTAACGCCCGGCGTAAAAAAGCTTCTGCAAGATTCCGGTTACCCTGGTATGAAGGTGCTGGAATTTGCGTTTGACAGCACCGAAGAAAACAACTATCTGCCGCACAATTACACTACAAACTGCGTAGTATATTCCGGCACGCATGACAACGACACCATTATGGGCTGGTTTGACAGCGCGCAGGAAAAAGATGTAGAATTTGCAGTGAACTACTGCCATCTTTCCAAAGAAGAAGGCTATAACTGGGGTATTATCCGCACGGCATACGCAAGCGTTGCCGATTATGCCATTATTCAAATGCAAGACATCCTGGGCTTGGGCACGCAGGCCAGGATGAATATTCCGTCAACTTTGGGCGGCAACTGGGAATGGCGTATAAAACAGGGGGCTCTCTCTAAAGAGTTAGCATATAGATTAAGGAAATTGTCAAAGACATATGGTAGACTGGAGGATGACGAACCAATGGAGCAAAACCGTATCAAAGATAATCTTATCCAAACGGCTAAAAATGCATATTGCAAAAAAATAGAGGAGCTTACGCCCTCTGAACTGCATATGGTTGTCGGTAAAGTCATGATGGGTGAGATTGCAGACAGATGGGAAAAGAGCAGGGAAAATCACGCAAACATGCGCAGAGCATATTATTTTTCTGCAGAGTTTTTGATGGGACGCATGATGTACAACAACCTTTACTGCATGGGCATTTTGGAAGACGTCAAGCAGATTTTGGCAGAAAAGGGCATTGACATCAATATATTTGAAGACATTGACGACGCCGCGCTGGGCAACGGCGGCCTGGGACGTCTTGCCGCATGTTTTCTGGACAGCGCCGCAACACAGGACGTACCGCTCGACGGCTATGGCATCCGCTATAAATACGGCCTGTTCAAGCAGCTGATCGAAAACGGCTTCCAGGTAGAAGTCGCAGACGACTGGCAGCATTTTGGCGACCCGTGGTGCATCCGCAGGGAAGAAGACATTGTAACGGTTACCTTTGCCGACCAAACCGTAAACGCTGTTCCTTACGATATGGCAGTCATCGGCTACGGTACAGACAACGTCAATACCCTTCGTTTATGGCAGGCGGAAGCTGTGCATGATTTTAACTTCCTTGATTTTAACAACAGCAAATATAACGAAGCTGTCGCAGAAAAGAACGCTGCGGAAAACATCTCCAAGGTCCTGTATCCAAACGACAACAGCTATGAAGGCAAAATTTTGCGCTTAAAGCAGCAATATTTCTTCTGCAGCGCGTCTATACAGGATATTATCAAACGCTACAAAAAGAAAAACGGCAATGATTACAGCAAATTTGCGCAGCATTGCGCCATTCAGCTCAACGACACGCATCCCGTCGTTGCAATTCCTGAGCTGATCCGCCTTCTGACAGCAGACGGCCTTTCCTTTGACCAGGCTTATGAAATTGCACAGAAAACATTTGCTTATACAAACCACACCGTCATGTCGGAAGCTCTTGAAAAATGGAACATTGACCTCATGCAAAGCGTCATTCCGGATATTTTTGCAATTATTGAGCAGATTGACCAGCGCCTTGTAAAGGATCTGTCCGAAAAAGGCCTCAATGTCCCTGCCTCTGCACAGGCAACACCAGAGCAGACGGAAGAGGACGCAGAAGCGGAAGAAAAAGCAAAAAAGGAACCGAAGCCTGTCCGCACAAAGCTGGACGACATGCGCATTATAGACGGCGGCGTGGTTCATATGGCAAGGCTTGCTATTTACGCTTCCAGCTATACAAACGGCGTTGCCTGGATTCATACGGAAATTTTAAAACACGACGTTTTGTCCGACTGGTATGCAATTTATCCCGAGCGCTTCCAAAATAAAACCAACGGCATCACACAGCGCCGCTGGCTGGGTCTTTGCAATCCGCAGCTTTCCAAATTTATTACAGACAGAATTGGCGACGGCTGGATCCGCAATCTGGACGAGCTTGCAAAGCTCAACGATATGCTCGACGACGAAACGGTTGCGCAGTTTAATGCAATCAAAGCCGAAAAGAAAGCCGAGCTTGCAGCATATATGAAGCATCACGACAATTTTGACGTGGATCCGTCCTTTATCTTTGATATCCAGGTAAAGCGTCTGCACGAATACAAAAGGCAGCTTTTAAATGCCTTCTCGATTGTCGATATTTATTTCAAGCTGAAAAACGGCGAGCTGAAAAACTGGAACCCAACTGCGTTTATCTTTGGCGCAAAGGCGGCTCCCGGCTATGCAAGGGCCAAGGCTATCATCAAGTATATCAACGAGATTGCAAAGCTTGTGAACAGCGACCCCGACACCAAGGATAAGCTGAAAGTCATGTTTGTGTCAAATTACAACGTATCTTACGCGGAGAAGATTGTAACAGCGGCCGATATTTCCGAGCAGATCTCTACCGCCGGGACAGAAGCCTCCGGTACAGGCAACATGAAGTTTATGCTCAACGGCGCCGTAACGCTTGGTACCTATGACGGCGCAAACGTTGAAATTGCACAGCAGGCCGGCGAGGAAAACGAGTATATCTTCGGCGCACGCGTAGAAGACATCAACCGCCTTGCAAAAGAAGGCTACGACCCGAAAAAGATCTACGAAAGCAACGCGCAGATCAAAAAGGTTGTGGATACGCTGATCGACGGTACGTTTGACGACGGCGGCGCAACCGGCGAGGGTAGCTTTAAAGAGCTGCACGCTTCGCTGATTGAGGGCGCCTCCTGGCATGCAGCCGACCATTACTACCTGCTGTACGATCTGCCGCTTTATGTAGAAGCCAAAATTAAGGCCAATAACGATTATTCCGACAGGATCTCTTTCGGCAGAAAATGTCTGAAGAACGTTGCAAACGCCGGGCTGTTCTCTTCTGACAGAACAATCCTGCAATATGCTACCGAGCTTTGGAAAATAAAATAACGCTTGAACAAAGCAGTCCTTTGACAGGCGCGGGTTTCCCCGCGCCTGTTTTTTATTTTGAATGCACAAAACAACTCCTTGTAAAAGCCGGAGTTTTTGTGTATAATATGGATAGCACCGTTTAACAAAACGATATATTTCTGCGAAAAAACAATGAAAGAAGGGATTTTATGAAAAAATGCAAACACACTGTCTCTATTTTTTTGGCCGTTTTGCTGCTGCTTTGTGCTTTTGTTCCGTTACAAGTTGGGGCAACCGCGCCCTATATTACGGAGGGCGATTTTCTCTATGTAGAAAACGACGACGGCACGCTTTCCGTTTTTCGGTATAACGCAAGCGCCGACACCGTATCCATTCCCGCCACCGTACAGAACCGCCCCGTTACAGACATTTCATCCAACGCGTTTCTTTTTCATTCAACGCTACGCGAAGTTACTTTGCCAGAGAGCATCCACCGTATTGGCATGAACGCCTTTGGCGATTGCTCCAACCTTACATCGATCAATTTGGACCATGTACAGGTTATCGAATCTATGGCCTTTCTGCGCTGTACCAATCTGCTGCATATTTCCTTTGCAGAGCAGCCGCTTTCCATTGGAGCAGATGCGTTTGAACAGACCGCATGGCTTGAAAATCAACCCGACGGCGTTGTATACGCCGGGCAAACCGTTTATCAATATAAAGGGAATACCGGAGCGGCGACAGTCCAATTAAAGGAAGGTACAAAGGCAATTGCTGCGCAGGCTTTTTCCGGCTGCAGCTTTTTAACAGAAATGATTCTTCCAGATGGGATAGAGAATATCCAATCGTCCGCTTTTGCAAACTGCAGGAATCTGGAAAAGATTTCTTTTCCAGCCACACTGACAAAAATTGAAATGTCCGCCTTTTTTAACTGCGAAAAGCTAACAGATTTACAATTTCCGGACAGTTTACATACGGTTGGCGGACAGGCGTTTGCAAAGACCGCGTGGCTGGAAAGCCAATCGGACGGGCTTGTCTATGCGGGCAGAGTCGCATATGTATATAAAGGAAGCATGCCGCAGGACACCTCCCTTACGCTTAATCCCGGGACCGTTTCTGTCGCGCAAAGCGCCTTTTCCGGATGCAGCGGGCTGAAAGAAATTGTTTTGCCGGACAGTGTAAAAGAAATTGGAACAAACGCCTTTGTAAAGTGTACAAACCTGTCTTCTGTCAGCATTCCTTCAGGTGTAACGCATATTGAAAGCGGCGCATTTACTGGCTGTGATTCCCTTACCAGCGTTACCATCCCGCTTAGCGTTACTTCCATAGGTTATGCAGCGTTTGGCTACAACGCATATGAAGAACAGTACGAAGCCTTTACCATCTATGGCTATCCGGACAGTGTGGCACAGGCCTACGCGCAGGAAAACCAGGTTGCCTTTGTTCCTCTGTCGCTATCCAGGGGCGATCTAAACGGCGACAACAAGATAACGACCAGCGACGTGCTTACCCTGCAAAAATTTCTTGCCAAGTCGGCCACGCTTACGACGCAGCAGCAACAGGCCTCGGACACCGACCAAAATACCATCCTCTCCACCAGTGATGTATTGCTGATGCAAAAATATATTGCAAAAATGATCGATAAGCTTTAAACTCACCCGCCTTGCCCCTTTTCTTTCCAACTACAAAAGCAGAGCGGTGGACTTTGTTCGGCTTTTTAAAGCCTGCGCAGGCATGTAAAACCGCCCGCAAGCAATGCTTGCGGGCGGTTTTGTTTTTATTTTTATCATTTTTTCTTATTCATAACAGAAGTATACGCCTTCCCGGTACGCATAAACACCGCTGCCCTGTACAAAGCCCGCCTGATAGATCACGTTTTCCGGGAGCACTCTTGTACCCTCCAGAATTTTCTTTGCATTTGCATAGCATCTGTCAATCGCGCGCTCCATAAACGCGTCTGTCGGCGTCGGGATGCTCACACCCGTCCAGCCCATCGTACCATACGCGCCGGGCCGTGTGATAACGCCTCTTACCGTATTGGGGAAGCTGGGATGCGCAACATGGTTCATCACAACGTTGCCAACCATCAGCTGCAGCTGGTCGCTGCAATACAGCGCGCCGGCCTCCTGCCAGATCACGGCTGCCATGCAGAACAGGTCGTCCTGCGTATATTTCTTTGCCTTTACGGTAACGACGCAGGTATCCTTTTTGCCGCTGCCGTCCTTGGCGGTACACGTAATCGTCGTGGTTCCTGGGCTGACTGCTGTCAGCTTGCCGTTTGCATTGACCGTTGCAACCTTTGTATTGCTGGATTTCCAGGTAAGCGCCTTATTGGTTGCGTTGCTTGGCGACACTGTCGGCTTAAACGAACCACTGGTGCCAACCTCCCAGCTGATTTTATTTGTATTAAGCTTTACTTTTGTAACAGGTTGGTACACGGTCACCTTACAGGTATCTTTAACCCCGCTGCCGTCCTTGGCAGTGCATGTAATCGTCGCCGTGCCGGGCGCAACCGCCCGCAGCTTGCCGTTTGCATCTACGGTGGCAACCTTTGTATTGCTGGATTTCCAGGTAAGCGCTTTGTTGTTTGCGCTTGCAGGGGACACCGTGGGCTTATACGACCCCGCTCTGCCCACAGGCCATTTGATCGCGTGCGTATTCAACGTAATTTTGCTTACCGGCTGGTATACGGTAACGCTGCAGGTGTCGGTCGCAACTGTAGCGCCCGTTTTCTTATCCACCAGCGTGCAGGTGATGGTCGCGCTGCCCTTGCCTACAGCAAACAGCTTGCCATTTGCATTGACCGTTGCAACCTTTGTATTGTTGGATTTCCACACGGTCTGCACAGCTGACGTATCGCCTGTAATCTGTGGCTTATACGACCCGGCCCTTCCAACGGGCCATTTGATCGCATGCGTGTTCAATACCAGCGTATTGGCGTAAGAAACGGTAACCTCGCAAGTGTCGCTTGCCAGCATTGCATTGGTTTTTCTGTCTGCAAGCAAACAGGTAACGGTTGTCGTCCCCGGAGTCTTTGCCCTGAGCACGCCGTTTGAATTTACCGTTGCCACGCTGTTGTCATCAGACTGCCAGATAATCCTTTGCGCAGCGGCCTCTTCTTCTGTAAACTGCAAATTGGTTTCCAGCGGCTGAGATGCCCCTACCTTCAGTTCTATCTGGTTTACATTCAGTTGTAATACTTCTTCCGTTACTTCTTTTGCGCTTACGGTCAGACCCAAAATGCTGCAGGCTACCAAGGCAACGCAAAGAAGCAGTGCAATCGCTTTTTTCCTCATAAAAAGTGGGAGCTTGGCTCCTCGTTCACTCCTTTTTGATTCTGCATTTTATTGCTGCGGTTTTGCAACGGTTTCTAGTTTACAATATTATTACAACTTTGTAAAGTTTTGGAAATTGCTCAAAAACGCGGTGTTTCTGCGAAATTTAGCTAAACAGGCGCTTAATTTTATACATTTTTCACGAATAATTTGTTACAAATTCGTAACCAGTGTGTAAAATGTATGAAAGTACCATCTCTTTTAAAAAGCAGCATTTTTTATAGATTTTCTGTTATTTTTTTGTATTTTATAAACAAAAAGCTTGTCTTTTTTACAAAAGCTACATAAAAACCCCCGGCTGCATAAGGGAACCCTTTACCCTTCACAGCCGGGGAAATTCTTCTTTTATCCCTGCGCGCAAAAAAGCTTCCATACCGCCAGTTGTCCGCGCGCCTTGCGCACAACGCCCAGCCCTAAGAACACGCCCTGTGGATCTTTTACACGGAAAAGACTGCCGTCTTGACAATCCCCATTATGTAACGAAGTTCTTGTAAGATCCAGCGCCCCACCATTTTTAAAACGGGTCGCCTGCCTTTCTGTAACGACAAGCGCGCGATAGCATAAAAACAGATGCTCCGTGGGCAAAAGGCGCTGTTCAGTAAGGTTTTGCTGCGCAAGCACCTGCATCTGCTCCAGCGTTGCCGCCTGTTCCAGCGTAAAACCGCAGGCTCTTGTGCGCCTGAGCCCTGTTAAAACGGCCCCGCAGCCCAATGCCGCCCCTATATCGTTGATCAGGCTTCGAATATACGTCCCTTTGGAGCAGCTGACCTTTATGGTTCCTGTTCCTTCTTCTTCCCGGTAATCCTGCAGCGAAAGCGCCCAAATGGTCACCGGCCGCGGTGTGCGCTCTACGGTCATCCCCTTTCTTGCCAGGTCATACAGCCTCTGCCCGTCTTTTTGTACAGCAGAATACATGGGCGGCGTCTGCATAATCGTTCCCTCAAACCGCGCGCACGCCTGTAAAACCTGCTGCTGTCCAATGCCCGTATACGGCTTTTGCATAAGCGTTTTCCCCGTGCTGTCCAGCGTGTCTGTGGTGATTCCAAGCTGAAATTGTGCAAGATATTCCTTGTCGCTGTCCGGTATGAGCGCCTGCGCGCGCGTTGCGCTGCCCAAAAGCAAAGGAAGCACGCCCGTAGCCATAGGGTCGAGCGTGCCTGTATGTCCGATTTTCCTCTGCGCACAAAGCCTGCGCATCACCGCAATCACGTCGAAAGACGTAAAATCCTGCGGCTTGTCTATGATTATAATCCCGTTCACAAAACCATCCTTTATTGCAGCGCCTGGATCGCCGCCTGGATCATGGAAATTTTCTCCTGCTCCTTTTGCGCCTGCTGCCGGACCGTTTCCACCACATGTTCCGGCGCCTTTGCCAAAAAGCCTTCGTTTTGCAGCTTTCCCTGCGACTGCGCAAACCTTTTCTGCGTGGCGGCAAGCTCCTTTTCCAGCCGCGCAAGCTCTTTTTCCCGGTCTACAAGCTCTTCCATCGGTATATAAATTTTCGCATCGGCCGTAACGGCTGTGACCGCGCCGTCCATTTCAAACGATGCGCCAACCGTTACTTCGCTTGCAAAAGCAAGCTTACGAATAAACTGCGCGCCGTTTTCAAAGACAGATGTCTTCTGCGTTGCAATGTATACCTTTGCTTTTCTTGCGGGCGGTACGTTCATTTCCGCGCGGCGGTTGCGGATTGCACGGATCGCCTCCATTACGGCTTCCATTTCTTCCGTTGCCTGCGGATAGTCGTTTTCCTTTTGGAATACAGGGTACTTTGCAAGCATGATAGTCTGCCCCGTATGCGGGATCGTCTGCCAGATTTCCTCTGTAATATACGGCATAAACGGGTGCAGCAGCAGCAAAATTTTGTCCAGCACCCAAACCAGCACCTGCCTTGCACTTTGCGCAGACGGCCCTTCCTGCTGCAGCCTTGCTTTTGCAAGCTCAATATACCAGTCGCAGTAGCAGTCCCATATAAAATCGTACAGCTTCTGCACGGCAATCCCCAGCTCAAATTTTTCAAGATTGTCGGTAACTTCCTTCGCTAGACGGTTGAGCGTACTTACAATCCATTTATCCTCTGTGGTAAGCGCCCTTGGAAGCTCGTTCTTTACGGTAAACCCGTCAATATGCATGTGTACAAAGCGCGCGGCGTTCCACAGTTTATTTGCAAAGTTGCGGCATGCTTCCACACGCTTTTGGGAAAAACGCATATCGTTTCCGGGCGAATTGCCCGTTGCCAGGAAAAAGCGCAGCGCGTCTGCGCCGTATTGCTCTATGATTTCAAGCGGATCAATCCCATTTCCCAATGATTTTGACATTTTCACCCCGTTTTCATCACGGATGATCCCATGAATAAACACCGTATCAAACGGCGGTTTGTGCATATGCTCGCAGCCGGAAAAGATCATCCTGGCAACCCAGAAGAAAATAATGTCATAGCCCGTAACCAACGTGCTGGTCGGATAAAAATAGGCAAGCTCCGGCGTTTTCTCCGGCCAGCCAAGTGTAGAAAACGGCCACAGAGCAGACGAAAACCATGTGTCGAGCGTGTCTTCATCCTGGTGTATGCAGCGGCTGCCGCACGCAGAACATACCTGCGGCTCTTCCCTGCTTACCGTTACCGCGCCGCAGTCGCCGCAGTACCACGCAGGGATTCTGTGGCCCCACCACAGCTGGCGGGAAATACACCAATCCTTAATATTTTCCATCCAATGGAAGTAAACCTTTTCAAACCGTTCGGGGATAATGGTCGTTTCCCCATCCTTTACGCATTTTATCGCCGGCTCCGCCAAAGGCTGCATTTTTACAAACCACTGCTTGGAAACCTTTGGCTCTACCACTGTCTTACAGCGGTAGCAGGCTCCCACATTGTGCTTGATCGGTTCTGTTTTTACAAGAAAGCCCTGCTCCTGCAGATCCTGCACAATCCTTTTTCTTGCCTCATACCGGTCCAGCCCCACATAACGCTCGCCGGCGTTTTCGTTCATAACAGCGTTGTCGTCCAGAACATTGATCACGGGAAGATTATGGCGCAGGCCGACCTCAAAGTCGTTGGGGTCATGCGCAGGCGTAATTTTTACAACGCCTGTTCCAAATTCCGGCTCGACATACGTATCTGCAACAATGGGGATTTCCCTTCCCACAAGCGGCAAAATGAGGGTTTTCCCTATAAGCTTTTTATACCTTTCATCGTCCGGATGCACAGCAACGGCCGTGTCGCCCAGCAGGGTTTCCGGCCTTGTGGTCGCAAGCTGTACATACCCGCTTTTATCCTTGAGCGGATACCGCAAATGCCAGAAGAAGCCGTCGTGCTCTGCAAACTCTACCTCTGCGTCTGATATGGAGGTGCGGCAGTGCGGGCACCAGTTGATGATCCGCTCGCCCCTGTAAATCAGCCCTTTTTGATACAGGCGGACAAACACCTCCCGCACGGCTTTAGAACAGCCCTCGTCCATAGTAAAACGTTCCCGCTGCCAGTCGCAGGAGCACCCAAGCTTTTTCAGCTGCTCCACAATGCGGCCGCCGTAAACCTTCTTCCAGTCCCAGGCACGCTGTAAGAACGCTTCCCTTCCAATTTGCTCCTTTGTTATGCCTTCTTCCTTCATGGCTTCCACAATCTTTGCCTCTGTCGCAATGGAGGCATGGTCCGTACCGGGCAGCCACAAGGCGCAGTAGCCCTGCATACGGCGGAAGCGGATCAAAATATCCTGCAACGTTTCGTCCAGCGCATGCCCCATATGCAGCTGCCCTGTAATATTCGGCGGCGGCATAACAATTGTATACGGTTTTTTGTCCAGGTCTATTTTTGCATGGAAGTAGTTGCCCTCCATCCAAAAATCATAAATTCTGTCCTCTACCTCCTTGGGGTCATAAGCCTTTGCAAGCTGCTTTGCCATCATCCTCTTCCTTTCCCTCTGTGCGGCCGGGCCTTGCCGCTTTTTTCTAAACGCCCGCGCTCATTTATAACTATCCGTTTTATTATCCCATTGCAGCGGCCTTTTGTCAATGCTCATAAGCCTGTATAAGCTTTGTGCGCCGGGCTATTTTACAGGTGCAAACTGGCTGTTGTAAAGCCGGCTGTAAAAGCCGCCCTTTTGCAAAAGGGACGTATGCGTGCCCTGCTCTACAATATTGCCGTTTTGCATAACAAGAATCACGTCCGCCTCTTGAATGGTGGAAAGCCTGTGTGCGACAATAAAGCTTGTCCTGCCCTGCATCATTTTTTGAAACGCCTTTTGCACGCGCTGCTCGGTCAGCGTGTCAATGCTGCTGGTCGCTTCATCCAAAATCAGCATGGGTGGGTTGCATAGCATGACCCGGGCAATACATAAAAGCTGCCGCTGTCCCTGTGAAAGGTTTGCACCCTGTTCTGTTACAATGGTATCATAGCCGTTTTCCAGCTGGCAGATAAAGCCGTGCGCATAGGCCGCCTTTGCAGCCGCTTCAATTTCCTCCTGCTTTGCGTCCGGCTTGCCATAGGCAATGTTTTCCCGCACCGTTGCATGATACAGCCAGCTTTCCTGTAAAACCATACCGTACTGGCTGCGCAGGCTTTCGCGCGTGACCTGGCGTATATCCACGCCGTCTATGCAGATCCTCCCGCTGTTTACATCGTAAAACCGCATGAGCAGGTTGATGATTGTTGTTTTTCCACAGCCTGTGGGTCCCACAATTGCCACTCTTTGTCCCGGCTGAACATGCAGGCAAAAATGCTCGATCAGCTTTTGCTGCGGCGTATAGGAAAAGCTGATATTGTCTATATCTATCTGTCCCTTACAGCTGTGCAGGACATATGCGCCCTCTTTGTCCGGGGACTGGTTTGTCTGGTCCAGCAGGGCAAACACGCGCTTTGCTCCTGCAACAGCCGTCTGCAGCTGTGCAATCACGCCCGTGACCTCGTTAAACGGCTTTGTGTACTGATTTGCATAGGTCAGAAAGCACGATATCTGCCCAACGGTAAGCAACCCGCTTACCGCACTTACCGCGCCGATCACCCCGACCGCTGCATATACGATCCCGTTTACAAAACGCGTGCTTGGATTTGCAAGGGACGAAGCAAACTGCGCCTTTTTCCCACAGACATACAGCCTTTGGTTGATTTCTTCAAAAGTTTCTGCGCTTTTTTCTTCCCGAAGAAAAGCCTTTACAACCTTTTGATTTCCTATGACTTCTTCTATATAGCCGCTGATCTCCCCCTGCGTCTGCTGCTGCTCTTTAAACATTTTGGCGGAAAGCCTTGCAATAAATGCCGCAACAAACAGGGACAGCGGTGTAATCAGCACAACCACCAGTGCAATCTGTATGTTGATGGCCAGCATAAACACCACTGTTCCCACAATGGTGACCAGCCCCGAAAACAGCTGTGTAATTCCCTGCAAAAGCCCGTCGCCGACCGCGTCGATATCGTTGACAATCCGGCTGATCAAATCGCCGTGCATCGTTGTGTCAATATATTTAAGCGGTACGTCGTGCAGCTTTTTAAACGCCTCCCGCCGCATATCGCGCACGGTATAATAGCTGACCGCATTGGTGCACAACGCCATAAGCCACTGAAAAAGCGCAACACCCCCGATTGTTATAAGCAAAACCAGCAGAATTTTCGCCACATTTGCAAAATCCACCTGCCCCTTTGCAATAATAAAATCAATTGCATCGCCCACCAGCACCGGCCCCAAAAGCGTAAGGCAAACACTTACCACCGCGCACAGCAGCGCGCCCAACAGATAACGCAGATAGGGCTTTGTGTAAGACAAAATGCGCACAACGGCTTTTTTTGTTTTCATCCGGCAGACACCTCCTGCCTTGAAAGCTGCGAAAGACAGATTTCCCTGTACGGTTTACAAGAGGCAAACAGCTCCTCATGGCTGCCAACACCGGCAAGCGTTCCATCGTCAAGCACGGCAATCTGGTCTGCACCGCGGACGGTCGAAACCCGCTGCGAAACCAGGAGCACCGTCATGTCCTTTGTCTGTGTGCGGATCGCCCTTCTTAAGGCGGCGTCCGTTACAAAGTCCAGGGCGCTGGCGCTGTCGTCCAAAATCAGGATCTGCGGGTCACGCAGCAACGCTCTTGCAATTGTCAAGCGCTGCTTCTGCCCGCCGGAAAGGTTTTTGCCGCCCTGCGTAATGGGCGTATCTATCCCAAACGGGAGCTTTTTTACAAAATCCTCCGCCTGCGCAATGGAAAGCGCCCGCTCTATCTCCTGGTCTGTTGCGTCTTCCTTTGCCCAGCGCATGTTGTCGCCAATGGTACCGGAAAACAGCACCGCATTCTGCGGGGCAATACCGCACTGCCCGCGCAGAAGGGAAAGCGGGTATTCTTTTACGTTTACGCCGTCCACCAGAACTTCCCCCTGCAAAACATCGTAAAACCTGGGGATCAGATTGACAAGCGTGCTTTTTCCACTGCCGGTTGTTCCAATAATCCCAAGCGTTTGCCCCTTTTGCACCTTCAGGTCAATATGGCGCAGCACCTGCTCGCCGCCATAGCCAAACGATACGTCCCTAAACTCTATTTTGGGCGCGCCCAACACCGGCGCGGCGTTTGCCTGCGCCGGCTCCTGTACAGACGGCCGCGTTTCAAACACCTCGTTGATCCGCGCGGCAGAAGCGGACGCCTTGGTGAAAATCACCACCAGATTGGCGACGACCACCATGGCAAGTAAAATTTGCGTCATATAATTGACAAGCGCTATAATTTCGCCCGGCAGCATGTCCCCTGTGTCGACCAATCCCGCTCCAAACCACACGACCGCTACGATGGCCAGATTGGTCACCACATACGTCATTGGGTTGAGCAGCGCCGAAAGTTTTCCCACGCGCACAGCCGTTTTTGCAAGCTCGTCTGCAGACGTATTAAAACGTGCCTGCTCCTCCCTTTGCTTTCCAAACGCCCGGATCACCCTGCTGCCGGAAAGGTTTTCCCTTGCAAGCAGCGATATTTTGTCCAGCTTTTTCTGCACCAGCTTAAAAAACGGCACACTGCGGCTCATTACAAGATAAAGAATTGCAGCGATCAATACGGCAGCGATTACAAAGACAAACGCAAGCCCCGCATGAATGGTAAAGGACATGGCAATTGCGCCAATGACCAAAAACGGCGCGCGGATGACAAGCCGGATCAGCATGGCCACCGCCAGCTGCAGCTGGTTGATGTCGTTGGTCATCCGCGTGATCAGCGACGGCGTGCCGATTTTATCAAGCTCCTGAAAGGAAAGTTTATTAATATGTGCAAACAGCGCCGTGCGCAGCTTGGTTCCGCTCCCCTGCGAGGCAATGGACGCGCTCTTTTGGCAAACCAGGGCGCTTGCAAGCCCAACTGCACCAAGCAGCAGCATAACACCGCCCATTTTATAAATATACGCCGTATCTCTGTTTGCAACGCCTGTGTCAATAATACTTGCCATGACAAGTGGCACAATCAGCTCAAAAACCGCTTCGAGCAGCTTGCAAAGGGGCCCTATGGTCAGCTGTAATTTATAATCCTTTAAAAACGGGAAAAGCTTGCGCATACAACCGCCTCCAAACGTAAAAACTGATTTTTACACAACATAGGGGCAATCCCCCCACCGGACAAAGCAAGCGCCGTACTGCCGCCGCTCTGTTCGATACGGGCACCGCCCCCTACGATCTATCTGTTCACACGCTTTGGCGCATGCTTTACTTATGCGTTCCCATAAAAAACAACGCGACCGTACCCGGCCCGGAATGCGTACCGATCACAGGCCCGATATAATTAATATGGATATCCTTGCATTTAAAGGCGTCGCGAACTCTTTTTTCTACATACCGCGCATCGTCAAGGGCGTCTCCGTGACTGATAAACACAGTTTGCCTTTTTGGATCGACCGCCGTTTGCTGCATCATATCCACCAGTGCATCGAGCGACTGCCTTCTGCCGCGAACCTTTTTTACGGGGATCAAATGTCCCTGGTCGTCCACATGTAAAACCGGTTTAATCCCCAAAGCAGACCCGATCACCGCCGTTGCGGAAGAAACCCTTCCGCCGCGTTTAAGATGGTGCAGGTCATCCACCGTAAACCAATGGCACAGGTGATTGCGGTTATCCAAAACCCATTGTTCAAGCTGCTCTATATCCAGCCCCGCCCGTTTTTGCCTGACGGCATGCCAGACCAGAAGCCCTTCCCCCATAGACGCGGCCAGGGAATCCACAATGATAATCTTTCGCTTCGGAAAAAGGCGGCAAAGCTCGTCCTTTGCCATGCGGGCCGAAGCATACGTCCCGCTGAGCCCAGAAGAAAACGCTATATAGATCAGATCTTTCCCTTCTTCCAGATAAGGAGTAAACGCCTGAATGATATCATTGGGATTCAGCTGTGCCGTTGCCGCCATATTTCCTTTGCGTAGCAGATCATAAAATTCTTTAATATCCATTTCCCTGTTGTCGGGATACAGCAGATAATCCTTGCCCAAAATCGAAAACTGCATAGGCATAACGGCAATTTCCAGCTCTTCGACCATTTGGGGCGTAAGGTCTGTATTGGCGTCTGTAATGATTATATAGTCGTTCATAAAAACCCTCTTTCACAGCATTTTCACGGTACACGTATTTAAAGTTTATACGAAACGATTATAAATATTATGCTCGATTAGAAAATTAAATATTATATCTATACTTTTTGTGTTTTTTGCAGGATTTTTCGCGGCTTTTCCGCATATGGTTTAGTAGAACCCGCATTAGAAATGAGTGAACGCCCTATGATGAAAAAACGCTTTTTGTTCAACGCCGCGGTATTGACCGGAACTTCTCTTGTAGCAAGGACGATCGGTATTGCCTTTCGTGTGTATATGTCAAACATGATCGGCGCGCAGGGCATTGGCCTTTACCAACTAATCTGCGCCGTTTATTTTTTTGCAACCACATTTGCAACCAGCGGCATTACGTTGATTGTTACGCGCCTTGTTACAGACAGCATTGCGGGCGGAGAGCCCGGAAAAGCAAAGTATGTTACGCGCCAATGCCTTTTTATCAGCCTTATTTTAAGCGTTGCGGCCGCCGGGCTGCTTTTTATTTTTTCAGACGCGATCGGCACACATTTTTTAAACGACGCACGTACGGTTTTATCTTTGCGCGTCCTTGCGCCGGGTTTGCCGTTTATGGCGGTGTCCGCCTGCTTCCGCGGCTACTTTTTTGCACGCCGTACAGCAATCAAAACAGCCAGCGAGCAGCTGCTCGAGCAGGTTATTGAAATTGCTGTTTTTGCCTGCGTGGTAGGGGTAATGGCGCCCATGGGGCTTTCCTATGCCTGCTGTGCGGTCGCGATCGGGACGACGGCGGCGGAGATCCTCAGCTGCGGGTACTCCTATGTGCTTTACCGCCTGGACATCAGGCGCCTGCAGGGCAAACGCACGCGTGTTGCACACTTTTTCAGAAAGGCCCTGTGGATCGGCATTCCTGTTACGCTCAGCTCCTGCTTACGCTCCGGCTTAAGCACGGCAGAAAACATGCTGATCCCTGCGGGGCTTAAAAAGAACGGTGCTTCTTATGAAAAATCGCTGTCGGATTATGGCCTGATTACAGGCATGGCCATGCCCGTGATCCTGTTTCCTTCCGTTTTCCTTATGTCCTTTTCCATGCTGATGATTCCGGAAATGTCGGAAGCCGCAGCTGCTACGCGCAAAAATTCCATCCATTATATGACACAGCGCATTTTGCGGTTTGCGTTGCTTTTTTCTATCCCCGTTTCCGTCATTTTTTTCTTCTTTGCAGACAGCCTTGGCGCGCTTTTATATAACGACACACAGGTTGGCGCCTACATATGCATGCTTGCTCCGCTTGCCCCCCTGCTGTACCTGGACTCTGTCGTTGACGGCATGCTTAAGGGCTTAAACGAGCAAATGCGCTACCTGACCTATAATATTATCGATTCCGTATCCAGGGTCGTTTTCATTTTTATTTTGCTTCCAATTTGGGGCATACGCGGCCTGATTGCCGTTATGTTTTTCAGCGCTGTATTAAACTGCCTGTTAAGCCTCATGCGGCTGATCAAGGTCACGCATATACAATTCCGTTTGTTCGATTGGGTCATAAAGCCGTTTGTGGCATGCTTTTTGCCCTGCCTTGCGTTGGATTCGCTTTGCGATACAGGGCTGATCCCGGCAAACGGCGTATGGACCGTCGTGCTGATTTTGCTTGCCGTCGTTTTTTACCTTTTAATTATGACGGTCACCGGTGCAATTAAAAAAGAAGAAATCCACTGGGTAAGAACGCTCATAAAAAAATAATGCTTTTTTCTTTAAAAGCAAAAAGCTTTTAAAGCGCCGCAGGCAAAGCCAGGGCCGTGCCGTTTTGTAAAGGCCTATGCCTCCCGAGTGGGGATTGGCATGTTTTTTAAAAGCCTACGCCGCTGCTTATAATCGGGCATATAGGCCTCTATCAGCGCGTAAAATTCCTTTTTATGGTTTTTGTAGCGGATATGCGCCAGCTCATGCACCACGACATAGTCGACCGCTTCCATAGGATAGCATAGCAGCAGATAAGAAAAACACAGGCTGTTCTTTACGCTGCAGCTGCCAAAGCGGGTTTTTGCAGACGTGATTTTAATCCCCTGGGGCACAAGCCCCATAAGCCGGCTGTAATACGCCACCCGCTGCGGCAAAACTGCACACGCCATTTTCTTAAGCTGCGCTTCCTGCGCGGGTGTGGGCATACAGGCTTTCCGCCGCCTTTGCTGCTCCATATGTTTTTCAATCCACGCGCCGTTTTTTTCTACAAACCGGTCGATTTCCTTTCCAGACATCCACATGGGAGCCCGCACCAAAACAACCAGATCCTTTGTAATTTCCAGCGAAAGCGTCTTTCTTTTCGACCGCAATAGCGTATAGGGATACCCCATTGATGCACCGTCCCCTTTTTGTACGTTTTATACCTGCCCTGCAAATGCTTTGCAGATACCGCTGTTGCACCATGCCTGTTTTTTGTGTCACTGTGTTGCTCGCCTTGAAACAAAGCATCAGCAAAGCCGCTCCGGGACATCCGGGCGGCTTTTTTCTGCTGCATATTTTATGACTGTGTTTCTCCGTTGTCGGCCAGAAGCTTAATCTCTACATCAAAGGTCTGCGCTTCCTGCCCCTGCCTTTGCGGCATGCGGTAAATCGACAGCGTTACCTCATCGCCCGGCTTATACTTTGCAAGCTCGGTGTAAAATCTGGAAAAGGACGTAATCTCCACTCCGTCGATCGCTGTAATGATATCGTTTCTTTCTACCCCTTGCTCCGGCAGCGGGCTGTCGTCTGCAAAGGTATCGATCAATATGCCTGTGGGTACATTGTTGTACTGCGCCAAAGGTGACGTAATTTCCGTACCGGTAACGCCTATGCGCACCCTGCCCGAAACATAGCCCTGCGTAATGATATCATTTACAACCTCTCGGACCGTTTTGCTGGGTATGGCAAACCCCATGCCCTCATATTCTGTGTTGACAATTTTGATGGTGTTAATTCCCAGCACCTGCCCGCTTAAGTTTACAAGCGGGCCGCCTGAGTTGCCCGGATTGATCGCGGCGTCTGTTTGGATATATCCTATATTACTGCCGGAAACCGTCCGGTTCACAGCTGAAATAATCCCTTTTGTCAGCGAATTGGAAAAGCTGATTCCGCCGGGGTTTCCAATTGCCACTACATCCTGGCCGACCTCTACGTCGTCGGAAGAAGCAAACTGCGCGGCCTCTAAATCCTTTGAAACATCTATTTTTAACACCGCAAGGTCCGTTCTGGTATCGTAGCCGACTACCTGCGCCGGGTATTCCTCTTCCTCTGACAAAACAACCGTGACGGTATATTGCTTGGAATCCCCGATCACATGGCTGTTTGTTACAATATACCCGTCGCTGCTGATAATGATCCCCGTTCCCTGGCTGCTCGTCTGGTTGCTTGTTCCATTCTGCAGGTCGGCATCTTTATACATTACAACGCCCACGACCGACGGCGACACCTTTTTAAACGCATACTGCGCGTTATATTGCTCGCTGGCAAGGTCGTCCGGCTGCGGGTACAGCGTAATATTGGGCCCGTCCGGATCAATTGCCGTGTTGCTGGAATCCGCCGGGTCGTCGCTTTGAACCGCGCTGCTGCCGTCAGAGCTGAAAAAGCTGTCCGGATCGTTGCCTGAAGGCAGCTGAAACCACCCCGTTCCATCTTTTTGCATTTGTGAAAAGGAGTGTGCCAGCAAAACGGAAAACGCACCTGCCAATATGACAAAAAGACCGATCATACAGCCAATAAACGCCTTCATTCCGCCGCTCATTTTCTTCTTTGGGGGCGTCTGTACATTTCCTGTGTAGTAATATTGCCCCGTTGCGGGATTATAGTAACGCTGTCCATACGCTCCCGGAGCGTTGCATGCGCCTGTACCATTATAGCCCTGCGGCGCACTTTCGGAGTATGCAGAAGGATATGCGCCCGGCTGTGCCGCTTGCGGCGGATATACCTGCCCCTGCGCAAAATTGTGCTGGACAGGTTCCCCCTGCTGCACCGTTTGATCTGCGCTTTCGCCTTCTGCCAGCCCTGCTTCCCTGTTCACCGCAGCAGCTTCCCCCTGGGGCGATTGCGCTGCATCTTCTTTTTTTTCGCTGCTTTGCGGCTCTATTGCATCCTGTACCGGATCAGCCTCTTCCCCCTGCGGCTGCAATTGTTTTTGCTCTTCCTGCAGATTTTGTTCCTCCGGCTGCGCTGCGGCTTCCCCCGATTGGTCGTTGCGCGGGACAAATCCGTCGCTTCCCGGTATAAATTCACTCATGTCCATTCTCCTTTTCTTCCGGCGGCTGTTTTGCTTCTTTCCTGCTGTGCTTTTCAGGCTTTTCGTTTTTTTCCGCCTTCTCTGCCTTTTCTTTTAGTTTATCCTTTTCTTTTGGCAGCCACAGTGTAAAGGCGCAATACTGCCCCACAACGCTGCTTGCCGTTATATCCCCGCCATGCAGGCGAAGGATTGTCTTTACAATATAAAGGCCCAAACCCATGCCGTTTTTGTCCTGGCTGCGGGATTTATCCGTTTTATAAAACCGTTCGAAAATATGCGATATCTCTTCCGGGGCAATTCCCTGCCCGCTGTTTTTAATCTCAAGCACGGTTTTATCCGGCAGGTCTGTCAACGTCAGGCGGATATAGCCGCCCTCATCTGTAAATTTTACCGCGTTTTCCACCAAATTATAAACAACCTGGTGCAGCATATCCGGGTCGCCGTCTACAAACAGGCTTTCCGCCTCCTCCAGGCCTTGTACGCGGATCTTTCTCTGTTCTATTTTTTGTTCAAACGTCAGCAGTGTGCTGATAATAATGCCTGTCAGATCAAACCGTTGTTTATTCATTTTAAATTCGCCGCTGTCTATTCTGGACAATGCCAGCATGGTTTGCACCAGCCGGGAAAGGCGCCGGATTTCTACCGTTACAATATTTAAATAGTAGCTTTGCCGCTGCGGCGGGATTGTTCCGTCGAGAATCCCGTCGATAAATCCGGCAATCGTCGTCATGGGGGTTTTCAGCTCGTGCGAAACATTTGCAATAAAGCTGCGCCTTGTCCCCTCGCTCATGGCAAGGGAATCGGCCATATTGTTAAACGCAACCGCCAGCTGCCCAATTTCATCGTTTGAGGTCACCGGCACGCGGCTTGAAAAATCGCCCGCGCCAAAGCTTCTTGCCGCAGCGGCCATCTGCCGCAGCGGCCGCACCATATTATAGGTGTAAAAGCCCACCAGGCAAAACACAATGGCAAAGGTTGCAATTGCGGCAAAGAAAAAAATCTTTGTAATATCATTGGTAAAGCTTGAAATCGAGCTGGCCTCTGAGGAGACAAACACAACGCCTACAGACATATTCTGTCCGTTTACGCTGACAATGATCGGCACGCCCACCGTATAATGGCTGGTCGTATACACCCCGCCAAGCGTAGACGTTTCAAAGTATTCCCTGCTGGCTGCTACATTGACAATTGCCTTTGGGATGGTACTTGGCTGCTCTTCGCTGGACGTATTTTCCGAGCTGAGCTGAACCTTCCCGTTCCTGTCTACAATAAAAATATTGGCGTTAATGCTTTTTGACATAGTTGACACAACGGTTTCAAACACGGTGTCGTTATTGATCAGCAGCATATTGTCAACAAGGCGGGAATTGTCTGAAATCATATTGGAAACGGAATATGCGTTTTCTGTAAGAAGCTCCCTTTTATCTTCCTGGGAAAACCGTGCAACAAAAAATATAAGCATCACACCCAAAATCAAAAAGCTGATCAAAACGATCGCCATACTGATCTGCAAATATTTTTTAAACAACGTTTTCTGTCTTGCCATAGCTGATCTGCTTCCCTCCGACAGGCAAAGCGAAAACAGGCAACCACAGGATGCAAAGGCTGCCTGTTTTATTTGTATCGTTTTACCGCTATTCTTTTACCTCAAATTTATATCCAACGCCCCATACGGTTTTCAATTCCCACTTGTCGGAAACACCGTCTATCTTTTCGCGCAGGCGCTTTACATGTACATCCACCGTACGGGAATCGCCGTAATAGTCAAAGCCCCATACCTCGTCCAGGAGCTGGTCGCGCGTAAACACACGGTTGGGATGGGTCGCCAGATGAAACAAAAGCTCCATTTCCTTGGGCGGTGTGTCAATTTGTACGCCGTCGACCTTCAGCTCATAATTGGTCAGATTGATCGAAAGCTTGTCCCATTTGACTTCCTTCATTTCATTTTCATCGGTCTTTCCGCTGCGGCGCAGCACCGCACGTATGCGCGCCACGACCTCCTTTGCTTCAAAAGGCTTCACCACATAGTCGTCCGCGCCCAATTCCAGCCCCAGCACCTTGTCAAAAACTTCGCCCTTGGCCGTCAGCATAATAATGGGGCATTTCGAGGTTTTCCGTATTTCCCTGCACACCTGCCAGCCGTCAAGCTCGGGCAGCATGATGTCCAGCATAATTAGGTCGGGCTGTTCCTTTTCAAAAAGCTTTAACGCCTGCGCGCCGTCGTTTGCGGTCACCACGCTAAACCCTTCCTTTTCAATGTAAAGCCGTAACAGTTCACAGATATTTAAATCGTCGTCTACTACTAAAATTTTACCTAAGCTCATAGTATGTACCTCCCGTAAAACCGCATCTGTATTATACCACATAGCGCCTGTTATACAATACAATTATAATGCAAAAAAAACAGAAAAACATGAACAAATTTGAAATTTAAATCCAACAATTTATAAATAGGCGTTTCTACGCGTGCAAAGGCAGGGGATAAGGCACAAAGCCCCATCCCCTGCCTTTGCGGCAATTTATTTTTTATTTTTCATGCTGGTATTTTTTTCTTGTTGCCATTCCGCCCCGAATATGCCTTTGCGCCTTATTGATCTCTAATATGGTCTTTACCTCGCGGTAAAGCTGCGGATTGACAGTTTTTAATCGTTCGCTGACGTCTTTATGTACGGTGCTTTTGCTTACGCCAAACTTCTTGGCGGCGCTGCGGACCGTAGCCCCGCTTTCTATGATGTATTCGCCAAGCTCAACAGCGCGCTCCTCCACAATACCCTTCATATAAATAACCTCCAGAATTGGGTGAATGGTAATCTATATGAAAAATTTTTATTTTTTATGCAAAGCACCAAAGCCGCGACACGGCTTTTTGCAGGCGTTTTCTTGCGTCTTTCGCATTAAAAAGCAAAGCGGAGCATCCCCGCATCATGCGGATCCCCCACTTTGCTTTCCCGGTTATTTTTATAACCCTTTCTTTATCCTCGTACATTGGTCGCCAGGTAAATGACAACCGGCGCTATATAGACCGCCGCAAAGACAGCACTTCCCAGCACGATCAAAAGGACGGCTGCCGGCCTGCCGGTACACGCCTGCCGGGCTGCGGGTTTTCTTCTTATAAAGAAAAGCAGGAAAACGCCCAGAAAACCGCCTGCTGTAAGGCAAAGACCCAAAGTAAGGCCGGGCGGTACAAAGGTAAGCGTTACCGTACCGCTGCCCTGTGGCAGCCTTACCGCCATAAAGTCCCCATATACCTGAAAAATTTGCGCTTTTTCCCCGTTTACCTGCGCGGTAAACCCGCTGTTGTAGGGGATGGCAAAAAACATAAATTGCCCGTCTTCCCCATTTGCCCGCGCTGTTACACGGTTTGCACAGACCTCTACTGCACACGCCTGCGCATTTTGGAGCACATGGTCAAGAACCTCCTCTTTAAGGCCATATATGCCAAAGGAGGTACAGCAAACGCTTTCCTTAAGTTTAATTTCCACCTGCACCGTTTCGTTTTCAAACGAACCCAGGCATAAAAGTCCGTTATTGGTTTGGGAAGGGTATGACTGTGTAAGACATACACCGTTGACAATGACCGAGGTACTGTCGTTGATTTCTTCCAAAAGCGCGGGGCGTATTTTATCAAAGCAGTCAAAATACAGCGTTTGCCGGCCCTTGACTGCAATCTGGTACGAAAGCCGCCCTTCTTTTTCGGGGTTATCCAGCGTAAGCTTCGTCTTTTTTCCGCTGTCGGTCTGCATATCGACCGCCAAAATCCGGTCCGGCGCGTATTCTTCAAACAGCTGCGCTTCCCCAAACAGGCTGCTAAACAGCGCCTGCTGAACAGCAAAGCGCGACGCTTCCGGCAGAGCCCCCTGACGGCTCAGGTCGGCCGCCGTAACGAGTGCCGGCGGAAGGCAGGCTGTGTTGCGCACAATGGAAAACGCTTTGTTTTGATAGACAGCATTTTCTTTTTCGCCTTTATAAACCGTATATTGATGGGAAAGCAGCATATCGGAAAAAAGCGTGCCCCCGTTTGAAGAAACTTCCATCCAATAGGAAGAATAGCCCAGCTTTTTCATCAGCTTTAAATAGTCCTGCGAGGTCAGGGACGAATAATGGTTTAAGCTGTTATAGCCCATAGCGCCCAGCAAATTGACGTCAAACAGCTTCTTTTCCGTTTTGACCCGGTAAAACCCTGTGTCTTCTATTTTTCCCTCCAGATCCATTACGGTGCGGTAGCTGTCGTCGCTGTGGCGCGCCGCAGCGATATATACGGCGCAATTTAAACCGCATTCACACAACAGTAAAATGCAAAGACCCATGGCAGCGGCCTTTGCAGACAGCTTTTTCCTTTGAAGCAAAAAGACTGCAAGACCATAACCGGCGCACAAAATAAGGGACACTGCCAGCAGTGTAAAAAACGATCGCCCATCCCCCCACAGCGTTTTTGTATAGGCGCGCACGTTTTCAAAATTCCTGTATAAAACAAGCGTGGCGGCAGCGCATAAAACCACCGCCGTACAGAGGACAACCGCCGGATAAAGCCGCGTTTTTGTCCGCAGGCACACAGCCTGCTCGCTATAGACCTGCTCCAGAATATGCCCAAACATTGCAAGGCCAAAGAAAGCGGTCATATAAGCGTACCGTGCGGGAAAGGACATGTAGTTGCCCGCATGCCACATTTTATTGACAGGCTCCACAACCAGGGGGATGACCGTAAGTAAAAACATGATGAAATACAGCCGGATCTGCCTGTCTTTTTTCAAGTAGCAAAACGACGCCAAAAACGCAGGCAGCAGCACCGCAGTACACAAAACAAGCGGTATGACCGTATAAATATGCGTAACAAAGCCGCCCTGGGCTATACTTTGGACAACATTGGCCGTCCTTGCCGAATCGAAAAACTGCAACAGCGCGGGAAGCCAGCTGGGCGCCGACAAAAGCGCCGACAAAAGCGAGGAGATACAAAACAACACGGCTGTATTTTTTTGTACTTTTTCCCGGTATATACAAAAATGGGCCGCTGTAAACAGTAAAACGCACAGCACGGTCATATAGCTTAAGTAAAACTGCATCGTCACGCACAGCGCCAATACCACAATATACAAAGCCGGCCTGCCCTTTTGCAGCAAAAGGTCGAGCGCCATAAGCAGCAACGGGAACAGGTACATAATATCCAGCCACATAACATTTTGATAATACAGCAGCCCATACCCGCAAAATGCATACATAACGCTTAAAATAAGCTGCAGCGGGGTAAAGAGGCGCGGCGTTTTATAGCGGAAATACACGCTTGCACACAGCGCGCATACTGCAAGCTTAAGCACCACCAAAACGTTCATAAACAGGCTTAAATCCTGCTTTTGCACAAAGACAACCAAAAAAGAAAACGGGCTTGCAAGGAAAAACAAAAACACACCCCAAAAGTTCATGCCGCCTGCGTTTTCCATGCTTAGAAAAAGGCTTCCCTGTCCGTTTAAAATATCCTTCAGCTGCGCCATAAAGGGGATAACCTGCTGGTCCATATCGCACCATGAAAAGCTGTAGCCGCCAAACGGATAAATACCGAACAGGGCAAAAAACGCGGTAAAAAACGCCAGCACGCACAGCGGTGCCATAAGGCATACCCCATATTTTCCCCATCTGTTTTTTTTCATACAGCGCCCTCTTTTTTTAGCTTTAAAATCCATGCTTTCTCCTGCCGGCTTTTTCTTTTGCCGCATACCGGCCTTTTTCCACAACGGCAAAAACCGCCCCTTATAACGCTGCATGATGCACAGCAGGGGCGATAGACTATTCTCTGTTATATTTTGCAGGCTCTGTCTGGTAAATATTCCTTCCTTTGCTGTCTATTACCACAATACAGGGGAAATCCTCAACCGTATAGCGGCGCACCGCCTCTGTCCCCAGGTCCTCATAGCATAGCAGCGCCTCGCTTTTTATGCTTTTTGCAATCAGCGCTGCCGCACCGCCGATCGCCGCAAAATACACAGCTTGGTTGCGCACGATCGCGTCAATTACTTCCCTGGAGCGCGCACCCTTTCCCACCATGCCCTTAAGCCCCAGATCCAGCAGCGCGGGCGTGTATTTGTCCATGCGGTAGCTTGAGGTCGGCCCTGCCGGCCCCACGGCATGGCCCGGCCTTGCCGGCGCGGGGCCCACGTAGTAGATTGTTTGGCCTTTTATATCTACAGGCAGCGGCTGCCCCTGCTCTATGCAGGCGTATAACCGCTTATGCGCGGCGTCCCTGCCTGTAAGCAGGGTACCTGTCAGCAGCACGCTGTCGCCTGCCTTGAGCTTTTTTATGTCCTCTTCCTTAAGCGGAAGCGTTAATTTTATCATTGCAGTCGAATCCTTTCTTCCTTTTATAGGCGTGCGCTTTTATGCCTTGCGGCATGGCAGCAAATATTTACCGCAACGGGCATTCCCGCAATATGCGTAGGGTACGTTTCTATGTTCACGCCCAGCGCCGTTGTCGTACCACCCAGGCCTGCAGGCCCAAAGCCCATTTTGTTTATGCTTTCCAACAGCTCTTCTTCCAGCTGTGCATAACGCCGGTCCGGGTTTGCCGTATCAATTGGCCGG
Organism: uncultured Oscillospiraceae bacterium; assembly: GCA_900541565.1. Classification (GTDB taxonomy): domain Bacteria; phylum Bacillota; class Clostridia; order Oscillospirales; family Acutalibacteraceae; genus Scatavimonas; species Scatavimonas merdipullorum. Next base: position 66,738 of record UQKB01000002.1, read on the forward strand.
AACGTGGCTTTTTTTGCAAGCTGCGCCGCCTTTTCAAACGTACCGCCGATCCCCACGCCTACAACGACCGGCGGGCAGGGATTGGGCCCTGCGCTTTTGACGGTATCCAGCACAAACTGCTTTACACCCTGCACCCCATAGGACGGTGTAAGCATTTTGATTGCGGACATATTTTCACTTCCAAAGCCTTTTCCGCCTGCAAGAAACGTAATACCCTTGCCGCTGACAATCTGCGTATGAATCACAGCAGGCGTGTTATCTTTTGTGTTGACCCTGTCAAACACCGGATCTGCTACAACAGACTTACGCAAATAGCCCTGCTCATACGCCTGGCGCACACCCTGCTCCACGGCATTTTGAAAGCTGCCGCCTTCTATCACCACTTTGTCGCCGTATTCCACAAACAGCACAGCCATGCCCGTGTCCTGGCAAAGGGGGATCTGCTCTTTAGCGGCAATGGCGTTATTTTCAAGCAGCTGGGATAAAACGGTTTTCCCAACGGGCGACTGCTCGCATTCCTTTGCCCGTTGCAGCGCACGTGTAACGTCTTCGCCTATATAATAATTGCAGTCCATAAACAGCTTTTTTACGGTTTCTGTCACGGTCTGCGCTTTGATCTTTCTGATTTCCATATCCCCGGGGATCTCCCGCCACCTCTTTTATCCGTTTTATTCTTACAGATTATTATAAGCCCGGACGGGGGAATTTTCAACCGTTTTACAAGCAGACGGCAGGGCAAATAAACGCTATGCCCTGCCGTCTTTCCATGCTTCCTTTTTTCGTTATACCTTCCGCGGCAAATGGACCCGGCCGCTGGGCGTTTTATCTATTTTTCAGCTTATTGCTCCGGGAGCAAATCATACTTGCCCAAAACCTCCCAGGTGTTTTTATAGTCTTCTGTAACTAAAAAATAGAAACACGGGTTATGAAACCAAACCAGCTTTTCGCTTGCGTCTTTTTCTATTGGTATCTCGTAGCAGAGATCAAGCGACACACAGGGATTCTCCACAGTATAGGTGTTTTCTTCGTTAAACGTATAGAAATCCTGATCCTCCAAAATATCCTTCCGCAGTGCTGCGGCAATTTCCATAATTTGCCCCTTTTCCTCTATGCTATACGGCTCTTCATACAGCGCTTCTGTCATATCGTGGCTATAGGCTGTTATAGATGTAATGCTGCTGTCGTCATATACAAAAAGCGGAACCGTTTGCTCCTTATACGCCTGCGTTTCTGTCACCGCCAGTACCTCCGGCGCAATTTCATGGCTGTCAAATGTAAAGTTGGAATACGCACGCTCTACAACAAGCCCGCTTTCCAGTGTGTATTGGATAGCCACATTGTAAAACAGCGGCGTTTCGTCCTCCATATAGCCGGTAGCTCCCAGGCTCAACGCATACGGGTATCCCGTCCTTTCGCGCAAATCGTCTGTAATGGACGTATGGATCTGAATCACCTTTTCTATATCCTCTTGTTCCGTATAGACTGCGGACAGTTCTCCGTCTGATTCTGAATAGAAGAAATTCACCGGTCCGTCAACCTTAAACTGCACCTGTTTTACCTGCTGCGGCTGCGGAACATATAAATCCATCCCAAACATGCCGGTAGAAACGATGATATAAGCCGTGCTGAGCACCACAACCAGCACACCGTAAGAAAGCAGCGATTTTAAAAATCCGCGAACGCCCCGGTTGTAAATAAACGTTAAAATCAGGTGTGCAATAAACGAACCGATCAGCAGCCCCAAAAAGAACCACATATAGTGGCCGAAAATCGCGCCCGGCGTGTTTATCCCAACGGAAAAGGCGCTGAAAATCAGTGCAAACACCAGACCGACGGCCGTGCAGGCAATTGCCCGGACCAAAACCGGCGGCAGGCGAAATGCAAAGCCGGATTGGGCACATTCGGCCTTTCTTTTTCGGCTGACCGCTATGCATCCCGCGATACACAGTACCAAAAGGACAAACCACCATAAAAACTGCGTACCGCTTTTTGTAAGCGCCGGGTCCATAACAGCGCTTACAATGCCTGAACTGTACGGCGACAGCGCCGTATAAACGATTGCGGGCAGGTTAAAGCTGGACGTAATGCCCGGGATTATACCGTTGCCGATAACCTGGCACATTAAAATGACAATGGGATACAACCCATTGATTGCCAGCACAGATATGACCATATCTGCCGTTGTGCCGCAGCAAGCGGCAATAAACGCGGTAAACGTGTATGCAACCACAACTGAGACAAGAATGGTTACAGAAGACCGGCCAAGCTGCTGCACCGCTGCAAAGGATTGCATAGACAAAAGCATGCTCAACCCCATACAGAGCAAATACGGCACAAGCAAAATGGAAAGACCCGTAAAATAGCGCGAGAAAAAGAGCGTTCTGCGCGTAACGGGCAGTGCGCCAAAAACATCCACACTGCGTTTTTTATGCATGTAGCTGAACATAAACACCGCTATCAGCAGCGTAAACAATATGGCAATGATTCCGGTCACAACGGGAAAAATAAACGCCGCGCTGCTTTCCAGAAATTCATTTTGTATTTCCTTAGATGCGTTGTTAAAAATCCGATACATAAAGATGAGCAGCGGGTAAGAAAACAGCAAAAGCACCGTGTAAACAATGGCAGAAGCCATATTTTTGCGCAGCGACCACCAGTAAATGCTTGAAAACGGGCTTGTTTTCTTATTGCAGGATATTGTTGATGTCATAACCGGCCACCTCCATTTCACTGATAAATACTTCCTCAAGCGTTAAGGGCAGCGCCTCCAGGAACACCGGCTGCAGCGCACGGAGCTTGCCTATCAGCTCTTCCTTGTCACCTTTTGCTACCAGGTTGTAAAGCAGTCCCCGCTTTTGCAGGCTGACCACGTCAATATCCCGGAACGCGTCGTCCGGCAGCGCTTTGTTAAACGCCGCCTGTACCTTATGAACGCCCAGCTTCATTTCGTCAATTTCCTTTTCCATCAGAATGCCGCCCTTATGCAGCAGCCCTACATAATCGCAAATATCCTCCAGTTCCCTTAAATTATGGGAGGCAATGACCACCGTCATCCTTCTGGACGCAACGTCGTCCATTAAAAGCTTTTTTAAAAGCTGGCGGACGACCGGATCCAGTCCGTCAAAAATTTCATCCAAAAGCAAATACTGCGGACAGCACGACAGCGCCAATATCAAGGCCGCCTGCCTTTGCATACCCTTGGACATATTGACGATCCTGTCCGTTGTATTTACCGGAAAGATGGAGCACAGCTGTCTGAACCGGATTTCATCCCACGAGGGATATAGATTCCTGTACAGCCTTGCCGTGTTCTGAATGGTTGAATCATTGAAAAAATACGGATAATCCGATATAAAGAAAATTTTTGCTTTGACTTCCCGGTTTTCAAAGCTTGGCTTTCCTTCAAAGCGAACCGTTCCCCCGTCGGCTTCAAACACGCCGGCCAAAATTCTTAAAAGGGTAGATTTTCCCGACCCGTTCGATCCGACAAGGCCAAACACCGAGCCCTGCTGGACGGTGCAGTTTAAGCGGTTTAGCGCAACGGTCTTACCAAAGCTTTTGGTCAAATTTGTAATTTCAATCACGCCTGCGTTCCTCCCTCCGCATAATTTTCATGGATCAGCTTTTCAAGCTCTTCCCTGGTTATTCCTATTTCGATTGCTTTCTTTAAAGTCTTTGCAAGCTCTTCAAGAATTGTTTCCCTTTGTAACCCAATTGCCGAAAGTCCCGACGCCACAAAAGATCCCCTCCCTACTGCCGAATAAATAATGCCGTCGCGTTCCAAAAGCTGGTAAGCTTTTGAAACCGTATTGGGATTGCACCCTAACTGTGCAGCCAATGTACGGACAGGCGGCAGCTGTTCTTCGGGCTTTAAAACGCCCAGCGCCGCCAGCCGCACTACGTTATCATACAGCTGCTCGTAAATAGGCTGTCTGCTTTGAAAATTCAGCGTAAACATCATGCTCTCCTTTCCAATTGTATTTTTGTATTACTTGATCTAATTGTATTATTTCAATTAGTACATTTAGACTATACCACAGCCTTTTTCAAAATGCAAGCCTTTTTTTATTTTTTTCACACAAAACAGAAATACCTGCATCGTCCCCGAAAAAGGTGGGGTCGCCGGTAAAAACAGTAAAACGCGCGTATCCCGCTTTCCGTATTTTATCTTACTTTTCAAACAGCTCCATAGCCTGCTCCAGGCTTTTATAAATGGCATACGTCAGCTTTTGCATTTCCGGTGTGGGCGGCAGCATATCCGGGATCATCACCGGCGCCATCCCCGCACGGTATACAGCCCGTATTCCGTTGTACGAATCCTCAAAGCCGGCACACGCAGCAGGAGAGAGCCCAAGCAGGCTGCAGGCCTTTAAAAAAATGTCCGGCGCAGGCTTGCCGTTTTGAACCATGTCCCCGTAAACAAACGCATCCATATATTTTGCGATTCCGCACAGGGCAAGCAGCTTTGACGCGGTCTGCCGGCTTGTAGAGGTGGCAACCGCACAGGCGATCCCCTTTTCTTTCAACAGGGAAAGCAGCGCAAACGCGCCTTTTTTAACGGGCACGCCGTTTTTTCTATGTAAGACCAAAACATGGAAAGGTTGCGGGCGCGCAGGTCTTCGTAGCAAAACGCCGCCCCAAACGCGGCTTCATATATTTTTTTTGTGTCGCTGCTTCTAAGCCCCACTGTCTGCTTAAATAAATCCAGCGAAAGCGTAAAGCCCATTTCGGCCGCGGCCGCTTTGCAAAGCCTGTAGGTCAGGTATTCTGTGTCCAAAAGCAGGCCGTCCATATCAAAAACAGCGCCTTTCATCTGGTTTTTCATAAAACCCAATACTCCTTTAAAAAATTATACGGGAGCGTTTTGATCCGTTTAAAACACTCCCGTTTCATATACTTTTATTGCAGCTTCTGTGCAAGCGTGCGCGCCGTCTGCTCGATCGCTTCCAGATCGTGTGCATCGGGCATAAAGTTTGCGCGTACCGGCTCTTCCACCTGGAACCGCAGCTGCCGCAGACGTTCAGAAACCATGTGGGATGCCTCCCCAGACCATCCAAACGACCCAAACGCCGCAGCGGGCCTGTTTTTAATATTGATTGCGTCTATACGGGACAGCACATCCCATACGATCTTTGGCGCATCCTTATTGATGGTGGTAGACCCCACCATAACCACATCGCTTTCCTGTATGGCCTGTGCGCTTTTTTCTGCCGGTGCTGTAACCATATCCAGCAGCTGCGTTTTAACCCCGCAGGCGTTGAGTGTATCATACGCCTTTTGTGCAAGCAGCTTTGTACAGCCGTAAGCCGAAGCATACAGCACCGCCGCCGTTTTTTCCGTTTTGGGCTGCGGCGTGCTCCACTTGCGGTAATCCGCCATGCGGTCTTGTATCCCTTTTACAAGCACCGGGCCATGGCTGGGGCATACGGCTTTTAGCTCCAGCCCTTCTATTTTATCCAACCCGGCAAGCACATACGGCTTAAACGGGCCGAATATTCCGGCGTAATAATAGGCAAACTGCTCCTGGTACTCCTCCCAGTATTTTACACAATCGTCCGTCACCTGCGGCTCGCAAAAATGACAGCCCAGAAAGTCGCAGGAGAACAGCACCTTGTCTGCGGGGTGGTAGGTCATCATGGAGTCCGGCCAGTGCAGCATGGGCGCTACCACAAACTTAAGCTTTGTACTGCCAAGGTCCAGCTCCTGTCCATCCTTTACCACCATACAGTTAAATTCCCGGTTGGTGATCGCCGTCAGGTATTTTTTTGCGGCGGCCGTACACACCACCGTCATGTTGGGGCTTAACTCCAGCAGCTTTAAAACGCTGCCGGAATGATCCAGCTCGGTATGATTCATAATCAGATAATCAATTGCGCCTATATCTGTAAGCTGCCCGATATTGTTGAGATATTCGTCAAAATAATCGAGATGTACCGTTTCCACCAGCGCCGTTTTGCGGTCGTCTATAAAATACGCATTGTAGCTTGTTCCGTATTTGGCTTCCATTACAATATCAAAAACCCGCAAAGAAGGGTTCATTACGCCTACAGAAAAAATATGGTCTGTAATCCTGTTGACTGCCATTTATGCTTTCACTCCTTAAACGATGCACTTTACCGTATGTATTTTCCGGGACAAAAGGGCAGGGAATCCCCCGCCCTTTGCAGCCCCGCTTGCTTTACTGTTTGGAAAACTGGTCTTTCCCTACGCCGCACAGCGGGCAAACCCAATCGTCCGGCAAATCCTCAAAAGCAACGCCTGGCGCAATCCCGCCTTCTTCGTCGCCGACCGCAGGGTCATAAACCCATCCGCAAACATCGCAAATATACGTATCCATCCTATGCATCTCCTTTTTATAATTGGCATTATTATAACATACATATAAGATTTTTCAATGTTGCAAATGCAACTATTTCTATTTTTTTACATCGTAAGCACGCCGCCGTCTGATTGCAGTAGGATCAAGATCTGTTCTTCCAGCCCCGTTTGTGCATTGATATAGACCAGCACGTTGTCTTCCCCTTGCCCTTTACAGGTAAATTCATAGCATAAAACCTCTTTTGTCCCTCCTGTGGGGATCAGGGCACGTGCCGTTTTCTCCACAGTCAAAAGCGGGCTTACGCTTTCCATCGCCTGCGCCTGGTCCAGAAGGTCCGTCGGGATATCCCGTTTGCTGTGGTTCATTATATAGCCGGATGCGTTAAACGACACAATTTCCCCTGTATCAAGCGCCACGCCCACCTTGATCAGATCGCTGTAACAGATTACGTCCGCCTGTGTACAGGCAAAATTGATCGTACAAATATTGCCGGAGGTTACATAATAGCTTTCCTTCATATCTGTAAAGTCGCGCTGCCTTAAAAATTGCTGTGCCTTTTCAACCGCCTGCGTAAAATCCAGCTTCTTTTCTGTTGCTTGTGTTGTTTTATACATTTCTTCAATGTATCCGCCCTTGATTGTCACTGTAATATATACATCTTCGTTTTTAAAGATATAAGCTGGTATATTCCCCTGCCGCTGGCCCTGATAGGAAAGCGTATTTTTCGGCACGTTTAAAAAAGCCGCCGCGTTCTTTTGTGCCTCCAGCTTAGAAAAGCTTTCTGTATTTTCCAGCATGCGCGGCTTTTTTTGCTGGACCTGGTCGGCAAACGGCCCGTCATATACCAGCGACGGGTAATCTTCAAAGCTTTCATTCAGCTGTGTAAAGCTCTGATCCAGCGTATTTTCCTGTGCCGTATGGCTGACACTTTCCAAATTTCCTCTGATCGTCTGCGCCTGCCCGATAAAGGTGTCGCCATCGGCGTATCTGGCGGAAATTTCTTCTATCTGCCCGGCAATTTCTTTTGCATAGCTGCTAAGCTTTTGAAGGCTGTCCTTGTCGTCGTTTGAAAACGCTTGGTCTCTGGACAGCTTTGCTGTAATATACTGTGCAAAATCCCCCACCTGCGCCAGATATTTCTGCATGGCGTCCCCCTCGCCGTCAGACAGAGGCAACCGGCTTAGCGCCGCCTTTGCGCCCTGTGCGTCGCTTACAAGCTTTAGCGCAAGCCCATACTGCTGTGTCTGCGTATTTGCATAGATGCCCTTTGTAAGCGCGGCCTGTAAGTTTGTAAAATAATCGGAAAGCTCGTTGAGCGCCTGCTGGTAACCATATTCTATGGTAGAACGGTAGCGGGAAACCAGCTGAAACCCTGCGACTGCCGCACCCGTTACCAGAAGCACAACTGCAATTGCAAAGCTTATAACGCGCACTGCCTGCCTTTTAGACAACTTCCATGTCATACAAAATATCCCGTTCCTTTTTCTGTAAAGTATAGTGATAGGGTTTCCGCCATTTAAAAATATATACCGTATCTTTTCCCTAAAGCTATATTAACAGAAAACGCAGTGCAATCGCAAGCTATTTTGTTTTAAGCTTGGAACGTGACGGTAATCTCTGTCCCCTTTCCTTCTTCGCTTTTCAAATGCAGCTGCGCATGATACCGTTCGGCAACATGCTTGACGATCGCAAGTCCCAGGCCTGTACCGCCCGTCTGCTTGGAACGGCTTTTGTCCACCCTGTAAAACCGCTCAAAAATCCTGCTTTGATGCTCTTTGGGGATTCCAATGCCCGTATCTTTTACGCTCAACACGGTATTTCCGTTGTGCTGCTTAAGCGTAATACAGACTTTTCCGCCTTGCCTGTTATAGCGGATTGCATTGTCGCACAAATTGTACACCAGCTCGTAAAGCAGCGCATGCTCCCCCTTTACCTTGCACGGCGCAAGGTCTGTTTCTATGGTTACGTCATGCTTCTGCGCAGATAGGGAAAGCGTGTCTGCACATTCCTGCACGATCATTTGCAGGTCTGCAAAGCCGCCGTTTTTGATCTGCGTCGGCTCTTCCTCCAGCTGGGAAAGCTTGATAATATCGCCGATCAACGTAACCAGGCGCCCCGCTTCGCGGTGAATTTTTCCGGCAAAGGCCTTTACGTCGTCTTCCTTTGCAATGCCGCTTTCTATCATTTCCGCATAGCCGGAAATAGACGTAAGCGGCGTTTTAAGCTCATGGGAAACATTTGCGGTAAATTCCCTGCGCAGGCGTTCCACCTCTTTTACGCCCGTTACGTCTACAATAATACAGATTACGCCAATTTGCTCCCCGTTTGTATAAACGGGATTTGCAAGCATTTGCAGCCGCTTTTTATGCACCGTAAACTCTACCGTTCTGTTTTTCCCTTCTGCCGCCTCTGCAATGCATCGGTTGACCTCTTCATTGCGTGAAAGGCTGATAAAGCTTTTTCCGATCATATCGTCAAATCCGGCGTGCAGCAAATGGATTGCGCTGTCGTTTTGCATCAGCACGTGCTTGTCACGGTCCAGAAGAATAAAGCCCTCCTCCATATTGGCAATGATGCTATTGACCTTGTCCGTTTCCTGATGGATTTGCTCCACCTGCTCCCGGATCCTCTTGCGCTGTGCTTCAATCATTCTGGCAAAGGGAACCAGCTCATCATATGCAACCGCGTCGGTATCCTCGGCCATTTTCTCAATTGGTTTTACAATCCCCTTGGTCATCTCCGACGCCATTATCAGGCAGATCAACAGGATATACGCACCGATCCCCAATAAAACAGGGATAATCCCCTGAAACACGGAAAACACACTGTCTAACTGTTTGGAAACACGCAGAATATCCCCATTGTCCAGCCTTTGCGCGTAGTAATAGGTCACCTTGCCCAACGTTTCGGACTGGCGCGCACTTTCACCCGTGCCGTTTTCCATGGCCTGCTGCACTTCCGGCCGGTCCTTGTGGTTTTCCATTTCTTCCTGTACCGCCGCGCTTTCGTACAGCACAGATCCGTCCGGCGCAATCAGCGTAACGCGGTAAACGTCAGGCAAAAGCGTCTGCTCTGGGATTTCCCCCTGTTGCGTATAGGCCTGGGAAAGTATTTGTCCATAATTTCTAAGATCCTCCTGCGCCTGGCTGGAAAAAACGGACCAAAACGCAAGCATAGCGCAAACGGCGGTCAAAATGACTGCAACAACGCCTATTACGCATAGCCTGCCTGCTAACTTGCTTTTCAGCTTCACGCCTTATTCCCCCACCTTATATCCTACATGGCGGACGGTTTTTATCAGGTTCCCCGCCTCGCCCAGCTTTTGGCGAAGCGTTTTGATATGCATATCTACCGTTCTGCTTTCTCCTTCAAAGTCATAGCCCCATACCTTTTCAAGCAGCCGCTCCCTTGTCAGCGCAATTTCTTTGTTCAAGATCAGGTATTTAAGCAGCTCATATTCTTTATACGTCAAAATACAGGGTGTACCGTCGACCGTTACGCTATGCTTAAAGTCATCCACAACGATGCTCCCGTACTGCAAAACCACCGATTTTTGTTCCTCTTCGCAGCGGCGTAAAAGCGCCTTTACCCTGGAAACCAGCTCCATTACGCCAAACGGCTTTGTAATATAGTCGTCCGCGCCCATGTCCAGACCCTTGACCTTATCCAGCTCGCTTGATTTTGCCGTGACCATAATAACAGGCACCTTGCGCGTCTTATCGTTTTGCCGCAGCTTTTGTAAAACAGAAAGGCCGTCCTCCTTTGGAAGCATGATATCAAGCAGGACCAGCTTTGGCGTCTTTTCGGCACAAGATTCAAAAAAAACCGTGCTGTCTGCAAAAGCCCGCACTTCAAACCCACTGTTTTTAAGGGCATAGCTTTCCATTTCCCTGATGTCGCGGTCGTCCTCCACTATATAAATCACGCAATTCACCTCATTATAGTATTATTTTTTTCATTATAGCACAGGAAGTTGTACGATGCAGTAAAAAATAAGTAAAAAACAGAAAGCAGGCGCGGGAAAGTCCCTGCGCCTGCTTTCGTTTTGTAAAAGAGAAACATATCTATGCGTAAGATAAGCAAAAAGCGGTATTTAATCCGGCAGATTCTCCAGCATATCAGAAAAATCCAGCCCGTCGGCATTTTTTTCGCTTTGACTTCTGTGTGTTCCTGTAATAGAGAAAATGACCCATTCGGCAATGTTGACCGCATGGTCCCCAATACGCTCATAATACTTTGCGGCCATCAGCAAATCCAGCGCGCTGCTGCCGGCTTTTGCGTCTTTTCGGATCAAATCGATCAGGTCACTGCGCACAATATTAAACAGGTTATCCACCACGTCGTCGCTTTCACATACAGAAATTGCCAGATTTACATCGCGCTTGACAAACGCATCCACCCCGGCCGTAACCATTTTTGCGGATGCCTGTGCCATCTTTGCAATATGCTGCGTGCTCATCTGCACCGGGACATCGGCAAGCAGCACTGCCAGCTCAGACAGATCCTCTGCCTGATCCCCTACACGCTCCATATCGGTAATCATCTTCAGAGCGGCGGAAATTTGCCTTAAATCCTTGGCAACCGGCTGCTGGTGTAAAATCAGCTTGATGCACAGGCTTTCTATATCTTTTTCCTTCTGGTCAATCTCTTTTTCATATCCCTTGACCTTTTGCGCTTTTTCAATCTTTTTATTTAAAAGCGCGTCTGTAGCGTATTCAATTGCCGTTTCAATCAACGCGCCCATTTCTGTCAGTTCATCGTTTAACCTGCGCAGCTGCAGATCGTAATATTTCCGCATTATCCAAACCTCCCTGTGATATAATCCTCTGTTTTTTTGTTTTTGGGCATAGAGAATATGGTGTCGGTCGTATCATATTCTATCATATCGCCCAGCAGGAAAAACGCCGTCATATCTGAAATACGCAGCGCCTGCTGCATATTATGTGTAACAATAACAATGGAATACTTCTCTTTCAGTTTTAACGCCAGCTCTTCAATTTTAGATGTGGAAATGGGATCCAGCGCACTGGTGGGTTCATCCATCAGGAGTACTTCCGGATTAACTGCAAGCGCCCTTGCAATACACAAACGCTGCTGCTGTCCGCCGGACAGTCCCAGAGCACTTTTAGACAGCCTGTCTTTTACTTCGTCCCATATTGCGGCGCTTTTCAGCGAATTTTCCACAATTTCATCCAGCTTCTTTTTGGAACGGACCCCGTGCGTTCTGGGTCCAAAGGCAATATTGTCATAAACCGACATTGGAAACGGGTTTGGCTTTTGAAAAACCATCCCCACACGCTTTCTTAAAATATTGATGTCCATATTTCCATAAATATCCTGTCCGTCCAGCTTCACGCTGCCTGTGATCTTACAACCCTCCACCAAGTCGTTCATTCTGTTGAGGGTTTTCAGCAAGGTGGATTTACCGCAGCCGGAAGGCCCGATAAACGCGGTAATATTCTTTTCCTGTATATCTAAATTGATGTCTTTCAAAGCCTGGAAGCTTCCGTAATACAGATCCAGATTCTTAATATTAAACTTATCCATATTTTTCTTTCATTCCTTTCGGCATCCTACATATTTATTTTGCAATCTTCTTGGCAATAAATGCCGATAACGTATTGATCAGCAAAACTGTAACAAGCAGTATAACGGCCGTGGCATACGCTTCATTGGTGTGAAGCCCCTCGCTTGACAACGCATACATATGTACAGCCAGCGTACGTCCCGAGGACATCAAATCTTTCGGCAGCTCTGCTACCGTGCCGGCTGTATAGATCAGCGCCGCCGTTTCGCCCACGATCCTGCCGATCGCAAGGATCACGCCAGCTAAAATTCCAGGTATGGCGCTTGGCAGCACCACCCGGAAAACCGTCCGCAGTCTGCCGGCCCCAAGGCCGAAGCTGCCTTCTCTGTAGCTGTCGGGTACGGTCTTAAGCGCTTCTTCTGTGGTGCGCATGATCAAAGGCAAAATCATAATGGCAAGCGTAAGAGAGCCGGACAGCAAAGAATAGCCCCAGTCGAGCGCCGTTACGAAAAACAGCATGCCGAACAGTCCGTACACGATCGACGGTATTCCGGAAAGCGTTTCCGCCGTTGTACGGATCACACCTACAAACTTGTTTCCTCTTTTTGCATATTCCACCAGGTAAATTGCAGAAAAAATCCCCAGAGGCGCTGCAATCAGCAACGAAAGCGCTGTCATAATAATGGTATTAACAATGGCCGGCATAAATGACACATTTTCAGAATTGTATTCCCACGAAAACATTTCCGGCTTAATATTGGGAATACCCATAACTAAGATATAGCCAATCAGGAAAAAAAGCGCGCCCACCGTCAGAACAGTTGCGATCACTACAAGCAAATACATCGCAAGCGAAAGCGGCTTTCTTTTATAGGCCATCATTTTCTGCTTAAAGGTTTGTTTATTTACTGCCTTCATTTCTTTGCCGACCTCCTGTTAAAGAATGCAAAGACCAGGTTGATGATAAGGATAAACGCAAACAATACAACCGCCGTTGCAATCAGCGCTTCTCTGTGCAGGCCCGTGGCATAGCCCATTTCCAGTACGATATTTGTCGTAAGCGTACGCACGCCGTCAAGGATACTGGACGGAATCCACGGCTGATTGCCAGCAATGAGCACAACGGCCATGGTTTCGCCAATTGCTCTGCCCACACCCAAAATAACACCGGCCAAAATGCCCGACTTTGCCGCGGGCAGCACACAGCAAAACACGCTTCTTTCCTTTGTTGCTCCCAATGCCAGAGAACCCTCATAATAGCTTTCCGGCACAGCTTTAATAGCGGATTCTGAAACACCTACAATGGTGGGCAAAATCATAATCCCCAGCACGATAGAGGCCGTTAAAATACTGCTTCCGTTCCCGCCGAAGGTATTGCGTATAAACGGTACGATAACCACCAGGCCAAAAAAGCCGTATACAATGGAAGGGATCCCGGCCAAAAGCTCAATTGCGGGCTTTAATACCTTATACAGCTTTTGGGGACAGAAACGCGCCAGAAAAACCGCGGTTAGGATGCCGATCGGAACTCCGATTACAATTGCTCCCGCGGTTATGTACAGGCTGCCCAGTATCATTGTAAAAATGCCATAGCTTGGCGGCACGTTGGTCGGCGCCCATTCCTGTCCTCCCAAAAATTCGGCCAGACCAATTTCCCCCATTGCGGGGATACCATTTGCAAAAAGAAAAATACAGATCAGGGCGACTGCCGTGACAGACGTAAGCGCTGCCAGAAAAAAGACGCCCTTCATCACCGTTTCTAAAATATTTTTCATGATTCCTCACTCAAACCCTTTAAGGTAAAAATTTTTTCAAATTCCAAAAAATGGGGCGGCTTTTGACCGCCCCTTTTTTACGGGGATGTGTATATATTACATCTTATTTGCTTATGTTATTTGCTTATGCATTTGACAGATGTTTATTTGATTACATCTGACCAAACGGTTGTGTTCCCTGTAAAGATTTCCTTGACCTGATCGATCGTCAAATCCTCGCATGTGTTGGCGTTGTTTACTACAACTGCAATACCGTCCATGGCAATGTTTGTCGGTGTGAGGCTTTCTACTTCTTCATCCTTGAGCTCTCTGGATGCCATGCCGATGTCGCATGTGCCTTCGATCGCTGCCGTCATACCAGAGGAAGAGTCGGTTGTCTGGATTTCAATCGTTGCATTTGTGTTGATTGCTTCATAGGCTTCCTTCAGCTTTTCCATTACAGGAGATACGGAGGAAGAACCTGCAACAACAACTTTGCCCTCCGGATTGGAACCAGCGTAAGCTTCTGTATCTTCCAGCGCAATATAGCCGTTATCCGTAACGACCTGCTGGCCTTCCGTGCTCAGAATATAGTCTATAAAATCCTGCGCTACTTCGCTGAGCTGGCCGTCTGTCTTTGTTGCAATGTTAAAGGGCCTTGCGATCGTGTAGGAGCCGTCCTTAACCGTTTCCGGCGTGGCTTCTGCTCCGTCAATTTTGATTGCCTTTACCGTATCGTTCAAAGAGCCAAGGGAAATATAGCCGATAGCCGCTTCGTTTCCTGCAACATTGCTCATAACAGCCTGCGTGCTGTTCACGGTAACTGCGCCCTTTGATGTGTTATCTGTTTCATTTCCTGCGTCGTCCTCTTCCAGAACGCCTGTAAGCTCTACGAACGCATCTCTTGTACCGGAGCCTGCTTCTCTTGTAATTACGGAAATGGTTTTGCTTGTGTCAAAGCTCTGGGTTTGTGAGCTGCCCTGCGAGCTGCCCGAATCCGCCGCCGAGTCTGTGCTGCTGGAAGAAGATGTTGTAGAGGAATTACATCCTGCAAGCACTGCAATACCCAATGTTGCAACCATTAAAACAGAGACTAATTTTCTTTTCATAGTTCTATTTCTCCTTTTGATTATGTTCCTGTACATATTTTTTCAGTACGCGTTTTACTATAAAACCACTTTGTAAAATTCAAATGCAGCCGTATGTAAAATGTATGTAAAATAAAAAACCATGGAAAAATTTTTTAGTTCCTTGATGTTTTCTTCCATACTATATTGTATCCATTTTTTTACCTTTATCCATATTTATAAAAATTTTTTGTCATACGCTTTCTAAGCGATTGTAAAGCTTTTTTTGCATTTCAGGTACAAGACCGTATGCCTGCAAAGAAAAAAGGAACGCTTTTATGCAGCGTTCCGCATTTTTTAAATTCTTTTATTTTGCACTTTTCCCCGGGTGCGATCGTAAGAATAAAAAACAACTCCCATTTTAAGCGGGTATGGCTTTCTTACAAACACGCCGGCACTATGCTTTATTACTCCAGCCCAAGCAGATAGTCTGCCGTAACATCAAAATATTGCGCCAGCATGATCAGTACCTGATAGGGAGGTTCCATTTTATTTTTTTCATACGCAGCCAAAGACACCTTGCTGATACCCAACTCCTGCGACATTTCCAGCAGGGACTTCTTCTTCGCCCTTCGGCATCTTGCTATCCTTTGTCCAAACCCGGCCACAATTGATCTCCTCTTTTTTCTTTTTTTTACTACGGAAAAGAAAATGCATGGTTACCTGCTCGTTTACAATTCTATTGTATAAAAAAATGCTACGCCATTTGTTAGCAAAGTGTGAATATTTTCACGATGCATAGAAGCTATTCCTGTTTTTTGTCAAAGCCTCTGTTTATTTTTACAGTGTTTTTGCATAAAAAAGGGACGGTGCAAATTGCCCCGTCCCTTACAGATTTTTCTATTGCGCTTATATTTTTGACGACAGCCGGAAAATATCTGCGTTTTTCCCTATGAGCACCACATGGTCTTCCTTTGCAAACACATAGTCGGCAGACGGCATTGGCACAAGCTGTCCGTTCTTTTTTATACCCAGAATATTTACATTAAACCGGCGTCGTACATCTACATCCGCAATACTTCTTCCCTGCCAGGAATCGTGGATCGGCATTTCAGAAATCGAATAGTCCGAAGACATTTCTATATATTCAAATATATTGTTTGCGCTTAAACGGATCGCAAGCTTTTCCGCTACCTCTTTGATGGGATATACCACTTCATCCGCGCCGTTTCGCAGCAAAAACTTTTTCTGTATTTCACTGTCTGCCTTGGAAACAACCTTTTTTGCCCCCATCTCCTTGAGCAAAGAGGTAATTTCCAGCGAAGACTGGAAGTTTTCGCCTATGGTCACAAAGCAAACGTCAAAATTGTTTACACCCAGCGATTGCAGCACGGTTGGGTTCGTGCAGTCGCCAATCTGCGCGTCTGCAAAGGAAGATGCCACTCTTTCAATCTTTGATTCATCCTTGTCTATGATCATCACATCGTTGTCTAAATCATTCAGCTTATTTGAAAGCATCGTGCCAAAACGTCCCATACCAATGACTAAAAAAGATTTCATAAAGAATTCCTTCCCTTTCCTTTTTTGCTATACCTTATTGTAAGCCCATGCTTCCGCATCACAGCGGGCGCATCCTTTTTATAGTATACAATCCGCAGAAAGCCGTCACCCGACCATAATCTTTTCGGTCGGCCTGTTGATCGGCACATTGGTGCGCTTTTGTGCAATGACAAGCGCAAAGGACAAGCCTCCTACCCTGCCGGCAAACATCAAGATGATAAGAATCATTTTGGCTTCAGCCCCAAGCATGGGCGTAATACCCAGCGTCAGTCCTACCGTACCGATGGCAGACACCACCTCAAACAAAACCTTTTTAAACGAAAACGGCTCGATCATACAAATTACCAGGGTAGAAACAGTCGTTGCAAGCAAATAAATGGTTGCTATTGCGCTTGCCTGGCGCAAAACGCTTTCGTCCAGCCGCTTTTTAAAAACAGCAACCTGCTGTGAGCTGCGCGCAGAAGCGATCGCCTCCATAATCAGCACCACAAACGTCGTGGTTTTGATGCCGCCGGCCGTCGACCCGGGACTGCCCCCGATAAACATCAGGACAATGGTAAAAATGCCTCCGCTTTCAGACAGGGAATTGAGATCCACCGTATTAAAGCCGGCTGTGCGCGGTGAAATGGCCTGAAAGCCGGAAGCCAGCATCTTTTCACCCAGCGGCATGCCTTTAAAAGCATGGTCGTATTCCATGACAAAAAACGCGATAACAGACACAAATATAAGCGCCGCCGTGGAGGTCAATACAATTTTTGTATGTAGTTGGTATTTTCTGAAACGGAACCGGCAGTTAAAAATATCGCTCCAGACAAAAAAGCCGATCCCGCCAATTACGATCAACGCCATAATGGTCAAGTTTACAACCACGTCGTCCGCATACTTGGTAAGCGACGAAAAGCGGCCATATTTGCCCATAATATCAAAGCCCGCGTTGCAAAAAGCGGAAACCGAATGGAACAAAGCATTGTAAAGCCCTTTGGCAAATCCCATTTCAGGACAAAAGCGCGTCGCCAGTAAAACTGTCCCCGCGCCTTCAAAAATAACCGTTCCTGCAATGATCCGCTTTAGCAAAACCACAACGCCGCCCACCCGTAAAGAGCCGGTGGACTCCGCCAGAAGCTTTCGCTCATACAGGCCAATGTGGCGCTTAAGCGCGACCGACAGCATGGAAACAACCGTCATAAAGCCAATCCCGCCTATCTGGATCAGGCATAAGATCGTTGCCTGCCCAAACGCCGACCAGTGCGAATATGTGTCATAGACCACCAGTCCCGTCACACATGTGGCGGACGTAGCCGTAAAGAGCGAATCGATATACGGCGTCCATTGCCCGCTTCTTGAAGAAACAGGCAGACATAACAAAACAGAGCCAAGCAATATAACCAGCAAAAAGCTAAGCGCAATAAATTGCGTGTAGGTGATTCTGTTCCTTTTTAATACCATAATGCCTTCCTTTGGATATGCCAAAGCCACGGCACATCCTGCAAGTTCTTATTATTACGGTGCTAATTATAGCACGCAAAATAAAAAACACAAGACCTTCCAGTTATGCAATTTGTTTTCATTACAATTTACTACTTTCTTTTTTACTTTTTATTAAATATGCCCTGTTTTTGTGCTGTTTTTTTGAAAATATTCCTTTTATTCTTTTTTATTTGTTCCGCGTTATTTCTGTATATTTTTTTTTGACCGATCCATAATAATGGTAAAATAATAAGGAGGAATTTACCATGGAACTGAAAGGAAGCAAAACAGAGGCAAACCTGCTTGCCGCTTTCTCCGGCGAATCCCAGGCACGCAATAAATATACTTTCTTTGCCTCTACCGCACGCAAGGAAGGCTACGAGCAGATTGGCGCCATTTTTGACCAGACGGCAGCCAATGAAAAGGAACATGCAGAGATATGGTTTAAATACCTGCAGGGCGGCACCATGCCCGACACCATGCAAAGCCTGATCGACGCAGCCGCCGGCGAGCATTACGAATGGACGACAATGTATGAGGAATTTGCAAACATTGCCCAGGAAGAAGGCTTTACAGAAATTGCCGGGATCATGCGGCTTGTGGCAAAGGTAGAAAAAGAACACGAGGAACGCTTTAAGCAGTTGAGCGTAAATCTTAAGGAAAACAAGGTTTTTACCAGAAACGGGGAGCAGGTATGGATCTGCCGCAACTGCGGACATTTGCACACAGGCAAAGAAGCGCCGCAGGTTTGCCCCGTGTGCAAGCATCCGCAGGCGTATTTTGAGCTGAAGGCCAGCAATTATTGACTTTTGGGGTTGTATGATGTATTGTTAATGCGTTCTATCAGTGCGGGGGATTTAATCTATTCCCCGCAAACTACATAAATAAGGATCGCTTGGTTATGCAAAAAAAACACCATATGATATTAACCGGCCTTGCGCTGTGTATATGCACCGTTGCACTGGCCGTTTTGTGCGCCTGCGCGGTACAGAACACAGGCAGCACACCGCAGCCCGGCACACAGCCTGTAACACAGCCGCCTACGCAGGACCCCATTGCGGAACAGCTTGAAAAAATGACCACCGAAGAAAAGATTGGTCAACTTGTGATTGCAGGCTTTGACGGGTATGAAGTGGACGAAACCCTCAAAAACCTGATCACTCATAAAGGGATTGGGGGTATGATCCTTTTTTCCGACAATATAGAAAGCGCGCAGCAGCTGACCACCCTTACAAACCAGATCAAACAAGCCGCGCAAGACGGCATTCCCGTTTTAATCGGTATGGATGAGGAGGGCGGCAATGTTTCCAGACTTCCAAAAGACGTTCTTTCCATGCCGCCGGCCTATACAATTGCACAAAACGGCGGGGCCGACGCCTGCTATGACGGCGGAAAAAACATTGCGCAGCAGCTTACGGCTTTCGGGCTGCACACAGGGTTTTCCCCCGTCCTTGACATATGGTCCAACCCGGATAACACCGTGATTGGCAACCGGGCATACGGAACCGACGCCCAAAGTGTTGCCTCCTGCGGTATTGCCGCGATGAACGGCCTTCTTGACGGCGGGGCTATCCCTGTGGGCAAGCATTTTCCCGGACATGGGGATACAGATACAGATTCTCATTATACCCTTCCGGTTGTGACAAAAACAAAGCAGCAGCTGTATGAAAGCGAGCTTATCCCGTTTAAAGAGGCCATTTCCCAGGGCGTTCCCGGTGTAATGGTTTCGCACATTCTGTGCAGAGAGCTGGACGCAGAATATCCGGCAAGCCTGTCCAAAACGTTGGTACAGGAGTTGCTGCGTGATGAAATGGGGTTTGACGGCGTAGTCTTTACAGATGATCTGACAATGGGCGCAATTGTGGAAAACTACAGTTTGGAGCAGGCCTGCGTGCTGGCTATAAACGCCGGCTGCGACATGCTTTTGGTCTGCCATGAATACGACAACGTGTATACGGTGCTGGAAGCGCTCAAAACCGCTGTGGAAAACGGAAAAATCAGCATACGGCGCATAGATGAGGCCGTCACCCGCATATTAAGGCTTAAATCTGACTATACTGTTACATCAGACCTTATTTCGCTTCCCGACATAACCGCATTAAACAGCGCAACACAGGTGTTTTGGGACGAAAAGCGCTAAATTGGGCACAAGCCGAAAAGCGCAGGACAGGTAAAAATTTTACCCCCTGCGTTTTTTTGTTGCGGAAGTGCATTTTTTTGTGATATACTAATTTAAATATGCAAAGCATATTGGCTCCGCATCCTTCTGCACAGGAGGCCCGGCGGAAAATCCCTAAAACAGATAGGATGACTTGTATGTTCACGGAAATCGACCATATAAAAGTCCATTACGATATCCGCGGTGCCGGGGAACCGGTGCTGCTTTTACATGGCTGGGGCGCAAACATCACCCTGTTTGACAATCTGATGAACCTTCTCAGCGCAAAATATAAAGCGGTGGCACTGGATATGCCGGGGTTTGGCCAAAGCCAGGAACCGCCAACCCCTTGGTGTGTGGACGATTATGTAGATTTTGTTTTGAAGTTTACAAAACAGCAGGGCCTTGTACCCGCCGTCTTGCTGGGGCATTCGTTCGGCGGCCGCGTCATTATCAAAATGCTCAGCCGCAAAAGCCCGCCTTTTCTTCCGCAAAAGGTCATTTTAGTTGACAGCGCCGGTATAAAGCCAAAAAGAAAGCTGAAAACCCGGCTGCGCGTATGCGCCTATAAGGTATCAAAGCGTATTCTGAGCATGGGCGTTATAAAAAAGCTTTGTCCGGACGCACTGGAAAAGCTGCGCAAAAAAAACGGCTCGGCAGACTACAACGCCGCCTCCCCGCTGATGCGTCAATGCCTTATTCGCGTGGTAAACGAAGATTTAACGCATTTGCTTCCCTCTATAAAAGTTCCCACGCTGTTGATCTGGGGGGAAAACGACACGGACACCCCGCTTTCCGATGCGCACCTGATGGAAAAGCTGATCCCGGACGCAGGCCTGGTTACGCTGAAAAACGCCGGGCATTACGCCTTTTTGGAGCAACAGTATACCTTTAACCGCGTGATTTGCTCCTTTTTAAAAATAAATTGATGTATTTGTGATTTCCCACAGAAGAGAGGACAACGCCTATGGATTTTTTTGACGGGATTCTTTTGATCCTTTTGCTGCTTACTTTTATGCTGAGCCTTCTGTTTGCAGGCCGGCATTTCATACATATGTTTCAGCTCAACGGCTATAAACCGCGCGTTCAGGTCATCTGGTTGAAAAAAAATCTGTACAGCGCTGTGCCTAAGCTGCTGCTTTCTGCGCTGACTGTCCCGGCCATTGCCCTGTGGGGGAAAACAGGCCTGATTCTTTCCGGCATTGTTTATGTGATTCTTGCCTATTTTTATAAGCCCAGGCAGGCAAAAAAGCCGCTTGTTTACACCAAGCGGGTGATTCGCCTTTGCATTACGCTTACATTGATAGAAGCAGTGATTTTGGTTGTTTGTATATGCTTCTGCGCAAACCGGCTTTTATTATCCCTCCTTCTGTTCCTTTCCTATGCGCTTTTGCCCTTTCTTATACTGGCGGCAAATTTTATCAACAAGCCGGTGGAAAAGGGCATCAACCGCAAATTTATCAACCAGGCGCGCAGCATGCTTGCCGCTATGCCGGATTTAAAAGTTATTGGCATTACAGGCAGCTATGGCAAAACAAGCGTAAAGTATTACCTGTCTACGCTTTTGCGCGCTAAGTACGATGTGCTGATGACGCCTGAAAATTATAATACGACGCTTGGCGTTGTGCGCACCATACGTGAAAATCTGCGTGCCACGCATGAGGTATTTGTATGTGAAATGGGCGCGCGCAACGTAGGCGATATTCAGGAAATCTGTGACCTGGTGCATCCGCAATACGGTGTGGTAACCGCTATAGGCGAGCAGCACCTGGAATCCTTTAAATCCCTAAACAATATTCAAAAAACAAAGTTTGAGCTTCCCAATTCCCTCCCGGAAGACGGCATGGCGTTTTTAAACGGCGATGACGAAAATATAAAAAGCGTCGCTTACAGCAGGCCGCACATGACCTACGGCCTGCAAAACGGGAACGGCTACCATGCATACGACATAGAAGTAACGGAAAAAGGGACCTCCTTCTGCGTAAAAACGCCGGATGGGCAAACCCAGGCGTTTACAACCAGGCTTTTGGGCCGGCACAACGTACTGAACATTACCGGCGCCATAGCCGTTGCGCACAGCATGGGGATCGACTTAAAAGCGCTGGCAATGCAGGTAAAAAAGCTCGACGGCGTACCGCACCGTCTGCAGCTTTTGCACAATGGACAAAACCTGATCATTGACGATGCGTATAATTCCAACCCAAACGGCACAAAGGTCGCGCTTGAAACGCTTTCGTTTTTTAAGGACAGCGTTAAAATCCTTGTGACGCCCGGTATGGTGGAGCTCGGGGAAAAGCAGGATCTGTACAACCGCCGTTTTGGCGAAGACGCGGCCGCCGTGTGCGACTATATCATCCTGGTCGGCAGAAAGCAGACCCAAAGCATAAAGGCCGGCGCTTTAAGCAAAGGCTTTCCGGCAGACAGGCTTGTTGTTACAGACGGGATCCGTGAAGCCTTTGACGAAATTGCCAAAATCAACACAGGGGACAGGCAAAAGGTTACGCTGCTCGAAAACGATCTGCCGGATAATTTCTGATTATTTCTGGCGGATAAACGATAATTCTTTAGCAGGAGTGATTGTATCATGAAAATCAAGGTTGCCGTTTTATTTGGCGGAAAAAGCGTAGAGCATGAAATATCGGTTATTTCCGCAATCCAGGCAATTCAATCCATAAACACGGACAAATACGATGTGATCCCCGTTTATATGACCAAGGACAACCGCATGTATGTGGGGGACGCAATCGGCGATATTGAATCCTACAGAAAAGATATCGACCTGCTTCTGGAAAAAAGCCAGCAGGTTGTCTTTATGTGCGACGGCAGCAGAACCAACCTTTTAAAATATCCGCTCAGGCCGTTTAAAAACAATCTGTATGCTTCCATAGACGTGGCTTTTCCCATTGTGCACGGAACCAACGTAGAAGACGGTGCCCTGCAGGGTTTTTTACAGACGTTAAACCTCCCGTATGTTGGCTGCGACGTGCTTTCCTCCGCCGTGGGCATGGACAAATATGTCATGAAGGCCGTCTTAAAAGACAAAAATATCCCCGTTTTGGACTGCCTTTGCTTTGACAGCGCGCAGTACCGGGATGATGCCGCCGCCATTATGAGCCAAATTGAAAAAGAAATTGGCTTTCCTGTAATCATCAAGCCGGTAAATCTGGGGTCGAGCATCGGCATAAACAAAGCAAAGACGCACAAAGAGCTGGAGGACGCATTGGAGCTTGCCTTTGCGTTTGCCGGCAGGGTGCTTGCAGAACGCGCCATTGAAGACCTGCAGGAAATCAACTGCTCGGTAATTGGTGACTATGAAAGCGCGCAGGCCTCCGAATGTGAAGAGCCCGTCAGCTCAGGTGAGCTTTTAAGCTATAGCGACAAATATTTAAGCGGTGGGAAAGGTGGGGCTAAAAGCGGTAAAACCGCAGCGGGAGCCGCCACAGGTGGAAAGGGCGGCATGTCCAGCCTGCAAAGAAAGCTGCCTGCCGACATCTCCCCGGCGCTTCGCGAGCAGGTGCGTACACTTGCCGTACAAACGTTTCAGGCGCTCGGCTGCAACGGTGTTTCCAGGATCGATTTTATGATCGACCGCAAAACCGGGGCGCTGTACGTCAACGAAATTAATACAATCCCCGGTTCGCTTGCTTTTTATCTGTGGGAACCCCTGGGGGTCTCTTATACGCAGCTGCTGGATAAAATGATTTCCCTTGCGCTGAAACGAAAAAGGGAAAATGAAAGTATCCATTATTCGTTTGATACCAACGTGTTGGCCGGTGTTGCTCTAAACGGCGGGAAAAACGGCAAGCTATAAAAGCTCCCGTGGTTTTTGCGCTAAAATCTTATGTCTTTTTAAAAATAACGGTCCCCCCTCTTTGCCGGGGGACCGTTTGCGTATACAGAAAACCTCTATGGAAACGGCTTAGCGTTTCCATAGAGGTCTGTTTTTGTATGATGCGTAAAGACACATGCTTTCTTATAAACCCACTGGAGCCCGTCTGGCGGTATGGGCAATCCGCACACGCTGCTGTGTACGGCTTTTATAAATCCTCCTGTGCCTCTGTCTGTTCTTCCGGTTGCTTTGTATCTTCGTCGTCATAAGAGCAGCAAACCGTAATATCTCCGTCGTCGTCCACAACGGCGCACTCGTCATAAATCACCCGTTTTTGCGCTTCCATAAGCCCGCGGTAGCGGTCGGCAGCTTTCTTTAAGCGTTCTGTCGATTTATCAATCGTTTCGCAATACAGCTTATTTTCCTCTGTGTCGTCCTTACCGCGCAGGTTTTCATAATAATATTTTCCCAATGCAACATACGCTTTATTGATATGGTCCGCCTCATTACGCATAACCATACGGAGCCGGTTTTGCTGTGCTTGCACCCTGTTTTTTTCCACAACATATTCCACCGCGTCCGATACGGCACTGCCGATGATCTGTAAAACTTTCATATTTTTACTCCCCTTGCATATTCGTCTTTGTGTTGTGCAGGTAAATGATCCGCACGGTACAACAACAATCTAACGGTACATACTATTATTGCAGAATTTTACCCGAAGGTCAATATAAAACGTACAAAATTTACGGATTTGCATCTGTTCCCTGTTCAAAGCGGTGGGATTTGTGTTATACTGGTTTATACAAAGCCCATGCTTCGCTTTCCGCCGGGGACAGGTCTGCCTGTCTTAACACGCACAAAGCGGGCTGCATGCTCTGCTTTGTACTTGTATTTTCCCCTGAAAGGAAGACCTTTTATGTCTTTAAGCGAACTGAAGACCGTAAATTGCCCCAGCTGCGCAGGGCACAACAAGGTTGTTTTATACCAGAGCATCAACCCCTCTGAGGATAACACACTGCGCCGTGACGTTTTAAACGACAAGCTGTTTACCTATACCTGTATGCACTGCGGCTACCAGGCGCGGCTTACGTATCCCGTTTTATATAACGATGTGAAAAGACGCTTCATGGTTTATTTTATCCCAAATTGCGAAAAAACACTCCTGACAGACAGGATTTTGGAACGGGAAAAGGTGAAAATCCGGCCTGTGAAAAAGCGTCTGGTGACTTCTTATAACGATTTTAAAGAAAAAATTATCATTTTTGAAGCCGGGCTCAACGATATGGCCGTAGAGCTCACAAAGCTGGCGCTGGAGGTTTGCGTCATGCGCGAGGAAAAAAAGAGCGTGCGGGAAGGCTATTTTTCTGTTTTAGAAGACGGCAATATTGGTTTTACCTTTTTTACAAAAGATTTAAACGAACCGTTTGTCAAAAGCACGCGTATGGACGTATATGAAAAATCGCGCAGCATTGTTACAAGGCTTGCCAGGCGCGAACGCATGGCGCGCGGGTTTATAAAAATCGACCGCCCGTGGGCGGAGGAAATTTTGTATCGCTACAGAAAATATGGTGTAGACGGGGAAGAGTGATTTTTTAATTCTTTTTTTATTTTTATCACCCGAGCGGGGCAATGCAACCCGCTCGGGTGTGTTTTTTTGCAGGGCTGTTTAAAATAATTTTTTGGTATATTCTACAAAAAATATGTGTAATGTGTATTTTTTTATTTGATAATATATATAATTGACATCTTTGTATCTTATGTTTATAATTATAATATAGAAATGTTTTGTATAAAATAAATATGCGGTAGCTGATCATTATGCGGAACACTTTTTTACAGAAAAAAATATTTTTTCTTCGTGCTTTTGTCTGTGCTATTCTTGTTTTTTTCTGCATACAAGCTTTCCCCATATCCACTTCTGCGGCAGAAACCATTGGAATTCGGGCAGGTGAAACGTATTATTTAAAAAACGCTTCAAATGGAAAATATATGGATGTATATAACGCAAATACTTTTAATGGAACAAATGTTATTTTATATGCTTTTCATGGCGCAAATAATCAAAAATTCACCTTAGTCCATAAGGGCAACGGCGTCTATAAGCTTAGACCCAAACATGCCACGGGTTTTGCTATGAACAGGAATGGAAGTAACATTCAAATACAAGCAGAGTCCAATACTTCTTATCAGGATTTTACGCTTATCAGAAATACAAGCAGCCAATTGCCAGGTACTTATTTTGTCAAGAACAGCGGAATGTATGTCATGAGCAGCACTGCAGGAAACAAGGTTGTCTTGGGAAATACTTCCACATATGACAGTAAGGCTTTATGGTCACTTGAAAAAGCCAGCCATGGGGACGCAGATATTTTCAGTACCAGGTATACAAATTTTGATACCACTGCATCTGATTCCGATATCTTAAATTGTGTCGAAAATCGAATGGGCTACACAGGCACAACAAATATAAACCCTGCTGAAAGCACTGTATTACTTGCCCTTCAAACAACCGACATTTTGGTAATTACTACACATGGGGATGTGGACGGAGGTGTTCTTATATTTTATAACGGCAATGGACAGCAAACTGGTGGTCTTACTGGTATAGATATTACTAATTTACCAGCCAACAGATTAACTTCTTTACGTGTCTTTATCGCCGCAGGATGTAATTCAGGACAAACTTCCTCAGATTACGGAAATTTGATTGATGCAGCTTATTCGAAAGGCGCACATTTTGCATTAGGGTTTATGAATACTACCACTATCTCTGCTGCAACCCATTGGACTCGTAGCTTTTTTGATAAAATAGGTGATAAAAATGCAACCGTGCTAGACGCTAAAAATCATGCCCAATATTGGTCGAACTGCGGAGATCTGTATTCTCGTGGAGACGTTAAGCAGCAATTGTCTCATTCTTAAAAAATGAAAGGAGGCCATTTTATGAACAAATCTCTTTTCCGTGGTGTGCTTCTCAGTGTTTTGGTTATTTTATTAGGTGGATTATGCGGTTTTTCCCTTTCAGGCACCGGAGAAAATATGGTGGAAGACGCATACGGACGGATTGTCACTGCCAATAAAGTAAATTCTGTAAAACAAGTAACGGTAAACGAAAAAAGCACCCAAGAGCTTTTATACAAAGAAACCATGAACAATAAAGATCTTCCTGCAACCCGCAGAAGCGACAGTTACGGCACGTACGATATTTACACAGATACGCAAGATAATGAGTACGTGTTTCTCTTGAATTCCAACCTCTTGTGTGGATATAAGGCAAAGGACCCAACACCAGAAGGAGATTTCTCCCCTGCTTCTAAAACAACCATGCTTACACAGGCACAGGCAAAAGAGGCTGCGGCAGCGTTCATGGAAAAAACATTTCAAAACGATCCGCGAACCTATTTGTTTGAAAGCATTACCCCTACACAAATGCACGTATACTATATCGACTATGCATCCTATATAAACGGTATAAAAACAGATGATGTCTGTACGATGTGGGTACGCGCAGATACAGGGGAAATTTCCGCCTGGCATGCCTTTAACCGCGGCCGGTACGACGGCTACACAGGCAAAAACCTTTCGCTGTCCGGAAGCCATGAAAAGCTGCAGACTGCGCTCCCGTTTTTGCAATCCACCGATTATGAAATAGGCGACCAGTATATTACGCTTTCTGACAATGGAACGCTTATGCTGCATTATGATATTTTTTACACACAGGACGGCATAACCATTCCGCACACGTTTGAAACGCCGGTTGCATAAAAGAGGTGCATGTATTTTGAAAACAAAGAAAAAACGGGTGCTTTTTATTACCGCCTTGTGCATTTTGTTTTTTGCTTCTGCAGCGGGGATTTACCTGTTTTTTGAAGCAGGGCGGTTGTTTTCCTTTGCTTCTTCGTTTTCATCTGCCGCTATTGATTTTCCAAACGCGCATGCTGCACAGGCAAAATTTTATTATACGACCGTCGACGAAATAACCTGGTATGAAATCACCATGGAGCTGCCCGACCAGGCTGCGGCAAAAGAGCTGTATACCCTGGAAAGCTGGGTAAACGCTTACGATTATGACAAAGAGCTGCAGTGCATTCCCTGGGGACTGAAGGTCGAATACTTTTTAGACGGCGGCGGCAGTGTCACGCGGGAATATCAAAAGCGGGGCGCCGGCGAAGTGCTTTCCGCATTTATTAAAGCGCATACACCCTATGTAACCGAAAAAGTTTTAAACAACCCGGACTTTACATAAGCCTTTTCCAGTTTATAAAGCAACTGCTCTGCTGCGCTTTGCGCTTTACCCGGCAGGCCACCCTGTTTGTACGGGCGGTTGGCTTATGAAAATTCTGCCCTTTAGGTTGTTTTAAAAAGCTTGTTTATCACCCTTGCGCACAGCGTATTGCAGATTTAGAAAAAGAGGGCTTATTATGCGAAAGAAAAAGCGTGTTTATGCAGTTGTTTTCTTTTTCCTTTTATTTTTGTTCTCCTTTTTTCTTACCTTTTTGCTGTTGAGCCCAGACGGCCTGAACTTTACAAATACCAATGCGCAGATTTCTTTCCCACAGGCCGTATCTGCACAGGCAAAAATCCAATATGTAAATATGGACCATACCTACTGGAAGGAAATTGAGATGGAATTCCCGGATGTATCCGGCGCAAAAGAACTTTACAATCTGGAGTCCTGGGCCAACAGCTATGAATATGACACGCAGCTTTTGTTGGCTCCCTGGGTTTTGGAGGTTGTTTATTTTCTGCCGGACGGCACCTGCGTGCGGCGAACATACCAAAAAGCAGGCGCAGATGCCATGCTGGCCGACTTTATTAAGGCGCATGCAGCCTTTATCACGGACCAGGTTCCCGCTTCTTTTTCCTAGCTTTTAAGCAAACTCCCGCAAACCTGCAGCTTTTTGCAGGTTTGCGGGAGTTTTTCTGTCTTTGGTACAGCTTAACAGCTTATTTAAAATATGCTACGCCGCTTTCAAAAATTTTCTGGTCCTTTTCAAACGGCACATTCGCATACAGGTTTTCACCCTTGCGCTCCGAATGACCCATTTTACCAAAAATCCTCCCGTTCGGACTTGTGATCCCCTCTATCGCGCAGACAGACCCGTTGACATTGTAGCGTATATCGTCAGACGGAGTTCCGTTTAAATCCACATACTGCGTGGCGACCTGCCCGTTTTCGATCAGGGTTTTAAGCGTTTCGTCATCAGCGACAAACCGCCCCTCCCCGTGTGATACGGGCACGGCGAACACGTCGCCCGTGTTTACCTTTGCAAGCCAGGGAGATTTTACAGACGTGACCCTTGTGTACGCCATGTGCGAAATATGCCTGCCGATCGTATTAAACGTAAGGGTGGGGTCCTTTTCGGTGATTTCGGTAATTTTTCCATATGGGACAAGCCCAAGCTTGATCAACGCCTGAAAACCGTTGCAAATTCCGAGCATCAGCCCGTCACGCTGCTGCAGCAGCTCCATAACGGCGTTGGCTACACGCGGGTTGCGCAGCGTTGTGGCAATAAATTTTCCTGAGCCGGCCGGCTCATCCCCACCGCTGAATCCGCCGGGCAGCATAATGATCTGGGCCTGCCGGATCATCTTTTCCATTTGAAGAATCGTTTCTTCTATATCTGCGGGTGACAGATTTTTTACAACCAGCAGCTCCGGCTGCGCACCTGCCTTTTCAAAGGCTCTGGCCGTGTCCACTTCGCAGTTTGTTCCGGGAAAAGCAGGGATAAACACCCGAGGTCTTGCCGCCTTTATCGCGGGGGCCTTTTGGCTGCGCTGATTGTAAAGGGGGATTTCATACGCCATTTTGGGACAATCCGCCTTTGTGGGGAAGACCTTTTCCAGCTTTTCCTCCCATGCCCTTTTCAAGGCTTCCATATCAAACGTATGCCCTGCAAGGCATACGGCCTTTTCTTCTGTCGTAACGCCCAGCACATACTGCTCTATCTCTTTTGCAAGGCAAGCGCCGGACGCAAGCTCCAGAACCAGCCCACCGCTGTACGGTGCAAAAAGCTCCCTGTCTGTAAGCGCATGGTCAAATGTAAAGCCAATCTGGTTGCCAAAGCACATTCTGCAAACGGCCGCAGCCGCGCCCCCTTCCCGTAAAACAGAGGCAGACAGCACCTGTTTTTCTTCCAGCAGCGCATATACGGCGTTATACATGGCCTTTAGTTTTTCCCAGTTTGGCATACCGGTTTCTTTATCTTCCGGCGCGGGCACATACAAAACGCGCGACCCCGCCTTTTTAAACGCCGCCGAAATGGTCTTGGACGCCTTTGTCATGGCAACGGCAAAGCTGACCAGCGTGGGGGGAACGTCCAAATCCTCAAACGAACCGGACATACTGTCCTTGCCTCCAATAGAAGGGATGCCGAGCGCAAGCTGCGCCTGCATGGCGCCTAAAAGTGCGGCGGCAGGCTTTCCCCAGCGCTCCGGTTTATCGTATAAGCGTTCAAAATATTCCTGGAAGGTAAGCCTTGCCGAAAGCGGCTGCGCCCCAACGGCGAGCAGCTTGGAAAGCGATTCTACCACCGCCCAGGCCGCGCCGTGGAACGGGCTCCAGCGTGCAATCCCCGGAATATAGCCGTAGCTCATTGCCGTGGCGTCGTCTGTTTCCCCTTTTAAAAGCGGGAGCTTTGCCACCATGGCCTCTTCGGGCGTAAGCTGGTACGCCCCGCCAAACGGCATATTTACCGTCGCCGCCCCAATGCTTGCATCAAACCGCTCGCTTAAGCCGATCTGGCTGCAAACTTCCAAACGCTTTAAGTTTTCCACAAAAGCCTGCGCCGTGTCCAGCTTCTGCAAAACGGCAGGGGGCGCCGTTCTGTAATTGTCTTCTTTGCTCACTGCGACAATACGCGCGTTTGCCCTTTGCGTCACACCGTTGGTATTTAAAAACGCACGGCTCAAGCTTACGATCGTGTCCCCGCGCCAACGCATGGTAAGGCGCGGCTCCTGTGTAACCACCGCTACAGCCGTCGCCTGCAGATTTTCCCTGCGCGCAAGGCGTACAAAGGTTTCCACATCCTCCTTTGCAAGGACAACCGCCATGCGCTCCTGGGATTCAGATATTGCAAGCTCTGTACCGTCAAGCCCTTCATATTTCTTTGTAACCTTGTCCAAATCCACCAGCAAGCCGTCCGCCAGCTCGCCAATGGCCACACACACGCCGCCCGCGCCAAAATCGTTGCAGCGCTTGATCAGCGTAGATACCGCCTTATCCCGGAACAGGCGCTGTATCTTTCTTTCTGTGGGCGGGTTCCCCTTCTGCACCTCTGCACCGCAGGTTTCTATGGATTGCTGCGTATGCGCCTTGGAAGAGCCCGTCGCCCCGCCGCAGCCGTCGCGACCCGTTGCGCCGCCTAAAAGGACGATTACATCGCCGGGCTGCGGGACGGCGCGAACGACGTTTTCTTTTGGAGAAGCACCGATCACCGCGCCGATCTCCATCCTTTTTGCAGCGTAGCCAGGATCGTAAAGCTCCGTAACCTGACCCGTTGCAAGCCCAATCTGATTGCCATAGGAGCTGTAGCCGGCAGCCGCACCCGTTGTAATCTTACGGGTGGGCAGCTTTCCGGGCATAGTGTCCTTAAATGCAACGGTCGGGTCGCCGCTGCCTGTTACGCGCATGGCCTGGTACACATAAGCGCGGCCGGAAAGCGGGTCGCGGATTGCGCCGCCCAGGCAGGTGGCCGCGCCGCCGAAGGGTTCAATTTCCGTGGGATGATTATGCGTTTCATTTTTAAACTGTACAAGCCATTTTTCTGTTTTTCCGTCGATGGTTACAGGAACCTCTATAGAGCAGGCGTTGATCTCGTCGCTTACGTCCAAATCCGGGATCAGCCCTCTCTTGCGCAAAAGCTTCATGCCCACAAGCGCCATGTCCATCAGACATATATCCCGTTTTGTATCTTTTCCGTAAAGCTCATCCCTTGCGGCATAATACGCCTGCAGCGCGCCCTCGATTACAGAGCTTATATCGCTTGGCTCAATCTCTATCTTTTCAAGCTTTGTCAAAAAGGTGGTATGGCGGCAGTGGTCGGACCAATAGGTGTCAATCACACGCAGCTCTGTTACACTGGGGTCGCGTTTTTCCTCATCGCGAAAATACGCCCGGCAAAATTCCAGGTCGGAAAGCGTCATGGCAAAACCCATGGAGCGATAATACGCCTGCATCTGCTCGTCTGTAAAGGAGGTAAAGCCCTCCACCCGCTTTACGTTTTCAGGCGTTTGTACGGGGATGTCCAGCGTCTTGGGCTTTTCAAGCGATGCAACTCTTGATTCTACGGGGTTTACCAGGTAATTTTGCACCTTCTGAAAGTCCTGCTCTGAGATCTTTCCCTTTAAAACAAGCACCCTGGCTGTCAAAACCTGCGGGCGTTCCCCCTGCGTCAGTAAGGACACGCACTGCGCCGCGCTGTCTGCACGCTGGTCGTACTGCCCAGGCAGGTATTCCATGGCAAAAACCAGATCCTCTTCCTCCACAGGAAGGTTCTCTTCAAAGGTAACGTCCTGATTGGGTTCGGAAAAAATCGTCCCCCTTGCCTTTTCAAAGTCCTCGCGGCTTAACCCCGCCACGTCATAACGGTTGATCAGCCGCAGGCCCTCTATACATTTCAGCCCCAAATTGTGGCGCAGATCCCATAGCATTTGCGAAGCCTCTACGTCAAAGCCTTTTCTTTTTTCTACAAACAATCTTATGACGTTTGACATTGTACAACCCCCGTAATGTTCAATTTATTTTTGTATTTTATCATAGAACCAGACAATTTACAAATAAAACCGGGAAAAAACCCTTCATTTTCCCGGTTTCTTTTCCATATACTGGGCAAAAACATGCTGCGCCCGGCACCCGTCTTTTAAAATCGCGCTTTGCAGCTGCTCCAGGCTTTCAAACTTTTTTTCATCGCGCAAAAACGCCAGCAGCTGAACCTCTATTTTCTTTCCATACAGCTCGCCGCAGGTATCCTGCGGCATCCATGTTTCCGCCAAAGGCGACACTGCGCCTACCGTAGGCCGCATGCCTATATTGGTAACGCCGCACCGCAGGCCATCCTCCAGACAAACCGCCGTGGCATACACACCAAACCGCGGCAAAACAAAGCCGGCGGGAAAAGGCTGGTTAAAAGTAGGCGTATGCAGGCGCCTGCCAAGCTGGTTTCCCTTTTGCACGGCAAAATCAAAGGCAAACGGCCGGCCAAGCATCTGGGTTGCATCGTCAATATCGCCCTGCATCAGCGCCTTGCGGATTCTGGTAGAGCTGACGGGCGCATCTTTATACAAAACAGGCGGCATAGACACTACTTCTATGGAAAATTCCCGGCAGATCGCCGACAGCATGTGCGCGTCTGCCTTTCCTCCGCTGCCAAAATGGTAATTAAAACCGCAAAACACTTTTTTGGCACGCAGCGTGCGTACCAACACCTCTTCGACAAAATCATAAGGGGAAAGCAGCATAACCTGCCGGAAGTCCACTGTGTATAAAAGCTCTATCCCGCTTTCTGCAAACAGGGCTTCCTTTTGTTGCATCGTCAGCAGGGCGGGTGCTTCTTTTTTGCGCAATTGCGCCTGCGGACTTTTTAAAAAAGTAAACGCCGCCGGTACAAGCGCGTCTGTTTTGCAGAAAACAGCCTGCTGCAAAACAGCCTGATGCCCCCTATGCACCCCATCAAAAAAACCCAGAGCAACGGCTGTATCCCGCTTGGCAGGACACAGCTGTCTTTTTATCTTCATAAAATCTCTCCGCTTTCGTTTTGCGCGTTTTTACCGGCTGCTTGTAATGGAAAAAATGCGCCGGACTTCTATGATCATAGAAAGAACACAGGTCAGTATCAGCCCTATGTCTATGTACGCAAAAATCTGGAACGACTGCTCCAGCTGTATGGAGGTTGGGCTGGACTGCCCTGTTAAAAAGCCTGTTACGGCATTGGCAACGTTGGCTATGCCGGAATCCCCGGATGAGGACGAAAGGCTGATATTGATTACCGCTGTAAATATCAGGAATACAATCAGCATAACAATAGAGGTCCCCGTAAAAAGCGGCTTGGCAGGCTTGTTGATGATACAGAAAATAAAAACACATAAAACGATCGCCGCAGCCGCAATGACCACGACCGGATTAATCAACATGTCGGAGCACCTCTCTTTTTTACAAAATGCCTTTTTGCAGCAGTAAGGCCGTTTTTAACACCGCCGTCTGTGTTTTGGCGTCTGGAATTTGGTTGTTTAAAACCATTTCCACCGCCTGATTCAAAGGAATTTTCCGTACATGCAAAAATTCGTCCTCGTCAGGGCAGCTGCCTGCAATCTCTTCCACACGGCAAAAATACAGATGGATAATCTCTGCACAATAGCCGGGCGACGGATATAGCTGCCCAAGCGACACATAGTCCTTTCCGGTAGCGCCGGTTTCTTCCTTTAGCTCCCGCTTCCCGTTTTCCAGCGGGTTCTGCCCTTTTTCCAGCTTGCCTGCAGGCAGTTCCAGCACGACCTCATGATACGGATAACGAAACTGCTCTACAAACAAAAGCTCCTGCTGCGGCGTAAGCGCCGCAATACACACCCCGCCGGGATGCCCGACCACCTCTCTTGTGGACGTATGCCCATTTTGCAGCGCAACGCGGTCCAGCGTGACTTCAATCACTCTGCCTTCAAAAACCGTTTTACTGTCCAGCGTTTTTTCATAAAATTGCATAAAAAATCTGCCTCCCGCGGTTTTAAACCGCCGTTTCTCTTCATATGGTATATATACATCGTTTATTAAAAAATCAAAAGGCGGGATAGAATGCACCACACAGTCAACTGCGGGCAAGCACCTGCAGACGAAAGGGAACGGTCTTCCCTTTCCCATATATTGTCAAGAAAGTACCCTTTTTTAAAGCGCATTTCCATTGGGCACAGCAGATGCGGCAGGGCGATTGAAGCGCTCTCATTGGGAAATGAAGCCGAGCAGGTTCTATACTGCGGCGCCTTTCACGGTATGGAATGGCTTACAAGCCTTTTGCTCTATCGCTTTCTGGACGAAATCTGCAGCGCAGCGCAGACAGGCGGCAGCGTTGCAGAAATCCGGATCGGCCGGTTTTTAAACCGCCGGGGACTTGCCGTTGTACCGTGCGTCAATCCAGACGGCGTAGAAATTGCCCTGCACGGTGCCGAAAGCGCCGGGAGATACGCCGATCTTGTGTCTGCCGTGTCCAAAGGGAAAACAGATCGCTGGCAGGCAAATGCGGCGGGCGTAGACATCAACCATAACTTTGACGCCGGTTGGCAATCCCTGCACGAAGCCGAGCAAAACGCGGGGATTATCGGCCCTGCCGCTACACGCTTTGGCGGTCCATACCCGGAAAGCGAGCCGGAAACACAGGCGCTTACCCATTTTTGTAAACGCCACCATATACGTCATGCTACCGCGTTCCACAGCCAGGGCGAAGAAATTTATTGGCACTTTGGGGACAACACCCCGGAACAATCACGGCTTATGGCCACCGTTCTGGCGCAAACCAGCGGTTATACCATGTCCGCGCCGGAAGGCCTTGCCGTTGGCGGCGGATTTAAAGACTGGTTTATCACGCAATTTGGCCGTCCAGGCTTTACGGTAGAAATAGGGAAAGGCAAAAACCCTTTACCGGTCGAAGACCTCCATGCTATTTACCACCAGCTGGAAGAAATGCTGACCCTGTGTCTGATTTTATAACCGGTCTGTATATAGCCTCTTTTATGCTTATTATACCAAGGAAGTAACAAGTATGCAACGAAATTGTAATCTATCTGTTATTGCAGGTGCAGTATATATATGGTATTCTTATTATAGAATTCCAAAAAAATAACACAAAATATGCCATAACAGATATTTTGTCTGTGTACTAATATTTTTGGACTCTTCCTAAAAAATGAACTGTAAGCGCTCGGCTTACAGTTCTTTTTTTAATCCTTAAAATAAATATTGTACCAAACCAGAAAAATATAGATGGTCCATACCTTGCGGCTGTTGTCTTCTTTTCCGGTGTAATGCTCATCCAGAAATTCAACCAGGACGTCGCTGTTAAAAAACTTCTTTGCTGTTTCTGAGCAAAACATTTCTTTTACCACGTTATAATATTTTTCGTCCCGCAGCCAGACCCTGGTCGGAACAGGAAAGCCCAGCTTTTCCTTCTGCGCTGTTTCCGGTGGAAGATGGCGCAAGGCGGCCTGCCGCATGGCGTATTTTGTGTTCTTCCTGTTGACGCGCAGCTTTGTGGGAAGCGAAGCTGCGACCTTAAATACCTCTTTGTCCAAAAACGGGACGCGCAGCTCCAGAGAATTTGCCATGCTCATCCGGTCGGCCTTTAAAAGAATATCCCCAACCATCCACAGGTTGATGTCCAGATACTGCATTTTTGTTACTTCATCATAATCCTTCACGCGGTCATAGTATTTTTTGCACAAATCCTGCGGGCGCGTAACAATAGAGGGGTCTTTTAAAATGCGCCGTTTATCGTCGGCGTCATACATAAAAGCATTGCCGATAAACTTTTCTTCAATCGGGCGGGCGCCGCGCATAAGAAAGCCTCTGCCCTTGATATCCGGCAGCTTTTTCGCCTGGCGGTACAAAAACATCCGAAACCGGTACGGCAACAGCCTTTGGTACCATTTAAAAACGCGCGGTTCGTTGTACACGGTGTATCCGCCAAACAGCTCGTCCGCCCCTTCGCCGGACAAAACCACCTTGACCGATTCGCTTGCAAGCTTGGACACAAAATACAGCGCAATGCATGACGGGTCTGCAAGCGGCTGGTCCATATGATACTGCACCTTTTCTATGCTGCCCCAAAACTCCTCCGATTTAATAAGCTTTGTGTGATGGTCTACGCCAATTTTTTCTGACAGGCGCTTGGCCCAGCTGATCTCATTGTACCGTTCCCCAAAATCAAAACCAACGGTAAAGGTCTTCTGGTCTGCAAAATATGTAGAAACATAGCTGGAATCCACTCCGCTTGATAAAAAGCAGCCAACCTCCACGTCGCTGATCTTATGCGCATTGACAGAATTTTCAAAAACCTGCTCAATTTTGTCAATTGCCTGCTGCTCCGTCATGGTATCATCCGGGTTGAATTTTGCCTCCCAATAGCGCGTAATTTCTACCTTTCCGTCCCTATACCACAGGTAATGGCCCGGTAAAAGGCAGTACACCCCTTCAAAAAAGGTTTCTGGCGGCACCGCATACTGGAAAGAAAGATAACGGTCAAGCGTTTTATAGTTAAATTTTTTTTCAAAGCCCGGAAACTGCAAAATCGATTTAATTTCCGACGCGTAAAGAAAGCTCTGCCCAACCTGTGTGTAATGCATTGGCTTGATCCCAAAAAAATCGCGCGCAATAAACACGGAATGGTCTTTCGTATTATAAATGGCAAACCCAAACATGCCCCTGAGTCTGTCCAGGATTTTTTCTCCCCATTGCTCAAAGCCGTGCAGGATGACCTCCGTATCCGACTGCGTGGTAAAGGCGTGCCCCAGCTGCAGCAGTTCCTTTCGGATCTCCTGATAATTATAGATTTCGCCGTTGAAATTGATTACCAGAGTTTTGTCCTCGTTAAAAATTGGCTGATGTCCCGCGCCCAGGTCTATAATACTCAGGCGGCGGAAGCCCATGGATATAAAGTCATCCTTGTAAAAGCCGCTGTCGTCCGGCCCTCTGTGGGTAATGACCTCCGTCATATTTTGAATTGTCTGATCCCTGTCAATGATCTGTCCTGTAAAACCGCAGATCCCACACATAGCAAATCGCTCCTTATAAATCCCTTCAAATATTTATGATTTTACCACAATTGCTCTTCCCTTGCAAGGACTCCTCCCGTTTGGAAAACAACGCGGTTGTGTTTGTTTTTTTATTGGAGAACGAGGCGGAAAAAGACAAAGATGAAGTGTGGAGAAAGAACGGAAACAACCTGAAGCGTGCGGAAGATTCCCAGCCTTGCCGCCTGGCAGCCTTCAAGCCTTTCGTCGGGCATGCGCTGCTTTTTTTGCGCTTTGGGAAGTGTTCATCATTTGTCATATTAAGAAGAGAAGTTTTCATGACAAAGGGAGGGGAAAGCAGCAGCTTGCCTTGACAATAAAGGCAGAAAACGGTTTAAAGAAGCGGCGATCTGTTCGGACGATACGGCGGTAACTGGTCCGGGGCCAGCACAGCAGACCCAAAAAGGCTGTGCGGCACAGGCAAGCCGCGGGCGCGGTGTACCGCATTCTCCGCAATTGCCGGGCATCGTTTGAACAAATGAAAAACGGCTCAATTTGCAAATGTTGCGTACATATTGTTACAGCTTTATTAAGCCAAGACGTTCTTTCCATTTGTTTTTTAACCATAGCTAACGCTGGCAGCACCTGTTTTGACACTGCCAGCGTTCCTTTCAGCACAATTAAAATTCTTTTTTACTATAAACCGCTACCGATAAAAGCACCGACGCCACAAGCAGAACAATCGCCACCCCGGCGGCAACAAACGGAAACGCCGCGTTCCCTGTAAAAAATGCCGCCAGCGCCTGCTCTATTGTACTGCCGCCCAGCGCCGAAAAGAATTCCGTTGAAGAAAGCAGGCTCAACAGCAGCACCGGCACTACAATCACGCCAATCATAACAATTCGGCCCTTTTCTGTACCAATCCGGAACATAATGGGCATAAAAATTGCAAACAAAGTACATGCACCCGCCGTCATCCAGCCAATTGAAACCAGCGTTCCCTGCACATCAAAGCTTTCAAAGCCTGTGGCAATACCGCGAAAACAGACAACCAGAAAGTAAAGCAAAACGCCCGCTATAATAAAGAGCAATCCCAGCAGGTACTTGCTCAACACCATACCCCATCTCGAAACCGGTGCGCAAAGTGCATAGCAGTCCCAATTTGCACGTTCATCCAGGCTAAGCGCCGTTATGGGCAGCATAATGGAAAACAGCAGGCAATAGACGATTGCAAACACCTGCATGCTGCCGGATGAAAAAGCAGACAACACAACCATCAATAGCGGAATTGCCACATAAAACCTCGCCTGCCCTTTTAAGTTGAAAAGATCCTTCAGGATCAATCCCTTCATGCCTCTTCCTCCTTACTGTAAAAACGCATAATTTCCTCTATTCCCGCTTTATCCAGAATACAATCTCTGGGCATTCTTCTTTTTTCCACAAGCGCCTCGGCCCCAAACATATTCAGCCTCCGGCCGATTACGGCGCGCTGGTCCACCTTCAAAAGCTCTTCCAGCGGGCATTTTAAAATGGCATACCGATCCAGCAGAACATCCTTTTCATCTGCAAAAATAAGCTTTCCTTTGTGCAAAAATGCAATATAATCGCACACTCTTTCAAGGTCGCTGACAATATGGGAAGACATAACGATTGTATGCGATTCTTCCTGCATAAATGTCATAAAGATCTCCAATATTTCGTCACGCACAACAGGGTCCAGCCCCGCAGTGGCTTCATCCAGAATTAAAAGCCTTGTGTTATGCGAAAGCGCCGCAGCAATAGACAGCTTCATTTTCATCCCCCTGGAGTATGCCTTGACGATCCTCTTTTCCGGCAGGGAAAATTGCTTGAGGCAGGAAAAAAACTTTTCCTCATCCCATGTTTTATAAAGGCTGCGCAAAATTTTGTTGATATCTCTGGCTGTAAGCCCTTCCGGAAAGCAGGCTTCATCCATTACAACACCAATCTGCTCCTTTATCTGCCTGTCTAACTGGGCGCTGTCTTTTCCCAACAGGGTAACGCTGCCGGCATCTTGCCTTATAAGGCCAAGCATCAGGTGCAGTGTTGTACTCTTACCCGCCCCGTTTTCACCAACCAGCCCCATAACCGTCCCCGTGGGGACCGAAAGATTAACTTTGTCCAGTATAAAGCCGGGATATTTTTTTGTTACATTGCGCAAATTTACTGCATAATCCATAAAAAACCTCTCTCTTCCGCTTAATCAATCTTTTCCGCTGTAAAACAAAGCAAGCATGGACTGCAGCTCTTCTAAAGACAGACCGCACCGCACTGCAAGCTCTACAATGGCCTGCAGATGCGCTTCCACCTCTTTTAAGTGCTGTTCTCTGATCAATTCCATATTTTTTTCCGCTACAAAGCTTCCCTTCCCTGTTACAGAAAAAATAAAGCCGTCGCGCTCCAGTTCCTCATACGCACGCTTTGTTGTGATAACGCTAATGCGCAGCTCCTTTGCCAACAGCCGCATGGAGGGAAGCGCGTCGCCTTCCTGCAAAGCACCGCTGATAATCATCGCTTTGATCTGCGACACAATCTGCTCATAGATCGGCGTGGAAGACGTATTACGGATCAGAATATTCATGAGCAACCTCCATACAGTATATTGTATATATCCATTATATACAATATTACACTTGTGTCAAGACTTTTTTCTTTTTTTCCATATGCAAAAAATACCACTTTTACCAGGGTATATAATTTTATGCAGCGAAAATATGCAGGAGGAGGTAAACCATGCTGGGAACCATTGTAAACACCGCCGCGGTCCTGCTTGGCGGTTGTATAGGCCTGCTGCTGAAAAAAGGGCTTCCGCAAAAGCTTGCGGAAGCCCTGATGAAGGCGCTGGGTCTTTGTACTTTATATATTGGTATCACGGGGGCGCTTGAGGGCGAAAACACGCTTTTGCTGATTCTTTCCATGGTGCTGGGCACGGTGGTAGGGCAGCTTGCAGACCTGGACAGGCGTATAAATAATTTAGGCAGCCTGATTGAGCGCAAAATGGCAAGGCCCGGTGAAAACAAAACAATTGCACAGGGCTTTGTAAGCGCCTGTTTACTGTTCTGCGTAGGCGCCATGACAATTGTCGGCTCCCTGCAAAGCGGTCTGACCGGCGACCACAGCATGCTATTTACAAAATCTATGCTGGATTTTGTTGCCGCTGTTATCTTTGCCTCTTCCTTTGGCATAGGCGTGCTTTTTTCCGCCGGGTTTGTACTTGTTTACCAGGGGGGCATTACGCTTTTAGCGCAATGGGTATCTCCTTTTTTAAGCACGTGGGTCGTCAACGAAATGACCTGTGCGGGCTCCGTTATTATTATTGGGCTTGCACTGAATATGCTGGGGATCACAAAGCTCAAGGTCATGAATTACGTGCCCGCAATCTTTTTTCCCATCCTTTTGTGCCCGCTTTTTCAATGGCTGGGCAACATGCTGCCTGCCTTTGCACAGTAAAAGCCCAAAATGCACAAATGCTTCTGCAGCAATGCGGTATACAGGCTTTCTACGCACGCAAGTATTTTTAAAATGAAAAGACCCGGCCTTTGCGGAAGACCGGGTCTTTTCGTTTTTCCTTTTTTAAGTTTGAGGGGTACATTGAGGAGGGTAGAACATTTATACTCTGACGGTTGCGGCTCCGTCTTTTGAGTACGGTTTTATTATAAAATGAGAGTGTGAATACGTTATGAATAATCTTTTAAAAGATCAAGAAAGTTCTGTGAATAAACCGGGTCAAGTGTAATACCGCACAACAGAAACAACCGTTCCAAGCAGCATGCATTCGTCCACAATAATTGGGTCGTAAGCCGGGTTTTCCGGCTGCAGGCGAATATGCCCTTCCTCCCGATAAAAGCGTTTGACCGTTGCTTCGTCTTCTATCAGGGCAACGACAATCTCCCCGTTTTCTGCAACAGGCGTTTTACATACGACCACAATATCGCCGTCGAGAATCCCCGCGTTGATCATACTGTCGCCGTCTATACGCAGGGCAAACAGCTCCCTGCCGCGGCGCACGCTTTCGCTTACAGGCACATAGCCCTCTATTTCCTCCACGGCCAAAACAGGCATGCCGGCGGTTACCCTTCCCAGCACGGGAACCGGCACGGTCTTTTCCCCGCTTACACGGATTGTTCTGTTCAGCTTTGCCTCACGGGAGATCAGCCCTCTTTCCTGCAGGGTGTTCAGGTGCGCGTGTACGGTCGAGGTTGATTTTAAACCGGTCGCCCTGCAAATTTCCCTGACAGAGGGGGAAAGCCCCTCCTGTGCGCATTCGCGTATATAGTCGAGTATTTTCTGCTGGCTTTTTGAAAGCTGTTTCATTGTAAAAACTCCTTACTGGGCAGTGTTTTTAAATGTTTTTCAACCGAATTATACCATATCTTTTTTAAAAAATCAAACATTTGTTTTCTTTTTTCCGTTTTTTTTATAAAAAAAAGAAAACAGCGCGCAAAACACGCTGTTTCCCTGCTGTTTTTTCTAAGGCAAAGCGCCGTCTTTTTCTATAAAGAATTGTTTGTGCGCCCGCCTGTAAACCGTTTTCGGTTAATCTTTTTTAAGCCTTTGTTCAATTCTGTCTGCGGCCTGGTCAAGCCAATCGCCGACAAACAGCTCTATCGTTCCGGTATCCGCAGCCTTTGCCACAGACGGGTCGATCGGCAGCTTCCCCAGCACCTCAATCCCATGCGCCGCGGCGGTCTGTTCAATATGGCTTTCACCGTAAATGCTGTGCCTTTTTCCACAGTCCGGACATGCAAAATAACTCATATTTTCCACCACGCCCAAAATCGGAATATGCATCATATTGGCCATATTGACCGCCTTTGCCACGATCATCGAAACCAGCTCCTGCGGCGACGTTACAATCACGATCCCGTCAAGCGGGATGGACTGGAACACCGTAAGCGGAACATCGCCTGTTCCAGGGGGCATGTCTACAAACATGTAGTCAATATCCTTCCAGATTACATCTGTCCAGAACTGCTTTACCGTACCCGCTATAATTGGTCCGCGCCATACAACCGGGTCTGTTTCGCTAGGCAAAAGCAGATTGACAGACATGATCTCAATCCCCGTTTTTGTAGAAACCGGCAGCAGGCCAAATTCGTTGCCCTGCGCTTTTTGTTTGTTGATTCCAAACACCTTTGGAATAGACGGCCCTGTAACGTCTGCGTCCAAAACTGCCGTTTTAAAGCCCCGGCGGTTAAACAGCACCGCCAGCATGGATGTAACCATAGATTTACCAACGCCGCCCTTGCCGCTTATAACGCCAATGACCTTTTTTACCCGGCTGAGCTCATGCAGCTTTGCCGAAAAATCCTGCTGCTCCTGCGTTCTGGAAGGGCAGTCTTCCCCGCAGCTGCCGCAATCATGTGTACAACCCTCTGCCATTTTATCCATCTCCTATCAAGCAATTGCTTGCTATTATTCTTTCTCTTTTTCTTCCGTTTCTTTCACTGCCTCTGCCGTTTTTTCTGCTTGCGCTTCGGCCGTCGTGGGTATTTCTTCGTCTTTTTCTTCCAAATCTTCTGCATTTTGCGCCTCTTCTTCGCTTTCAAATGCAATATCCAGCGTAGAATAGCCGTCTTCTGCTTGCTCCTCGGCTGCCTTTGGCGCTTCCTCCTCCGCCGGTACAAGCTCATAGCCGCTCAGGAACGTATATGGAATCGCATAGCCCAACGCAACCGCCGCAAGCAGCACAATAGAGGTGTTTGCCGCAAGCTCCGTATGAAACGGCAATCCCATTGCAAAATACGCAACCAAAATATAAATGGCGGGCAGATCTACCAAAATCAGCGTGGGTATGCTAAAGCGCCGAACCTGTTTGCCGTCGCCGACTCTTGTTGCGTAAAACAGCAAAAGACCAAATACGGCAAAGATAGCCAGGTTTACCGCACCGCTTGTAACCGGGTCGACCATGTTCCCCATCAGCGTGCTGAAAAAATACGCGCAGATTACATATCCGATTACAAGAAAAGAGGAAAAAAACAGGTTGACAATGTCTCTTTTTGTAGGTTTTTTCATTTTAGAAACCTCCGATTATTAAAATTTCAACGAAAATAAGCAAGCTTATTTTAACAGCAAATTATGACGGAATTATGACTTTCCTGAAAAAAGCGGTAAAAATGCTTATTTTATCTCTTTTTTTGGGCGGTAACACAATACCATCCATTGTCCTGTGTGGTTTCCAAAACGGTAAAGCGGTTACGATGCAGTGCATCAAGCACGTCACCTATGCGGGCATCTATAATACCGCTTGCGATATAAACCGCATCCTCCAGCATATAATCTGTAATATTTGCAGAAAGCTCGATTACCGCGTCTGCTACAATATTGGCGACAACAACATGGTGCTTTCCTGCAACCTTTTCCGTCAGATCGCCGCATAATGCTTCAAACCGGTTTTCCACGCCGTTTTTCCGCGCGTTTTCACAGGCGGTTTTTACCGCCGTCGCGTCAATATCTACGCCAACCGCGCGCTGTGCACCCAGCAAAAGGGCCGCCACGGAAAGAATCCCGCTGCCGCAGCCTACATCAAGCACCTGCGCGCCGTTTTTTACATGCTTTTCCAGCGCAGCAAGGCAAAGCCGCGTGGTTTCGTGTGTTCCCGTGCCAAACGCAAGCCCAGGGTCCAAATTTAAAACAATCCTGCCCTGCGGGTCGCATGCTTCGTACCAGGTAGGGCGGATCAACAGCTTTTCTCCAACCGGCACCGGATGAAAATACTGCTTCCAGCTG
This sequence comes from uncultured Oscillospiraceae bacterium, assembly GCA_900541565.1. GTDB lineage: Bacteria > Bacillota > Clostridia > Oscillospirales > Acutalibacteraceae > Scatavimonas > Scatavimonas merdipullorum. The sequence goes on from UQKB01000002.1 coordinate 110,882, forward strand.
TCGCGCCAGTCCTCCTCCGCACAGCTTTCACAGAAAATTTCATGCGCAATCTTTTCCGCTGTATAGCGTTCACGCAAAAAGGCCACCGCCTGCGCGGGATGGTCGCCCGGATCTATATAGATATGGATCGTCCCGTGGCTTTTGTCTTTTTCCAAAAGCGCCTGGTCGATCAGGTTGATCCGCGCAATTTGCGCAACCTCTTCTTCCAGATTGGAATAATCCTCAATATAGATCCCATAGGGCACTGTCATCTGCGCAATATTTCCCGCGGTTTCCAGGTCTTTTATCGGTACGCGTATTTTTATCTCTGTCCAGTCCAAAGCGGCACCTCTTTTTACGTTTCTTCAAACATTCCTTTAAGCTTATCAAAAAAGCCCTTTCGTTTTTGATAATTTTTCTCCCCTACTGCCTCTTCAAACTTTTTTAAAAGCTCCTTCTGCTTTGCAGAAAGATTCTTGGGGACCTCTATGGCTACCCGCACATACTGGTCGCCGCGACCGCGGCCGCCCAAATGCTGGACGCCTTTTCCTTTAAGCTTAAACACATCTCCCGGCTGCGTCCCCTCGTGAATGGGATAGCTCACCTTCCCGTCAAGCGTAGGAACCGTAACCTCTGCGCCAAGGGCCGCCTGTGAAAACGTAACGGGCAGCTCGCACCATACGTCGTCCCCCCGGCGGTCAAAAATCGGGTGTGGGCGCACGTTTACATATACGTGCAAATCACCGTAGGGGCCGTTATTGACACCGGCATTCCCATGGCCGCTTACGTTTAAAACCCTGTCGTCGCTGATGCCTGCGGGAATATCCACGTCTACCGTGCGCTTGGTTTTTGTACGGCCTGTACCCATACATGTGCGGCAGGGCGTTTCTATGACCCTGCCCTTGCCCTTACAGGCATCACAGACACGCGCCGTCTGGATCATGCCAAACGGTGTGCGCTGGCTGATCTTTACCTGTCCCGTTCCGCCGCAGGCCTTACAAACCTTGGGCGCGGTCCCTTTTGCAGCCCCGCTTCCGGAGCAGTCCTTACATGTGCTGATATTTTGATACGTTACCGTTTTTCTGCAGCCTTTTGCCGCCTCTTCAAACGATATATGCACCGTCGTTTCAATATCTGTGCCCCTTCGCGGCGCGTTCGGGTTTTGATGCTGCCTGCCGCCAAACCCGCCGAAAAAGCTGTTGAATATATCGCCCAGGTCAATGTCCTGTGTAAACGGGCTTCCGCCCGCGGCGCCCGCGCCATAGCTGGGGTCTACCCCCGCATGGCCAAACTGGTCGTAACGCGCGCGTTTGTCTTTATCGGAAAGCACCTCATATGCTTCGTTTACTTCTTTAAATTTTGCCTCTGCCCGCTTATCCCCCGGATTCAGGTCTGGATGGTACTTTTTTGCAAGCTTTCGGAACGCTTTTTTGATTTCATCGTCAGAGGCGTTTTTGGGAACCCCCATAACCTCGTAAAAATCTCTTTTTTCTGCCAAAACTACGCCCCCTATGTACTTAAAAGTTACGCTTTATTATCATACTCCAAAACAGCGTTTTCGTCTACACCTGTTTCCATATTTATAAACGCAGGGTGGGGCAGGTAACCCCTGCCCCAGTCGTTTTTCTTTTCTGTTTGCTATTATTCGACGTCTTTAAAATCTGCGTCGTATACATTGCCGTTGTCCGCACCCTGCTGTGGCTGTGCACCGCCGTTTGCTTCCGGTGTGGGCGCACCCTGCGGCGCGGCCTGCTGGTAAAGCTTTGCAGTGATCTCGTGCAAAGATTTTTCCATATCCTCCCTGGCTGTTTTAATAAGCTCTATATCATTTTTGGAAATGGCCTCTTTTACCGCTGCCATTTTTGTATTCAGCGCGGTTTTGTCCGCTTCATCCATTTTACCGCCGTTTTCGTTTAAAAGCTTTTCCACCTGGTAGCACATATTTTCGGCCTCGTTCTTTACGTCGACCTCTTCGCGGCGCTTTTTGTCCTCCGCGGCAAATTGCTCGGCTTCTTTAACAGCTTTATCAATATCTTCCTTAGACATGTTTGTGCTGGAAGAAATGGTGATCTTCTGTTCCTTGCCGGTGCCCAGATCCTTTGCAGATACGTTTACAATACCGTTTGCGTCAATATCAAATGTGACCTCAATCTGCGGTACGCCGCGCATTGCGGGTGCAATACCGGTCAGCGCAAACAACCCCAGCTGTTTGTTATCGCGTGCAAACTCTCTTTCGCCCTGCAGGACGTTGATCTCTACCTGTGTCTGGTTGTCTGCTGCGGTGGAAAAGATCTGGCTCTTTTTCGTGGGAATTGTCGTGTTGCGCTCAATAATCTTTGTCATAACGCCGCCCATGGTTTCTACCCCCAGGGAAAGCGGTGTAACATCAAGCAGCAGAAGGCCGTCTACCTCGCCGCCCAATACGCCTGCCTGGATCGCAGCGCCGATTGCAACACATTCGTCGGGGTTAATGCCTTTAAACGGTTCTTTTCCAATGAGGCTCTTTACCGCTTCCTGTACGGCCGGAATTCTGGAGGAGCCGCCGACCATAAGCACCTTATCGATTTTGTCAATGGAAAGCCCGCTGTCCTGCAGCGCCCTTCTGACAGGCCCCATGGTATTCTCTACCAGGTCGGCCGTAAGCTCGTTGAACTTTGCCCTTGTCAGCGTCAGGTCCAAATGCTTAGGGCCCGATGCATCAGCCGTGATAAACGGCAGGTTGATCGCGGCCTGTGTAACGCCGGAAAGCTCGATCTTTGCTTTTTCCGCAGACTCCTTCAGGCGCTGCATTGCCATCTTATCATTGGAAAGGTCGATCCCCGTTTCGGCCTTGAAGCTTTGTACCATCCAGTCCATTACGCGTTTGTCAAAGTCGTCGCCGCCCAGGCGGTTGTTACCGGCTGTAGCCAAAACCTCCTGCACGCCGTCGCCCATTTCTATAATAGAAACGTCAAACGTACCGCCGCCCAGGTCATATACCATAACCTTCTGGTCCGTCTCCTTATCGATCCCGTAGGAAAGTGCCGCCGCCGTGGGCTCGTTGATAATACGTTTTACATCCAAGCCGGCAATTTTACCGGCGTCTTTTGTCGCCTGGCGCTGCGCGTCTGTAAAATACGCGGGCACAGTAATAACAGCCTGTGTGACCGTTTCCCCCAGGTAGGCTTCCGCGTCTGCCTTAAGCTTTTGCAGAATCATTGCAGAAATTTCCTGCGGTGTGTAGCTTTTACCGTCTATTGTTACCTTGTAGGACGAACCCATTTCTCTTTTTATAGAAGAAACAGTTCTGTCCGGATTTGTGATTGCCTGGCGCTTTGCCACCTGGCCAACCATTCTTTCGCCCGTCTTTGAAAATGCAACGACGGACGGCGTGGTTCTTGCTCCTTCCGCGTTTGCAATAACGACGGGCTCGCCGCCTTCTATCACTGCTACGCATGAATTTGTCGTACCTAAGTCTATACCGATTGTCTTTGCCATACTGCATTCCTCCAAAATTGTTGAATTGTAACGATTTCTGCTTACCTGTTGATCTATATCAATCAGCCGCAGTTTGCGACCTGTACCATAGCGTGGCGGATAATTTTTTCACCCGTCTTATACCCCTTTTGAAAAACCTGTGCAATGGTGTTTTCCGCAAGCGTTTGATCCTCTATGCGGGAAACGGCGTTATGCAGGTTTGGGTCAAACGGTTCGCCCTGTTCCCCAAAGGGTTCCACCTTGAGCTTTGCAAGCGCAGATAAAAGCTGGCTGCTTACCAGCTCCATCCCTTTTCTAAATTCTTCGGGCGCATCCTTTGCAGACTGCAACGCAGCGTCTATGCTGTCCGCCACCGGCAGAATTTCCGCAATTGCTTTGGCCGTTGCGTCTGCATATATGTTTTGCTTTTCAATGGTAGTTCGTTTGCGATAATTGTCATACTCCGCAGCTAAGCGCATAAAGCTTTCCTTTTGCGCTGCAAGCTCTTCCTGCCGTGCTGCAAGCTCTTCCTGCGCTTCTAAAAGCGCCTGTGCGTCTTTTTCCTTTTTGCTTTCTTTCTTTTTGGGGCTTTTTTCCTTTGGCTGCTCCTCTTTGTGTTGCTGTTTGGCCGCGTCTTTTGTCACGGCCTCTTTTTCTTCCTCTTTTGGCTTACCCATTTTTATCCCTTCCTTTCGTCTTCAATCCCTATATTATAAAAGCCAAAACCGTCTTTACAGCTCCAGCAGCTCACTGATCAGTGTTCCCACTGTGCTGCAAATTAATTCCAGCCTGCCTATATTTCGGCTGTAATCCATGCGTACCGGCCCTATAATCCCAACGGCGCCCGCAGGCTGCCCCGCGATCTTGTAACGGCCTGTTATAACCGAGCAGTTTTTAAGCTCCTGCCTGCCGCTTTCTTCCCCAATAAAAACGCTTGGATCTTCCTTTGCACACAGCAGCAGGTCGGCCACATCTTTGGAGGCGTTTAAAAATTTCATAACGCCCCGCACGTCCGCCATATCGTAATCTGCCTGAAACAGCAAATTTGTCTGCCCATGCAGGCTGACGTTCATCCCGGATGCCTCTTTTGCAGACTCCATAACCGCCATAAGCACATTGGGCATCAGCATGGCAAGCTCTCCGAAGCTGACAGCTGTGGTCTGTATAAACGCGGGCGTTACGTCCTGGGTAGGCACGCCGCTGAGCGCTTCGTTTAAAAGCCGCCCAAAAACCTTTACAATTTCAGGCGTAAGCACATAATCGCACCGAAACAGCCGGTTCTTCACCATGCCGGTTGAAGTGATCAGCACGGCCATCGCCGTTTGCCTGCCCGTTTGCACCAGGTGTATTTTGCGGATCTTCGCGTCGTCCCCGGGCGGCGTAGTCGAAACAGCCGCATAGCCTGACAACATGGCAAGCACGGCAGAGCCCTCGCTTAAAATGTGCTCCGGGTCGTCTGCGGCGGCAAACAGGGCCGCTTCTATGGTTTCCCTGTCTTTTCTTGCAACGTCGCGCGGCTGCATAATATGGTCCAGGTAATGCCTGTAGCCCTTATGCGACGGCACCCTGCCCGCCGATGTATGCGGCTGGAGCAAATACCCCATTTCTGCCAGGGCAGCCATTTCGCTGCGGACCGTGGCCGAGGATACCGATATATCCAAATGTTCAAGCAACGCTTTAGACCCCACAGGCTCGCCGGTCTGAATATAGCTTTCTACAATGGCCATAAGGATTTTGCTCTTTCTTGGTGCAAGCTCCATATCTTCCACCTCTTTTCAGGGTATGCCAACAGCCTGTCAGTTGTTAGCACTCTAAAGGCAAGAGTGCTAATCTGACTATAATTTACCATTGGAGCGGGTATTTGTCAAGGGGTTTATTTGTAAACTAATTATTAATATCGCCCGTTTTTAACGCTTTTTTCCTGTGCCGGGCAAAAAAGCGGATTTTTTATTTTCTATTGACTTAACTGTGTGAATTTACTATACTTTGATTTAGATAAAGAAAAGGAGAACGGCGTTATGTGGATTGCAATTCTTTCCGCTTTTATATGCCTGCTGATTGCGGTGATCCTTTTTACGCCGCTTTTCCGCGGTGTACCGCTTTTTCGCCCTGTTGCGCTCTTTTTCATATTTGAAGGCGCATGGGTGCTTGCAAATTTCCTGGTTACACAAATCTGGCCGGGAACGGATGCAATGCAGTGGATTCATTACACGGGGATTATTGTGTTTGGCGGGTATCTTCTGCTCTGCCTGTTTTACAGCCGTCCCAGAAAGGGAAAAGACGAAAAGCGGCAGGAAAAAGCAAAAAAGCGCAAAACACGCAGAGAAACAAAGAGGTAAAAGCTGTAAATGGGTTATGTGTATGCCGCCATGTGGCTGATTGTAGGAATTTACCTGATTTATACCGGCGCAAAAGAAAACAGGCTTTTCTGTTTTTTAGGCGCTTATTTTGTCTTTCTTTCCATTTGGTGGTTTGTTGACGAATGGATACCGGTAAATATGCTTGACGGCGTTTACGCTGTGGTGCTGCGCTGTATATCCGGCGCGGTGCTGCTGACAGCGGTGGTCATATACGTTATACAGAAAAAGGCAAAAAAACACAACAGCCACAGCGGCGATAAAGACGGCTGATCATGCACCGGGACGGTTTTCCGTCCCTTTTTTATTTATCCTATTTCTAACTGCCCGTTGTCGTTTGACACACGATCGACCTGCCTGCATACTATAATACTGTGCGGAAACGAAGCTTCTTTTTCCGCTTTATATAGAAAGGGCGGTAAAGCCCTTCCCGGCGCCGGCCGGAGGGCCATGGCCCTCCGGCCGGCGCTATACGCCCACGATGCAGGAAATCCCATTGTCACAAAATATACGCACCCCCATATTTTGTTAAAAAGGGGGTGCTTAATTGAGTGCGCTGCTGCTTGCCGTCTCTTTAAGCATGGACGCATTGGGAATCGGCATATCGTATGGGCTGCGGGGGATAAAAACTTCCGCTGCTGCAAAGCTTGTCATTGCGCTTATTTCCGTTATTTTTACAGCCGCCGCCGTCTTCTTTGGGAAGCTTTTGCTGCTTGTGATCCCCGCAGGCACAGCAAAGCTTCTTGGCGCGCTGATGCTGCTTGCCTTTGGAGCGTATATTGTCTGTTCCGGCCTGCTGAAAAAACCGGAGCAGTTTGACAGCGACTGCTCCAAGCACATAGACCGTGCCGAAGCGTTATATCTTGGGGTCGCGCTTTCCATAGATTCCTTTGGCGCCGGGATCCTCTTTGCTGTTACGGGGGTAACCTCTTACTTTGTTCCCTTTCTTGTGGGCATATGCCAGCTTTCATTTTTGTGCAGCGGGATTGGGCTTGGCAAAAAAATTACGTCGTTTAAACGGATCCCGCAAAATTTGTTCGCCGTATTTTCCGGTATTCTGCTCATTGTAATTGCCCTGCTGCGCCTGGTCTTATAGATACCGGAAAATTGATCCATACTATATTTTGTGTCCCACACTTTTTTTGCAAAAAAACTGTGAAAAATGCTTGCATTTTCGTTAAAATAATGCTAGTATGATTTGTACACGAATCTGAGCAAAAGGAGGTGGGACCATGCCAAATATCAAATCAGCAAAAAAGCGCGTTAAGGTGATTGCTGTAAAAACAGCCAGAAACAAGGCCTGCAAATCTGCTTTAAAAACAACGCTTAAGAAAGCTTATATGGCTGTCGAGAACAACTCGGCCGACAAGACAGAAGCGGTACGTCTTGCAATGAAGAAAATTGATCAGGCGGCTGCAAAAGGGATCCTGCACAAGAACACCGCTGCAAGAAGCAAGTCCGCACTTGCCCGCAAGCTCAACGCTTCCGCATAAGATTTTTGAGCGTAAAACGCAAAAGCAGAGCAATTTGCCCTGCTTTTTTTGTTTTTACACGGGTATTTTTCTTTTATGTTTTCCTGTTTTTTCCGACATTTTTTTAACACGGTTTGAACATTCCCTGAATTTTATTTTTCGCTTTTATAAGACGGTTGACTTTTTTTTAAAAACTGGGTATGATAGTACTATAATTACCGTATAAATTTATTTGGGGGTATTTGTTATGAAAAAAAGTAAACTTGGCGTTTTCCTTGCAATTATTGCCTCCGTAGCTGCGGTTACCGCCGCGGTTACCGCTTTTTTAATTATTAAGGAAAAGAAAAGGAAAGATGACGAAGAGTTGGAGCGGTATTTGGACTGCTCGATCCAGTAACAAAGTAAACACGAACAGGACAGCATGTATGCTGTCCTGTTTTTTGGTTTTATGCACTTTTTTCTACTGCGCAACGGCCTGCAGGGGCCTTTTTTCTTCCTGCCACTGGTTTTGGTAAAAATATTTTAGAACATCCCGCCTTGTCACGATCCCCATAAAGGATCCCCGGTCGTCGGTCACAGGCACAAAGTTTTGATCCATCGCTTTTAACAAAAGCGCATCCATCGTTATGTTCACCCGCACGGCGGGGTTCCATCCCGCTTTTAAAATATCGCGCACCGTATATTTTTCCTCGTCCTTCAGGCTTTGGCCGCCGTTGTCCAGCACGCTCCATAAAAAATCCCCTTCGCTGACCGTTCCAACGTATGTACCGTCCCTTGCGATAACCGGGATCGCCGTATACCCGTGGTAACGCATTTTTTCAAGCCCTTGCCGCAGCGTATTATCTTCATACAAAAAAGCTACATCGCATTTGGGCTTTAAAAGCATAACAATATTCATGTAAACCTTCCTTTTAAGCTGTATTTGCTTTTTATTATAGCAGGTCTTTTCCAAAAATTTGAAAACAAATTGTAACATTCACGCAGCCGGCTGAATTTTTGGAACCCCTCTCCCCATAGTTGCAGACATTCCCCGGAGGAAAACTCCTCCGGGGAATGTCTGTTTTTTGCCCGGTTGCGTTATTTTTCCCTTGGCTTTGCTATCAGCGACCCCAGGTAGCCAAATACAATTGCCGCCGTAACCCCCGCCGCAGCGGCGGTGATTCCACCGGTAAGCGCCCCGATCAGCCCGTTTGCCGCTACCGCCTTTCTGACACCCTCGGCCATGGTATAGCCAAAACCGGAAAGCGGAACCGTTGCGCCGGCGCCGGCAAAATCTACAATCGGCTCATACAAGCCCACCGCCCCTAAAACTACGCCCAGAACAACAAAGGCAACCAGTATTCTTGCGGGTGTAAGCTTTGTTTTGTCAATCAGGATCTGCCCGATCACGCAAATGATTCCGCCTACCCAAAACGCATTTAAGTAATCCAGCATAAGCACATCGCCTTCCTTTTCATGTTTTAATAAAAACCGCCGTATGGCTTTATTTTTGTCCGTTTTTTTAATGGTATACATATTGAAAAATGGCGCATTCAGTGCTAAAATATTTGTTAATGTTGTAAAGTGGGGAAATGTATTGTTTTATGCGTGCAAACACCGTATTCAAACCGGTATATTCTGGCATGTTTTTATATTTTTTTCTGCTTTTTGAATATGTATAGTAAAGCAGAAGCGCCTTGCCGCAAAGCTTTGCGGCTTTAGAAAGGATTGGGGCTTTTTATGAAATCGGTCGTTTTAAAATTTCCTTTACATCCGTTTAGAACACGCGGCGGCGTCAAAGCGCCGCACAGAAAAACCACCGCGCATTACGAGTCTGTCATGATGCCGCCCCCGCAAGAGGTGGTTATCCCCATGCAGCAGCATATCGGAGCGCCGTGTAAGCCGGTGGTCAAAGCGGGCGATCCCGTATGTGTCGGCCAGATAATTGGTAACAGCGACGCATACGTAAGCGCGCCGATTCATGCAAGCGTTTCGGGCGTGGTAAAAAAACGAACAAGCGTTTTGCTACCCGACGGAACAAGGTGCGACGCAGTGGTCATTGCTTCCGACGGGCAAATGCGCAAGTGCGCCGACATAAAGCCCCCTGTTGTCAACAGCCTTTCCGACCTTCTTAAGGCTGTACGGGCAAGCGGGCTTGTAGGCCTTGGCGGCGCCGGCTTTCCCGCGCATGTAAAGCTGAACATTCCCCAAGGCAGGAAAATAGATACCCTGATTATCAACGCGGCTGAATGCGAGCCGTACATTACCGCCGACCATAGAGAAGCCCTGGAAAACTCCTGGGCAGTTATGAGCGGCATTTATGCGGTCAAGCGCTTGCTGGGCATTGACAGGGTTATAATTGGTGTTGAAGACAACAAACCCGATGTAATTGAAACACTGCGCCGTATTGCCGACAGCAAAACAAACGACCCGGACGACGCCGTGCGCGTGCTCTCTTTAAAGGCCCGTTATCCACAAGGGGCTGAAAAGGTATTGGTGCAGGCCTGTACAGGCAGGGTTATCCCCGCAGGGAAGCTGCCTGCAGACGTTTCCTGCATGGTTATGAACGTAACCTCTATCGCCTTTTTGGCAAATTATCTAAAAACAGGCATGCCGCTTGTAAGCAAGCGCATTACCGTTGACGGCGGCGCCATTACCCGGCCGCGCAATGTGATCGTTCCCATTGGCACGCCCATTTGCGATATTGTTGCCTTTTGCGGCGGATATAAATCCCCGCCCGGTAAAATTTTGATGGGCGGTCCCATGATGGGGCTTGCCCTTACAGACGACACGCTGCCTGTACTCAAGCAAAACAACGCGATCCTTTGCTTTACAGAAAAAGAAGCCAAACTGCCGCCCTCCAGTGCCTGCATCCGCTGTGGAAAATGCGTACAAAGCTGCCCGATGCACCTGGTTCCCCCGCTGATCAGCCGCAGTATAAAGCTGAAAGATATGGAAGCGCTGCAAAAGCAGGGCGTAATGACCTGTATGGAATGTGGCTGCTGCGCGTACAGCTGCCCTGCAAACCGGCCGATTGTGCAGAATATGCGGTTGGGCAAATCTATGCTCAAGGATTTTCTTTCCAGACAGCCCATGCAGAAAAAGGAGGGATAACGGATGGAACAAAAGCTTTATGTATCGTCTTCGCCGCATATGTGCCAGGGCGGTTCCACCCGCCGTATCATGCGCGACGTCATTCTTGCGCTGCTCCCTGCCGTTATTGCTTCCGTGGTTCTGTTCGGGCCGCGCAGCCTGCTTGTAATCGGCGTATGCATCCTATGCGCTGTATTTTTTGAATTTATCAGCAGAAAAATTATGAAGCGCGACAATACAATTGGCGACCTGAGCGCCGTTGTAACCGGGCTTTTGCTCGCTTTAAATCTTCCGTCCGGCATTCCGCTGCTGATTGCAGCGTTCGGCCCGCTTGTGGCGATTGTCGTGGTCAAGCAGATGTTTGGCGGGATCGGCCAGAACTTTGTGAACCCTGCCCTTGCGGCAAGAATTGTTCTGCTTGTTTCATTCCCTGTACAGATGACAACCTGGCCCCCCGCGTTTTCTTATATGCAGCAGGTGGACGCCGTTACAAGCGCTACGCCGCTTGCAAATAATGCAAACGGAATAACCACGCCGTACTTTGACCTTTTTATGGGAACAACCGGCGGCTGCCTTGGGGAAACCTGCGCGGTTGCACTGCTGCTCGGCGGAATTTATCTAATTATAAGAAAAGTGATTACGCCGACCATCCCGCTGTGCTTTATCGGTTCTGTTTTTCTATTGTCCTGGCTTTTGGGGCAGGATCCGGTTTTTCATATTCTTTCCGGCGGCGTGCTGTTGGGCGCTATATTTATGGCCACCGACTACACCACCTCGCCCATCACCTTTGCGGGCAAAATCCTTTTTGGGATCGGCTGCGGTGTGATCACCGTACTGATCCGTCTTTATGCAAATCTGCCCGAAGGCGTTTCCTTCGCCATTATTTTGATGAATATCCTTGTCCCGCTGATTGAAAGGCTGACGTTCCCCAAGCCCTTTGGAGAGGAGAAGAAAAAGCATGAAAAGTCTTAATCCAAAGGAAATTATTCGGCCCGCTGCCGTGTTGGTCATTATATGCATTGTGATTGCTGCGCTGCTTGCGGGCACAAACGAGCTGACAAAGGAGCCAATTGCCGAGCAGACGCAGCTGCAGGCGCAGCAGGCCAGGGAAATCGTCCTGCCCCAGGCAAGCCGCTTTGAACCGGTTCCCGCAGACGCCGTACAGTCTTTAGGCCTTCCCGACGGTTGTTATTTTGCGCTTGATAAAGACAACCGGGTTATTGGCGTTACAATTACAACCGCCGCCAAGGGCTACGGCGGGGATATAACGGTGATTGTCGGCATTGACAGTACGCAAGATTCTGTCAGCGGCGTTTCGATCTTATCTCAGGACGAAACGCCCGGGCTTGGTTCCAATGCAACAAATGCGGAATTTACAGACCAGTATAAACAGCCTCTGCCCCAAAACGGCTTTTCCGTGATTAAAAACGCACAGCCAAAAGACGGGGAGATTGCAGCGATCACAGGCGCCACCATTACCTCTGACGCCGTAACGGCCGCTGTAAACGAGGCTTTGTCCGTTTACAACAATACGCTAAAAAAGTATGACGTTTCGCTTGGCCTGTGGGAAGATGTGCTTTCTGCCATACAGGCTAAGCCAGACAGCAGCAAGGGAGGCGCTGACTAATGGCAAAAAAAACATTGCTGCAGGAATTTACCAAAGGCATTGTTAAAGAAAACCCCGTTTTATGCCTGGTCCTTGGGACCTGTCCTACGCTTGCCGTTACAACGGCAGCCTCAAACGCAATCGGGATGGGCATTGCAGCGACGCTGGTTCTGGTTTGCTCTAACGCCGCAATTTCCCTTCTTAGAAAGTGGATTCCGGATAAAGTGCGGATTCCGGCTTATATAACAGTCATTGCAGGCTTTGTTACAGTGGTACAAATGCTTGTCAAAGCCTTTGCTCCCGCAATCGATCAATCCCTGGGGATTTACCTGCCGCTGATCGTCGTAAACTGCATTATTCTTGGCAGGGCGGAAATGTACGCCAGCAAAAACAAGGTGATCCCTTCCATAATCGACGGCCTGGGCATGGGCGTAGGCTTTACCGCCGCCATGCTTTTGATGGGGATCATCCGCGAATTTCTCGGTACGGGCTGTGTTTTCGGCGTCCCTCTGACGGCCGATCTGTTTGACCCGATTCTGATCTTTATTTTGCCGCCCGGCGGTTTTTTCGTATTTGGCATGCTGATCGCGCTTGCAAACCGGCTTAGCGGAAACCGCAAAAAGCCGGAAGAAACCGCCTGCGGCGCCTGCCCGCTTGCCGGCAGCTGCTCCAAAATCAAAAAGGAGGAGGAACGCCCGCAATGAACATACAGCAGCTTGTGGCCGTATTTTTGGCGGCAATCCTTACGGAAAATTATGTCTTAAGCAAATTTTTGGGCATTTGTCCGTTTTTGGGCGTTTCTAAAAAGCTGAACACCGCTGTGGGGATGAGCGTTGCCGTTACCTTTGTTATGGTGCTTTCCACCGCTGTGACCTATCCTATTTATGAAAACCTGCTGGTTCCCAATCATCTGGATTATCTGCAGACGATCCTTTTTATTTTGGTAATTGCCGGTCTTGTACAGCTTGTAGAAATTATTTTAAAAAAATACATGCCGCCCCTTTATAACTCGCTTGGTATTTATTTGCCGTTGATTACAACCAACTGCGCCGTTTTAGGCGTTACCATGCTGGTGCTGGAAAAGGCCGCGGCCGACCCTTCTTATACCTATATTACGGCGCTTGTAAACACGTTTGGCGCGGGCATAGGCTTTTTGGTTGCAATGGTCATGTTTGCCGGCGTGCGGGAGCGTTTGGAGGAATGCGACATTCCAAAATGCTTAAAGGGCCTGCCTATTACGCTGGTGGCCGCGTCTTTGGTATCTATTTCATTTTTAGGCTTTGCCGGGCTTGTTGACGGCCTTATGTAAACACGGTTGCAAAATTATTAAAACGGAAAGGGTATGGTAAACGATGAACCCGGTTTTACTTGCCGTTTTGACGGTGGGCTTTATTGGCCTGATTGTAGGTCTTGTGCTTGCGATCGCTTCCGCTTTGCTGTCTGTACCCAAGGACGAAAAAGCGCAGGCTATCCTGGACCTTCTGCCGGGCGCCAACTGCGGCGCATGCGGGTATTCCGGCTGCTCGGGGTATGCCGATGCGCTGTCCAAAGGGACGGCAAAGCCTGGTTTGTGCGCCCCCGGCGGTGAAGAAACCACAAAGGCAATTGCTGCCATGCTGGGTACAGAGCCGGTAAAAAGCCAGCGCAAAACGGCCGTTGTTTTTTGTATAGGCGGTCCGGACCACACGGCAAACAAAATGCTTTACCAGGGCATTTCCTCCTGCCAGGCGGCAGTGCAGCTGCATGGCGGCACAGGGAAATGCAGCTATGGCTGTATGGGCTTTGGCGACTGCAAAGCCGCCTGTGAATACGATGCCGTTACGGTATGCAACGGACTTGCCCGCATAAACCCCACCCTTTGCAGGGCATGCGGAAAATGTGTAAACGCCTGCCCCAAAGAGCTGATCCGCCTGGTGCCGGTAAAGCAGCAGGCCATTGCTCTTTGCAGCAACTGCGATAAGGGCGCCGATACAAAAAAAGCCTGTACTGCCGGATGCATTGGGTGTATGCGCTGTGTAAAGGCATGTCCCCACGGCGCTGTGAAAGTGGAAAACTTCAAAGCCACCGTAGACCCTGCGCTATGCACGGGCTGCTATGCCTGTATTGCGCAATGCAAGCAGGGCTGCCTTATAAAAGCGTTTGCACAGTAGCAGAACAAGGGTGCCTGCTCGCCGGTTTTGTAGCTTTGCCGTACCGTTTTATTGTGCAGCGGGAATTTTTTACTTGGAAAAATGTGATTTTTCGTAAAAAATTCATTTAATCGTAACATATGTCTGTGAAAATTCCGATATGATATTCTTTGGATTCTTGCGGAGTCTTCTGCGTTTTTCTTGAATAAAGGTAGTAAAAAGGAGTGCATTTTCTATGGTTGAGGTCAAAAACCTCGTAAAGCGCTACGGCGATAAGCTGGCGGTCGACGACGTCAGTTTTACCGTGGACAGCGGTGAAATTTTAGGCTTTCTCGGCCCGAACGGCGCAGGGAAAACCACCACGATGAATATTATAACAGGGTATCTTTCGTCGACTTCTGGGACCGTTACCGTTGACGGCTGTGAAATTTTGGAAGACCCCATCGGGGCAAAGTCAAAAATTGGCTATCTTCCGGAAATTCCGCCGCTGTATCCGGACATGGTCGTCAGAAAATATTTGGAATTTATGTTTGATCTGAAAAAGGTCACACTGCCCAAAAAAGAACATATTGAAGAGGTCTGTAAAGTTGCAAGAATCACAGACGTGGCAAACAGGCTGATAAAAAACCTTTCCAAGGGGTACAAACAGCGCGTAGGCCTTGCGCAGGCGCTGCTTGGAAACCCGCCCGTTTTGATTCTGGACGAACCTACCGTAGGGCTCGATCCCAAGCAGATTATTGAAATGCGCACACTGATCAAGGGATTGGGAAAAAAGCACACGGTGATCCTTTCTTCCCATGTGCTGCCGGAGGTGCAGGCCACCTGTGACAGAGTAATCGTTATCAATCAGGGAAAGCTTGTTGCGGACTCTGCTACAAGCGCCCTTTCCGACACACTTTCCGGCACGCACAACCTGCTTGTACAGATTGCCGGGAACGAAACGGCCGTTATGTCGGCCATTAAAAACATAAACGGTGTGCTCAAGATGGAACGCCTTCGCAGTATTTCCTCTGATTGCACCGAATATGTAATAAAAACAGAAAAGGACAAGGATGTGCGCAGGCAGATCTTTTTTGCGATGGCAAAGGCGGAATACCCGATTGTCCTTATGAAAAACGCCGAGCTTTCGCTGGAGGATGCGTTCTTACAGTTAACGGGAAATTCTGCCGTTGTCGGTAAAAAAGGAGGTAAATGGTCATGAGTGCAATTTTTAAACGGGAATTCAGCTCGTATTTTTCCTCTGCGATTGCCTATGTGGTGCTGGCCGTATTTTATTTCTTTTCCGGCATGTTCTTCTTTTGGTATTGCCTGTTAAGCGATTCTGCAAACCTCACACCTGTTTTTATCAACATGTTTATGGTCATCCTCTTCTTAATCCCCGTTCTGACCATGAAGCTATTTAGCGAAGAAAAGCGGCAAAAGACAGACCAGGCGCTTCTTACGGCTCCGGTCAGCCTGCTTCAGGTCGTTATGGGCAAGTTTTTTTCCGCCGTTTTGGTATACGCCTGCTGTTTGGCAGTGTTTTTTGTGTATGCGGTCGTCCTTTCCTGCTTTACCACACCGGCATGGTCGCTGATCCTATGTAATTTTATCGGCGTGTTCCTGATGGGCTGCGCGCTGATCGCGATAGACATGTTTATTTCTTCTTTGACCGAAAGCCAGATCGTGGCGGCTGTTGCAGGCTTTGCTGCCGGGCTTGCTATTTATATGATTGATTCGATCGCGTCTATGATCCCCGTCGATTTTATTAAAACGATCTTAAACAGCCTTTCCTTCCTGACACATCTGCAAAACTTTTCGGCAGGGCTTTTCACCATATCCGACGCTGTGTTCTTCCTCAGCGTGGTTGTTATTTTTGTCTTTTTAACCATCCGTGTGTTCGAGAAAAAACGTTGGAGCTAAAGGAGGCGGTACAATGAACCAGAATGATAAAAACAATTTAAATGAAGCGGAAAAGGAAGAAAGGATGGATTCGCAGGAAAAAGAAGCGTCTGTCTCCGGCGCAGAAGAAACCGCCGATCCCGGCACGGAAAATACGCCATCTACCCCGCCGGAGAACTCCGCGGAAAAAACAGAAAGCAAACGCCCAAAGAAAAAGAAAAAAAGCTTTGCAAAGCTGCATTCCCGTGCCTTTAAACGGGGCGGCCTGTCTATTTTGCTGGTTTGCCTTTTTATTGCCGGCGTGGTCGTGATCAATTTGATCTCAAACGTGCTTGTGGAAAAAATCCCGGCTTTAAGTATAGACATGACCGGCACTGCTATGAACGAGCTTTCGCAGGATACCATCGACTTTATCACTACGCTGGATAAAGACGTTGAAATTATGGTGCTGGCCACAGAAAGCGACTATGTCGCCGCCAACCAGTATTTTTTACAGGCCAACAGCCTTTTAAAGCAGTACCACAACTATAACAACCGCATTACAATCGACTATGTCGATCTTGCCGCCAATCCGACCTTTACAGGGAATTATCCGGATGAAACGCTTGCCGCCGGCGATTATATCGTACAGTGCGGCGATAACTACCGGCTTTTAACAACAGAGGACCTGTTTAATATGACGTACGACCAGACAACCTATTCGCAGGTTGTGGAATCTTCCAATGTAGAGCCGGCCGTTACCACCGCCATTTTAAACGTAACGTCTGAAGACCAGACAAAGGTGGCCTTTGTCAACGGCTTTGGTGACTATGATGCGGACGCTTATAAAAAGCTTTTGGAAAACAACAATTACGAGGTTGTGGAAACCTCCCTGCTGACAGACGACATCGACAGTGAAGCGCCGATTGCCGTATTGTTTGCACCCACTGTGGATTTGGATTCCACTTCCATACAGAAGCTTTCCGATTATCTGTCAAACGGGGGCAATTACGGAAAAACGCTGATCTATGTGGCTGCCCAGTCCCGGACGGAAACGCCGCTTTTGGACTCTTTCCTGGAAGAATGGGGCATGGCGCTTGGGGACGGCTATCTGGCCGAAACAGACGCACAGTATCTTCCTGTTTCCAATAACCCGTATCTTTCTATTTTTGACTTTGCAAACGACGACTTTACCGCGGGACTGAAAAACGCCTCGATCCCGCTTGTAGGCGCTTACAGCAAACCGGTAACCATTTTGGATGAAGCAAACGTCACCCCGCTGTTTACAACGTCTGAAAGCTCCGGGTTGATCCCGTTTGACGCAGATGAAAACTTTGATTTTGAAAGTGCGATCGACGGAACATACAACGCCGGTGCAATCAGCACGCATAAGGGCGACGGCGCAGACTCCTCTATTATTGCTATTGGATCGGTTGCCATGTTCAACAGCCAGTTCTTATCCTCCTCCACCTTTAATAACGCAGAATACTTTATCAATATGGCCAATATCCAGTCTGGGAACGAAGAGGAAGGCATCACCATTGCTCCAAAGGATATTTCTTTACAGGAGCTTGGGATCATGTCTGCACAGGCTATGACCATTGGCACAGTCTTTATGGTTGTAATCCCCGTTATTGTACTGATTTTTGGTATTGTTTTGTGGCTGCGCAGGAGGAATAGATAATGAAAAAATCGACAAGGAATATCCTCATTGCCGTGTGTGCCGTTGTGCTTTTAGTCGGCATATTGCTTTTGGTAACGCTGGTTCCGTGGGGCGGCGATTCCGCCACCGACATAACGACCTCCACCTATCCCACAGACGAAAACGGCGAACAATACGCAACAGACGCAATGGGCAATAAAATTCCATCTGAAAAAGACAAAAACGGCAATATTTTAAGCGCAGGTATCGTCACTCTTGCAGACCAGGGGCCGCTGAATCTGGAAAAAATTGAGGTACAAAACGACTCCGGCTCCTTCACTGTGCTTGCAGAAACGCAAACAACGCAGGCAACCAACGCGCAGGGCGAGGAGGAAGAGCAAACCGAGGCGACCGTTTATACGCTGGTGGGCTTTGAAGACCAACAATTGCTCAGCGGCCAGCCCGAAGCAATTGCAAACGACGCCTCCAATATGCAAACCACAAGGATTATCGACATAAACGGGGAAAACCCCGGCAATTACGGTTTGGAGCATCCGCGCGCCACCGTTACGGCAACCTTTGTCGACGGTACGGTCATTACCTACAAGGTCGGCGACGAAGCACCAGCCGAATTGGGCGTATACCTGCAGTGCAACGACGACAAGGCCATTTACCTGGTTGCCACAGACGCGGTTGACAGCTTTTTATTCTCCCCGCTTGATTTGCTGAGCAAGGAAATTACCACAGCAGGGGAATCAGAAGAAAGCAGTGAAATTGAAACCATGACCCTTTCGGGTACAAATTATCCACAGACTGTGACAATTGTCCCGAACGACGACGAAACAAACAGCGCCTATTATAAGATGACGTCCCCCGTGGAGCAGCCTGTCAGTGTGGAAAAGGGCTCTGAAGTAATGGGCGGTATCCGCGGCTTAAGCGCAGACGCCGTTATAGCTGTAAATCCCACAGATGAACAGCTTGAAAGCTTTGGCCTGAAAAACCCTGCAGCTACGGTAAGGGCGGTTTACAGCGACACAACCATTACGCTGTCCGCCTCAACACCGGACGACGACGGAAACGTTTATCTGACCAGCTCTGATAAGGATATGGTTTACCAGCTGTCCGCCGATATGGTCCCATGGGCAAAATACACATATGAAGACCTGCGGTACGAATACATTTTAAAGCCCAATCTGGACTTTTTAAGTGAAATTGCAATTACCGCCGACGGCGAAACCTATACCTTTAGCATAGCAAAGGAAGAAAAGGAAGACGAAGAGGGCAACGTTACACAGGAAACCACCGTAAAATGTGGCGGTAAAACGATCAGCAGCGCCTACTTTAACACGTTTTTTGAAAACCTGACAAGCGTGCAGCGCCAGTCCAACGCCGACGGCGTGCAGGCAAGCGGCGGTGCAGTTTTGGTTGTAAAATACACGTATAACAACGGTAAAACGGCCGATACCGTTTCGTACTACAACGCAGGCAGCCGGAAGGTTCTTGTAAACACAAACGGTACGGCAGACAGTGTGGTCTATGAAACCTATACAAATAAAATGATTGCAGACACACCGGTTATTGCGCAGGGAAAGCGTGTAGACCCCTCTTAAGATTTCTTCTATTATAGGGTAAATAAAAGCTTTTAAAAACAGGGCAGGAAATCATCCTGCCCTGTTTTGGTATGATAGAAGGCCCCCGGCGGGTTTAAGCCGGGGGGCCTTCTTCTTTTTGGGGTGCATAGGTAAAATACAGCAGTTGCTGCAATTTAACACAGCCTATGCAAAATTTCCCTTTTATAAGGCTTTTTTGAAATTTACAAAAGCCTTCTTTTATTTATTCCTGCACAGCCTCCTGCGCCGGCTGTTCCTCAGGCATCGGCTCTTCTTCGCTTTCCTGCTCTTCATGCTGTGCCCTGGCAAGTGTGACGACCTTACTTCCGTCCTTTACCTTCATAACAACCACACCCTTGCTGGGCCTTGCGCACAGCCGGATGGAATCTGCCTGTATACGGATGATAATGCCGTCGTCCGATATAATAATGATGTCGTCGTCCAGATCCACAACCTTGATCGCCGCAACGTCGCCGTATTTTTGTACATGATAGTTTATAAGCCCCTTGCCGCCTCTTGTCTGCAGTCTGTAGTCGCTGATGTTGGAAAGCCTTCCATAGCCGGTTTCCGAAACGGTAAGCACAAAAGCCCCTTCGCGGATGGTGGACATGCCTATAACTTCGTCGTCCTCCTGCAGCGTAATAGCCTTTACACCTCTGGCCCCTCTGCCCATGGGACGCACGTCTGTTTCTTTAAAGCGGATTGCCATGCCCTTTCTGGTTGCTACAAGCATCTGTGCGCTGCCATCTGTCATGCGCACCCAGGCAAGCTCGTCCCCTTCGTTAAGCTCCAGCGCAATAATGCCGCCTTTTCTGGCCGTGTTATATGCGTTGAGCGCAATGCGCTTGACAAGGCCCTTTCTTGTAACCATGATCAAATATTTGCCTTCTTCAAATTTGGGCACGCGGATCATGGAAGTGACCTTCTCTTCCCCACTGATCGGCAGCAGATTTGCAATGTTCATCCCCTTTGAAGTGCGGCTTCCCTCTGGGATTTCGTAGCATTTCAGCCTGTATACCCGGCCTGTATTGGTAAAAAACAGCACATAATCGTGACTGTTGATAATAAACATTTCGCTTGCAACGTCTTCTTCTCTGCGCGACATAGCAGAAACGCCCTTTCCTCCGCGCCGCTGGGTATGGTAGGTATCTACAGCAAGACGCTTTACATAGCCAAAATCTGTCAGCGTAAGCACACATTCCTCATGCGGAATCAAATCCTCAATGTCAACCTCTCCGCTTACGGCCATGATCTCTGTCCGCCTTGGATCCGCATATTTATTGCGGATTGCCGTAATTTCTTCTTTAATAATCTGCAGCTGCCTGTGTGGGTCTGCCAAAATATCCTTATAATCGGCTATTTTCTGTTCCAGTGAAAGCAGCTCTTCCTCCACCTTGCTGCGTTCCATACCGGTCAACTGCCCTAGCCGCATTTGTACAATGGCCTGTGTTTGCACATCATCCAGCCCAAACCGCTCAGAAAGCCGCTGCCTGGCCGTGCTTTGATCTTTAGAGCTGCGAATAATGGAAATGACCTCGTCGATTGCGTCAATTGCAATCTTAAGCCCTTCCAGAATATGCGCGCGTTCCTCTGCCTTGCGCAAATCGTAAACGGTTCTGCGTGTTATAACGCTCTGCTGGAAATCTATGTAATGCTGCAGCATGTCGTGCAGCGTAAGCACCTTTGGCTCACCATCCACAATTGCAAGCATAATTACGCCAAACGTAACCTGCATCTGCGAATAGGAATACAGCTGGTTTAAAACAATCTGCGGCGAGGCGTCGCGCTTTATATCGATCTCTATATGCATTCCCGCGCGGTCGGAATGGTCCTCCACATTGGATATTCCTTCAATGCGCTTGTCTTTTACAAGGTTTGCAATACTTTCCACCAGGCGCGCCTTATTGACCTGGTAGGGGAGCTCTGTAACAATAATTTTAAACCGCCCGTTCTTCTGTTCCACAATCTCTGCACGCGCGCGCACAATAATTTTCCCGCGCCCTGTGGCATAAGCGGCGCGGATCCCGCTTCTTCCCATGATCAGCGCTCCCGTGGGGAAGTCCGGTCCCTGGATATGCTGCATCAAATCCTCAAGGCGTGCGTCGGGGTTATCGATCAGGCAGCATATGGCGTCGATGACCTCTCCCATGTTGTGCGGAGGAATGTTCGTCGCCATACCGACAGCAATCCCGCTTGAGCCATTTACAAGCAGGTTTGGAAAACGCGACGGCAAAACCGTGGGTTCTTTTAGCCTGTCGTCAAAATTGGGCATGAAATCGACGGTTTCCTTATCTATATCTGTGAGCATTTCGACCGCCATTTTGCTCATCTTCGCTTCCGTATAACGGTAAGCTGCGGGAGGGTCCCCGTCGACAGATCCAAAATTTCCATGCCCGTCCACCAGCATATAGCGCATGGAAAAATCCTGCGCCAGGCGCACCAGCGCGTCGTAAACAGACGCATCACCATGCGGATGGTAGCTGCCCAAAACGGCACCAACCGTATCTGCACATTTTCTGTATGGTTTTTCAGGCCCCAGCCCTTTTTCATACATGGTATAAAGAATCCGCCTGTGTACGGGTTTAAGTCCGTCGCGGACGTCCGGCAGCGCACGCGACACAATAACAGACATGGAATATTCCATAAAGGATTTTTGCATTTCGTTATTGATATCGACGTCTATAATTTTTTGCTGCGCATGCATAAGCTCGTTGTTTTCTCTGTTATCCAATGAAAGACACCCTCTTTATCCTACGCGGTCTAAAAGCCCGCTGTATATTGCATTTTGTTTTATATCGTTTTTGCCTACCGGCCGCCTATATATCCTCCCTGCGGCAGCTGCTGCACAAAAAGCGCATGCAATTCCTGGATTTGCTGCTGCGTTAATACACGCTTGGGGATAGAAAACGCCTGCCCATACCCGGTAAAGCATAAAAACTGCAGATTTGTTTCCACACATTTCCACAATTGCGCAGCTTCCGTACAAAGCTCATACTTATCAGATTGCAAAGCAAGCTGCGTTCCTTCAATTGTAAGCCTGTAGGAAGGCCGCTTTTCCTTATGGACTTCATAATCGTTTTCCGCGCTTTTTTTGGCAAAAACACGAAGGATAAAAAAATCATAAAATACAGCAATCATTAAGCCGAGCAAAACGGAAAGAATGCTGTAAACCAGATCTGCCTGCTGGATCATTTGGAAAAATGCCTGCAATATAAAAAACACGCCCGCCGCTGCACAAAGCGCCGTAATCCATTTTTTTCTGGCTTGCTGCTGGAGTAGCAGGCTTTTTTCCACATATTCTTTTTTATCAAGCAGGTAGCTTACCTCTATTTTCTTTTGTTCCATGGCTTTACCTCAACAAAGCCGCGCACATAGGTATTTTTAAAATACGCATGCAGCGCTGCGATCTGTTGTTTTTTGCAAAAGGCTTTGTCCACTATATACATATGTCCTGATTTTGAAAGTAAAATAAACAAACTTTGGCTTTCTATGCACTTTTTTATATCTGTTCTGGACAGCTTTCTTTTTTCATGTTCACTTTCAAAAAGAAAAAATTCTTTATAAAAGGACAAGGTATATTCCTGTTTTACAAAAGGGTTTGTCACATAGCTTTTCTTAACCGCGCTTTCTTCTTCCCTTACAGAGACAAACGCAAACAGCATAAACACCAAAAAGAAAAACAAAACGGCCGTAAGCTGCTGGGCTATAGCCAAAAACCCGCTGTCGGCCACCAGCTGTGCAAGCCGGACAAGCGCGGCTGCCAGCAAAACAACTGCAACGGCTGCAACCAAAAATCGAAGCCTGTTTTTCCCGGTGCTCTTTTGTACAGATTGATTTGCCAGCATGCAGGTTTCTTCTTTTAGAACCTGTCCCTCTATCCTCACAAAAGGAGTACCCGTGTCTTCTATATACATCGATTTATTCCTCAATCCCGCTGCTAAGCGCCCGATAAATTTCTGGAAGCGCTTTTTTCCCGTTGATAGGCCGGAAGGTTTTTGCGCTTACAAAGCCATGGGATGTGCTTCCCGTTGCCAAAAGCGCCTGGTCTTTCTGTCTTTTTACTTTGTATGCAAAGATAATCCGCGCAGCAGTAATTTTTGAAACGGATGTTTCCACAATCAGCTCATCTTCATAATATGCCGGCAGATAAAACTGGCAGGTTAAGCCGGAAAGCGGCGTCATCACACCCTGCTGCTCCATTACGCTATAAGGCATACCGGCTTGTTTGATAAAATCTGTCCTGCCGACTTCAAACCAAACGGCATATACGCTGTGATGCACGATCCCCATTTTATCTGTTTCTGCATAGCGGACCGTAATTTTGCTTTCCGTAATCAATCCTATTTCCTCCTGTCTATCTACTTTTCGCTTTACTGATAAGGGCGTGTACCCTTTTGTACCAGACTCTTAACCTTTTGCAGATTTTCGGGACGGATTGCCCGTTCCGGAATTGCAAAGAGCTGTTTGTTCTGCGTATGAAACACCAAAAGGCCGTCGCCCTGTGATAAACGGCTTGTCTGGTCCAGCGGTATTTTCCAGGAGGAATCGTTGCCGATAATGGTGATTTTTTCTTCTGTAATTTTCGCTTTGATCACATTTCCCTTCGCATTTTCCTTTGCCAGGCGTTTTAACTGAAAATAGGGAACCAGCCAAATCACCGCAATAATCAAAAGCGATATTATGGCAAAAACAAGCCAGTTGACGTTCTGCCCGACCAGGAAAGAAACAAAAAAGCCCGCAGCCGCGATGATCATTAAAATCGTATAAACAATCGCCCTTTTCCCCGACGTTTTAAAAATACCGGCTTTCTTTAAGCAAAGGTAGGCCTCCTGCTGTGTTAATGCATAGGAAACCTCTTCCAAAAACTGCTGCGCTTCTTTTTCGGTGTTTTCCTGCCTGTGCGGTGTTTGCTGCACCTGCTGTGACAGATCTCTTGCCTGTTTTAAAATCTCGTCGACTGCGTTGTCCATCTGCTTCACTTCCCTATCTTCGATCAAAGCGCCGTTTAAATGTCCAAATTTTGTACATATTTTGCGTTTTTCTCTATAAATTCACGTCTTGGCTCTACCTTATCGCCCATCAAAATGGTGAAAATTTCATCCGCGGCGGCGGCGTCTGTCAAATCTACACGCAGCATAATCCTTGTTTCCGGATTCATGGTGGTTTCCCAAAGCTGTTCTGAGTCCATTTCACCAAGACCTTTATAACGCTGAACATCGGTTTTTCCCTCTATGGATTTTAAAATAGCGTCTCTCTCTGTATCTGTATATGCATACAGATGCTCCTTGCCCTTTGTAATCCTGTAAAGCGGCGGTTGCGCAATATACACGTGCCCACCTTCCACAAGCGGCCGCATAAAGCGGAAAAAGAACGTCAACAGCAACGTCCGGATATGCGAACCGTCCACGTCTGCGTCCGCCATAATAATTACCTTTCCGTAACGTAATTTGCTTAAATCAAACTCTTCCCCAATTCCACAGCCAAGCGCCGTTATAACCGGCATTAGCTTGTCGTTTCCATATACTTTATCCAAACGCGCTTTTTCTACATTGAGCATTTTTCCCCAAAGCGGTAAAATTGCCTGAAAGCGCCTGTCCCTTCCGCCTTTTGCGGAGCCGCCGGCAGAATCACCTTCTACAATATAAATTTCTGTTTCTTCCGGGTTTCTGGATTGGCAGTCGGCAAGTTTTCCCGGCAATGCAGCCGACTCCATGGCAGATTTTCTTCTGACAAGATCCTTTGCCTTTCTTGCCGCTTCCCTGGCCCTGGAGGCCGCCAGCGCCTTTTCAAAAATTGCTTTGGCGGTCGCAGGATTTTCTTCCAGATAGGTTTTTAACTTTTCACTGACAAGCTTGTCAACCATCGTACGGATTTCCGTATTGCCCAGCTTTGCCTTTGTCTGCCCTTCAAATTGTGCTTCCTTCAGCCTGACGCTGATCACGGCTGTAAGGCCTTCTCTTACGTCCTCACCTGTTAAGCTTTTATCGTTTTCCTTAATGATATTAAACTTTCTTGCATAATCGTTCATAACCCTTGTCAGCGCACGCTTAAAGCCTTCTTCATGCGTACCGCCGTCTGTCGTATGAATATTATTTGCAAAAGAAAGAATACACTCGTTATAGCTTTCATTATACTGCATAGCAATTTCAACAGCAGACGTATCGTCCGGTGCAGAGGTAGAAAAATAGATCACTTCCGGATGCACCAGATCCAGCGATTTCTTTTTATGGATATATTCCACAAAGCTTGCTACGCCGCCTTCATAAAGGAAATTACTCTGCCTGATATTTTCACAGTCGCGTTCGTCACGAAGCTCAATATGGATGCCTGCATTTAAAAAAGCCTGTTCACGCAGGCGCGTTTCCAAGACCTGAAAATCATATTCGTCTGTTTCCGTAAAAATTTGCCTGTCTGCCTTAAAGATAACTTCCGTACCCTTTTGTGTGCCTTTTCCTACAATTTCAAGGTCTGAAACGATATTTCCTCTTTCATATCGCTGATGATAAATATTTTCCCCATCACAAACCTTTACTTCCAGCCATTCGGAAAGTGCGTTTACAACAGAAGCACCCACGCCGTGTAATCCGCCGGATACCTTATACCCGCCGCCGCCAAACTTTCCGCCCGCGTGCAGCACGGTAAATACAACTGTAACGGCGGGGATTCCCATTTTATGGTTGATCCCAACCGGGATTCCTCTGCCATTGTCATATACCCGTATAATATTCCCTGGTAAAATGCTTACGTCTATTTTTGTACAATACCCGGCAAGGGCTTCGTCGATTGCGTTGTCGACAATTTCGTATACAAGATGGTGCAATCCCCTTGGACCTGTCGACCCAATATACATTCCCGGGCGCTTTCTTACAGCTTCCAGACCCTCCAGTACCTGTATTTCATCGGCACCATAGGTATTGTCGGTTTTTGTAATCTCTATATTTGTATCCAAGAAAAAGACCTCCTACAATCAAGCTCTTTTATTTTTCTTTGTTTCCCTATTTTTTTGTCCTTTCTGCATTTTTTTATAGCGGACCGTATAAGGGAAAAGAAGCATAGCGATCAAAACAAATACAACTGTAACGGCCAGACATCCCCATATTGTAATGTTTTCTAAAATATTAAGCAAAAAAAGATTCAGGCCAACCAAAAAAACAGATACAACCAAAAGCAAAACAAACCGACCCTTTTTATAGAAAATCGAAAATGTTTTTTTACAGTTATGGCAGGTCATTTCTTTTTGCTTGACCGTGTCTCTTACAGTTTTATAGTGATAGACCGCATGACAATACGGACAGACCGGAAGCTTTAACATGCCGTCTTCCCTTTCTTTACAGTTTTCGATCAGTATAAGAAGAAATATCCAGATATTCTTCCTCCTGGTTTTCTTTTATGGTTGGAATAATCTTTGTAGAGGTATCTTCCATTTTTTCTTCGTCTAAAAAAATATATTCCCCGCCTATATTTGACACCCTTGGCATAACTCTTGTCGATCCGCTTGCGGCAGTTGGTACAGTAGGCCTATATATCCTCTTTTTTGTTATTTTTTTATCTGTCTGCCCTGCTGTATGAACCTTTAGCGGAACCAAACGGAAGAAAAGAGGGGTACACAGGTAAAATATAATAAAGGGGATCAACACCCAGAGCATCCCCCAAAGCTGATCCTTTTTTCCAACCAGTAACCATGCAATTAAAATACCGACCGCAATCAGAATGGTTGCCAAAATGGCACCGCGTATTGCTTTCCGAAAATAGATGGTGGAATTTCTTCCGCACTTCTTACAGGTATGCTCCCCTTCGCTTTTTTCTAAAAAAGCCGATATATAAGATACCTTTTTTCCACAATACGGGCATTGCAAATTTCTCATATACCATTTCCCACCTTTTTAAAAACCTGTTTTTCAGGACTCCTTTTCAATAAAAGCTCTATCTTTTTGCATATTTTTTCTTTTTAAAAGCGTTGCAGAGGACAGCTGACTTATATAAACAGCTGTTTTCCCCCTTTTTTTGTCTTTGCATAAAATAAAGGATTTTGGCAATTCATACGAAACTGTAACGACCTGCCTTTTCTTTTCCGCCTTTGCCAAGTAGTCCCTTGTATGTTTTGAAACCGTGGTGATATCCAAGTCAAAAATGCCGATGATATCGCCTGTTCGGATAACCGTGTCCTGTCCTAAATGTAAATACATAAACTTTCACCCGCTGTGCTCCGTTATATTTTTTATTTCTCCTTCACTGATATGAAAAGCACAGCCCCCCTGCAAATTTTGCACCGCAGACCGGTCGCAGCAGGTAATAAAAACCTGCCATCCTTGCAGCTTATTTAAAAGGTACGTCTGCCTGGACAAATCCAGCTCGCTTAAAACATCATCTAAAAGGATTATAGGATTTTCCTGTGTTCTTTCTTTTAATACGGCGGCTTCCGCCAGCTTTAAAGATAAAACAGCGCTTCTTTGCTGCCCCTGTGAAGCAAAATTTCTTGCCTTGATCCCATTGATCAAAATTTCTATATCATCCCTATGCGGACCATAGTTGGTGCATCCTGTATATATATCCTCTTTTTTAGCCAAAGAAAGGGATTGCATAAGCTTTTCCTCCATCTGTGCAACAGAATCCCCCGGCTGTACTTTACACCCAGATTGATAGGTAATAGAGAGCTCCTCTTTTTTTTCCGAAATTCCCATATGGAACGTACGTGCTTTTTCCCTTAAAAAATCTATATAGGAAAATCTTTCATACAAAAGGGAAGCACCCGTTTGCGCAAGCTTTTCATCCCATATGGAAAGCGTTTCGGAAAGCTCCCTGTGGCGCGGTATATCCTTTAAAAGCGCGTTTCTCTGGTTTAATATTTTATGATATCTTGTAAATAAAACTGCATAGCGCGGCTTTAGCCTGCACAGCGCACCGTCAACAAAGCGTCTTCTCTCTGAAGGGCCGTTTTTCACCAATGTTAAATGTTCAGGCGAAAAAACAACAGACGTGCATTTTCCAATGAGCTCCGCCGTTGAATTTTTCTTTACCCCGTTTAAAACGGCTTCTCTTTTATTTTGCAAAATCCGTATTTGCGCAGTTTGCATACGTTCTTCTGCAAAAAATGCAACGGAAACCGTCGCAGATGTGTTTTTAAAAGAAACCAGCTCGCTGTCCTTTGCTCCCCTGAAGGAACGCACACCGTTAAACATCCAAATACATTCCAGTAAATTGGTCTTTCCCTGCGCATTATCGCCGTAAATGACATTCATTCCTTCAGACGGCCGAATACAACCGTCTTTTAAATTTCGAAATCCACAAAAAGTAAGCTCGCGGATGGTCACTTCCTGTACACCTCTAGAATTTTATCCTCATTTTGCACCTGGTCGCCCACGTGTATTTTTTTTCCTCTTTCTGTGCAAACCTTTCCATTGACATAAACCTTTCCACTTTGCACCAAAACTTTTGCCTGTCCCCCTGTCGGCACAACCCCACCAAATTTTAATAGGCTGTCCAGCTTAATAAAATCCTGGTCAATATAGACTTTTTCAATTTTCATAATTTAACCTCATGGGAACGACTAAAAATAAAAAGCTGTCACCCTGCACCGGAACAATCTTCATAGGCGTAAGCGGACCGTTAAACTGTAAATTTACAATATCTGTGTCGGCATTTCGCAGGGCGTCCAGTAAATAGCGGTTATTAAAACCAATTTCTACTTCTTCGCCTGACACCGTTGTTTTTATCACATCATTTGCTTTTCCGATTGCGGTAGAACAGGAAAGCTTTATGGAATCTTCCGTTACAGTAAAGCGGATCGGACTTTGTATTTTTTCCGACGTAAGAAGCGACATTCTTTCCACACTGTTTATCATTTCCCTGGTACCCACAGGCGCCTGCGTTTTATTTTCTTTTGGAATGGTGGATTTATAATCCAAAAAAGTTCCTTCAATCAGCCTTGTAAAGACAGAATACTGTTCTATATGAAAAATAGCATGCCGCTGCCCAAGGATAATTTCCGTATTCTCTTCTTCTTCGCTAACAAGCTTCAAAATTTCTGAAAGGGCTTTCCCCGGTACAACAAAACGGCTGTTTTCTTCACAGTCGATTGGTTCCTTTCGTAAAGCCATCCTATATCCGTCAACCGATACAATTCTGATAATTTTGTCTTCGATATCAAACAACGATCCAGTATAAATTGGCTTTGAAATATTATCAGAAATGGCAAACAAAGTTTGCTTGATCATATTTTTCAGCAAACCGCTTTGAATGGTGAGCGTATCCGTTTTTTCAAAGGAGGGAATTTCCGGATATTCTGCAGAAGAAATCCCGACGATTCTGTACTCTGCCTGTCCGCTAAAAATATAGGTAATCAGCCTGTCGTCCGTTTCGATATGTACGTTTTCTTCAGGAAGCCTGCGGACAATATCACCCAAAAGTTTTGCACTTACTACAATTTCCCCTTCTGTAATAACGTCTGCATCTATGACTGTTGTGATTCCTATTTCCAGATCATACCCGCATAAAGTAATCTGATTTTTATAGGCTTTTATTAAGATCCCTTCCAAAGCAGGAAGAGACGTTTTAGAGGAAACTGCCCTTTGTACGTTTGTAACAGCTTCCGCCAGCTTTGACTGGGAGCAGTTGAGTTTCATAAAATCATCCCTCTTCTCATTTTTTATAAAAAGAAACAAAAGAATTCTATATAATTTTAGTAGTAGTAGTAGGGGCTGTGAAAATGTGGAATAGTAAAGAAAACTTCATAAAACAGGCAAAAATTTACACAAGTACAATGTTAGAAATCTGTGTACACTGTGTTGAAAAATTTTTATATTTTTTTACTTTTCCACATTTTGTGAAAAGCTGTGGAGTGAATGTGAAAAAATATGTGAAAAAAGGTTTTTATCTGTCGCGGATATTTTTAATAATATCTTCTATGGTTTCTTTTACTTTGCTGTCTTTGTTCATATTTTTTTCCACCTGCTGGATCGTATATACAATTGTGGAATAATGTCTGCCTCCAAATTCGTTTCCGATTTGAATCATGGAAAGATGCGTCAGTTCTCTGACAATATAAATTGCAATATGGCGTGCGTTTGAAAGGTTTGCCCTGCGGTTTTTTATGGAACGAATGTCTTCGCTTTTCACGCCAAAGGTTCTTGACACTTCGTCAATAATTTTTTCTACTGTAAGTTCCGGCGGCGCTTCGTTGTTTAAAATGTCGGATATAGACTCCTGTGCGCCGGAGATAGTAGGTTTTTCCCCGTTTAAAAGGTTTTTTGCTTTAATTTTCTGTACGACGCCTTCCAGCTGGCGTATATTTGTTTTTAATTTTGTGGCAATGTATTCACATACCTCGTCAGGAATGTTGATTTCCAAAAGTTCCGCTTTTCTTTTGATAATGGCAATTCTTGTTTCAAGGTCCGGCGGCTGAATATCTGCAATTAATCCCCATTCAAAACGGGTGCGCAGCCTTTCCTCCAGCGTTTTTATTTCTTTTGGGGGTCTGTCCGATGTTAGAACAATCTGCTTTTTGCTTTCGTACAGTGTGTTGAATGTGTGGAAAAATTCTTCCTGGGTAGATTCTTTTCCGCCTATAAATTGTACGTCGTCTACTAAAAGTACATCGGCGTTTCTGTATTTTTGCCGGAATTCTTTTGTTTTTGCCATTTGGATCGATTCGATCAGTTCGTTTGCAAAATCGTCGCCTTTTACGTATAGGATGTTCATATTGCTGTGCGTTTTTTTGATTTCGGTTCCAATTGCATATAGAAGGTGTGTTTTTCCAAGACCGGAATGCCCGTAAATAAACAAAGGATTGTATGCGCCCGCCGGGTTTGTTGCGACTGCAAGAGAAGCTGCGTGTGCAAATTTGTTGGAGGAGCCTACAATGAATGTGGAAAATGTATATTCATAATCTGAATGCATGATCTTTTCGTTTTCCGGCTCCTGGCTTTTGCTTTTGATTTCCTCCGGGACGGTCAGGCGGATTTCTATGGAAGATCCAAACACGGCGTCAAAGGCTTCTTGTAGAAGCGTAAGATAGCAGCGCGTCAGCGTTTGCCTATGAAATTCGTTCGGTGTGAGTAAAATGGCTTCTCCTGAATCAAAGTTAAGTGTTAAGGGCTCAATTCTGCTGATCCAGGTTTTATATGCAACGTCTGTGATTCTGGTTTTACAATAATCACAGATCACATCCCAAGCTTCATTAAAGGATTCCATGGTGATTCTCTCCTTATCTAAAAATTTTTAAACGCAAGAGGTCAGGAGATTCAAAAAATCATATAGTATGTATATTTTTACTTATAATATATAAAATCCCGCTCTTTCATTATCTGTATTATTCTATCACAAATTGGTCTTCTTTTCAAACTTTTTATTGAAAAAAATTGTAAGCTTCATATATGCCAGTAAAATAAGAAAAAGCATGCTATTTATACTGCATAAAGTAAGGAAAAAACAAAAAAAACACAAGATATGGTATAAGGCAAAAAGACTGCTTTTAGAGCCGGCAGTTTCTTTGTTTTTATACTTAAAAAAATAAAAAATTTTTATTGACGATTTATGTTAATTACGTTATAATGCTATATTGCAAGGTTAATACCCGAAAGGAGGGCTTTTTTATGTTGAGGACATATCAGCCTAAAAAGCTTCACAGAAAAAAGGAGCATGGTTTTAGAAAAAGAATGTCTGACAGAAACGGGCGGAAGGTGCTTGCCCGCAGGCGTGCAAAAGGCAGAAAAAGGTTGTCTTACTAAGATTGAGACCACTGAAATGTGGTCTTTATTTTTGTAAGAAGCATGTGTGTTTTTCATGTGAAAAATGGCTTGGCTTTTAGACGGGATGATAACGTATGGGAAGTATGGAAACGTTAAAGGAAAATAAGGATTTTAAGCGTCTTTATAATAGAGGAAAATCGTTTATTTCTCCCGTCGTCGTAACGTATGTTATGAAGAACAGGCTGCAGGGCATAAGGTATGGAATCACAACAAGCAAAAAAACAGGCAAAGCTGTACAGCGCAACCGTTCCAGAAGAGTGATACGGGCAGCTTACACACAGCTACTACCGCAGATTAAAGCGGGGTACGATTTTGTGTTTGTCGCAAGAGTAAAAACATCACACGTAAAAAGCACAGAAATATTGCGCTGTATGAGAAAACAGCTGGAAGAGGCGGGAGTTTTAAAATGAAGCGCCCGCTTATTTGGCTTATAAAATTTTATAAAAAAGCAATTTCGCCGCATACAAGGCCAAGCTGTAAGTACTATCCCACCTGTTCCCAATATGGGCTGGAGGCTATTGAACGGTTTGGGGCGTTAAAGGGCGGATGCATGACGATCTGGAGAATATTGCGTTGTAACCCCTTTTCAAAAGGTGGATATGACCCTGTTCCCGAAAAGAAAAAAGGGTTGAAAAGTAAATAAGGAGGTCTGCGCAATTATGGATATATTTAACATGATAGGAAGCCTGTTTGGCTATGTGCTCTGGTTTTGTTTTATGCTGGTGCACGATTACGGAATTGCAATTATCCTGTTTACACTGTTTTTAAAAATTATATTGTTTCCCACAGCGATCAAGCAGCAAAAGTCTATGGCTGCAAACGCCCGTCTTGCTGCAAAGCAGCGTGAGCTGCAGAAAAAATATGGAAACGACAAGGCAAAGCTTAATGAAGAAGTAAGCAAGCTTTATCAAAAAGAGGGCGTAAACCCCATGGGGGGCTGTCTGTCTTCCCTGCTTCCCATGCTTTTGCTGTTGGGTGTTTATTATGCGGTCATTAACCCTCTTACAAATACCATGCATATTGCTTCTGAAACCGTTACAAAAGCGGTCAGTTATTTAAATACACTGCCCGGGATTGGAACTTCCTTTAATAATTTTTATGGGCAGATCGATATTATCAAGCTTGCGCAGACACCGCAGGGAACAACGTATTTAAGCGGGTTTTTTGATGCAAATACAATTGACCAGATCAAAGACTTTGGCCAGGGCTTTCATTCTTTTGGACTGGATCTTCTTGGAAGGCCCAATGAGGGATTTACCATTTTGCTGATTATTCCCATTCTTTGTCTGGTTACCTCTATTTTGGCGCAGTATTTTACAATGAAGCTGCAGGGTACGGCACAGATGCAGCAGGGCTGTATGAAGTATATGCTTCTTCTTATGCCGCTTGTGAGCGCGTATATTGCATATACGGTTCCCGCAGCGGTTGGTTTTTACTGGATTGTTTCGACTGTTTTAGGCTTTTTGCAGACTGTCATTTTGCAAAATTTTTACAGTGCAAATATAATGGGAGCCAAAGCGGAAGCACAAAGGGTAGCTTTGCTTGAGCTGGAAGAAGCAAAGGTAAAATACAGCTATAATCCGAAATTTGAAAATAAGGGAATCCAGCAGAAGAAAAAACAGGGGAAAAAGAAGTAAATGGCGACTGTACAGCGTTTTTTGCAGTTGTATGCGGTTATATAGAAGAAAGCCATTACTTTTTATAGAAGAAGTAGCAATTTATGGGGGTGTAAATGTTGTTAAAAGAAGCAATTGGAACAGGTGAAACAATTGTTGAAGCGCAAGAAGACGCCTGCAGGCAGCTTGGCGTAGAAACACATGAAGCAAATTTTGACGTACTGCAAATGCCGGAAAAAAAGAAATTTGGTATTTTTGGGGGAAGTCCTGCAAAGGTTCGCGCATTTTTGGAAGTTTCCCCTGCACAAAGCGCAGCGGATTATTTAAAACGTATATTGACCTGTATGGGATTTAACGATGTAACGATGGAAATACAAGAGATAGAAGGCGGTGCGAAGATTAACCTTTCCAGTGAAGATATAAGCCTTATTATTGGGAAAAGAGGCGAAACGCTCGATGCGCTGCAATATCTTACCGGGTTGGTGGCAAATCATATAGATAACGCCTATTATAGAATTACCATTGATACGGGCAATTATCGCGAAAAGCGTGAAAAAACGCTGGAAATACTGGGAAGAAGAATGGCATTTAAGGCTATAAAAACAGGGAAAAACGTCCCTCTGGAGCCAATGAATCCCTATGAGCGGCGCATTATCCATACAGCGGTACAAAAAGTAAACGGTGCAATTTCCTGGTCGGAAGGTGAAAATATAGACCGCCATGTGGTGATTGGTTTGGATCCTAATGCAAAGCCCTATCGCCGCAGAAACGGTGGGTATAACAACAGATCCCGGGGCGGACAAAAAAAGCGTTATAACGACGGATATAACCGAAGCGGTAATCGTAATACCTATACGGCCGGACATGCACAGGACAACCAGGTACAAAAAAGAGCGCCAATTAACGACGGCGGGAATTTTTCCCTTTACGGAAAGATCGAGACAAAAAAAGAAAAAGAATCTATATAAACTTTTTGGGGGCTGCACCATGCAGCCCCCAAAAAAATAGCAAGCAATAACAGGTAAGGGATTTGTATAAAATGGATACCATTGCAGCAATTTCCACTGCGCAGGGAGCGGGTGGCATTGGCGTAATTAGAATATCTGGAAAGCAGGCAATTCAAATTGCAGACGCGGTTTTTCGGCCTATATCGGGCAAAGCCCTTATAGAGCAAAAGGGTTACACGGCCGCGTTTGGGCACATATATGGCGGCAATGAAAAAATTGACGAAGGAATTGCGCTGGTTTTCAGGGCTCCACACAGCTATACGGGTGAAGATGTGGTAGAGCTTTCCTGTCATGGAGGAATTTATCTTACAAAGCGTGTTTTACGCGCTGTATTTCAGGCGGGAGCAATACCTGCGCAGGCGGGCGAATTTACAAAAAGAGCCTTTTTAAATGGAAAAATGGACCTAACCCAAGCAGAATCTGTCATGGATCTGATCGGTGCGAAAGGAAAACATGCGGCCAGAGCCGCTTTGTCCTGTAAAGAAGGCTCTCTTAGAAAAAAAATAGACGCAGTTTGCACACAATTAACAGAGACGGCCGCGCATTTGTCCGCATGGGCGGATTATCCGGAGGAGGATATTCCGGAACTTTCCAGCAGTTTGCTTACACAAAATCTGAAGGAAAGCCAAAGCGCCCTGCAAACGCTGCTTTCTGGGTATGATACGGGAAAAGTGGTGCGTGAAGGGGTGGATACGCTTATTGTTGGAAAGCCCAACGTAGGAAAATCCACATTGATGAACCTGCTTTCCGGCTGCGAACGGTCGATCGTTACAGATATTCCCGGCACAACCAGAGATATTGTAGAAGAAACCGTGCTGCTGGGAAATACAATTTTGCGCTTATCCGACACAGCCGGCCTGCGCGATACAGATAATCCAATTGAAAAAATTGGAGTAGATAAGGCAAAAGAACGCATAAAAAGCTGTGGTCTGGTTTTGGCGGTTTTTGACGGCTCTTCCCCGTTGGAAAAGGACGATCGGGCTATGCTGGACCTGCTTTGCGATGCGCCCGCTGTGGCCGTGGTCAACAAGGCGGACAAGGGCCATCAAATTGACACGGCGTATATTGCGCAGAAGGTAAAGGCGCTTGTGCATGTTTCCGCTGCTAAGGGGCAGGGAATACAGGCGCTTACAGACGCGGTGGAAGCCGTAACAGGCACAAAGGATTTTGACCCTTCACAGGCAATCTTGGCAACGGAGCGGCAAAGGGCGGCGGTGGAAAAAGCGCTTTGTGCGCTTGAAGAGGCTATCGGTGCGCTGCAGGCCGGCTTTACGCTTGATGCGGTTACGGTATCGTTGGAGGACGCTATAAGTGCACTGCTTACCTTGACAGGCAAGCGTGTAAGCGAAGCAGTTGTCGAAACGGTTTTTTCAAGATTTTGTGTTGGAAAGTAAGAAGGGGGGCTTTATATGCAATATAAAGCGGGCGATTACGACGTAGCGGTAATCGGCGCAGGCCACGCTGGGATAGAGGCAGGCCTTGCCGCGGCAAGGCTTGGTTGTAAAACGATTGTTTTTACCATCAATTTGGATGCCGTGGGGAACTGCCCGTGCAATCCGTCGATAGGCGGCACGGCAAAAGGCCACTTGGTAAGGGAAATTGACGCGCTGGGCGGGGAAATGGGAAAAACCGCAGACGCATGCTTTTTGCAGATGCGCATGCTCAACCGTGGAAAAGGCCCTGCGGTACATTCTTTGCGCGCGCAGATTGATCGCAGAAAATACAGCGATACCATGAAGCATAAGCTTGAGTTGCAGAAAAATTTGGAGCTAAAGCAGGCAGAGGTTGTAAATCTTACACGTGACAAGAACCTTTGGCTGATAGAAACCCGCATGCAGGCACTCTTTTCCTGCAAAACAGTGATTCTTGCAACCGGCACGTATCTTGGCGGACGTATTTTTATTGGAGATGTTTCCTATGAAAGTGGCCCGGACGGTATGTTCCCTGCGGCGTTTTTAGGGCGCGCCCTGAAGGAGCTGGGGCTGCCGCTGCGCCGTTTTAAAACCGGAACGCCGGCAAGGGTACTTAAAAGCAGTATAGATTTTACAGGATTGGAAGAGCAGCCCGGAGACGATCCACCCGAGCCGTTTTCCTATGATACGGAGCATATGGGACAAAATAAAGTGCTTTGCCATATCGCCTGGACAAACAGCAGAACAAAAGAGATTATTATGGAAAACCTGCACCGTTCCCCGCTGTACGGCGGAAAAATAGAAGGCGTAGGACCGCGCTATTGTCCAAGCATTGAAGACAAAATGGTCCGCTTTGCCGATAAGCCGCGCCACCAGCTGTTTATTGAGCCATGCGGGCAGAATACGGAAGAAATGTATCTGCAGGGGATGTCCTCTTCCCTGCCGGAAGACGTACAACTGGCATTTTATCATTCGATTCAGGGCTTGGAGCATGCGGTGATTATGCGCCCTGCATATGCAATAGAATATGACTGTGTGGATCCGCTGTACATGAACGCGACGCTGGAGTTTTGCAACTTTCCAGGGCTTTACGGCGCCGGACAATTTAACGGAAGCTCCGGCTATGAAGAGGCGGCCGCGCAAGGGCTGATTGCCGGAATTAACGCAGCAAGAAAGGTACAGGGAAAGGCGCCGTTTGTTTTGGACCGGGCCAGTTCCTATATTGGAACATTAATTGACGACCTGGTAACAAAAGGTACTTTGGAGCCTTACAGGATGATGACGTCGCGCTCAGAATACAGGCTGCTTTTACGGCAGGATAATGCAGATGTGCGTTTAACACCGCTTGGCAGAAGGATTGGCTTAATTGGCGACGAAAGGTGGCGGCGCTTTAAGGAAAAGAAACGGCAAAAGGAGCAGGAACGAAAGCGCTTGAAGGAAACGGTGATTTCCCCTTCAAAAGAGGTAAACGAGCTGCTTGTTTCATGTGAAACAACACCCATTACAACAGGGGTGCGTTTCATTGATCTGCTGCGCCGGCCGCAGTTAAGCTATCAAAAGCTGACGCCGATCGACCCTACACGGCCTTTGCTGGAGCAGAATATATTTGAACAAATAGAGATAGAAGTAAAGTATGAAGGTTATATTAAACGGCAGATGGCGCAGACGGAACAAATGCGTAGGATGGAAAATAAAAAGCTCCCTGCAGGCACAGACTACCGTACGCTTGCTGGGTTGCGTCTGGAAGCACAGGAAAAGCTCAACCAGGTGCGGCCTGAAAATATTGGACAGGCATCGCGCATCAGTGGGGTAAGTCCCGCTGATATTTCCGTTCTTATCATATGGCTTTCACAGAGAAAGGAAGATCAGGCATGAACAGCGCGATGCCTCTGTTGCAATTGCATGCAAGTACGCTTGGCGTTGCATTGACAGACGAAATGCTGCAAAAATTTGCGTTATATCTGTCGTTGCTTTTGGAATGGAACAAAAAAATGAACCTGACGGCAATCAAAGATCCCCAGCAGATTGTCATCAAACATTTTGTCGATAGCCTATCGCTTTTGCAATATATGGATATTCCAAAAAACGCCGCGGTAATAGATGTGGGGACAGGCGCCGGCTTTCCTGGGGTCCCTTTAGCAATTGTGCGCCCAGACATACGCCTTGTGCTGTTAGACAGTCTTGGAAAGCGAATTATGTTTTTACAGACCGTTGCACAGCAGCTTTCCATTGCTGCGCAAATGCTGCATGCAAGAGCGGAAGAGGCCGGACAAAAGCAGCAATACAGAGAAAAATTTGACATAGCTGTTTCCAGGGCGGTTGCGGCTTTGCCGGTTTTGGTAGAATATTGTCTGCCGCTTGTAAAGCCGGGCGGCGTTTTCGCCGCAATGAAAGGGCCGCAGGCACACGAAGAGCTGCAGCAGGCGAAAAACGCAATTGCTTTGCTGGGCGGTGCTGTAAAAAAAGAATATGCGTTTGAGCTGCCGGGGGCGGGGGCGCGCACCTTGCTTTTCATTGATAAAATTGGGACAACAGAAAAGAAATATCCGCGCCACGGAGCGAAAATTGTAAAAAAACCGCTGTAAAGAAGCAGATTCGACCAAAACAAAAACCTTTCAACGCAAACAAATGTAAAAAACTATAAAAATACATGCAAACTACGACAAACAAACTGTCTTGCCTATGGTACGATATAGATGCAATCAGGACAAGCCCGCTTATTAACAACATACAAAAAGGCTGTCTACTGCAAATCTATAGAGGAAACGAAGGTGAGGCAGTTGCTTTTTACCCAAAAGGAAGAACCTAAGCTTGTAGAAATCCCGATTACATGCATACGGCCAAACCGGTCTCAACCAAGACGCGTATTTGCTGAAGATGAGCTGTGTTCCCTTGCCCAAAGCATTGCAAGCAACGGGATTTTGCAGCCGCTGACAGTAAGGCGGGTGTCGCAGTCTGAATATGAACTGATTGCAGGCGAGCGCAGACTGCGCGCCTCTATTATGGTAGGGCTGCAAAAGGTCCCGTGTATTGTTATGAAATGCAGCGACAGGCAGTCCGCCGTTTATGCGCTGCTTGAAAATTTGCAGCGCGCAGATTTGAACATGTTTGAAGAGGCCCGCGCCATCCGCAAACTGATTTTGGATTGCAGCTTAACACAGGAACGCGTTGCAAAGCAGCTTGGAAAGAAACAGTCTACCATTGCAAACAAGCTGCGGCTCTTGCGGTTGAATGAAGAGGAGCAGGAAAAAATTATTGACGCCGGGCTGACGGAGCGCCATGCACGGGTGCTGTTAAAGCTCGACGGCGAGCAGCGCAAGCAAGTGCTGGAAAA
Source organism: uncultured Oscillospiraceae bacterium (assembly GCA_900541565.1). Taxonomy (GTDB): domain Bacteria; phylum Bacillota; class Clostridia; order Oscillospirales; family Acutalibacteraceae; genus Scatavimonas; species Scatavimonas merdipullorum. The sequence continues at coordinate 150,180 of UQKB01000002.1, forward strand.
AGCAGTAAGCGGCAACTTAAACGTAAAGCAGACCGAAATCCTTGTGGAGCGCGCGCTGCAGCAAAGCAAGACAAAAGGACAACATGCAAAAATTATTATTAAGGACGTCCGGATTTTTATGAATACCCTGAACAAAGCCATTGACACAATGCGCCTTTCCGGAATAGACGCCTTAACCGAAAAAAAAGAAAACGACGAATACATAGAATATAATGTCCGCATTCCAAAGTCCTCTGCTTATAAGCAGAGTGGGAGCAATATTTCTGCCTGACGAAGCGGACGAAGTTCCCTGGGCGGTGGAGGCCGCCCCACTAAAAATGCGTACGACTAATCCCACTCATACCCATTTCCTTATCTGAACCCCTTATGTCAAAGGCCGCACAGCAATAAAGCTGTGCGGCCTTTGGCGTTTCATGTGAAACATACGCGCCAATTAAAACGAAAAAGCATACGGGAACGCTTTTCTTTTTTGCTGAAAAGTGGTATAATTTTAATAATTTCATACAAAATGCAAAAGGGGGCTTCTTTTTGGCAAAAATTATTGCAATTGCCAATCAAAAGGGCGGCGTGGGCAAAACGACGACTGCCGTAAACTTAGCGGCGGCGCTCGGCTTGCTTGGAAGAAAGACGCTGCTGATAGATATAGACCCGCAGGGAAACGCCACAAGCGGGGTAGGGATAGACAGACGCAATGTTTTAAAATCCACCTATCATATTTTGGTAGACGGCGCAAAGGCAGAACAGGCAATTTTACATACAGGCTTTAAGGGGCTGGATCTACTGCCGTCCAGCCTGGACCTTGCCGCCGCGGAGCTGGAAATGGCGGAGCAAAAGCACAGGGAAGCCATTTTAAAGCGAGCGGTTGCGCCGGTACGCAGCCAGTATGCATATATTATGATAGATTGCCCCCCATCTTTGGGGCTGATAACGACCAACGCGCTATGCCTGGCAGACAGCATTCTGGTGCCGATTCAGTGTGAATATTATGCGTTGGAGGGACTCTCCCAACTGATGAATACCGTGCGGCGTGTAAAACGGCAATATAACGAGCGGCTGGAAATGGAAGGGGTGCTGCTTACCATGTACGACGGGCGTTTGAACCTGACACAGCAGGTTGTAGAAGAGGTAAAAAAATACTTTCCAAGAAAGGTTTTTGCATCGATCATTCCCAGAGGCGTGCGCCTTTCAGAGGCGCCAAGCTTTGGAAAGCCGATCATGTATTTTGATAAATCGAGCAAAGGCAGCGCGGCATATATGGCGCTTGCACAGGAAATAGACCGAAACAACCAGGCATAATGGAAATGTAAACGGAAAGGAGCAGGGTATATGGCGGCAAAACCGAAATTAGGCGGCCTTGGAAAAGGATTAAACGCCATTTTTATGGAAAATGAAAGCGAAGACAGCAACAGCACCGTTACATTAAAAATTTCTGAAATTGAGCCAAACCGCTCCCAGCCCCGGCGCGATTTTGATGAGAAAGCGCTTGCGGAGCTGGCGGACTCTATTTCACAGCACGGCGTGCTGCAGCCGCTTTTGGTGCGTCCGCTGTTAAGCGGCGGGTACCAGATTGTTGCCGGGGAGCGCCGCTGGCGCGCAAGCCGTATGGCAGGGCTTACAGAGGTTCCCGTAGTGATTCGCGAACTGACAGACAGCCAGACCATGCAGCTTGCACTGATTGAAAATTTGCAAAGGGAAGATTTGTCCCCTGTGGAGGAGGCAAGCGGCTATAAACAGTTGATAGACAACTATGCGCTGACACAGGAAGATGTGGCCAGAGCGGTGGGAAAATCCAGGCCGGCGGTGGCAAACGCGCTGCGCCTGTTAAACCTGCCGCAGGAAATTTTATCGTTGGTTCAGGCAGGCAGAATCAGCGCAGGGCATGCGCGTACGCTGCTTTCTTTTAAAAGTGAAAAGGAAATGGACAAGGCCGCGCGGCTTGTTTCTACACAGGATATATCTGTACGGGAGCTTGAACGCCTGGCAAAGCGCGCAAATAAGCTTTTGGAATCGGGTACGGCGCCTGTGCCCGGCAAGAAAAAGCTTTCTTATTTTGAGGAAGTGGAGCTTGCGCTCAAGGAGCATTTAGGACGAAGGGTGAAAGTAAGCGGATCACAGGAAAAGGGAACGCTTGAAATTGAATTTTACGGCAAGGACGATTTGTCTGAGCTGGCAAAACGGTTGGAAAAGTAAATTTTTAAAGGGAGAAAGACAAATGCTGGACATAAAATTTGTAAGAGAAAATCCAGAGGCGGTAAAACAAAATATAAAAAAGAAATTTCAAGACAGTAAGCTGCCTTTGGTGGATCAGGTTATAGAGCTTGACCTGCAAAGCAGAAAGGCAAAGCAGCAGGCGGACGCCCTGCGGGCAGACCGCAACAGGTATTCCAAGCAGATTGGTGCGCTGATGGGGCAGGGAAAAAAGGAAGAAGCGCAGGAAATCAAAAAGCTTGTGACAGAACAGTCACAGCGCCTGGAGGAATTAGAGCAGCAGGAAACTGCTTTACAGGAAAAAATCCGGAAAGCAATGCTCTTGATCCCCAATATGATCGATGCAAGCGTGCCAATTGGCAAGGATGACAGTGAAAATGTGGAGATTGAGCGCTTTGGAACCCCAGCCGTGCCCGATTTCCCCATACCGTATCACACAGAAATTATGGAAGCCTTTGATGGGATTGACATGGAAAGCGCAAGAAAGGTAGCGGGCAACGGGTTTTATTATTTAATGGGCGATATTGCAAGGCTGCATTCCGCCGTTCTTTCCTATGCGCGCGATTTTATGATCGGCCGAGGCTTTACCTATTGCATCCCGCCGTTTATGATCCGCAGCAATGTGGTAACCGGCGTAATGAGTTTTGCAGAAATGGACGCTATGATGTACAAAATCGAAGGCGAAGATCTCTATCTGATCGGCACAAGCGAGCATTCTATGATCGGAAAGTTTATCGACACAATCCATCCGGAGGAAAAACTGCCCTATACGCTTACGAGTTATTCGCCCTGCTTCCGCAAAGAAAAGGGTGCGCACGGGATAGAGGAGCGCGGGGTGTACCGGATCCATCAGTTTGAAAAGCAGGAAATGATTGTTGTATGTAAGCCGGAGGAAAGCATGCAGTGGTTTGAAAAGCTCTGGCAGAATACAGTCGATTTGTTTTGCTCTTTGGATATCCCTGTGCGGACGATCGAGTGCTGCTCCGGCGACCTTGCCGATTTAAAGGTAAAATCTATAGACGTAGAAGCGTGGTCGCCGCGGCAGAAAAAATATTTTGAGGTGGGCAGCTGCTCCAATTTGGGCGACGCGCAGGCACGCAGGCTGAAAATCCGCATAGCGGGACAGAAAGGCAAATATTTTGCGCACACGTTAAACAATACGGTGGTTGCGCCGCCAAGAATGCTGATTGCGTTTTTGGAAAATAACTTAAATGCAGACGGCAGCGTGCGCATTCCGCAGGCGCTTCGTCCTTATATGGGTACAGATCTGATCAAAATAAAAAATACGTAAACAGTATGTAAAAAGGGTGGTTTGTGCCGCCCTTTCCTGTATAGAAAGGAAAAAGGAACAGATTTTGGAAAACCGGTTGACAAACGGGAAAAACACTGCTATTATCGGAATAATATTTATTCGTTTGTCCACAGGTTTGCGTCAATGATTTTTACGGGAGGAATGAATTATGCTCAATGCGGATTTTGAAAAAAAGTTTATTAAAGAAGGCCTTACGTTTGACGATGTGCTGTTGATTCCCGGCGAATCCAATGTAGAGCCCAGAAACGTGGATGTCAGCGCCAGGCTGACAAAGAAAATTATGCTGCATACGCCGCTTATGACCGCAGCGATGGACACTGTAACGGAAACCAGAATGGCCATCGCTATCGCAAGAGAAGGCGGCGTGGGGATTATCCACAAAAATATGACCATTGAGCAGCAGGCCGACCAGGTCGACCGTGTAAAGCGCTCAGAAAACGGCGTGATTGTCAACCCGTTTTATTTGGCGCCGGAAAACACCGTAAACGATGCAAACCAGTTGATGGCAAAATATAAAATCAGCGGCGTACCCATTTGCAAGGAAGGCAAGCTGGTGGGGATTATTACAAACCGCGATCTGCGTTTTATGACCGAAGACGACTACTCCCAGCCAATTGCGCAGGTCATGACAAAAGAGCAGCTTGTAACGGCACCGGTGGGAACAAGGCTGGAAGACGCGCAGGAAATTTTGCGCCGCCATAAAATAGAAAAGCTCCCCATTGTGGACGACAACGGCTATTTAAAAGGGCTTATTACGATTAAAGATATTGAAAAATCCATGCAGTACCCAAACTCTGCAAGGGACGAAGCGGGCCGCCTGCTGTGCGGTGCGGCGGTCGGTGCCACGCCGGATGTGCTCGAACGGGTGGCGGAGCTGATAAAGGCGCAGGTAGATGTGATTGTGCTTGATTCTGCACATGGGCATAACAACAATGTGATCCATGCGGTCAGCCGGATCAAGAAGGCTTACCCGGCGGTGCAGCTTGTTGCGGGTAACGTGGCAACGGCCGACGCGACAAAAGCGTTGATTGAGGCGGGGGCCGACTGCGTGAAGGTCGGCATTGGTCCCGGATCCATCTGCACAACCAGGGTGGTCGCCGGGATTGGCGTGCCGCAGATTACGGCCATTTACGACGCGGCTTGCGCCGCTGCCAAATATGACATCCCGATTATTGCCGACGGCGGCATAAAATATTCCGGGGATATCGTAAAGGCACTGGCTGCCGGCGGCAACGTGGTGATGATCGGCTCTCTTGTTGCGGGCTGTGAGGAATCCCCGGGTGAAACTGAAATTTACCAGGGCAGACAGTTTAAGGTTTACAGAGGTATGGGCAGCCTGGGCGCAATGGGCAAAGGCAGCCAGGACAGATATTTCCAAAGCGGATTTAAAAAGTTTGTGCCGGAAGGCGTAGAGGGCAGGGTGCCGTATAAGGGCGCACTGTCGGAAACCGTTTACCAGATGATCGGTGGGCTCAAGGCCGGTATGGGCTATACGGGATGTAAAAATATTGAAGAGCTGCACAGCAAAGCGAAATTTATCAGAATTACAGGCGCGGGGCTAAAGGAAAGTCATCCGCACGATATACATATTACAAAGGAAGCCCCAAACTATTCGTTTTCCGTATAAGCATTGTGGAAAACAGGAAATAGAAAAAAGTACCGCGCAGAAAGATGCCTGCGCGGCGCTTTTTTTATGCAAAAACGGTATAAAACCAATGAAATCGGCCGTTTTTTCCACAATTCCAGGTAGGAAAAATGAAATCAAAAGCACAAGATCTATGGTTTTCCACATGGAAAATTTCTATATGAAGGTAATAATGTGGATTTATATAACAACTGGTAGTTAAGTATTAACATTTTCCACATTTTTATGTGGAAAACCTGTTTGCATAAACAAAAAAACACATGGGTTTTCCATCCTTTTTTGCTTGCTTTTTAGAAAAATAAACGGCAGATTTACACCCGGCTCCATCTATTTTTGGGGTGTATGGTTGATTTTAAGGCAGAAAGAGCCGGTACAAAATATAGCATGGGGAATAAGTGGTTTTAATATACCCTGTAGAAAAAACCAGTGCTTTTTATTTAAGCACCGGTTTTCAGCTGTGCCTTGTTAGGGCAAAAAATTCGTTATCCAAAATAGAAAGGCAGTCAATGTCATAAAAACGGCCATCCTTCAAAAGCTCACACCGCGCGGTGCCTTCATAACGCATGCCGCATTTTTCCATTACGCGGCGGGATGCCGGATTAACCGTCATACACCGCCCGCAAATGCGTTTGCAGCGCAGCCTTTCAAAGCCGTAATGTAATATGCACTGTAAAGCCTCTGTGGCACATTGGTTGTTCCAGCTTTCGCGGCGGATAAAGTAGCATACTTCGGCCCGGCGGTGCCTTTGCGAAAGGTTGATCAAACCCACATTGCCAATATACCGTTTGTCTGTCCGTTGAAAAATGCCAAACTCATAGCCTGTGCCGTTCTTGGCTGTATTTTTTAAAAATTGTATCCACCAGTCCACACGTTCCCTGGGATAAGGGTGCGGGATTGCGCAGGTGGTATCATAAATTTCTTTTTGAGAAACAACTTCCCATACGGCGTCTGCGTCCGATGGCTTATAGGGCCGTATAAGAAAGCGGGTCGTTTTAAAGGTGGGCAACAGCATAGATATAAGCTCCTTTTTCCATAAGATCCAACCGTGCTGCCGGTTGGAAAAATATATACATATTTCTATAAAAAACACAGAAAATACTGGGGTAACACCGCGAAAAAAAACAGTTGACAAAAAACCATTCTTATAATATAATAATCCTTGCTCACGTTGAGCGAGAGCAAATGTGGCGGAATAGCTCAGCTGGCTAGAGCATTCGGTTCATACCCGAAGTGTCGTAGGTTCAAGTCCTATTTCCGCTACCAGACGGCCCGATGGTCAAGCGGCTAAGACACCGCCCTTTCACGGCGGTAACACGGGTTCGATTCCCGTTCGGGTCACCACACAGGCGGTATGGACCGTAAAAGGCAGTGAACAAACATGGTTTGTTCACTGCCTTTTTTATACCTTAAAATCTAAAGTAATGCTTTTATGTGCAGGAATAAATTGCCGTGTTTGTATGCCTGCGGCGGAAAACAGGCGTTTGGCTGCGGTGTTTTTTTCTTCGCCCGCATATTTATCGCTGAGGTAAACAACCGCACGGATCCCCGCCTGAATAATAGCCTTTGCACATTGGTTACAGGGGAAAAGCGTTACATATAGAGTTGCGCCGTTGAGGTTTCTGCCCTGTGCGTTTAAAATTGCGTTGAGCTCCGCGCACAGCACATAAGCATATTTTGTGTCGCACAAAGCGCCCGTACGCTCCCAGGGAAACGCGTCGTCATCACAGCCGCGCGGCAGGCCGTTATAGCCGGTTGCCAAAATAATATGCGGCGTGGAAAAGGGTGTTTCTCCGCTGACAATGCATGCGCCTACCTGCGTGTTGGGGTCTTTGCTGCGCTGTGCGCACAGCAATGCCGTCCCCATAAAAAATTCGTCCCAGGATATGTATGTGTCCCGTTTCATAAAAACCACCTCGCATAAAAAGCGCCATAGCAGACAGTGTCTTTCCGGTGCGCTGTAAACCTATATATATGTGCCGCAACGGATGTCCATGCGCGCAAGCATAAAAAAGTATATATATCATAGCATGCTTTTTTAAAAATTGCCATACATGCGGCCGTTTTGGTAAAAAGAAGAGCAACCCGGTTTGAACGATTTATCCAAACGCGGGTTGTTTTTTATAAAAAACGCTTACGCTGTATAAAAATCTGCAATAGGGACAGGTCCTTCTAAAATTTGTCGGCCCACATACATGGTTCCGTCCATTCTGGTACGGACGGCCCATTTGACCAAAGTAAGCGCGCTGTTTTCCATTTCTATGCCGGTGATGGCGTGTGGATGCACACAGCTGCCGTCGTTGAAATACAGGCCTTTGCCCGGCGATGGAAATACAGGCCGGTGCGTATGCCCTGCGATCACGATCTGATGGTTATCATTTGCAAAAGAAGCAATTTTCTGTTCAATTTTTTCTTTTTTCGAATGCGGCCTGCCGGCACCTGTGGGTGCTATGAACCCGATCAGTTCAAGCGGCCGCCAGACGTACCGTACCAAAAATCTGGCAAAGGGCCAGAAGCGGTCGTTTAAATAGCTGCCTTGGTGCCCGTGCACCAGGAAAAGGCGGTGTTTGTCCTCTGTATTTTCCAGGATCAGCCCCTCGTGCATCTTTATTCCGGGAAAAAGCGGTGTGCTGCACTTTGCACAGTCACAGTAAAAATTATTGCAATGCCGGTCCGGAAAGGAGCGGCGCCGCTTGACGATGTCGTGGTTTCCGTACAGCATATACAGCCGCTTTTCCTTATAAAACTGCGACATCAGCCAAAAGGTGTCGTTGTGTGTTTCTATAATTGGCCGGATTCTTCGGTTTTCCCAAAGCTCGTCGCCGTCGCCCAGTTCAATATAAATAAATCCATGCTGATAATAAAATTCCAGTGCGCCGAAAAACAGCGTCTGGTTAGAAAGAAAGTTGTCCCCTGTGTTTCCTTGTCCACGATGACAGTCACTCATTAAAATAATTTTAGAGTGCTTGTCAAACGGAAGAATTTTTGCGGCGTTATAAACTTCTTGTAGTCTTTTTGTTACGGCAGACATTTGATCTTTCCGTCTGGCGGCCTGCAGCGCGCGGGCTTACATACCGACAGCAGGAGGTTTTTGGAGTACAATAGTGGTCCCACCTTTGACAAAAGCTTGGAGGCGGGCAGTTATCCTCCGGCGGACAGAGATTGGATGAACAGGGATTACATGGATTGGGATTGTAGGAAGAAGGTTTCGGTGGGTAGGGAGGAGCGGGCACAACTGGTTCCGGCTCCGGCGCTGATGGGCCAAGCAGGAGCTCACGGATCCAGTCAAACGCAGAGAAAAAGCCTTTGGCATAAAGCGAATCCAGGAAAAACTGGTATAGGTTAGGCATAGCAGCCTTTAAATATTCCAGCTTATCCAGTGTGTCTGTATATCTTGCCGTTACGAGGCCATAAAGTCTGCAATTGCTCTGGTTGACCGTCTGTACGGCGGCCTTTTGGAGCCCTTCCTGTGTAGACGGTTGCTCGGAATGCGGCGTTGTATAGCGGATGGTTACCGTTGTACGGCGGACAGAAAATTCCTTTTGCGTATATCCCAGGCTGCGCAGTCCGCCGGTAAAGGCAAAACACATTTCACGGTTAGGAAAAACGATTTTTGCATCCATCCTAAGCTCGGACGGCTCTGAAAACATACCAAGCCGGAAACCCGTCAGCCACCAATGGACAGCCTTTCGTCTTAAAATAACACGCCCGTTCCTGCGCAAAACGAAAGAAAGCGGAAGCATTTCCGCATCGCTGATCTGCTCATAAAAGGTACCTGTAAATTTTTCAGACTGAAGGTCGTCCCGGGCGGTATTATAAATACCAATTTCGGCACCGGTTGTAATGCCGTACTGGCCCTTCCACAATTCAATCAGCCACCGCTTTCCTGCATAAGAAAAGGTAACAGGCTCGCAGTCCATGATCATATTAAAAAGCGGTGCGCCTGCATCGTAAAGACTGCAATAGCCTACCTGGCGTTGCCAGCAATCCATCAGGGAGTAAAAATAATCTCCTTTGCGTTCATAGGCAAAGCCGGTCTTTTGTAAGGCGGCGTTTAATTGCTGCTGCTGGACGGCCTTATCTTTTGTCGGGCTGAAATTGCGCGTGCGAATTTGCCATACCATAATAAAAATCAAAATGGCAGCCAGTATGACAGCGGCAATACTGATAAAAAGTATAAGCACGTTTATCTTCCTTTCCTTTTTCTATATCGTATTCAACTACGCGGAAACAGGTGAAAGGGCATGGGGGAAAAACTGTGCCAATGAAAAGGATTAAAAAATGGATAAAAGTCTGCAAAAGACGAAAAAGCAAACCCGGTTTTAAGAAAAACAGGTTTGCTTTAAGGTTATGGCTTTGTTTGGAAGAAAGGCCGCGGTCATAATAAGCTTTGTACAGGCAGAAAAATACAGATTGTGCCAAAGACAATGCTCATGTATGGTAAAGAAGCGCAACAAACAAAACAGATAAAGACAGCCGCTATGCTATTCCGTAAAGAAGTCAACTGTTGTTCACAAACGAAACGATCTTTCCTTGTTGAAAAATTCACACCCAAATGTTATTATAGAAATGCAGGATTCTATTGACGGCGAGTATATTTATATTGCCCGACTGACTGCAAATCGAAAAAGTGGGGGGACAAGACAAACTCACGTTCGAGGTTAGCGGAAAGAAATTTAGAAATATACCGCAAATATAAAAGCGGTGTATCTGTAAAACAACTGTCGGAAATTTATTATATTTCCCAGCAGAGAATCTACAAAATACTATTAACACACAAGGATTAGATTAGAGCAGCACACTGCGTCAAGGTGCACTGCTCTTTTTTACTGTTCTTTTCGTAATCGTGTAGTTGCTTTATGTGAATAAATGGATATGCTATACTCTTGATAGCACAAAAAATAAACATTTCAATAGTGGAGGCGCAAAATGGAACGAATCATGAAACCTTGCTCAGAACAGTATAAAACAGCTTCTTTGGATTTTGTAGAAAAAGTCTTTACCGAACACGAAAATGCACAAGAAGGCAAACTGGTTCGAAGGTTGGTAGAAGAAATCCGTGCAAAAAAGTTTTTTGTTGCGGAGTTGGAATTGATTATGACCAACGAAGCGGATGAAATCATTGGATACGCTATGTTTTCCAGATTTCACCTTGAGGGAAAGTATTCAGATGAATTGCTGCTTCTATCTCCTGTCGCCGTGAAAACAGAGTTACAACGGCAACATATTTCCAAAGAGCTTATAGAATATGGTCTGAAAAAGGCAAGAGAACTTGGCTATAAAGCAGTTTTGGTAGAGGGCAATCCTCGGAATTATCGGTCTCGCGGTTTCAAAACAGCGGCAAATTACGGTATCTATGCGAGCGAGAAAGTGCAGTTGCCGCATATTGACTGCTTGATGGTTCAAGAACTTGTACCCGGTGGGCTGGAACATATTCACGGAATTCTTGATTATGGGTTCTATGAAACCCTTGCATAAACAAGTTACTTTTTACTCCAAAAGAAAATCGCGGCGAACCACAAGGGTTCGCCGCGACGTGGTGCTGGTGGCCGGACTTGAACCGGCACGATATTGCTACCGAGGGATTTTAAGTCCCTTGTGTCTGCCTGTTCCACCACACCAGCTTATAAAAGGCAAAGGCTATTATAGCATGGAAAAGGGTAAAAAGCAAGAATCAATTTTACCGCATTGCCGTGCGGCGGTAAAGCATTTTCCTCTACCGCCGCAACCATATTATTCTACTTTTCCCAAAAAGGCGGCGCCTATAATGCCTGCGTCGTTTCCAAGCGAAGCCGTACAAAGAACGGTCTGTTTTTTATTGTGCTTGGTATAGCGTTCCTGCTCCACCAAAGCGCGCAGCGGCGCCAAAAGCGTTTCGCCTTCCCGGCTGACACCGCCGCCAATGCAAATGATATCCGGTTGAAAAATATTGATGACATTCACAATGCCGCAGCCAAGATAAGAAATATATTTTTCCACGACAGCAGAGCCTACGGCGTCTCCCGCGCGCATGGCGTTAAAGGCGGTCAAGCCGTTTACGCGGTTTAAATCGCCGCCTAACTGCTTAAGCATATAAGAGGAATCGGGCCGTTCGGTTAAAATGGCCTCCTTTGTCATGTGGATCAATCCGGTAGCAGAGGCATAGGCCTCCCAGCAGCCCTTTCTGCCGCAGGCGCACTCCTTGCCGTTGTATACAATCACCATATGCCCCATTTCCGCTCCGGCATAATTGGAGCCACTGTAAATTTTGCCGTTTATAATAATGCCGGTGCCTATACCGGTTCCAAGCGTAATCACAACGGCATTTTTTGCGCCCTTTGCCGCGCCCGCAAGGTATTCGCCGTAAGCTGCAGCGTTTGCATCGTTTTCAATGGAGACCTTTTTCCCAAGGCGTTCCTCCATCATTTTTACAATCTGCCAGTTGTGAAAAAATAAGTTTGCCGAATATTCCACGATGCCGGTCTTGGGATTTACAGCCCCCGGCACACCGATTCCAATAAAATCAATATCCTCCAGGGTGATTTTGGCTTTTTTTACAGCCTTTTGCGCCATTTCCATCATAGAATCGCATATTTGGCTTTCAGGGCGCGGTGCCGCCGTCTTGCAGTCCGCCTTCGCTATAATTTTATAGCTCTCGTCGACTACGCCGGCTACAATATTGGTGCCGCCCAAGTCAATGCCCAGATAATACATGATAGAACCCTCCTGCATATTACTTTGTGTTTGATTATAGCATATCGTACATTTTTTATAAAGGCAATAAAAGGAAAAAATTAAATTTATTTACTATAGCTAAATTAGTTTGTCCCAAAATGGGGATTTTGAATAGGAAAAAAAGAAAACCGCCGCCGGCAAATTCCTCCGCAGGCAATGAAAACATCTTTGTTTCCATTTTTTTAAACCAATAAAAAGTGCGGCAAGGACGCGTTCTTTATCATTATACTTTATCATTATATATGAAATAACCTGCGGGAACATACCGAAAAAACAGAAATAGAAAATGAGAAAACAGGAGAAAACAAAAGAATACAAGCGATAGAAAGAGATACTATAAAGGTAAATTAAAATATAGCAAAAAAAGTGTTGACTATGCTGTGCGGCTGTGGTATGATCTATTTTGCAATTTAAAACTGTCTGTTTTTTTATGAGCAGCGTACAGTGAAAAAGAAATTTCTGAACAGGAGGAATACACATGTCCACTTATATGGCAAAAAAAGGCGAAATTGAGCGCAAGTGGTATATATTGGATGCGTCTGGCAAGCCTCTTGGCCGTGTAGCGGCACAGGCGGCCGCAATCCTAAGAGGGAAGCATAAGCCTACGTTTACACCGCATGTAGATTGCGGCGACCATGTAATTATTATTAATTGTGCAGACGCCGTTTTGACAGGCAAAAAGCTTACACAAAAATATTATTATCGTCATACAGGCTATATTGGGCACCTGAAGGCGACAAGGTATGACACATTGATGTCCCAAAAGCCGGAAAAGGCAATGGAATTGGCGGTAAAGGGTATGCTGCCGTCTAATACGATTGGCAGAGCCGCACTGCTCAGGCTTCGTGTTTTTGCAGGTGCAGAGCATAAGCATCAGGCACAAAAGCCGGAAGCTTTGGACAAATAAGGAAGGAGGCAATTTAGAATGTACGATAAAACACCTTATTTTTACGGGACGGGAAGAAGAAAAAGCTCCGTTGCAAGGGTAAGGCTTTACCAGGGAACGGGGAAAATTACAATTAATGACAGAGATATTGACGATTACTTTGGACTGGAAACATTAAAACTTATTGTGCGTCAGCCTCTTGCCTTAACAGAAACGGGCGAAAAGTTTGACGTAGTGTGCAGGGTATCCGGCGGCGGCGTTACAGGGCAGGCCGGCGCAATCCGCCACGGTATTTCAAGAGCACTGCTTCAGTATGACAGTGAAGCGCTCAGAGGAAAGCTCAAAAAGGCAGGGTTCCTTACACGTGACCCAAGAATGAAAGAGCGTAAGAAATACGGCCTCAAGGCTGCCCGTCGCGCGCCTCAGTTCTCCAAGAGATAAGTTTTGGAAAAACACTTTCATCCCACAGGCAGGCCTGCCTGTGGGATTTTTATATCAGGCGCTTCTACAGCATAAGGGTCATTTTTTAATTTTTACCAAAAGCAGAAAATATAGCAGATAGCTGGCAGAAGCCTTATGCAAAGGGCAAAGCCGCCTTGTGCAATATGAGAAAAATACCGTTTGAAAGGCATGTGCCGCCAGGTGATTTTAAACTCTATTTAAGGCATATGCGTTATGTTGATCATGGAGTTTAAGAAAAAAGGAGTTTAAGAAAAAAGGAGATGGCTATTATGCGCCTTTTGCTGGCGGAGGATGAAAAAGAACTGTCCAATGCGCTGGTTACCATTTTAAAGCACAATCATTATTCGGTAGATGCAGTAGATAACGGGCAGGATGCGCTTGATTTTTTGGAAACCGGGCTATACGACGGCGCTGTTTTGGATATTATGATGCCAAAGCTGGATGGGATCAGCGTTCTTAAGGAAATCAGGGCAAAAGGGAACAGGCTTCCGGTTTTACTTTTGACTGCAAAATCTGAAATTGACGACCGCGTTCTTGGTTTGGACAGCGGCGCAGATGATTATCTGACAAAGCCCTTTGCTACAAAGGAGCTGCTTGCCCGGATCCGTGCGATGACCAGACGGCAGACAGAAGCAACAGATCCCATTCTTTCTTTTCAAAATATTACGCTCAACCGGTCTACCTTTGAGCTTTCCTCAGAAAAAGCAAATTTGCGGCTTGCAAATAAAGAATTTCAAATGATGGAAATGCTTATGGCCAATCCGGGGCAGGTCATTTCTACAGAGCGGTTTATGGAAAAAATATGGGGGTACGACAGCAACGCGGAGCTAAATGTGGTATGGGTATATATTTCTTATCTTCGCAAGAAGCTGATATCTCTTGAAGCAGGTGTGCAGATCCGAGCAACAAGAAATTTAGGGTATTCTTTGGAGGCCATTCATGCTTAAACGTTTACGGCGCAAGTTTATTGGAATTACCATGTGCTCCATTGTTCTGGTTTTAGGCAGCATTATTGGCATAATCAATCTTGCAAATTACTGGAATATCAATAACAATGCAGACGCGCTTTTGTCGGTACTTGCTGAAAACGACGGCGTTTTTCCAAGGGTGGGGGATATGGAAGGCAGCGGACAGAAACCGCCGCCCCGCGATATGTCACCGGAGGCGCCCTTTAATACCCGCTATTTTACAGTGGTTTTGCGCCTTGACGGCACGGTTTTTTCGGTAGATACCGGCCGGATTGCTGCGGTTTCAAGTGAGGCAGCGGCAGAGTATGCGGCGCAACTGTATGCGCAGGGAAAGACAGGCGGCTTTTTTGAAAACTATAAATATCAGGCGCACGCCTGTAATGAAGGGATAATGTACATTTTTTTGGATTGCAATGAAGAATTGGAAACCTTTTATTCGTTTCTTTTTGTCAGTATTCTTGCCAGTCTGATCGGTATTTTGTTGGTGTTTGCTTTGGTTCTGTTTTTTTCAAAGCTGGCGGTAAGGCCGGTTGCAGAAAGCTATGAAAAGCAGAAACAATTTATAACAGATGCCAGCCACGAAATTAAAACGCCGCTTACGGTGATTGATGCCAATACCGAGGTGCTGGAGATGGAAAGCGGCGAAAACGAATGGACGAAAAGTATTAAAAACCAGGTAAAACGGCTGGCCTCCTTAACAGAAAAGCTGGTATTTCTTTCCCGCATGGAAGAAGAAAACGCAGCGCTGCAGATGGCAGACTTTTCTCTTTCGGAGGCCATACTTCAAACAGCCCAGCCGTATGAGGCTATTGCGGAAGTGCAGGGAAAGACACTTTCGCTTGAAATTGAAAGAAATGTTTCCTATTATGGAAACGAGGTCTCATTGCGCCAGCTGATTTCCCTGCTTTTAGACAATGCGATGAAATATTCCAACCCGGGCGGGTCCATTGCCGTACAATTTAGGACAGCCGGAAAAAATAAAGTGCTTTCTGTCAAAAACACCGTTTCACATATTCAGAAAGGAAAATTGGACATGCTGTTTGAACGCTTTTACCGGCTCGATTCTTCCCGCAGCTCGCAGACAGGCGGCTACGGGATCGGCCTTTCTGTGGCAAGAGCAATTGTTACCGCCCATAAAGGAAAAATTTCTGCGCAAAGCGACGATGGAAGATCGATCCTTTTTACAATTGTTTTATAGGAATACAGAGCTGTGAAAGCAACGCTGTTTTGCATTTATTGCAAAACAGCGTTGCTTTTTTTAATTCTATTTAAAGTATATCCTTTACATTTATAAGCAGAAGAAAGGAGAAAAGACTGACTATGAACAATCAAGCTGTATTCCAACGCTATGAAATGAAATATTTAATAACGGAAGCGCAATATGCACGGTTAAAAGAAAAGATCTGCCGGTATATGATAGATGACAGATATGGGCAAAGCAGCATTTGTAACCTTTATTTTGACACGCCCAGCTTTCTTTTGATCCGCCGGTCGATAGAAAGACCGGTTTATAAGGAAAAGCTTCGGCTTAGAAGCTATGGGGTCGCTGTGCCGGACAGCACGGTGTTTATAGAAATGAAAAAGAAGTACAGGTCGGTGGTATATAAGCGGAGGATCAACACCACAGAACAGGAGGCCATGCGTTATCTCTGCGGCGGAAAACAGCTTGCAGATACGCAGATTGCGCATGAGCTTGATTATTTTTTGGGTCAATATGGATTTCCTCGTCCTACGGTGTTCCTTTCTTATGAAAGGCAGGCATTTTTTGCAAAGGACGACAGTGATTTTCGCATTACCTTTGATAAAAATATTCTTTGGCGCAACTACGACCTGTCGCTTTGCGCCGGAATATACGGTCAACCTATTTTACACAATGGGCAGATTTTGATGGAGATAAAAACGGCAAAGGCTATTCCGCTTTGGATGACGGCGCTGTTAAGCGAAAACCATATTTTTAAAACATCCTTTTCCAAATATGGAAACGCATACAAAACGATTTTTTCAGCAGAACTGAAAGGAGAAAGATACAATGCTTGATACAGTTTTTCAGGGAATTTTTGAAAGCGGCACGGGGGCGACGATCTCTGTTCCTGATTTTTTGCTTTGCATTGGCGTGTCTTTGGTAATCGGCGTTTTTTTTGCCGTTTCTTACACATATAAAAGCCGTTATACCAAAAGCTTTGTGATTACACTGGCCATGCTTCCCGCCGTTGTCTGCGTTGTTATTATGATGGTCAACGGCAATATAGGCGCGGGCGTTGCAGTTGCAGGTGCATTTAGCCTTGTCCGTTTCCGTTCTGTTCCTGGAACGGCAAAAGAGATAGGGACAATTTTTCTTGCAATGGGGGCCGGCCTGATAGCAGGGATGGGGTATCTTGCCTACGCGGCGCTGTTTTCGCTGATCCTCGGGCTGGTGGGAATACTCTGCCATAAATTTTCATTTGGAGAAAAAAGAGGTGCGTGCAAAGATAAAACGCTGCGGATTACCATTCCGGAGGATTTGGATTATACCCATGTGTTTGACGACCTGCTGAATCAATACACCACCGCCTTTGAGGTGGTATCCGTTAAGACAACCAATTTGGGTAGTCTGTTCAAATTGACTTACAACGTTACCTTGAAAAATGTAGCAGAGGAAAAAGAACTGATTGATGCACTCCGCTGCAGAAATGGAAATTTGGAAATCAGTATGTCCAGACAGGAGGTCAACACATATGAACTGTAACAGAAAAAGAATCGCAGCCGTCTTTCTTTTGCTTGTTTTTCTGCTTGCGCTCAACGGCTGTTCCGCAACAGAGCAGGACGCAGAAACCGGCGAGCAGGCCTCCTCCTGGGAAAGCGCATCCGTAAAAACAGCCGGTATAAGCACAGAGGATATGTTTTCCCAGCGGGACAAAGAGAGCGGATATGACGAAAGCGCCGCCGTTGCCGTTGTGCTCAACGGGGATCAAATTGCGTGTGATTCCGACCAGGTTGAAATAACGGGCAGTACGGCTGTTATAAAAGATGCCGGAACCTACCTTTTGTCCGGAATCCTTACCAACGGCCAAATTGTTGTTGAAGCTGAAAAAACAGACAAATTACAACTTGTTCTCAACGGCGTACAGGCAAATTGCGACACCAGCGCCGTTATTTATGTAAAACAGGCAGACAAGGTGTGGGTAACGCTGGCGGACGGTACGGAAAATACGCTTTCAAATAAAAACGAGTTTGTTGCGATTGACGACAACAATATAGATTCGGTAATCTTTTCAAAAGAGGATTTAACGCTCAACGGAACGGGAAAACTTACGATTGAGGCCGTTTACGGGCACGGAATCGTTTCAAAAGACGACCTGGCGCTTACCGGCGGTTCGTATGAAATTACGGCGGCAAGCCATGCGCTTTCGGGAAAAGACAGTATCCGCATTGCAGACGGAAGCTTTGTATTGGCCAGCGGTAAAGACGGACTTCATGCTGAAAATACGGACGACACATCGCTGGGATTTATTTATATAGAAGAAGGGGAATTTCATATTATAAGCGAGGGCGACGGGATGGACGCATCTGCTTTCTTGCAAATAGAGGGAGGAAGCATAGATATTCAGTCTGGCGGCGGCAGCGAAAATGCAGCTGTGCAGCAGGAAGAGCTGTTTGGCGCAGGGGGCTTTGGCCAGCAGGCAAGTACAGACACAGAAACAGAAACGGCCAGCACAAAAGGGCTGAAAGCCTCTGAAACATTAACAATTAGCGGCGGTACGATTACCGTTGATTCTGCGGATGACGCAATGCATTCCAACGCAGACATTTTGATTCAGGGCGGAGTATGTACGGTTGCTACCGGCGACGACGGAATCCATGCGGATGCAGGCGTTACGATTGACAACGCCGAGATAACGGTGACGGAAAGCTACGAGGGTATAGAAGGGCTGACAATTGACATTACAAGTGGAACCGTTTCTGTAATAGCGAGCGACGATGGGATCAACGCTGCCGGCGGAAACGACCAAAGTGGGTTTGATGGCGGTATGATGCAGGATCGCTTTGCCTCTGACAGCGACAGTTATATCCGGATTTCCGGCGGAACGGTTACAATCAACGCTTCTGGCGATGGAATAGATTCCAACGGAAACTTATATGTATCCGGCGGTGAAACCTATATATCCGGCCCAACAAACAGCGGTAACGGCGCGCTGGATTATGCTGGGGAGGCGCAGGTTACGGGCGGCGTATTTATAGCGGCAGGCGAAAGCGGTATGGCGCAAAATTTCAGCAGCAGCTCCACGCAGGGGGCCATCCTTGTTCATGTTACCGGAAGTGCCTCTGACGGGGAAGTAGTGCTAAAAGACAGCAACGGTAACACGCTTGTCTCTTATACGCCGCAAAAATCGTATGGCTGCATTTTGGTCAGCTGTCCGCAGATTGAGCAGGGTAAGACCTATTTGCTGACGGCAGCAGGACAGAGCATATCCATTGACATGGAAAGCTTAATTTACGGTTCTGGCGGAAATGTGGGCGGACAGCCCGGCGGGGGAAACCGTCCAAATGGACAAATGCAGCCACCGGGAGGATTTTAAGGCAAAAGGCGCGGCCAACAAAGCTTAGCCGCGCCTTTTGCGTGTCTGCAGGACAAGAGAAAGGCTGAAGCGTAAAAAATTTTTTACATCCATTACACGCCTGTAATGCAGCCAAAAAGAAAATAAACAAAAATCCAGTAAATGGAATAAAATAAAAAGAAACTTTTCCATTTGCTTAAAAAAAAGACAGAACAGAACAAGAACGGGCAAAAGGAAAATATACGAAATGTAGTATGTCAAAATAAACAAAAACCTAAGAAAAGTGGATAAACAAGCCGTTTTTTTCAAGAGAAAAAGCGCATATTTATTATTTTATGCAAAAAAAATACAGAAAATACATGGCTGTAACGGATGGTTAAAAGGTTGTAACCTTTGTTTTTCACATTTTGCACATAAAAAGAAATTAAAATTCTGTATAAGAAAATTAATTTTGTGCAAATCGCTTTTTTCCTGACAAATTCTTGCCGGGTCGGCTTGTTTCGCCAAAAAAATTCTGGCGATTTATACAAAATAACCGCAGTATCTCTGTTTGACATCTACAAACTCGATGCTTATAATGCGAAATGTAGGACAAATTTATGACAGTCAATGTTTGGCCGTTAAATCCTTTCTTTTCATTTTTAGAAAAGCTTCAGGTAGGCTGAATAAATCTGAGACAACAAGGAGTTCTATTATTTCATATGTTTATAACCGCTATGGGTAGCAAGAGTAAGAAAACCACTTACTTCAAAAGAGCGCTGGCGCTTGTTTTGATGGGTGTGATTTTTATTACCTCCGCTTTTTCAGTAGCAGCTTTAAGCAGAACGGCAGTCATTACAGTAGATGGTAAAGAGCTTACCGTCACAACCATAAGCACAGACACAGACGATATTCTTGCCAGGGCAGGGATTGAAGTTACAGAGAACGACGAGATTATCCGCTATGACAATGTGGAAAATCATATCAGTATTATTGTCAACCGTGCCTTTACCGTAACGGTTAAGGCAGACGGAAAAATGCAAACCCTGGTATTTACAAGCGGTACCGTACAGGATGCGCTGGATAAAGCGAATGTTGTACTTGCGGACAACGATGTTGTTACGCCGCAGCCCGATACGGAGCTTACAGAAGATATGCAGATCAGCGTAAGCACGTATGTACCCGTTACCATCAAGGCAGATGGAAAGACAGAAAAGCAGCTTGTTCCGGAGGGAACGGTGGAAAATGCACTTGCTTATCTGGATATAACGCTTTCTGAAGACGACAGGCTGAATGTTAAGAAAACAGAAACTGTTCAGGATAACATGACGATCCAGGTAAGCCGCGTAACGTATAAAACTGTAACAAAAACAGAAAAGATCGCCCATGAAACCGTAGAGATTGCAACAGATGAGCTCTATAAAGGCGAAACAAAGGTCGTGACAGAAGGGGTAGACGGTAAGCGGGAGCTGACCGTCAAGCAGACCATTGTCGACGGCAAGGTGGAAACGGAAAAGGTAACGTCGAAAAAGGTTCTGAAAGAAGCCGTAACGGAAGAAATTCTGGTTGGTACAAAGGTAAAGGCGGCGGTAACTTCCAATGCAGGATCTGCAAGCGGCGCCTCCGGCGCGGGGATTCCCACGTCTGTACAAAACGGCGTGCTTTATGACGCAAACGGCAACGAGGTTGCTTATTCCAATGTGCTTTATGGCTCTGGTACAGCATATTACGCGCCTCCCGGCGCTTTAACAGCAACTGGCGCACCGGCACAACTGGGTGGTGTTGCGGTAAATCCCAACATTATTCCATATGGCTCCAAGCTGTATATTGTTGCAGAAGACGGCTTTGTATACGGCTATGCCACGGCGATTGACACAGGCGGTGCACTGATGGACGGTTCCGCCATTGTAGACTGCTATTATCCTACGTATGAAGAATGTGTTGTGTTTGGAAGACGCAACGTTTATGTTTATGTTTTAAGCTGATAACAGAAAAGAAAAAGGAAAGGCAGGTCCGGCCTTTCCTTTTTTGTGCTTTCTATTGAATTTTAAAATGGTTTGGGTTATAATAACCTCACGCTTGTAAAATGCGGGGGCATCTTTTACAGCCTAAAGGATTGTCCCGGCAAGCGGGACAATGTGTACTTTGAGGGTATTTGGACTTTAAGCTTGTAATAAGAATTTGGATGTGCAAATGATTTGAAAAACGGCCGATAGCAGCCGTATGAAAGGACTTTAGAAAATGAAAAAAATCATAGCGTTTTGTTTGCTTGCGGTTGCCATGCTTTCGTTTTCCGGGTGCGTCAGCGCGCCGCAGAGCTTAAGCGATGCTGTTAAGGTGGCAGATATGGACGGCAAATACGGGTTGACACAGATGTGCAAGGATCTGCTTGAAAAGGAGTATATTCCGGAAGAAGGCGTGCAGATGAAGGCCGACGTTATTGGCGCGCAGGTTGGTTACCGCTTTACAACGGAGCTTAACAGTTCGGCAATTACATTGGAGCTTTATGAGTTTGATACGGAAAATTTAAACGACGATGCAAAAAGCGTAATCAGCCAGGTGGAAAAGGACGGACAATTTAACATGCTTGACTTTTCCATGGTTCCCGCTACGATGTCGGACAACGGGAAATATATGATGATTTACAGAGACAACAAGGTAACCGGCGATAATCCCGATGAACAAAACGTGCAGAGAAAAGAAGATGTGACAAAAATTTTTAACAGCGCAGAATAATACAAAAACAAGACAGGCAAGCTTTGCGTTTGACGTAGCTTGCCTGTCTTATTACATATACAGCAGGCTGTGCGCTGTTTATGCCAGTGTTTGCGCAAGTCCTACGATCAGCGGCATTGTGATAAGGGAAAACAATGTGGATAAGGAAACCATGTTCACAGATAAGGCGGTGTCCCTGTCAAATTTTGTAGCAAACATGGTTGTCGCCGCCGCCACCGGCGCAGAAGCGGCAATTACACAGGCGACAAGGATTACGCCGCGGATATGCAGGATATACATCAATACAAGTGTACACAGCGGAATCACAACAAGGCGAAGGGCAATTGCCAGATATTGCCGCTTATCCAGCAGCGCCTGCTTTAAATTTGTTCGGGAAAGATAAAATCCGATGATCAGCATAGGCAAGGGCGTGTTTAAAGATGCCATATAATCCACCGGCGCGCTTATCACCTGCGGCAGCTTGACAGAAAATACAAATAAAAGAAATCCGGCGACAACGCCGACCACACCCGGGTTTAAAAGCAGCTTTGCGGGAGAAAGCGTTTTTTTATCGCCGCTCATAACAAGTACGCCGTAGCTCCACAAAACCAGATTAAATATGGCAACAAACACCGCACCGTAAAAAACGCCGTCGCTGCCCAAAAGAGCCGCCTGCAGGGGAATTGACATGAAACCACAGTTAGAAAAGACCGTGCCAAAGCGCAGTACGCAGCAGCGGGAAGCGTCCTTATCGCGAAAAACAGCAGCGGCAAGGGCGACAGAGAATATATGGATGCATACGGCACACAAAGCGGTGATTCCCAGGTTTGTAAGCAGTGCCGGGTCAAATTCGCGATGAAAGGCGTCGATCACGACGCACGGCGTTACAAAATATAAAACAATGTTTGTCAAATGCTTTGCGGTCACCGGCGAAAAAAAGCGGATCTTGCCGCAGATGACGCCGATCCCAATCAGGATAAATAAAACCAATACCTGTGTACCGACTGTTAAAAAATTTTCAACCATAGAAAAACCCCTTCCGTATGGCGTATTATTTTACTGCAATGCACGGCCGCACAATAAAGGGGACCGCACACGGCTGCGCAGTCCCCTTTTTATGCAGTTGTTTTTTATGGAAGCTTTATACCGCATTGCTGGCAGAAAAGGTCGCCTTTTTCTGCCTTTGTTTTGCAATGGGGGCAAACCTTTGCCTGCTCCTGCTGTGTGTCCGCCGCAGGGACAGACTCTGCAGCGGCTTTTTGCGGCGTAGATGCTGCAGGCGTTTGGGATGAAGCTTGTGTGCTGGGCGGCACAGGCGGTGCTGCCGGCGGAATATAGGGGTTTGCCGGGCGTTGCGGCTGTACATAAGGATTTGCAGGCTGCTGCGGTTGTGCCGTACGATTTGACGTATGCGAGGGCACGGCCTGTTTTGTGTTATATGTGTTATAGGTGGAAGTACCGCCCGGACGGCTTTGATAAAATGGCGTCCCCGTGTAAGCGGCGTTTGCCGCAGGCGGCGCTTGCCGCGGCATATGCTTTTTTATATGTGCGTCATAGCCGATGGAGACAGCACCGTAGAGAAAATACGATACACAGGACAAAATAAGAACGACAAACGATAGGATGAGCAGTGGTAAATCCGGCATAAGTACCTCATAATTGAAACCGGGGCTGGTATATGCCTGCGGAATATATCCAAAAATAACGCCGCAAGCCATTACAATAAAAAAGATGGTGCTTAATGACAAAAGCGTACCTAAGATAATGTTGCAAACGCCAAAGGCTTTTGCACCTTTAAGCTTAAGATCCGGATAAGAAAGGGTATGCCGGACAGACCCTATAAAGCGTACCGCGTTAATGGTATAAAACAGTAAAAATCCAAAAATAACTGCAACAAAAATAAAGAGAATAAACATGGCAATAGACATTGCAAATTGTGCTTCTGCGCTGTTATGGATATTCGCTGCGCCATTTACGGAGGAAAGCGCGGAAGCTAAAATGCCGGTTACGATAAAAAGCAGGGAAAATAGCAAAGTGTATAAGCTGGATAACACAAGTGCAATAATGGCAAATACATATAAAATTGTAAAACCTGCTTTTGGCGACACGGCAGGATCTTCATTTTTCGATTTTGCATAAATAATAAAGAAGGACGAGATAAACAAAACGGAAATGATAAACCCAACGACGCTCATGCTAATCATGAACCAGCTGCTGGTTGAACTGAGCTGTGTAAGAATATTTTTATCGATCGTGTCAAGAAGATTTTCTCCTTCTGCCAAGGCTGACAGAATATTTCTGTAGGCATCGGAAGCAAAAAAGGTCAATGCCATGGAGCATAAAGCCGACACAAGCAGAACAATCCCCAATGCCAGGACCGATTTCTTTTTAAAATAGCTTTTTACCAGGGATAAATTTTTTGCCCGGGCCTGCGCATATGCAGCCTGCATTTGATAATAACCATTATACATGGGAGGTTCTCCTTTTCTTTTGTAAATAGTAAATATAAGGATAGATCCTACATATTACTATTATATTATAAGAGAACAGCCATAAATACAAGTGTTATTACAAAATTTTAACTGCAAAAACGGTGTGAACCGATCGTGTTAATAACAGGGCGGGAAAAGATCCATTTATTGGTGGACTTTGCAGGGTTATAATAATAAATTGCACCGCCGGAGGGATCCCAGCCGTTGATTGCGTCCTGCGCGGCCTTTTTTGCAGATTCGGCTACAGCGACATTTACCTGTCCGTCTGTCAGACAGCTGAATGCGCCGGGTTGATAGATCACGCCCGACAAGGTGTTTGGAAAAGAAGGATGGGCAATGCGGTTTAAAATGACAGCGCCTACTGCAACCTGCCCTTCATAAGGCTCCCCACGCGATTCTGCAGAGATAATTCTTGCAAGCAGCGCGATTTCCGATTCTGTATATTCCCCGCTGGTGGAAGATTTTGTAATGCCTAAAGCCGCCAACGTTTTAACTCCGGCGATTCCGTCGGCGGAAAGCCCGTTTGCCTTTTGAAAATTTGTAACAGCGGATTTGGTCCCGCTGCCATAAATGCCGTCTATATTGCCCTTATAATAGCCCAGCTCCTTAAGCTTTGTTTGAACGGCAATCACCTCGTCCCCTGTAGAGTCATATTTTGAAAGCGCGTTTGCGGGGCTTGCCTGCCTGCAGAATAAAAGCAATAGAAGAAAAAGCGCAAGCGCTGCCGCCCTTACGCTGCGGCTGTATTTAAACGCCATATGCATCCTCCCTTTTAAAAATATGCAGTATCATTTTTCCACACAGGTGTAAGGTTATACCAATTTATTTAAAAGAAACGGGGAATTTTTGCAGGTTAAAAAATACTGTTGGGCTGTAAAGAAGTAAGTATATTACAAACTATTTCCACTATATTTATGTAGGAGTTACAATGATGTGTGACAAATAAGAAAAAAAGATAGCGAAT
>UQKB01000003.1 GCA_900541565.1 uncultured Oscillospiraceae bacterium
TACACTCGACTAGTCGTCGGCAGCGTCAGATGTGTATAAGAGACAGGAAATATATACGCTGTTATGATATAATGACACGGATTATTTAAATGGATGAGGTTGTATATGAAAAATTTTCTTTATAGAATTTTATGCGGCTTTTGCTTAGGCATCAGTGTTTTTGCCCCCGGAATCAGCGGAAGTGTTATGGCAATTATTTTAGGTATTTATAATAAAATTATTGATATAACATCAAATCCGCTTAAAAACCTGAAAAATAATATTAAATTTCTTTTTCCCATGGGCATTGGTGCAGCAATAAGCTTGGTGCTTTTTATACTTGTATTCAGTTATCTGTTTGAAACATACGAAAAAGCTACGTATTTTCTTTTTATAGGCCTCATTGCAGGAAACCTGCCAATGATATATAAGGAAGCGAGCAAAAATAAATTTAAGTGGAATTATCTGGTAGGCGCCCTGCTTGCTTTTGCCTTTGCCTTTGTAATGGGATTTTTAAGCAAAAATGTAACGGAGCTGCAAAACGACGCAGGGCAGTACAATTTGCTGTACCTTGGATTGTGTGGTGCGCTTGCAGGGTTTGCAAGCCTGATTCCAGGCATGAGCATATCCATGATTCTTATTGTAATGGGCGTATACAGCTATCTTATAGACGCCGCAAAATCCATTGACATTGCGGTCATTGCGGTTGTGGGGATATGTTTTGTGATTGCCATGATCTTATCATCACGTCTTATAAAATTTATTTTTAACAGATTCAGCGGACCGGCGCATTATATGGTCCTGGGCTTTTTAGTAGGTTCCATAGGCGGAATCGCCTGTATTATACCGTCTTCTGGTTCCAATTTAATTGGTATTTTAATGCTTATTATAGGATTGGCTATTTCCCTTCTATTTGTCTATTTGGGCAAAAAAGTAAACATAGAAGAATTTGACTCATAAATTCCAAATGCAAAAGCAACTGTTACTTGTAAAACACTTGTAACAGTTGCTTTTTTCATTTTAAACAGAATTTTCACCAAAAGGGTATTCCATTTGCGAAAGCATATATTCTTTTAAAATTTCAAGAAGGGACGTATTGGTATCGACAAAATAAATTTCAATCCTATATGCATCCTCTGTTTTAAACTTCTGGTTATCAGCAAGGTTATTCATACTCCATCACCTATAGATTTATATGAAAAGCCTGCGTGATTCTTGCTTGAGTCATCTATATTACCAAACATTTTTAGCTTGTACTTCATTCATCTTTCATGTTAGAAAGTCCCACTTGGATCCAAACGCTATGCTTTGTACTTGTTTTATGCTATA
Organism: uncultured Oscillospiraceae bacterium; assembly: GCA_900541565.1. Taxonomy (GTDB): domain Bacteria; phylum Bacillota; class Clostridia; order Oscillospirales; family Acutalibacteraceae; genus Scatavimonas; species Scatavimonas merdipullorum. The sequence goes on from UQKB01000003.1 coordinate 1,309, forward strand.
CTGCGGGCAACCACACTCATGCTTAGTGCCTGTTTGCCGTGCGCGTTTGCTTTTTTAAAAAATTTATCCATATTAAAGGCGACGCGTGGTAAATACCCAACGTCCTCGAGCAATGTAAACAAAGGAAAGAAAATAGCCATGGGTGGAAGCATAACCGAAACAACCCACGCGCCTGTTCGAAAGATGCCGTCTAACAGCATGTGGATCAGCCATACAGGCGCGTTTATAAATTCCATAAACACACGCAGCTGTTCTTCTAAAAAGCCAAAGAAGCTGGACAAAAGTTCAGAAGGGTAATTTGCCCCCGCAATGGTAATCCAGAAAATAATCCCAAGCAACAAAAGCATGATCGGGATCCCAAAAGCCTTTGACGTTAAAATTTTATCAATTTTTCTATCTGTGCTGTTATAGCATGGATTATGCAACGTTACGCATGCCTTATAGATTTCTTCGCTTTTTTTGACAAGACCTGTAACAATATAGTCCTTTACGGCCTCGCTATGTATTCCCTCTTTTTGCAGCCATTCCTTGCTTTTTATAACCTCTTTTTGCAGGGGCTGTTGATCTTTTATTTTATAAAATTTTAACATTTCTTTCTGAAAATCTGCATCCGCATCCAGCAGATGCAACGCAAAAAAGCGGCGCTGTAAAGGATCTTTTATTGAATCAGGCATAACCGCTTCAAGCTGCGATACGGCATTTTCTATTTTTTCATGATAAGCAACCTTTATCTGAAATGTTTTTCTTTTGTCGTAAACAACACTATGCACAGCTTCACAGAGCTGCGCAAGCCCTTTTTTACTGCGGGCGCTTGTTCCTACAACCGGTACGCCCAGAAGTAAAGCAATTTCGTCCAGGTCAATTTGTATTTTTTTCTTTTTTGCTTCATCCAGCAAATTTACACAGACCACTACGTTTTTTGTCACTTCTAAAATTTGCAGCGTAAGATTCAGGTTGCGTTCTAAGCAAGTGGCATCCACTACCACAATGACCGCATCGGGCTTTTTAAAACAAATAAAATCGCGTGCAACTTTTTCTTCTACTGAGCTGGACATAAGCGAATACGTTCCCGGTAAATCCACCAGAGTATATTGCGTTTTTTCGTAAAAATAGCTTCCAAAGGCATTGCTTACCGTTTTGCCTGTCCAGTTGCCCGTATGCTGGTTCATTCCCGTTAGTCCATTAAAGACCGTGCTTTTTCCCACGTTTGGGTTTCCCGCCAGGGCAATGATTTTTTGATCAGCGCTTCCCATGACTGAATACCTCCTACAAAAAAAGCAGATGACCGTTCAAGCAGCCATCTGCTTTTTAGATTATTCGCTGTATCGTACAAGTATTTTGCTTGCATCTTCGTCACGCAAGGCAATTACTGCTCCTCTTATATAATATGCAATCGGATCCCCACTGGGGCTTTTTTGTAAAGCCTCCACATTTGTGCCTTGTACAAGCCCCAAATCAAGCATTCGCCTTCGTTGCTTACCGTTGGAAAGCAGAGCGGCGACCTTACACCGTTTTCCCACCGGTAAGCTGTTTAATGAAAAAGTATCGGTATGCATTTTCTATATCTTCTCCGTTCATTCGGGTTTTCCCGGTATTGCGGCACGGTTATGCCTTTCCTGATTCTTGGTTTTTCTCTTTATTACAATATGCGTTTTTAAAAAACTTTGTTACAATACCAAAAGGCGGGCGGAAAATCTTCCGCCCGCCTTTTGGTATTACTGCATGGAACTGTTTGTTCCATGCTGGTTGCCTATAATATTTTTATAGCATCGCTCCAGGTCTTCTCTGCAGGAAACCTTCATATTGCTCTGCATAATTTGCTCCTGTATCATTACAGGCAGGGAATAAAAATATTCCTGTGCGGATTGGTCCAGCTTTTTTATGTCTGACATGCTTCATCACCTCGCAAATAGTATAGGCGAAAATAAACAAAATATTTATTGAGTTTGCATTACAGATGGAAAAAAATATGATATAATATTTTTATTATAAACTGGTCGCAACCCAGCAAAGCTCAATGGAAATAAACGTTGCAAGGAGTGTCAGGCATATGCACCAGCAATATCATATTCATCTTTCCAAGGAGCAGGGCGCGCAGTATGCGATTTTACCAGGGGACCCAGGCAGGGTCAAGCAGATTGCTTCTTTTTTAGAAAAGCCGCGCTTTGTAGCCTCTAACCGTGAATTTACAACCTATTGCGCTTATCTGGAAGGAAAAAGCGTCCTTGTAACCTCTACCGGAATAGGCGGTCCTTCCGCCGCTATCGCTTTGGAGGAGCTAGCGTCATGCGGTGTTCATACGGTTATTCGCGTCGGCACATGCGGCGCTATGCAGCCGGAAATTATGGCGGGTGATTTAATTGTTCCCACCGCTGCGGTCAGAATGGAGGGGACAAGCAGGGAATACGTTCCCATTGAATTTCCGGCCGTTTCTGATTTTTCCGTTGTTCAGGCGCTTACCAAGGCTTCACAGTCGCTGCCTGCCTGTGTGCATACGGGGGTTGTACAATCCAAGGACTCCTTTTACGGTCAACATCGCCCGGACACAATGCCGGCAGGACAAATGCTCCAGAGCAAATGGGAGGCCTGGATAAAAGCCGGAGTGCTTGCTTCTGAAATGGAGTGCGCAGCCTTATTTACAGTTGCAGCCATCCGAAAAATACGTGCAGGCGCGGTTTTAACAGCTGTCTGGAACCAGCAGCGGCAGGACAAAGGAATTTATGACAAACCGGTCGATCACACCAGCGCAATCCAGTCTGCAATAGCCGCACTGCGTCTGCTCATCCAACAAAACGGGTGATTTTTCTTATTTACGCCAATGAATTGCGTCTTATTTTTTGCGCAGAAACATAAAAATGGGTATAAGCTTTTTATGGGATGTGGTTTTTTGGTTGTACGCGCAAAATGGATGCTTTTTTATATACTGGTTTTTCTTTTTTCCGCGACCGCGATGTTTTTTATGGCGACCGCTTTTCATACGGTGGCAACACAGGCAGAAAATAAAGAAAACGTAGCAGCCGCTGCGCCGGTTATTATCCTGGATGCAGGCCACGGTGGGGAAGACGGCGGGGCTGTCAGCACCGATGGGACCATGGAAAAAGACATTAATCTGGACATTACACTGCGGCTGCGCGATCTTTTTGCGGCAAGCGGCTGCAAAGTAATTTTGACGCGGGCACAAGACACAGCCATTTATGATGATGGTGCCTCCACCTTAAAAGAAAAAAAGATTTCCGATATGAAAAACCGTTTGGAGCTGTTCAACAGCTTGGAAAACGGTATTGTTCTGAGCATACATCAAAATCAATTTTCACAAACGCAATACAGCGGCACACAAGTTTTTTATTCCCCCAATACGCAAGAAAGCGCAGATTTGGCAGAAAGCATACGCGCTTCTGTAACGGGGATGCTACAGCCACAAAGCACAAGGGAAAATAAAAAGGCAACCAAAGATATTTATTTGCTATACCACACACAAACACCAGCAGTCATTGTAGAATGCGGCTTTTTATCCAATGAAAAGGAGCTTGCCCTGCTTCAGTCAGCCGAATATCGGCAGCAAATGGCATTTGCCATTTATTGCGGCTGTCTGGATTATTTTCAAAAACATTAGGATATGTATAAAAATGGGGTGAATATAAAATTATGGCACAAAAACCAAAAAGCATTTATCTTTGTTCACAGTGTGGATACGAATCCCCCAAATGGTCAGGAAAATGCCCGGGATGCGGGCAATGGAACACCATGCATGAAGAAATAAAAACAGCAGCGGTCAATGTGGCGAGCGGGTCTTTGAAGTCCCGCTCCTTTGCAAAGCCAGTAGCACTAACGGAGATTTCTTCAGAGGATGAACAGCGTTATAAAACGGGATTAGGAGAGCTCGACCGTGTGCTTGGTGGCGGTATTGTAAAAGGTTCGTTGGTGCTTTTGGGCGGCGACCCGGGGATCGGAAAATCGACCATATTGCTGCAAATCTGCCATTATTTGGGGGATACACTAAAAATATTATATGTTTCCGGGGAAGAGTCCCGCCGTCAGCTCAAACTGCGTGCCGACCGTTTGGAGGTAAATAATGAAAATATTTCCGTTTTAACAGAAACAGATATAGAAGCCGTATGCGAGCTGATCCGTTGCGAAAAGCCGGATCTGGTCATGGTCGATTCCATCCAAACGATGAACCTGACGGAGCTTTCTTCTTCTCCGGGGAGTGTAACGCAGGTGCGGGAATGCACCAATCTTTTAATGCGAACGGCAAAGCTTTTAGATATCCCCATCCTTGTTGTAGGCCATGTCAATAAAGACGGCGCCATTGCCGGCCCAAAGGTTCTTGAGCATATTGTTGACGCTGTACTGTATTTTGAAGGCGATAAGCAAATGTCCTACAGAATTTTGCGAGCTGTCAAAAACAGGTATGGCTCCACCAACGAAATTGGCGTGTTCCAAATGGGGGATCGTGGACTGGCAGAAGTGGAAAACCCTTCGCTCATGCTGCTTTCCGGCAGGCCCCGCCATGTTTCAGGCACCTGCGTTGCCTGTGCAATGGAGGGCACCCGTCCAATCCTTGCCGAGGTGCAGGGGCTTGCAACCACAACAGGCTTTGGCAATCCGCGCAGGATGTCCACGGGCTTTGATTACAACCGTATGTCGTTGCTTCTGGCCGTCTTGGAAAAGCGTGCGGGCTACTTTTTTTCAAATGTGGATGCTTATATTAATGTGGTGGGCGGCCTGCGCCTGGATGAGCCCGCCGTAGATCTTGCCGTAGCGATGGCGCTTGTCAGCAGCTTAAAGGACATGCCTGTTTTGGAAAATGCGCTTGCATTTGGGGAAATTGGCCTTGCCGGGGAAATCCGCTCGGTATCGCATGCAGAAGCCAGAGCAGCCGAGGCCGCAAGACTGGGTTTTTCCCGCTGTGTTTTACCATATCATAATATAAAAATGATCAGTAGCAGTGTAAAAAATTCGATTGAACTGGTCGGCGTCCGCAACATCAGGGATGCGTTTGACGCGCTTTCGAGCCATTGATTTCCTTTTTTGCCGCAATATAGTAAGCGCAACCTTTTTCTGTGTTGTTATTGGTAACTAAAGAGGGCTTTTCCAAATTGCAATAACCCTCTTTCTGATAGATACAATCACAGTCACAAGGTATTAATGTCATACAATCGCCTCCGTTTTTAGAATTGAAAAACAAAGGCAAAATATACACATTTTTGCAAAATAAAATTCATTCATAAATTCTCCTTCTCTTCGAATAATAAACGGGGATAAGGAGATGGTGATATTGAAAAAATACGTTGCTTTGGTTGTTGCAACACTTTTACTTACGGGCGGCGCTTTTTTTGCAGGCGAAGCAATCAAGCGCTCTGTCCCTTTTGTTTCTGTCAGCAAAATTGAACCGACGACCATAGAAGATACCGTCGTTTGCAGTGGGAAGGTAGAATATTTCCAAAGCCGTGATATACGGATCCTGACCGGTGGAACGATTGAAACGTTTTCCGTCAAAAAAGGCGATAAGGTCAAAGCAGGACAGGTGCTTGCAAAAGTAACCGCAAAGGGCCAATCAGAAAATACAGCAGAAGCAGAAAAAAACAAAGATTCTGTAAATACGCAGGAAATTTATCAGGCAGTCATCAACGGCGACTACAGTGTGCTGGATAATTACGACGCCCTTTTGGAAAGCGCCGGTACAGACAGTATACCGGCCGCAGAAGAAGATTTTGTACAAACCGTTACGTCCCCAATCAGCGGCACAGTAAAAGAAATACATTACAGCGAACAGGAATATGCTCCCTCCGGTGAGGTTCTTCTGACAGTTGTGTCCGACGGGCGTTTACAGGTAACCTTGCCTGTAAGTGAAGCGAAAATCAGCGAAATTCAGCTGGGACAGCAGGCCGTTATAACGGGCAGCGGCTTCAAAGACAGCGTTTATACAGGGGAGGTTACCTCTATTGATAACGAGGCAAAGCAAACAGCAACCACCGCCGGTAAGGAAACCACAGTCGATGTGACCGTTAGCATAAAGGATCCGGGAAAAGATATAAAGCCGGGATATACCGCTAAATGCACAATTACATCTTCCGTTAAGACAGACGCCCTGCTGTTGCCATATCAGGCCGTTCTTGCCGAAGATAACGGCAAAGAATTTGTCTATCTGTATGACAATGGAAAGGCTGCAAAAAAGTACGTAGAAACCGACGGAGAATATACAGGCGGACTGGAAGTATTGCGTGGTATAGAACAAAACGATTTTGTTATTACAACGCCAGATAATTTACATGATAAATCTATTGTCAAATTGAAAGAAGAAAGCGCGGTGGTAGATCTTGCCTGATCTTATTTCTGCCGCTTTAAAAAACATACTGCGTAAAAAGGGAAGAAGCGCGCTTACAATGTCCGGCATCGCCATTGGCGTTGCATCCGTTATTATTATTAGCTGTATCAGCTCCTGCGGAACGCTGGCCGTAAACGAAGAACTAGACAGCCTGGGCCTTGGCGGACTCACAATCAGTGCAAGCGACGGCAGTACGGCTCCGCTAACAGACGAAGAGCTTGCAATAATCACAGATTTTTCTGAGGTTACAGATGCAACGCCTGTATTAATCCAGACAACGGAAGTATACAGTCAAAATCAAAAGCAGGATGCTTTTGTTTGGGGGATTGACAGCGCTGCAAAAGACGCCGTATCCTTAAAACTTTTGTACGGCAGGTTTTTAAACCATGCAGACATTGGCAGCAGCGCAAAGGTCTGTATGGTGGATCGGACTTTTGCAAACACCATTTACAAAAGAGATAACGTGGTTGGCAAGCAAATTTCTATAAAAAGCGGTGACCTTATAGAAAATTACAGCATTGTCGGCGTTATCAGCACAGGCAGCGGACTTTTGCAAAATGCTATGGGAACGTATTTGCCCAATTTTATTTATGCGCCATATACAACGGTTCAGGAGTCGACCGGAACAAGCGGCTACCACCAGATTATCCTTAAGGTAAACGATGTATCAAACCTGGATATGCTCAGCGAAAGCATCCTAAAAAAGCTTAACAACGCAAACGGAGTTTCAGACGGCTATAAAGCTACCAATCTTGCAAAACAGCGCGACATCCTTTTAAATATTCTGGACATTGTTACGCTGATTTTAAGCGCAGTAGGCGCCGTGTCGCTTGTTGTGGCCAGTTTAAGCATTATGACCGTTATGCTTGTGTCTGTCAGTGAGCGCACACGTGAAATTGGGATAAAAAAATCAATTGGTGCCAAAAAAAGCGTTATTATGGCAGAATTTTTAACCGAAGCAGCACTCATATCGCTTGTTGGGTGTATTGTCGGTGTAATTGCCGGGATCCTGATCTCTTTTGCAGGCGCTAATTTATTTTCAATCACCCTAAATGTCAACTATTTTATTATATTTTTTACTTGTATATTTTCTCTGCTGACAGGCGTTATATTCGGCGTATATCCAGCCCTAAAGGCGGCAAAACTCAAGCCGGTAACCGCACTCAGAGTAAATAGCTGACGGCTTTCATATATTCATATAGCGAAAAGGATTTTGATTTATGCAGTATATAGAGCATGCCGGACTTCCCCAAAATAAAGTCCGGCACATGGTCCTTTCAGGTGAATATCCGCTTTTTATCAAAAGGGTGCAGGCGCTTGGACTTTCTGTTATAAAGACGGCACCATGCCGTACTTTACCTTTTTATGAGCGCTATCACGCCGATCTGCAGTGCCTGCATCTGGGCGGGGTAAACAGCGTTATTTTAAAAGAAAATATACATTTACAAAATGCCTTTGCCGCAAATAAGCTTGCTTTCATGCAAAGTAAACGCACTGCAACGCCGGCATATCCGCACAATACTCTTTTAAACTGCGCCGTTGTTGAAAAATTTGTGTTCTGCCATAAAAAAGCGGTCGATGCCAGGGTGTTGGATATTTGTGAAAAAATTAACAAAGAAGCCGTATTTGTCCGACAAGGGTACACAAGGTGTTCCACAGCCGTTATTGCGCCAAAAGCCCTGATCACGGCAGACCCGTCTATTTACCTGGCGGCAAAAGAACATAAGCTCGATGTTTTAAAAATACAGGAAGGGTACATTGACCTTCCAGGATATACATATGGTTTTATCGGTGGCTGCTGCGGCTTTATAGACCAGAATACACTTGGCTTTAGCGGTAACATTACAAAGCATCCGGATTATTCAAATATGAAAGATTTTGCAAAAAATTATAGCGTGGATCTGTATAGCCTTGCAGATTGCATGCTCACTGATATTGGCGGACTGCTGCCAATTACAGAGGATTGCACAAACAGCAGAAAAGATTTGCAGCCATACACAGATTGATATATAATAGTAATATAAAAAGCATGATGAAAGGAGACGCTTTGGGCAAAAACTGGGATTTCAAAATAAAAAACCTCCCCTCACTTATACAAAATATTCATTTTGTATAAGTGGAGCTTTCTTTGCCTGCCCCTTATGCATACAGAATATTTAACGCAATCGCCTCCTCTGTTAAAGGAGTTTTTAGGTTATTTACAAACGGTAAAAGGAAAATCGCCCGCAACCGTTGACGAATATTTTATGGATCTGCGTACGTTTTTCCGTTATATGAAAAAAGTGCGCGGCCTTGTTCCAGCAAAGCTTTCCTTAGATAAAATTCAAATTGACGACATAGACCTGGATTTTATAAAAGGCATTTCGCTTACGGACATTTACGCTTTTATGAATTACAGTATGCAAGAACGCGGCAACAACGCCTCTACGCGCGCCAGAAAGACCTCCAGCATTAAGGCGTTTTTTTCCTATCTTACAAACAAAAAATGCCTGCTCCCCACAAACCCGGCCGAGGAGCTTGAAACACCCAAGAAAAAAAAGGCGCTCCCCCGGTTTTTAACATTGGAGCAAAGTCTTGAACTGCTGCAAGCGGTTGAAGGAAACTTTAAAGAGCGGGATTATTGTATTCTTACATTGTTTTTAAATTGTGGTATTCGACTTTCTGAGCTTGTAAATTTAAATTATACAGATGTTCATATGGATACACACACCATGAAGGTCACCGGTAAAGGCAACAAAGAACGAATTATTTATTTAAACGAAGCCTGTATAGACGCAATCAGCAGATATCTGGCCGTCCGACCTGTGGAGGGAGTTATTGATAAAAAAGCGCTGTTTATCAGCCGTCAGAACAGGCGCATGAGCCCCAAAACCGTACAGGCCATGGTCTATAAATATTTACAAAAAATTGGTTTGGATGCAAGCGGATATTCCGTACATAAGCTGCGCCATACCGCCGCAACGCTGATGTACCAGCATGGCAATGTGGATATTCGGGTTTTAAAGGAAATTTTAGGGCATGAAAACCTGGGAACAACAGAGATCTACACCCATTTGACCAGCAGCCGTATGGAAAGCGCAGCAAATGCAAACCCGCTGGCACATGTAAAGCAAAAAAAGACAACGCAATCTTCCCCCGCTTCTAACGAGGATGATCTGGAGAAAAAATCATAATTCCATACACAAAGCCCCCAACAGGAAATAAAAGCTTACCTGTTGGGGGCTGTTTAACGATAAAATATTGTTTTATAATTGTTAAATATCATTTTTTATTAAGTCTTCATAAGACTCCCTTTTGACAATGACTCTTGCCTGTCCGTTACGCACCATAACAATAGCCGGCTTAGCTATCCGGTTATAATTGGAAGCCATAGAATAATTATAAGCGCCTGTAGACAAAACGGCCAAAAGGTCGCCCGGATCCACCGGTGCAATTTTTGTATCTTTTTGTATAAGGTCGCCGCTTTCACAGCATTTTCCCGCAACCGTTACAATGCAGTCAGCCGGCTTGTCCGCCTTGTTGGCTGTCACAACTGTATATGCAGAGCCGTATAAAGCAAAACGGATGTTGTCGCACATACCGCCGTCTACAGAAACATAAGTCCGGATTCCGGGGATTTTCTTTACTGCGCCAACCGTATAAAGCGTAATACCTGCCTCTCCTACAATAGAACGGCCCGGCTCAATATAAACAAACGGAACGGGAAGACCATATTCTGCAGCTTTCCCCTTTACCACACCGGAAACATGGCGCATATAATTGTCGTATTCTGTCGGAGCGTCCTGCTTTGTATAATGGATCCCAAAACCGCCGCCCAAATTCAGCTCACGGATAATATGCCCCGTTTGTATTTTGATTTGATAAATCAGCTCCATCATAATCTGGGCAGCTGTAACGAAGGGATCTATATCAAAAATCTGCGAACCAATGTGACAATGCAGCTCAACCAGGTCCAAATTTTTGCAGGAAAGCGCTTCTTTTACGGCTTCCATGGCTTCTCCTGTTTCGAGCGCAAACCCAAATTTAGAATCAATTTGCCCTGTGCGGATAAAATCATGCGTATGTGCGTCCACTCCAGGCTTAATGCGCATGGATATCTTTGCAACAATATTTTTTTTCTGTGCAAGTGTATTAAGCTGCTGAAGTTCTGTCAAATTGTCAACCACAATCCTGCCTACACCCAGATCCAAAGCCATTTGCAGCTCTTGCAAGGTTTTATTATTTCCATGGAAATGGATTTTTTCCATAGGGAACCCGGCCTGCTGCGCAGTGTACAGCTCACCGCCGGACACAACGTCAAGCCCCATATTTTCACTGGCAATGATTCTGCAAAGCTCTTTACAGCTGAGCGCTTTACTTGCATACAGGGGCAGCCCCTGTCCGTCGTAATAGTTTTGAAAGGACTGTACATACGCTTTACAAGTCTTTCTTATAACGGCCTCATCCATTACATAAAGCGGGGTGCCGTATTGTTGCGCAAGCTCTACCGTATCGCATCCGCCAATTGTAAGATGTCCCTTTTCATTTATTTGCAAGCAGTCGTTTACAAACATTGCCCACATTCCTTTCTTGCTTATAATACTATGTCTGCGCTTTTTATTTCACCCATAAAAATCTTCTACATAGGAAGCAATGCATTCTCGTATTGCCTCTTTCCCATCGCCTTTAAGCGCTGAAAAAGGGAAAAGAGAAATATCCCTGTAGGAAGCCAGCTCATGTTTGAGTGATTCCATACGCTGTATGGTTTGGGATTGATTCAGCTTGTCCTTTTTGGTCAGGACAATAATAAACGGGAGCCGGCGCTGATACAGAAAATCTATCATCTGCATGTCGTCTTTTGTCGGAGGATGGCGCATATCCACAATTTGGACAATCAGACAAAATTTTCGATCCTGCGCAAAATAGCCTTCCACAAGCTGTGACCACCGTTTTTTTTCTGCCTGAGAAACCTTCGCATAACCATAGCCGGGAAGATCCACCAAACGGAAAGCGCCTACATGGAAAAAGTTAATGGTGGCCGTTTTTCCCGGCGTTGCGCTTACCCTTGCAAGCGCTTTGCGGTTTACAAGCTTATTGATTAAGGAAGATTTTCCAACATTGGAACGGCCCGAAAAAACGACTTCCGGCAGTGTAGAAGGCAAAAGCTGCTTTGCAATCCCTGCAGAAGCTTCAAACCTTGCGTTACAAAAATCCACCGTCTCCCCCCTTTATTTTTTTATAAAATAAATTGTTACTGCGGTAACCTGTTTTCCACCTGATTGATAGCTTTCTGCGCCGGGATAATCTTATTTGCTTTCTCAAGCTCTGTTTTTGTCAGCTTGACCAGCGCGCAGTCAAGTACTTCATTTAAGCTGCTGACCGGAACAAAATGCAATGCATTTTTAACCGTACCGTCAATTTCAGAAAGATCGGGCTGGTTATCGTCTGGTATAATAACCGTGTTTACGCCCAAACGGTAAGCTGCCATAGATTTTTCCTTAAGCCCGCCGATCGGAAGCACCTTCCCACGCAAGGTGATTTCCCCTGTCATGGCAATATCGCTGCGCACCGGGATATTGGTAAGCGCAGACACAAGTGCCGTTGCCATCGTAATCCCCGCTGAAGGGCCGTCTTTGGGAACTGCGCCTTCCGGCGCGTGAATGTGTATATCATATTTTTTATAAAAGTCTTCTTCTATTCCCCACCTGTTTGCATGGCTGCGTACACAGGTAACGGCCGTCTTTGCGGATTCCTTCATAACGTCGCCAAGCGACCCTGTCAATTCAATTTTTCCTGTTCCGCTGACGACAGCCACTTCAATCGGCAAGGTTTCCCCGCCCACAGAGGTCCATGCAAGTCCGTTTGCAACGCCAATTTCGCTGTTTTTTTCAAGAAGATCTGTTTTAAATTTTCTTGGGCCCAGAAAGGATTCCAAATCCGGCTTATCTACCGTAATGCGCTTTGCCTTATGTTCTACAAGCTTTACAGCAGATTTTCTCAACAGCGCCGTAATTTTGCGTTCCAGATTTCTCACGCCGGCTTCTCTTGTATAGCTGTCGATTAAATCATAGATAGCGCTGTCGGTTATACGGAACATATTGCCGTTAATACCACAATTCTTCATTTGCTTTGGAAGCAGGTGTTTTTTTGCAATATGAAACTTTTCTTCTCTTGTATAGCTTGGAACCTCAATCACGTCCATCCTGTCCAGTAAGGGTGTGGGAATCGTGCTTTTATCGTTTGCCGTTGTAATAAACAACACGTTGCTCAAATCAAACGGAAGGTCTATATAATGATCATGGAAGGTGCTGTTTTGCTCGGCGTCAAGCACCTCCAGAAGCGCAGACGTTGGATCACCCTTATAGTCGTTCCCCAGTTTATCCACCTCATCCAGAATAAGAACAGGGTTATTGGTTCCGCAAAGCTTGACCGCATTCATAATCCGCCCTGGCATAGAACCAATATAGGTGCGTCTGTGTCCTCTGATTTCAGATTCATCATGTACGCCGCCCAACGCAATCCTTGCAGACTTTCTGTTGATCGCGCCGGCTATAGATTGTGCAATAGACGTTTTCCCTACCCCTGGCGGCCCAACCAGGCATAAAATTTGCCCTTTCACATGCGGCGCCAGCTTTCTTACGGCAAGCAGTTCTAAAATATGTGACTTGACTTTTTCAAGTCCATAATGGTTTTTATCCAGGTAGTGCCTAGCTTTTTCTATATCAATGCGCTCTTTGGTCGATGTGTTCCACGGAAGCTCCAGGCATAAATCCAGATAGTTACGGATCACATTGGCCTCCTGCGCGCCATAAGGCATTTTTTCAAGCTTGCTGCATTCCTTTAGAAGAACTTTTTCAACATCCTCTTTTAGCCTTAGCGCAAGCACCTTCTCTTTATATTCCTCCGCTTCGACCATTGGATCGTCGTCTTCGCCCAGCTCCTCTTCTATTACACGGAGCTGCTCACGCAGAAAATACTCACGCTGCCCTTCATCTATGCGCTCTCTGGCCTTGAGGTTGATTTTCTCTTCAATTTCAAGAATAAAAACTTCATTTGTAATATATTCTATCAGCTTTTCCAGGCGTTTTTTTGTGTCAAAGGTTTCCAGCACCTTCTGTTTGTTCTGATAATCCAGTACAATATTGCCGGTAATAAAATCGGCCAAAGCACCCGGTTCATTGCACATGCCCACTTTATAAAGAATATCGGTTGCCATTTTCGGCGAAAGGCGTACATACTGTTCAAATATGCCTTTTGCAGAACGAATCAGCGCAAGCTCTGTAACCGATGGCGCAGATGGTTCCTTATGTATTTTTTCGACCTGTGCTGTAAAAAAGGGGGACTCTTTTTCATATCCTAATACGACAGCCCTGCAAATGCCTTCCACCACAACGCGAATCACATTTTCCGGCTGTTTAAGCACCTGTACGACCCTGGCGATCGTCCCCACCTTATAAAGATCCGTTGTTTTGGGGGCGTGGATATTCACGTCCCTTTGCGCGGTAATAAAGATGGTCTGGTTTGTACGCATCGCCTGATCAATGGCAAGTGCAGACTTTTTTCTTCCAATATCAAAATGCAACATCATATCCGGAAACAGTACAAGGCCGCGCAGCGGTAAAACCGGGAGCGTGACGATATGATCTGCTCTATCAAAATCCATATACCTTAAACCTCCTTTTAAAAACAGGAGCTGTAACTTGCAGAAAGTAAGTTACAGCTTTGCAACATAAACTACGACGCAGTATTCTTTCTTGGCGTCTTTTTATTATCTTCTTGGTTAATACTCATAAGCGGTTTGCGTTCCTGGTTGTGTATAACCGTAACATTGGAAGGATCTTTGATTGTTTCCGCAGAAATAATCACTTTTTCCGTCGTGCTGTCAGAGGGTATTTTAAACATCAGCTCTTTAAGCGTGTTTTCCATAATGGAACGCAGCCCCCTGGCGCCTGTTTTTTCTTCAATCGCCTTGTCAGCGATCGCTTCCAGTGCAGACGGTTCAAATTCCAGCACAACATTGTCCAGAGCAAAAAGCTTTTGATACTGCCGAACCAGCGCGTTTTTAGGCTCTGTTAAAATACGGATAAAGGCCTTTTTGTCAAGCCCATTGAGCGCCGTAATGACAGGCAGCCTGCCAACCAGCTCAGGAATCAGTCCAAACTTTACAAGGTCGTGTGAAATTACGCTGGACATCCAATTGGTTGTATTAAGCTCCTTTTTATCCTTGACCTTTGCGCCAAAACCAAGTGAAGAGGAGCCTGTTCTTCTTTCAACCGTTTTTTCCAGTCCGTCAAACGCGCCGCCACAGATAAACAGAATGTTTTTCGTATTGATCTGTAAAAATTCCTGCTGCGGATGTTTTCTTCCACCCTGAGGCGGTACGTTTGAAACTGTCCCTTCCAAAATTTTTAAAAGCGCCTGCTGTACACCTTCGCCGCTGACATCTCTTGTTATCGAAGGGTTTTCTGATTTTCTTGCAATTTTATCAATTTCATCTACATAGATAATGCCACGCTCCGCCTTTTCAATATCAAAATCGGCAGCCTGGATCAGTCGCAGTAAAATATTTTCTACATCTTCACCAACATAACCGGCTTCTGTAAGCGTGGTTGCGTCTGCAATCGCAAACGGTACGTCCAAAATCTTTGCAAGGGTTTGCGCAAGCAAAGTTTTACCGGTGCCTGTAGGTCCCAGCAACAATACATTGCTCTTGACAAAATCCACTTCTTCATCTTCATTGTTGATACGCTTATAATGGTTATAAACGGCAACGCTCAACGTAACCTTTGCATCATCCTGGCCAATCACATATTCATCAAGCTTTTGCTTAATTTCCTGCGGCTTTAAAAGGTTTGTAAAATCCGGAGCTTGGCTTTTTTTCTTACCTTTTTCTTCTTCGCCGTCATGTAAAATGGTCAGGCAAAGCTCAACACATTCGTCACAAATATAAACGCCGTTGCCTGCGATCATGCGTCCAACAAGCTCCTGCGGCTTGCCGCAAAAGGAGCAATGGATTTCTCTGTTTGTATTTTCATCCCTGCTAGACATACGTTTTAACTCCTATCGTTTATCATCTGTGGGGAATCACTTTATCAATCAGACCATATTCCATAGCCTGCTGCGCCGTCATAAAATTATCACGTTCTGTGTCTCTTGCAATGACATCATACGGTTGGCCCGTATGCTCAGATAAAATAGTGTTCAGCTTCTTTTTTGTCTGCTGAATATGGTCGGCATGGATCATAATATCTGTTGCCTGTCCCTGTGCGCCGCCGCTTGGCTGGTGGATCATAATATCGCTGTTTGGCAACGCCAAACGCTTCCCCTTGGCACCTGCCGCCAGCAAAAATGCACCCATACTGGCCGCCATGCCCATGCAGATTGTGGAAACATCACACTTAATATATTGCATGGTGTCATAGATTGCCAACCCGTCTGTTACAGAGCCGCCCGGACTATTGATATACAGGCTGATATCCTTGGAAGGATCCTGCCCTTCCAAAAAAAGCAGCTGTGCCACAACAAGACTGGCGGTCACATTGTTCACTTCTTCCGTGAGCATAATAATACGGTCGTTGAGAAGCCTTGAATAAATATCGTAGGAACGCTCCCCTCTGCTTGTTTGCTCAACCACGTAAGGAACTAAACTCATAATTCATCATCCCTTTTTTTATTTATACTATGATAAGCATAGGCAGGAAAATACCATGTTATTCAAAAACTTTACGCAATCGCAGCGCTGTCCTTTACCAGGTTCATGGCTTTTTCCACTGCCAAATCCTTTGCAATATCTGCTGCTGAAACAATATTTTTAATTTTTTCAACGGGCATTTTATAGCTTTCGGCCATTCTTTCATATTCTGCCTCAACCGCCGCGTCGTCCGCAGTAAGGTTTTCAAGCTGTGCAATCTTGTCAAGCGCCAAGCGCAGCTTTACACGCTGCTCTGCCTGCGGCCTGTACATTGCGCGAAGGCCGTCCTTATCCATACCCATATACTGCATATACGTTTGCATGTCCATTCCCTGAGAGCGCAGGCGCATATCAAATTCACGCAGCATATCGTCCACAGTGTTTTCATACATGGCTTCCGGAATTTCCGCTTTTAAAAGCTCTGTAAGCTTTGTTGTAAGTTGGTTTTCCACATCCTGCTCAGATTCTTTCTGCAGGCGCTGCGCAACTTCTGATTTAAGCTCTTCTTTGTATTCCTCCACTGTTTCTTTTTCGCTGATATCTTTGATAAACTCATCATCAAATTCAGGAAGCTCTTTCGCTTTAATTTCATGCAGTACAATTTTAAACTGCGCCTCTTTTCCCTTGAGGTCATCCACCTGATAATCCTCCGGGAAGGTAACGGTGATCGTAAACGCATCGTTTGTATTATGTCCTACAATCTGTTCTTCAAAACCGGGAATAAAATTGCCGCTGCCCAATGCAAGCGTATAGTTTTCCGCCTTGCCGCCCTCAAAGGCAACATCATCTACAAAGCCTTCAAAATCAATCACAACACTGTCGCCGTTTTCAGCGGGCCTGTCCTCTACCGTAACAAGTCTGCTGTTGCGTTCCCTGATTTTCTGGATTTCTTCATCCAGAATTTCTTCTGTTACCTCCGTAGGCTTTTTTGCCACTTCGATCCCTTTATAATTTTCAATTTCCACTTCCGGCTCGACCGTTACCGTTGCCTTAAAAGTGAAACCTTCCTTCCCCACGCTTATTACATCCAGATCAATTTTATCGCGGACAAGCTTAAGCTGCGCCTCTTCTGCAGCCTGTGAAAGGGCTTCCGGGTACAAATCCTGCATGGCGTCTTCATAGAAAATTTCTTCCCCATACATTTTTTCTATAATCATCCGTGGGGCCTTCCCCTTACGGAACCCTGGAACATTTATATTTTTAACCTTTTTACGGTATACGGCGCTTACTGCTTTTTCAAATGCCTCGGCATCAACCTGTACTTCCAGCTCATAACGGTTTGTGTCAACCTTGTTGGACGATTTCAGACTCATTTCTTTTTTTCCTCCTGAATTTCAGCAAATATTCAAAGATAATTATAACACAACAAAAAATTTTTTTCCATACCTTTGAAAAAAAATATTATCTATTTTCCCTATCGGACTAACTTTGGCATAAATTTCAAATGATCACAGGCGACCAAATCAAACGATATCCCTGCATAAACGCCAATCTGCGCTCTTTTTGCCGCATTGCCGCCATGCACATGGCCATAATAGCATTTGCGGATGCCGGAATGTATCAGCACATCCAGGATCTCTTTACACGGGGTATTTGCATAAACCGGGGGATAATGCAGAAAAACAACCGGTTCCAGCTGCAGGCTGCGCGCCTGCTCAATAGAGGCTTTTAATCTGCCTACTTCCCTATACAATACTTTTTTATCTGCATCGTTTTCCGCATCATAATACCAGCCTCTTGTTCCGCACACAGCGTAACCGCCGGCCGCATAAGCGTTGTTAAAAAGAATAGACATACTGTCAAAGCCGTTTTCGCACAGGAAAGCGTCCATTTTCTTTTTTGTGCACCACCAGTAATCGTGATTCCCTTTCAGCAAAAGTTTTCTGCCCGGAAGGCTGTGAATAAACTGGAAATCCGCATAGGTTTCCTGCAGCTTCATGGCCCATGAAATATCGCCGCCAATCACGACGGTGTCATTTTCAGTAACAACGCTGCGCCAGTTTTTCTCTAAACGGGAAACGTAATCCTTCCAGCCGCTGAAGACATCCATCGGCTTGTCCGTACCAAGGGAAAGGTGTAAATCTGCAATTGCAAACAAAGACATAACAATCAAAGCCCCAAGGTTTGCAATACATACTGCGGCATACCTTCCGGCGTAGTAGCACCGGTAAAGCGCACAGGGTTGCCTTTCAGCCCGGCCAGCGGAGCAGGTATCTCCACCCCTGTTATTGCATGCAGACGGTCAACCATGGAAAATTCATCCTCCGGCATCTGACAATCAGGCGCAAGCGCCTGCAAAACACTTTTTGAAAATTTATACGGACTTGCCGTAGAAGCAAGCACCGCCGGCGTATTCTGGTCGCCCGTCTGCTCCAGGTATTGTTGATATACGTTAACAGCCACCGCCGTATGGGTGTCACATAAATACCGACAATCTTCAAACAGCGTGCGAATGGTCGCCTTGGTCTGCGTGTCGTTGCAAAAGGCGCCAAAAAACAGCTGTGTAATTTTTTCATACACATCGTCGCCCACCGTATAACGCCCCTGTGTTTTGAGCTGCGTCATCCAGTTTTTCACAGATATGTCGTTTTCGCCGCTTAAGTGATACAAAAGCCTTTCCAGATTGCTGGAAACCAGAATATCCATCGAAGGGGAAACCGTTGTAAAAAATTGTCTGTCCTTATTGTATTCGCCCGTACGGATAAAATCTGTCAGGACATGATTGGCATTGGAAGCACAGATGAATTTTTTTACAGGAAGCCCCATGCAGTATGCATAATAGGACGCAAGAATATTACCAAAATTCCCCGTGGGGACAACCACGTTGATTTTTTCATCCGCTTTTGCCTTTCCCGTGTTTACAAGATCGCACCATGCAGAAAAATAATAGACAATCTGCGGCAGCAGGCGCCCCCAGTTAATGGAGTTTGCACTGGAAAAAAGCATATGATTCTGTTTAAGCGCACGTATGATCTCCGGCGTGGTAAAAATCTTTTTGACGCCTGTCTGCGCGTCGTCAAAATTCCCCCGAATGCCACACACATAAACATTTTTGCCCTGCTGGGTAACCATTTGGTGCTTTTGCATGGGGCTTACGCCGTTTTGCGGATAAAAAACAATGATTTTTGTGCCGTTTACATCCTTAAACCCTTCCAGTGCGGCCTTGCCCGTGTCGCCGGAAGTCGCAACAAGTATGACCGCTTCCTTCCCCTTACAGGTTTTTTCCATAGATTTCGTAAGCAGATGTGGCAAAAGCTGAAGCGCCATGTCTTTAAACGCACAGGTTGGGCCATGCCAAAGCTCCAGCATATGCAGCGTTGTTCCCCTGCTATCCAGAGAAACAATCGGCGCCGGGTTTTCTGCGCCAAATTTTTCTTTTGTATAAGCTTGCTCTACACAGCTGCTGATTTCTTCTTTTGTAAAGTCCTGTAAAAAATCCTGCAGGATTTTTTTTGCCCTGCCACGGTAGTCAAGCTTTAAAAGCGCATCCAGATCCTCTTTTCCATAAACAGGAATTTCGGCGGGGACAAACAATCCTCCATCTTCAGAAATCCCCTGTGCAATTGCCTGCGCGGCAGATACAGATACCTTTTTATCAGTCGTGCTGTTATACGTCATTCTTTTCTTCCTTCCTTTCCAAAAGACGCGCAGGCAGGGTGGCAAACACTGCCGCACCATACGCTTTCTAAGCATACATTTTATAACATAACTTACAACTTGTCAAAGTTTTCACAAAATTGGGCCGCATTTTCAAAAAAAACTTTCCGCAGCAGCGTTTCACGGTAATTATGCCGCAAAAAATATGTATACAACCCCTCCATATCTGCAATCCCTTTTATTCCGTCCGGCATATCCGTTCCATCAAAATCGCTGCCTATGCAAACTGTATTTTCTCCGCCCAAAGACAAAAAATGTTCTATATGGGAAAGAATATCCGCAAAACCGGCTTTTTCATCCTGACGCAGAAAGCTTCTGCAAAAATTAATGCCGACAACGCCGCCTTTGTCGCGGATCATACAAAACTGCTCATCTGTCAGGTTGCGCGGATGGTTACATATATGGCGTGCATTGGAATGACTGGCAACAAACGGTCTTTTTGCCGTTTCCGCCACATCGTAAAATAAGTGTTCGCTAGCATGCGACAGGTCTGCAACCACGCCGTTTTTCTCCATCTCCTGCAATGCGGCACGGCCAAATGGCTTAAGGCCGCCTTTTCCGGGAGCAAGGCATCCATACCCAAGCTCGTTTTCTCCGTTCCAGGTAAGCGTCATCATGCGTACACCGAGCGCACGGAGCTTTTTTATGTTCTGAAGCTTTCCTGCAAGCGCAGCGCCGCCTTCTACTGTTAAAACAATTCCAGCAGCAGAGGCTTCCTGCACCTTTTTTATTTCTCTGCCCGTCTCTATTTTTCGTATTTGGCCGCCTGTACATTTCAATTGCTGTTCCAGCATTTCTGCGCATTGCAAAACAAAAAGGAAGGCCTGTTCCCCGCGCATCGTATCTGGGATCCAAACCGCCATGCACTGGATCCACGGCCTGATAGTCTGCGCTTTTTTAAAAGAAATATGAAAATGGTTGTCTGTCAGACACTCTTTTTCCGTTGCCGCCCTATACAGCGTGTCACAGTGCAGATCAAAAAGCTGCATATTCCTCCTCCTGGCCAAAAGCATTTAAAATATACCGGATTTCCACAGGCTTGCCGTCTGATGGAGAAACCCACACCTCTGCAACATCAAAGCGCGGCTGAAGCGCAGTGTTTATCTGTTGCAAATAAATAAAGGCCGTTTTTATCAGTTTTTGCTGTTTTGTTCTGGTAACAGCCTCTTCCGGTCGGGATATTGCGCCTTTTTTTCTTGTTTTCACTTCTACAAAGGCCAGCACACCGTTTTTTTCGGCAATCAGGTCAATTTCTCCATAGCGCGAATGGAAGTTCCTTGCTTTCATTATATAGCCGTTTTGCAGAAGGTATTCCGCAACATACTGTTCCCCGTGCATACCAGTTTCTTTTTTCTGATCCATACCTTTTTACTCCGGTAAAATTTTCTTAAGAAAAGAGCGCCTATGTACCGGGCTGGGCCCATAAGAAAGCAAAAGGTCGCGGTGCAGCTTTGTACCATAGCCCTTATGCTTTTCAAACTGGTACTGCGGGTATGTGTGTGAAAGTTCCAGCATCAGGCGGTCACGGCTTACTTTTGCAAGGATAGACGCTGCCGCAATCGACAAGGAACGCCCGTCGCCCTTAATAACCGTTTTGCATGGAATTTTAAGCGGCGGTTTTTGGTTGCCGTCTACCAGCGCATAATCTGCCTGTACAGGCAACCCTTCCTGCGCACGTTTCATCGCAAGCAGTGCCGCGTTGAGGATATTCATCCTTTCAATTTCCTCCACAGACGCCCATCCTACCGACCATGCGACCGCCTGGCTTTTAATTCTTTCAAAAAGCTGCTCTCGCTTTTTCTCTGTAAGCTTTTTAGAGTCATTCACCCCTTCCAGGATCGTTCCTCTTTCAAATATTACAGCGCCGGCGCAAACGGGACCTGCAAGCGGTCCTCTTCCGGCTTCGTCAATACCGCACACGGAAAGATAGCCGTTGTGATACGCCTCTTCCTCCAATTGTAACCATTGTATCGGTTCCATCGAACCCCACCTTTTTTGCAATTTTATACATTCTCAGCCCGTTCCAGCGTGATCGTGCCGAGCTTGGCCGATCTGTATTCGTCCAACAGTATATTTGCAGCGCGCAACGTATCTGCCTGTCCGCCTGCCATCAGCATTCCCCTCTTTTTGGCTATAAGCTGTAAAAGCGCATAACCGTCAAGCGGCGCAAGCTCTTCTTTTAAAAGCTTAAATCTTGCAAGAAATTTGTCCGTAGGGCATACCTTTAAAACCTCCAGCAAGCGCACTGCCAACAGTTCCACGTCTATAATCTGGTCTTTTACCGCACCGGTAAACGCCAACTTCTCACCAACCTTTGGATCGTCAAATTTTGGCCATAAAACACCTGGCGTATCTAAAATTTCAAAGCCCTGTCCAATAGAATACCACTGGTTTCCTCTTGTCACGCCTGGGCGGTCTTCCGCCTTTGCGCGGCTTTTTCTGGCCATTCTGTTAATGAAAGAAGACTTTCCAACATTGGGGATCCCTACGACCATCACGCTAATTGTACGTCCCGTTATCCCCTTTTCGGCTTGCTTCTTTATTTTGTCAGAAAGCAATTGCCGGACAGCCGGAATAAACGCAGAAACACCTCTGCCGGACTTACAGTCGATTGCAATCGCTTTCTTCCCCGTCTTTTGGAAATATGCAATCCAGCGCTGCGTTTCCCGGCTGTCCGCCATGTCGCATTTATTTAGCAGGATCAGCCTGGGCTTATTGCCGATCAGCTTGTCAAGCTCCGGATTCCGGCTGCTGTATGGGATCCTTGCGTCCACGATCTCCGCCACGGCGTCAACCAGCTTAAGAGAAGCCTGTATTTTTCGTTTTGTTTTTGTCATATGGCCCGGAAACCATTGGATGTTTTGCATAGTACTCAAATAGAACACCTTCTTAAACAAACAGGGACGCACTGCAAGTGCGCCCATAGTTATGTATATAAATATTTTATATTTTGCAACGGGAAAACAACAACCTGCGCTTTTCCCAGTATATCGTCCTGGTCAATAAGCCCAATCTGCACATCGCGGCTATCCTTGGAAATGGTGCGGTTATCCCCCATAACAAACAGCTTTCCCTGCGGTATTACATATGGAAAATCCCAGTTTACACCGCCGACGGTTAGATCTTTGATATAAGGTTCATTGAGCAAAATACCATCTACAATGACGTCACCCGTTTTGCTGTCAATCTTTAAGGTTTGTCCCTGTGTTGCAATCACACGCTTGATCAGGGGCGCGTCAAAATTCTCCCCGTGGCTGATCGCAACAATATCGCCGGCCACAGGTGTGTAAAAAAGATTTGTAATCAAAACCTTGTCGCCGTTTTGCAGAGTGTCCATCATAGAAGGCCCGTCTACATTGACCATCCGTACTGCAAAAACAATGAGCAAAATGGCAACGCAAAACGCGCAGATAATAGGCTTAAGCCATTCATAACAGACGGATACAGCTTTCTTTTTCATAAAAAACTTCCCTATTCGTATAATGAAGAAAACCTGTTAAAGGGGAACAGAATAAATTCCGCTTTTCCAATGATGTCGTCCTCTGCAATCAGCCCCACCTGATGCGAACGGCTATCCAAAGAATTATTGCGGTTATCTCCCATTACAAAAACCATGCCCTCCGGTACCTGGATCGGGTTATCTGTTGTATAAATATCTTTTTTCAACATGGGTTCCTTTATGTATGGCTCTTCAATAATAACGCCATCGACAATCACCTGGTTTTTATCATAGTCAATTTCCACTGTTTGCCCGGCTGTTGCAATCACACGTTTGACAATTGGCGTTTGGTATTCCTGCCCGTGGCTGACAATGACAACATCGCCGTTTTGCGGCGTATATAATAAGCTTGTAACAAAAAGCTTGTCCTTATGATGCAGTGTGTCCATCATCGATTCACCCTCTACATCGACCAGTCTGAACACAAAGGTAAGAAGCAAAACCACAATCACCAGTGCCGTTGCAAGGGCCTGCAGCCATTCAAAGCATACGCCTGCGGCCCCGCGGCGCTCTTCATCACGCTTGTTTTGCTCTGTTTCAGGGCCAAATACAGCCGTCGTAAGCAAGCCGTCTGCCTGTTCCTTTTCTGCATAAGACAGGTCATCCTTATACGCCTCGTCCGGCAAAATTTTAAAATCGTATTCGCTTTTCTTCATACTGGCACCCCCAAATTATACGGATATAGCAAAAAAGGGACATAACGTCCCTTTGTGCGTTTGATATTAGCGGATCTGTTCTTTAACCTTAGCTGCCTTACCAACTCTGTCGCGCAGGTAATACAGCTTGCTTCTGCGCACTTTACCGCACCTGACAACCTGTACATCCTTAACATTGGGAGAATGAACGGGGAAAACCCTTTCTACACCAACGCCGTAAGACACGCGCCTTACCGTAAAGGTTTCAGCAATACCGCTTCCCTTTCTGGCGATGACCGTACCTTCAAACATCTGGATTCTTTCCCTGTCGCCTTCGCGAATATTCACGCTTACGCGCACCGTGTCCCCGATGGCAAACTGGGGCAGCTCACTTTTTAAAGAATCTGCTGCAATTGATTTGAGTGCATCCATTTACTATATTCCTCCTAAAATTTCAGACATTCTTACCTGTTCGGCAGAGGACTGCCCGCTTCAATGTCTCGGTAAAAACCGGGCCGTTGACTCCCATTGGTTGCCCAACGGATTTCAAATGCCCGATTATTATAGCATAATACATCGTAAGTTGCAAGAGTTTTTTTGCAATGGTGCTATGTATCTTTTGCAAGTCTTTGTAAAAATTGCGCAAAGTAAGCGGGCAAAGGCGACGTAAACTCCATATAGGTTCCCCGTAGCGGATGTACAAAGCCTATTTTCCAAGCGTGCAGGCACTGGCCATTTAGCCCCTGCGCTGTTTTTTTCGGCCCGTATACCGGGTCACCCGCAACAGGATGGCCAATATATGCCATATGCACGCGGATCTGATGCGTTCGTCCGGTTTCCAGGCGCACCAGTAAATGTGTAAAGCCTGTATAACGCCCTAAAACAGTATAATGCGTAACCGCGTGCCTTGCGTTTTTTTGCGTGACCGCCATTTTTTTGCGATCCACGGGATGGCGGCCTATCGGTGCCGTAATCGTTGCGGCGTCCTGCCGAATGTTCCCGTGCACCACTGTCTGATATTCCCTGGTAAAGCTATGCTCCTTAATTTGTGCAGCAAGGCCGCGGTGTGCAGCGTCGTTCTTTGCAACGACCAGCAGCCCGCTTGTATCCTTGTCTATACGGTGCACAATTCCAGGGCGTAAAACCCCGTTGATACCGGAAAGGGAACCCTTACAGTGGTATAAAAGCGCATTAACCAGCGTTTTGTCAAAATTGCCTGCTGCCGGATGCACAACCATCCCCTGGGGCTTATTTACCACAAGCAACGCGTCATCCTCATATACAATATCAAGCGGAATGTTTTCTGCTTCAACCTGCAGCGCGACAGGCTGCGGAATCTCTATTTCCACCATACTGCCTTCCTGCAGCTTATCGCTTTTAGAGGCCTGCTTGCCATTTACCCACACATGTCCTTCTTCCATAAGCTTTACAAGAAAGCTGCGCGTCTGATCCGGCAAATTACGCGCCAAAAATTTATCAATACGCACGCCGCTGTCGTCGGCCTGTGCAAAAAAAACATGTTTATTCATTTTCTTTTATCGATGAACGCAGCGTTTCTTTTTTTTGAAAAAAGTCCGATACAAAGAAAATATAGATCACAAACAGGATTGTCCCGGCCGTTATGCAATAATCGGCAAAATTGCATACGGGCGGAAAAAAGGAAAGCTGGATATAATCTATTACATATCCCAAAAAGACTCTGTCGATCAGGTTCCCGATCCCACCGCCAATGATCATGCCGGCAGAAATAAAAAACAGCTTACTTTTTGTTTTTGTACGAAATAGCGCAATGATAAAAATGAGGATGACCACCGCTGTAAGAGAAATAAAGATCCATCGTTGATTTTCCAGCAAACCAAAGGCGGCACCCTTATTTTCTACGTATACAAAACGGAGCAGTGGGTCGATTACCGTTACCGCGCCGTCCACCTTAATGGTATTGACAACAAGAAGCTTTAACAGCTGGTCTATCAAAATAACTGCGCCGGCAAGGATAAGGGCCAAAGCCGCCATAGTAATCCCTCCATAGAAACGCGCGGTGCATCCAGATAGCTGTCTTAGACACACCGCACTTTATATTATTCGTTTAAAACAGACGCGCAACGCGCACAAATGGTAGGATGCTCGCTGTTTTTTCCAACAGTTTCGCTATAGCTCCAGCAGCGCTCGCACTTTTGCCCCGCCGCCTTTTCAATTTTCACGGCGAGTTCCTGGGTATTTGCCTGTACCAGTTCCACTTCCGATACAATAAACGCAGCGGGAAGTTCTTTCTTAACAGACTGAATAAAATCATATTCCGCGCCGCTGCAGGAAAGCACAACCTTGGCTTCCAGCGAAGCGCGAATCTGTTTTTCTTTCACGGCAAGCTCCAGCGATTTTTTTACCGTGTCGCGCAGTTGGTGGATTTTATCCCATTTTTCCATAAAGTCTGCGTCGGCATCTATGTGAAGCTCTTTTGGCATTTCGTTAAACAATACGCAATTGGGGTCGCTGTCGCTGCTGTGCGGCATATACCGCCAAATTTCGTCTGAAGTATAAGCAAGAATCGGCGAAATCATCCTTGTCATAGCGTCCAAAATGAAATAAATGGTTGTTTGCGCAGCCCTTCTTGCCACACTGTTTGCTTTTTCGGTATAGAGCCTGTCCTTTAAAACATCTAAATAGAAATTGGACATATCTACCACACAGAAATTATGAATGCTGTGGTAAACCTGATGAAATTCAAACGCATCATACGCCTGCATTACCTTACGGTTCAGCTCGTCTAGCTTTACAAGCGCCCATTTGTCAATCGGCAGCAGCGCATCCAGGGGAAGTGCGTCCTGATCAGGATTAAAATCACCCAAATTCCCCAAAATATACCTTGCAGTATTCCGGATTTTTCTATACGATTCAGAAAGCTGCTTTAAAATGTCCTTTGAAATACGGATATCCGCATGATAATCGGAGGATGCTACCCATAACCGAAGCACGTCTGCGCCGTATTCGTTGACAATATCCTGCGGATCAATGCCGTTTCCAAGAGATTTCGACATTTTTCTTCCTTCGCCGTCTACAACCCAGCCATGCGTTAAAACCGCCTTATAAGGGGCTTTTCCTGTTGTGGCAACAGACGTCAGCAGGGAAGACTGGAACCAACCCCTGTACTGGTCCGCACCCTCCAGGTAAAGGTCTGCCGGCCATTGCAGGTAAGGCCTTTCCTGCAGAACTGCAGCATGTGTGGATCCAGAATCAAACCACACATCCATAATATCCTTTTCTTTATCAAACTCTGTTGCTCCGCATTTTTTGCACTTTGTCCCTTTTGGCAGGATTTCACCGGCATCCTTCTGATACCATGCGTCGCTTCCTTCTTTTCGGAACAACTCGGCAACAGCAAGCATGGCGTCTTTGTCAATATGCGGCTCCCCGCATGACTTGCAAAAGAAAATCGGGATAGGCACGCCCCATTTGCGTTGGCGAGATATACACCAATCCTTACGCTCGCGCACCATGGAGGTAATCCTGTCTTCCCCCCAGCCCGGGATCCATTGGACGGTCCGGATAGCCCGGATGGCCTCTTCTTTAAAATCTTCCACAGAGCAGAACCACTGGTCTGTAGCCCGGAAAAGCACCGGATTTTTGCAGCGCCAGCAATGCGGGTACTGGTGTTTAATTTTTTCCAGCGCAAACAGCGCGCCCGTTTTTTCCAGATATTGCGCAATCGGCTTGTTGGCTTCTTCTGTCTTCAGTCCGGCAAATTGCCCCGCCTGCTGCGTCAGCCTGCCGTCTGCATCTACCGGAACGATAACCGGCAATTCTTTATAATTGCAGCAAACGTCAAAGTCCTCAACGCCGTGGCCCGGTGCGGTGTGTACGCAGCCCGTACCGCTTTCCAGTGTTACATGGTCGCCTACAATCACAAGCGAAGTTCTGTCCAAAAACGGGTGCTGCGTCTTCATATATTCAAGCTCTGCGCCCTGCAGCGTGCCGACAATCTCATAATCGTCAATTCCGGCCGCCTGCATCGCATTTTTATAAAGCTCTTCTGCCATAACAAAATATTCGTCATTGCTCTTTATCAGACAATATGTAAAACGCGGGCCAACGCAAATCGCAACGTTGCCGGGCAGCGTCCAAGTTGTTGTGGTCCAAATTACAAAGGATACCTTTGCAGGGTCCACACCCATTGCTGAAAATTTGCCAAGATCGTCTGTGACCTTAAATTTAACATAAATAGAATGGCAGGGGTCTTCTGCGTATTCAATTTCTGCTTCGGCCAGCGCCGTTTTGCAGTCAGAGCACCAATACACCGGCTTTAAACCCTTATAAATATAGCCCTTACAGGCCATTTCGGCAAAAATTTCAATCTGCTTGGCTTCAAATTCCTTAAGCAGGGTCACATATGGGTTATCCCATTCTCCAATGACGCCCAAACGCTTAAATTGCGTTCTCTGGTCGTCCAGATATCCTAAAGCAAACGCACGGCAAATACGCCGCAGCTCCACATCGGAAATAGTGGTTGAATTGCCAACCCCGGCTTTCGTCCTTGCCTTAAGCTCCGTTGGAAGGCCGTGTGTGTCCCATCCGGGAACATACGGGGACTGAAAGCCCGACATGTTTTTATAGCGTACAACTATGTCCTTTAAAACCTTGTTCAGTGCTGTACCCAAATGAATATTTCCGTTTGCATACGGCGGTCCGTCGTGCAGGACATATAGCGGCTTCCCTTTGTTTTTTTTCATCAGCTTTTCATAAATTTTTTCTTCTTCCCAACGAGCCAGCGTTTGGGGCTCTGTTTTTGGAAGGCCCGCGCGCATAGGAAAATCAGTTTTGGGAAGGTTAAGCGTTGCGTTATAATCCTGTGGCATGAATTTTGTACTCTCCCTTTATAAAATTACCTGTACCAATCCAAATACCAATCCAATGCGGGCGGATCCGTCATGGGATTGGTATTTGGATTATAATCTATGTATTTTTTATTTTTTGTCGGTTACGCTGTAATTGTCACCAAATTTCAGGTTGCTGAATTTGCTTTCCTTTTCTTCTGCATCCTGCGGCGCCTGTTCGTCCTCCTGCGTAGCCTGCGAGGAAATATCCACAACCTCTTCCTTGTCGTCTGTCGCAGGCTGTGCTCTGTCAGGCTGCCCCTGCTGTACCGGCGCATCCATATTCTGTGCAGACGTATCGTTGACCGGATAATTTTTGTCAAGCTCTGCCTTTGTCTTGCTGATTTCAGAAGCAGTAGGAAGATCCTCAAGCATCCTGATATGGCTGTTATAGGTTTCAAGAAGCTGTTCCCTTAAAACAACGGCGTCGGCCTGCAATTTTAAATAATTGTTCTTTTCATTTACGATAGAGGCATTGGCGTTCATAATAATATCCTGTGCTTTTAGCTTGGCCTCTTTCATAATAGCTTCTGCCTTTTGGTTTGCCTCTTTTACGGTGGAGTCCATCACTTTCTGCGCATTTAAAAGAGCGCCCCGTACATTTTCTTCGTCTTTACGATACTCTTCTATGCGCTTGGCAAGGATATCCAGCTTTTTTACAAGCTCAATTTTATCTTTCTTATTCTGCTCAAGCGTTGCAACAACCTCATCGATAAAAGCTTCGACATCCTCTGGACGGTAGCCGCCAAGATTTGCTTTTCTGAAGCTGATGTTTTTTACCTCGTCAATTGTCAGCATATCGATCTCTCCTATCTGTATTGTTTGACAACCAACTTAACCCGGCCCTTTTTCGTCAGGCCTGTATGATCGCCAATTATATATTTACCATATCCACGGATGGACAGCGTATCCCCTTGTTTAGGGTGAATACTCACATTTTGCCTGCACTGGTGGTTTAAAAAAACATTCCCTGCCAGTATCAGCTTTGCACTTTTATCCCGGCTTAAGCCTGTAAGTGCGCCTACCACACTGTCAAGCCGTACGGAAGATACCGTATAAAATTTTTCTTCGAGCTTCTTAACGGGGGGCAGCCCACATGTATTTTCTAAAACGGAAACCGAAACACCAACGCTTCCCACTTTCTGGATCTGCGTTGTAATGTAAGCGCTCAGCTCCTCTTTTACAAAAACAACCGCACGCCCCGGCTCAGCCAAAATATCGCCCACAGCTTCTCTTTTTATCCCGCAGCCCATCAGCGCACCCAAAAAATCCCTATGGGATAGATTATACGCTTGTCTGTACATAAACGCAAGCGGCGTTATGGGAAAAAAAGAAGAAGAACACAGCTGTTCTTTTGGGAAAATCCCCAGAACCGCTCTTTCGCTTTCTTCATACCCGCCATAAAATAGAAAATTTTCAAAGTGCGCCTGCTTTAGTATTCCCTTTGCAGCCGCCTGCTCTTCCAAGGCCAGAAAGGAAGTAAAACACGGAGCCCTGCGCTGTTGGGACAGATAAAGTGTGTCGTAAATTTTTGCCTCTAAAAGCGCATACGCATATTTTTCTTCAGTAGACATGCAAATTAAAAATAAACGCCGTTGTTTTCAAGCTCGTCCAGCAGGTCGTCCCCTGTCAAATCCACATTATTGGGAATAATAATAAACGTGCTTGTCGCAATCCTTTTAATCTTTCCCTTATTTGCATAAGCACAGCCGCTTAAAAAATCTATAATCCGCCGGGACATATCTCTGTTTGTGTTTTCCAGGTTCAGAACGACCGTATGCATTTTAATCAATTCATCCGCAATCGCCCTGGTTTCTTCTCCAAAGCGTTCGGGCTTAAAAAGAACAACCTGTAATTTAGCCGTTGCATTGATATTGACAACCTTGTTACGCCTGGGTGCAGAAGCTGCATTTTCCCGCTGATAAGAATAATCGGGTGCCGGCGAAGACGGTGCGGCGTAATCTTCCTCCGGTTCATCATCATAGCTGTATTCATCATAATCATCATATTCGTCATCCGGTGCATCCCACATACGCTTAAACTTATCCACTAAACCTGCCATTTTAAAATACCTCCAATTTTTATCTATAAAGCCTGGGACCAAACAACGAGGAGCCAATCCTCACCATGTTAGCCCCTTCCAGGATAGCTTCGCGGTAATCCGCAGACATCCCCATTGACAGATAGTCCATAAATACATTATCCATTTTTTTGGCCTTCATGTCAATAAACAGTTTGTACATCGCGCAAAAATATTTACAAATTTCCCCCTTTTTGTCGCAAATGGGAGGAATTGCCATAAGACCTTTTACAGAAATACCGCGCATTGTTCCAATTTGGAATAATAGCCCCTCCAGATCCTGCGGTGCAACGCCTGATTTACTGACTTCGTTTCCTATATTTACCTCTATTAAAATATCTGTTGTGATCCCTTTTGCAAGCGAATGCTTTGCAATCTCTCCTGCAAGCTTTTCGCTGTCAACCGACTGAATCATATTGACCTTTCCCACAATCTGCCGTACCTTGTTGGTTTGCAGATGCCCAATAAACTGCAAAGACGCGTGCGTAAGGTCATAGCTTTCATATTTTGCAAGAAGCTCCTGTACCCTGTTTTCCCCAATATGAGAAAGCCCTAAAGAAATGGCATAGTTAATTCTGTTTACATCTACTGTTTTTGTCGCGGCCAGAAAGGTAATATCCTGCCTGCTTCTGCCTGACTGCAAAGCAGCCTTTGCAATGCTTTCTTCTATCGTTTGATAGTTGTATGCAATATCCTGTAACGCCTGCTGCTCATTGCTTGACAATTTTTCCGGCATATAAATCCGCCCCTTCTGTAACAATTTTATCGTAAAGCTCAACTGTCGTTCCGTTAAAAAGAACGCCCTCTTCCGGCTGCGGGTCACACAATACAAAATCTTCGCCTGCATAAAGGATCGACACCTGCTTGAAAATAAGCTCGTTTCCATACACTACATATACGCCCTGCACCTTTTTTTCTTCAGAGGTGGTCGTGCCGTCCTCATTTTCAATTGTTTTAACCACTGTGTCGTCATGCAGGGATTTTTTGCTGACACGTATTCCTGTATAGGTCTTTATATCAATTTTAACTGTTTCGTTGCGCAGGCTGGCAAGCTCCGGGCTCATATAGTTGCATTCCAACACAAGCGCAGCGTCTGACGTTTTGTTTTCCTGGTTTACCGACGCTATTTTCACCGGCACGCTGCCTGTTGTGGCATATGGCATATTTACGCTGACGTCATCATAAATGGAGCTTAATTCAATGGAATCCTGCGCTGTGATCGGACAGGCAATAAACCAATTGAGCTCGCTGATTACTTTTCCAATTACATTTCCCGCCACTTTTTCAGGCTCTTTTTCCAGCATGGCATTTAAGCTGTCCAGGCCGATCTCTGCAGCTTTGGTATAATCATACGCATCTTCATAGCCGTCTGTATAGCTTACAAAATAACCGGCGACCGGCGAGGTAATCTGGGCAACGGCCTCCCCGCAGGAGGCCTGGATTTCTTCCTTTTGCGCCTGCAGCTGTTCAATTTTTTCATTATAATTGACAACTTCCCCGGTCACAACCATTCGTTCGTTTATTAAATACAAAAGGTCTTCACTGGTATCTTTCAAATCGTAAAGCTGGCCTTCGTTTATATTCTGCAGCAAATCAACTACTTTTTGGTTCATTTGGTTATTGATAGAATCCAAACCCGTAGACATCGTATGTGCGGCCATATTAATTTTTTTAAGCTGGTCGATCTGGTTGTCGATCTGCGCAATTTCCTTATGTGCCGTGGCGTCGTCCTCCGTCCTATACACAGTGGCTACTACGCCACCTGCCGCTACCTTTCCACCGTCATCAAACGCATAGGCAACCACGCCTTCACTGTCGTTTTTAATCAACGTTTCATTGCGGATTACATAACCGGTCGAATAGATAGAATCTGCCGTCTCCTGCATAATGGCGGTTTCTGTTTCTACCATGGAAAAGTTTGCTCCGTAAAATAAATACGCCAAATACGCAAGCACCAAAAACGCTGCCACCGTAATGACGATTTTTTTTGCCAGTGTTTTATCCAAGCCGTATTCACCACATTCCATAATTATTGCAAAATTCCGCTTTGCTCTATATACGAGCAAGCTGTACGCATAACCTCTTTTTCATCTTTACAGATGTCCGTTTCAATCCAGTGGATGGTTTGATCCTTCTTAAACCAGGTAAGCTGCCGCTTTGCATACTTTCTTGTTTCCTGTTTTAGTTTTTCCGTCGCGTCCTGCAGCGTACATACGCCGTCAAAATATGGCTTGAGCTCCTTATAGCCAATCGCCATACGCGCCGTTTTGCCGCATGGCTGCGAAAGGACATAGCTTGCTTCCTCCAAAAGCCCCTGATTGAGCATTTGGTCAACCCTTTGGTTGATCCTGTCATATAACTTTTCCCTGTTTTTACAGGTAAGCCCAATGCGCACATCCTTATATGGACTTGGGTTTTTCATCGAGTGCGCTATATGCTGCGTCATTGTGATCCCTGTCGTTTTAAAAATTTCAATCGCCCTTATAATCCGCTTTGCGTTTTTGGTTTGCGCAAGGCGCTTTGCGCTGTCTGGGTCAAATTGCGCCAACTCCAAAAGCAGCGCATCTACCCCTTCGCGCTCCAACCGAATAAAAAGCTCCCGGCGCAAAGCAGGATCCTCCCCGCCCGGCGCAAATTCCAAATGGTTTAAAAGCGCATGAACATAAAGGCCTGTCCCACCAACCAGCACGGGCAGTTTTCCCCTTTTATATATGTCGCAGATAACATTCCTTGCGCATTGTACATACTGTGCCACGCTGTAGGTTTCCTGGGGGTCTAAAAAGTCCATCATATGATGAATAACACCCTGCCGCTGGAAAGCGTCCGGCTTTGCCGTTGCAATTTGCATTCCCGTATAGATCTGCATAGAATCCGCCGAGACCACTTCCCCGTTATAGCGTTTTGCAATCGTTATGCCAAGCGAGGTTTTTCCAGACGCGGTGGGTCCCACGATTGCCACAAGCGGAATGAAGGCTGCCTGCTGCAAAAAATCACATCCTGCCAAACTGTTTTTCAATTTCTCTTTTTTTAATGACAATCCGTACCGGTCTTCCATGCGGGCAATAACGCAGCGCCGGGTTTGCTTCAAGCTGATCGGCCAGCGCGATAAGCTCTTGAGGATGGTTGATATTGCCGGCTTTGACCGCCGCGCGGCAGGCAACGTTGTGGTAAATCCAATCCATTTGCTCTGCGTAAATATCGTTTTTATGTTCAAGCAAATATCCGGCCATTTCCGTTACGATAGAAGCAATATCAGAATGCTCCAGATATTGTGGCGCGCTTCTGACAAGGATATTCCCCATGCCAAAATCCTCTATTTCAAAGCCAGCCTCCCAAAAAGCCCTGGTATTTTGTAGCGCTGCGTCGTATTCCAGCTTATTCAGGGTAACGGTTATCGGCTCCAAAAGGTACTGCATGGCCCCGGCGCCCTTTTCTGCTTTCAGTTTTTCATAAAGAATTCTTTCATGCGCTGCGTGCTTATCAATGAAAACCAGCTCGTCCTCGCCGCGTTCCATTATAATATATGTGCGGAACGCTTCGCCGATAAATCTTGTCGAAACACCTTCAAAAGGCTCTGTAAAAGCCTTTTGTCCGTCTTTCGGTGCAGATTCATCCTGTTTTGAAACAGCTGGTTGGGGCTTTGGCTGCTGTGCAGCCTGCGTTTTTTCCTGAACGTTTGTATTGGCTGCAGGTATAAAGCTTTGGGACACCTGCAAACGCCCTTTATATAAATCAAATGGATTTACACCGTCTGCCACATGTTTTTGGAAGGCGTGTGCTTTCGGGATAGAAATCTGCGGCTGACAATTCTCTTTCTTTTCCGGAATAGCAGGCGCCGCTTCTTCTAAAGAAGACTTGCTTTTTGCATAGAGCGGACTTGCAGGCTCCTGCACAGGCGCAGGCTTTGCTTTATAGCTCTGCTCTGCCTCAAACGGATTGGCCGGCCGGGCGGCCGAACGGACCAGGTCGCGCGGTTTTAAGGAAAC
This sequence comes from uncultured Oscillospiraceae bacterium, assembly GCA_900541565.1. Taxonomy (GTDB): domain Bacteria; phylum Bacillota; class Clostridia; order Oscillospirales; family Acutalibacteraceae; genus Scatavimonas; species Scatavimonas merdipullorum. The sequence goes on from UQKB01000003.1 coordinate 36,032, forward strand.
CTGCTTTGGCTGATCCCCGCTTAGCAACGCCGACTTTACCGCATGATACAGCGCGTCAAAAACAGGACGTTCCTGAATAAACCGGACCTCTATTTTGGCAGGATGCACGTTTACATCTACCGCCTGACAGGAAAGGGAAATATGCAAAACACAAGCGGGGAATTTCCCGGTCATAACACTGCCTTTACAAGCTTCTTCTACCGCCGCCATGGCGGTGCGGCTTTTTACAAAGCGCCCATTGATAAAAAAGTTCTGCATATTTCTGTTTGGGCGCGCGTTCTGCGGACTGCTGACATAGCCCTTGACCGCAACGCCTTCCAGCGAATAATCCACAGGGATCAGCCCGCTTGCAAATTCTCTGCCATATACCGTATAAATGGAAGAAAGCAGCTTTCCGTCGCCCGCCGTATGCAGCGCCTGCTTTCCGTCGCGGATAAAAGTTACCGCAATTTCCGGATGAGAAAGCGCAATTTTATCCAGTACGTTTGCAACGGCGTTCGCCTCTGTTACATCCTTTTTCAAAAATTTCATGCGCGCGGGCACGTTGTAAAAAAGGCCGCGCACAATCATAGTCGTTCCTTTAGGGCAGCCTGCATCTGTCAGGCCTTCTTCTTCCCCGCCGCTTATACTGTATTTTGTTCCAATCTCTTCTCCTTCACTGCACGTCAGGATTTCGACATGAGAAACAGCGCATATGGATGCAAGCGCCTCTCCGCGGAAGCCAAGTGTTGCAATGCTTTCCAGATCGTTTTCCGCTTTAACCTTGCTGGTGGCATGGCGCAAAAACGCCTTTTGGATGTCTTCTCTTGCAATACCGCAGCCGTTGTCAGAAACGCGGATATATTCAATCCCTCCGTTTTTGATTTCGACCGTTATGGCGGTAGAGCCTGCGTCGATCGCGTTTTCTACCAGCTCTTTAACCACAGAGCTGGGGCGTTCTACAACCTCCCCGGCTGCAATCAGCTCTGCAACATGCTTATCCAGCACATGAATTTTTCCCATAACAGGCTCACCTCCGTTGTTTTTATCCTTCCTCCTTTGCCTGCCGGATCAGGTCAAAAAGGATGTTCATCGATTCAATCGGCGTTAACGTATTGATATCTACACTTAAAAGCTTCTGTTTGATCCTAAAAGCAGCTGTATCCAGCAAAGAAAGCTCCGCCGGCTGCTGCTGTGCAGCTGCCTTATGTGGATCAGGCGCGGTATTTTGTCTTTTACTGCCTTCCAGTTCCTTTAAAATTTGTTTTGCCCTTGTAATAATCCAGTCCGGAAGCCCCGCCAGCTTTGCCACCTCTATGCCATAGCTGTCGTCCGCGCCACCGGGAACAATCCTGCGCAAAAAGGTAATGTCATCCCCGCGTTTTTTTACGGCAATGTTATAATTTCGCACCCCGTCAAGCATCTGCTCCATAACGGTCAGTTCGTGATAGTGCGTTGCAAACAAGGTTTTTGCGCCCAGTCTTTTTTTATCCGCTGCATATTCAAGCACCGCACGGGCAATGCTCATCCCGTCAAAGGTAGAGGTTCCCCGACCAATTTCATCAAGAACCAGCAGGCTTTTTGCCGTTGCATTTTTCACAATGGAAGCCACTTCGTTCATTTCCACCATAAATGTGGACTGCCCGGCGGCAAGATCGTCAGAAGCGCCAACACGTGTAAAGATACTGTCCACAATGCCAATTTCCGCACTGGAAGCCGGAACAAATGCTCCCGTTTGTGCCATCAGTACAATCAGCGCCACCTGGCGCATATACGTTGATTTTCCAGCCATGTTAGGACCTGTTATAATGGCAACGCGGTTATTTGCGTTATCTAGGTCAACATCGTTTGGGACAAAGGGCGACCCGTCCAGCAAAAGCTCCACCACCGGATGGCGGCTGTCCTTCAGATGGATTACACCGCTTAGATTCACCTCCGGTCGGCAGTAACGGTTTTCTGCAGCAACAGATGCAAAAGAACACAGCACGTCAAGCGTTGCAATGCATTTGGCCGTTTGCTGAATACGCGAAAGCTGGTCCGAAACCGTTTTGCGGACTGTATCGTAAAGCTTATATTCAAGCGCTACCGCCTTATCCTTTGCGCCGAGTATCCGGCCTTCAAGCTCTTTGAGCTCTTGTGTGATAAAACGCTCACAATTTGTAAGCGTTTGCTTTCTAATGTATGTATCGGGCACCATTTCTTTATACGAATTGGAAACCTCAATATAATATCCAAATACCCTGTTATAGCCAACCTTTAGCTTTGGAATCCCCGTTTTTTCCCTTTGATCAGCCTCAATGGCTGAAAGCAGCCCGGTAGAGTCGGCCATATCTCCATTTAACAGGTCAAGCTCTGCATTGTAGCCCTTTTTAATGATACCGCCCTCGCGCACAGAAAACGGCGGTTCCTCCACAATTGCGCTGTCAATCAGCGTATACACGTCCTGCAGCGTGTCAATTCCGCGGTAAATTTCCTGCAATAAAGAAGCGCCTGTCCCTTCAAGCTGCTGCTTTAGCGCCGGCAGCTTTTGCACGGCGCTTGCAAGGGAACGCAGCTCCCTGCCGTTTGAAGTACCGTAAACAATCCTTGTCATCAAACGTTCCATATCAAAAATGCCTGTCAGCGCGTTTATAAGCTCCATACGCCGTACCGTATCGGTTACAAGCTCCTCTACCGCATTCTGGCGCTTTACAATCGGCGCGCAACTGACCAAAGGCTGTACAATCCATGCGCGGATCAGGCGCTTTCCCATCGCCGTTTTTGTCTTATCCAGCACCCATAAAAGAGATCCTCTTTTCTCTTTGCTGCGCATGGTTTCCAAAAGCTCTAAGTTCCGTCTGGTATGGAAATCCAAATTCATAAACTGGTTTTCGCTGTAAATATCCAGCGTGTTTATTCGCTCCAGGCCTGTTTTCTGTGTTTCCTCCAGATAATGTAAAAGCGCGCCCAGGCAGCTGATCAGCTGGGTGTTTCCGTCCTCCTGCAGCGCGCAAATGTTTTTTTCACCAAACTGCGCTGCGGCGCGCTGCGTGCAGGCCGCTTCGTCAAAGCAGTCGTCTGTCAGCATTTCAACTCCTGCGGAAAGTCTGTCACGGATAAAAGCGGGCAGCTCTTCAAAGCATACCGTATCCCCGCCGATCAGGATTTCGCGCGGCGAAAAACGCGCCAGCTCGTTTTTCAGCTGTGTAAAAGCATCGCTGCCCGCAAGGGTTGTAGCGTGCAGTTCCCCGGTTGAAATATCGCAAAAAGCAACCCCTATTTTTTCATCCTTTGTAAAAACACAGGATATATAGTTGTTTTTTCCTTCGTCAAGCATACTGCTTTCCATAACGGTGCCGGGCGTAATCACACGGATAATATCTCTTTTAACAAGGCCTTTTGCAGATGCGGGATCCTCTACCTGTTCGCATATGGCAACCTTATACCCCTTTGCAACCAGACGGGCTATGTACGCTTCACTGCTGTGAAAAGGAACGCCGCACATTGGCGCGCGCTCCTCTTGACCACAGTCTCTGCCCGTTAGCGTAAGCTCCAGTTCCTTGGACGCAAGCTTTGCGTCGTCATAGAACATTTCGTAAAAATCGCCCAGGCGAAAAAACAAAATGCTGTCTTTGTTTTCTTCTTTTATTTTAAAATACTGCTTCATCATTGGGGAAAGTTCAGCCATCGTGCTTTTTCACCTCTTTATCGCTGTTTTTTAGTCAATGGCAACCAGAACAGCTTGAACAGCTTCCGGAACACCCCGGCGTGTAATCCGTCGTCATGGGGTCTTCTCCTTCTGAAGATTGCGTAATAATCGCAAATATTCTTTGCAAAAGCGTATCCAGAGCTTGCTTGTGCGCATTATATGCCTGCATATTTTCATTTTTCATAATCTCTGCATACACTGCGCGCATTTCTTTGTTGAGCTCCTGCAGCTTTTGGTCATCCCTGTCGGGCTTGGAAGCTTCGTTGTTAATGGCCATGCGTTTTAAATTAAATTCACCGATCATCTGCTGAAGCTGCTGGTCCTCATCGCTTTGCTGTTTTGCAATCTGCAATTTTACATAGCAGTCTTCCTGCTGAATTGCTTTGCCAATTTCCCTTGCCAATTCTATTGTATCCATTTTTTCTTCCTCCTGTTTTATACAAGTATGCCTTTTAAGATCCAGTTGCGCGCCTGTGTAATCTGCACGTTTACAAACGTGCCAATCAGCGCGTCGTCACCTTCCAGCTCCACAATTATATTGCCTGAAGTACGGGCCGATAATACGTTTTCTTTTCCGGTCTTGCCTTCAACCAGCACTTTTTGTGTTTGTCCAACCATAGAAGCGCAACGCTGTGCTGCAATTTCTTCCTGCACCTGCAAAAGCTCGCCAAACCATTTGGATTTTTCCGCATATGGCACAGGATCCTCCATTTTTGCAGCAGGCGTACCAACGCGCGGCGAATAAATAAACGTAAACAGCGACGTAAAACCTACCTGACGCACCAAAGAAAGCGTTTCTTTAAAATCTTCGTAAGTTTCGCCGGGAAAGCCCACGATAACGTCGCTTGTAAGTGAAAGTCCGGGAATTTTTTCCTTTGCGTAATTTACAATGGACAAATACGACTGGCGCGTGTAACGCCTGTTCATTTGCTGCAAAATTTTATCGCTCCCCGACTGAAACGGCAAATGCAAATGCTTGCTGATATGCCGGCTTTGCGCAATTGTATCAATCAATTCTTTTGTGCAGTCCTTTGGATGCGACGTCATAAAGCGCAGCCAATATTCGCCGTCTATCCGGTCAATTTTGGAAAGAAGCTCGGAAAAAGAAGGGCTTTCCAGCAGGCCTTTCCCGTAAGAATTTACGTTTTGCCCAAGCAGCGTAATATCCTTGTAGCCTGCGCCAATAAGTTTCTTTGCTTCCTGCAATATATCGTGTTCGCGGCGGCTGCGTTCCCGCCCGCGTACATAAGGCACAATGCAATAGGAACAAAAATTATCGCACCCATACATAATAGGCAGCCAGCCTTTAAAGGTCCCATCACGCTTTATGGGAAGCCCCTCGTGCACAAGGCGGTCGTCTTCTCCGCGGACAAAAATACGCTTTCCGATAAACAAGCTTTTATATAAAAGCTCCGGAAAACGGTGCAGAAAGTGCGTGCCGAAAACAAGCCCTACAAAAGGAAAGCTTTTATAAATCCTTTCGGCTATATGCGGCTGCTCCATCATGCAGCCGCATAATGCAATTAAAACGGAGGGGTGTTTCTGCTTAATAGCCTTAAGCGCACCTACATTTCCAAACACCCGGTCTTCGGCATGCTCCCGTACCGCACAGGTATTGAAAATTATAAAGTCTGCATCCTGCGGCGTTTCTGTGAACGCATACCCCATCCCGGCCAGCATACCCTTGATTTTTTCACTGTCTGCGACGTTCTGTTGGCAGCCATAGGTACGCACATAGGCAAGCGGACGCTCCCCCCTGGCGCGAACACTCATAATTTCTGCAACAAGCTGCATATATTCTTCCATGCTGCTTGTATCAAACTTTTGCTTTATATCCTCAGGCAATATATACTGCCTCCAATCTGTCAACTTTACCGTTTATCATACCATATATAGAGTTTATCTTCAAGGGTTGACAGGGATTTGCAGCACAAATTTACAATTAAGACATGAATCTGCTGGCATACAATGTAGGTGTTGTTCCAACGATCACAGTCTCTGCAACCGGTACGTTTGTGACGACTTCAACATTGGGGATCGTTCCATCGGAGGTCAGGTATATTTCCGCCTTGATTTCCAGTTCAATAATATGCTGCGTCTGGTTGATCCCCGCAGATACAAACTGGCTTGTCACGCTGGTTTCAATGCTGCTTGAAAAATTCAACCGAACTTTGATGACCGGTCCGAGCCCGCGCAACAGATCCATCCCCGACAGATCTCCAGTGTAAAATTTGATCTCTCTATGCCGCAGCTGATCAATTTCTTCCTGTGCGCTTAAAGAATATGCGGCCTTTAAAGCGTTGATATTTACTGTATTGGCAGAAATACTCTGGACCGCGTTACTGCTTGAATATTGAACGTCCACAAGGTCTTCATATGTAAAATCCGATTCCAGCTGCTGCGCTTCAACCGCTTTGTTAATGGCTTCTGTAGCGAGGGCCTGCGCTTTTATTTCTGTTAAATTAAAAATCATAGGCCTTACCTGCAGCTCCAAAAACAAAAACGACGCCACAAACAGCAGCACAAGCAAAATCAAAACACGTTTAAAAACACTGGTTTTTCGCCGTCTTTTCCTTCGTATGCGCATAAAAACACCCCTCAAATATAGTATTCGAGGGGTGCATATATGGTTCATTTTTTACACCGGGATTTTATGCTTCTTCATGATCCGGCTGCGCACAGCAATCGCAGGAGCAGCCTTTTTCATCTTCATCCTCGGCAAAAAGGTCAGAAAAATCAAATTCCAGCTTTTCGCCGCACTTGGGGCATTCTGTTTCTCCACAAAGCAGAACGTCTTCCTGCAGACAAATTTCTTCCCCGCAGGTAGGACAGGTCACTTCATAAAACTGGTCGTCGTCATCCGTGTCGCAACCGCCGCAGGAGCAGTCGCTTTCCTCATAATAATCTTCCTCCAGATCCGCCAGGTCTTCATCCACGGCGTCAAGCTGATCACACACATCGTCAACGCATGTTTCAAGATCTGTAACAGACAACGCCATGTCCTCAAGCAGCTCTAATATTGCTTTTATAACCTTGACTTCGTCCTTGTTTTCATCTAGCTTTAGGCCCTCTGCGAGGCCCTTGATATAAGAAATTTTTTCTGTAAGCGTCATTTTTTCCTCCAATATTCTGCGCTTATGCGCGTGACATATATTCGCCCGTGCGGGTGTCTATCTGAATTCTATCGCCCTCGTTAATAAAGATTGGCACTTTGATCTCCGCCCCGGTTTCAACAATTGCAGGCTTTGTTACGTTTGTTGCCGTATCGCCTTTTACGCCCGGCTCTGTTTTCGTTACTTCCAACTCAACAAAATTGGGCGGCTCTACGCCAAACACATTTCCTTTATAGGACAAAACCTTACAGGTCATATTTTCTTTTACAAATTTAAAGTTATCTGAAAGTATGCTTTTGTTGATTGGAATCTGTTCATACGTTTCGCTGTCCATAAAATAATACAGGTCGCCGTCACTGTAAAGATATTCCATATCTTTTCTCTCAATAAAAGCCGTGGGATATTTGTCGTTGGGGTTAAAGGTTTTTTCAACCACAGCGCCCGTGATTACGTTCCTGATTTTGGTTCTCACAAAAGCAGCGCCCTTGCCCGGCTTTACATGCTGAAACTCAATAATAGAAACAACCTGGCCGTCCATTTCAAATGTAACGCCGTTTCTAAAATCACCTGCTGAAATCATAGATAAATCCTCCTCAATATACATCGCAGCAATGTACGATCCTTCTACTGTTTTACAAGTTATAATTATACCTATTGCACCGGCAAAATGCAACAGGTAATCGCAATTAATTTACACAGTCTTCCAGGCCAATTAAAGAATAAGCAATTCTTTGCTAACGCCGGTCAGGTTTGTGCACCCGTTTTTGGTTACTGCGACCATATCTTCAATGCGCACGCCAAATTCCCCCGGCAGGTAAATGCCCGGTTCTACCGTAACAACCATGCCGCTGCTCAAAATTGTAGAGGAATTCTGGGAAAGACGCGGTTCTTCATGGATAAGCAACCCTACCCCATGGCCGGTAGCATGTTTATAACATTGCCCGTAGCCCGCCTGCTCTATTACATCCCTTGCAGCCTGGTCAATACAGTGACCTGTTACGCCCGACTTGATTTTTGCAAGCGCACTTTGCTGGGTCTGCAAGACAAGATTGTAAATTTCTGCTTGCTTGTCCGTTACATAGCTGACAGCTACCGTCCGGGTCATATCGCTGTGATACCCCTCATACACCGCGCCGATGTCCATTGTAACAAAATCACCCGCGCAAACGGCGCTTGTTCCCGGAACACCATGCGGCAGGGAGGTCTTTTTGCCCGCTATCGTGATCAGATCAAAGGCTACGCGCTGCGCTCCACGCTTGCGCATGGAAAACTCAAGCTCCAGCGCTATATCCCGCTCTGTAACACCAGGCCTGATAAAGTTTAAAATATCCAGATACGCTTCTTCTGTAATACGCTGCGCCTCTTTTATTTTTAAAATCTCAGCCCTGCCTTTGATCATGCGCATATTGGATAAAAGCAGATCAAGCGTATCATCACAGGCCGTTTTAACATCTATCGCGCGAAAGCTTTTTTTAAACACGTTTGCCTGCTTTACAGAAACCGTTGCACCCTCCAGATACACCTTTTTGACCCTGTGTCTTTTTGCAAGCGTACACAGCTGCTGTGAAAGGCTGTCAAAAACTACCACATCTAAGTCTTTTACCTGTTTTTGCGCCGCTTCGCCGTAACGAAAATCCACCAGCAGATAGGCAGCTTTTCTGGTAATAAACACAGCCCCCGCCGAAGAAGCAAAGCCGGACAAGTAAAAGCGGTTGACGTCTGAAAGCACCAGAGCCGCTTCGCCCGGTTGGGTCAGTCCCTCCTGCAGCTTTAAAATTCTACTTTTCATCCTTTACACACGCCCTTTTATAGCTCTTCCTGCTTTTGCAGCAGAAGCGCTGCGTCAATCCCTAAAAAGTAAACATTCTTTCCAAAGCCCGCAATCTGCCCTTTGCAGACAGGTGCAATTACAGAGTGATGGCGGAATTCTTCCCGGGCATGAATATTAGACATATGCACCTCAATAAAGGGAATATCCACACAGGCAATTGCATCGCGCAGCGCATAGCTGTAATGTGTAAGTGCGCCCGCGTTGATAACAACCGCACAATACTGCTCTTTTGCAGTATGAATTGCATCTATCAGCACACCTTCGTGGTTGGACTGAAGAACGTCGATCAAAACGCCTTTTTCTTTTCCATAAGCAATGACCTGGTCTTCTATACTTTGTGCAGATTGCGTGCCATAAATTTTTTTTTCGCGAACACCGACCATATTGAGGTTCGGCCCCAAAAGCAGCAAAATCTTTTTGTCCATTTCGGTCCCTCCTGTTTAAAAAGGCTGTTTTCTGCTGGTAATTTTTCTTTTTATCCTGCTAAGCAGGCATCTGCGCAACTTTACGGTAGCCGATTCCCTGTTTGGATCCAACGGCTCGACAAGCAAAGTTTTCATTGCCAATAACTTTGCACCAAAAATATCTGTAAAAAGCTGATCGCCCACTACAAGAATATTTTGACGGTTTGTATGAAACCTGCGTACAGCCCGCAAATAAGCAAGCGGAGAAGGTTTTAAGCAAAACGCAAGATAATCAAGCCCCAGACCTTCCGCAAAAGGCGCAACCGTCTTTTTAAAGTTATTGGAAAAAAGCAAAATACGCACGCCCTGTGCCTGCATTTGCGCCACCCATTCCCTTACACCCGCGGCGGGCTTTGTATCGCCGTATTTTTTTATTGTATTGTCAATATCAAGTAAAATGTATTGCACACCTAGCTTTGAAAGCATTTTCATATTCAGGTCGGTTACCTTTTTCAAATATGCTGTACGCATCGTTCCCTCCCTCTAGAAAATGAAGAAAAGCGGGCAGAAACCTGCCCGCTTTTTGCATGTACAATCATGGAAACACAGATAAGTTTAAGTACACTCATTACTTGAATTTACGCTTACGAGCCGCTTCAGACTTCTTTTTACGCCGAACAGAGGGCTTTTCATAAGCTTCTCTTTTGCGTACTTCAGCGATAACGCCTGCTCTTGCGCACTGCTTTTTAAATCTTCTTAAAGCGCTTTCAAGAGATTCGTTATCCTTGATTCTGACTTCAGACATCTATTTTTCCCTCCCATCCGCCATAAGGCAGGGGTTAATTGCATACAATTGCGCAAACTATTATACAATAAACAATTTCCAAATGTCAAGTCTTATGTATATTTTTCGACGCAATCATCAGGAAAATTATTTTACCACAATATTTACAAGTTTTCCCCTGACATAAATTTCTTTAATAACCTGACGGTTTTCTATTGCAGCGGCAATCTTAGGCTGCGCCTTTGCAGCAGCCAGCGCCGCAGCCTCATCCGCATCTGCGGCAATACAAACGCGCGCGCGCAGCTTGCCGCTTATCTGCACGGCAATTTCAACCGTGTCTTCTTTACACTTTTCTTCGTCATACTGCGGCCATTGCTGCTGTGCCACTAAACCGCTTCCAAGACTGCATATTTGCCACATTTCTTCTGTAACATGCGGGGCAAAGGGGTTGAGCAGGATTGTAAAAATACGAAGCTCTTCCCTGGTAATGGAGCCTGCGTCTGAAATATCATTGATCAAGGCCATCAGCGCTGCAATGGCAGTATTAAACTTAATATTTTCAATGTCATCCCCGACCTTTTTGATGGTTTTATGAAAGGCACCTTCCAGCGCCGGAGTAATTGAATCCCCCTGGCACAGAATCGTTTGCAGATTCCAGTAACGCTCTATAAACCTTCTGCAGCCCCGAATACTGGAGGGGCTCCAGGGCGCCGCTTTTTCAAAGTCACCAATAAACATTTCGTACATACGCATGGTGTCTGCGCCGTACTCGTTTACAATATCGTCGGGATTTACGACGTTCCCTCTGGATTTGCTCATTTTTTCGCCGTTTTCCCCTAAAATCATACCGTGGCTTGTGCGCTTTGCATAGGGCTCCTTTGTGGGAACCACGCCAATATCATACAGAAATTTATGCCAAAAACGGCTGTAAAGCAAATGCAGCGTCGTATGCTCCATCCCGCCGTTATACCAATCTACCGGGCTCCAGTATGCAATCGCTTCTTTTCCTGCCAGAGCCTGCGTATTATGCGGGTCCATGTAGCGCAAATAATACCAGGAGGAACCTGCCCATTGGGGCATTGTATCTGTTTCGCGGCGCGCCTTACCGCCACATTTCGGGCAGACCGTTTCTACCCACTCGGTAATATTGGCAAGCGGCGATTCCCCGTTTTCCGTTGGCTCGTAAGATTCTACCATGGGAAGTTTCAGCGGAAGTTCACTTTCGGGAATAGGCACATAGCCGCATTTGTCGCAATGAACAATCGGGATCGGCTCGCCCCAATAGCGCTGCCGGGAAAAGACCCAGTCGCGCAGTTTAAAGTTTACCTTTGCCCTGCCTCTTCCCTTTTCTGAAAGCCAGCTTATAATCTTTTCCTTAGCGGCTTCCACCGTAAGGCCGTTTAACAGGCCGGAATTAGCCAATATGCCTGTGTTACAATCGGTAAATGCTTCTTTTTCAACATCGCCGCCCAAAACGACCTCTATAATTGGCAGGTCAAACTTTTTGGCAAACTCCCAGTCACGTGTGTCGTGCGCCGGAACCGCCATAATCGCACCTGTACCATAAGAAACAAGCACATAGTCCGATATAAAAATGGGAATTTCTTTTTCGTTAACGGGGTTAATTGCCATAACGCCCTGCAGGCGCACACCTGTTTTTTCTTTTGCAACTTCCGTTCTTTCAAAATCGGATTTTCTGGATGCAGCCAACTGATAAGCGCGGACCTCGTCCATATTGGAAAGAAGGCCGCTCCATTTTTCCAATAAAGGATGCTCCGGAGAAACAACCATATAGGTTGCACCAAAAAGTGTGTCCGGCCTTGTTGTATAAACGGTCAGTTTGTCACCGGCGGTCGTGTCAAAATCCACTTCCGCGCCTGTTGAGCGTCCAATCCAGTTCCTTTGCTGTGCCTTGACACGCTCCGGGTAATCGACCAAATCCAGATCTTCAATCAAACGGTCTGCATATTGTGTGATTTTAAGCATCCACTGCGATTTTACTTTTCGCACAACCTCGCTGTTGCAGCGTTCGCACACACCGTTTACCACCTCTTCGTTTGCAAGAACACATTTGCAGGAGGTACACCAGTTTACGGCCATCTCTTTCTTATAAGCCAGGCCGTGCTTGAAAAGCTGCAAAAAAATCCACTGTGTCCATTTGTAATACGCAGGATCGGTCGTATTGATTTCCCTGCTCCAGTCAAAAGAAATCCCCAGCGCCTGAATTTGCTGCTTAAAGTGTGCAATATTCTGCTTTGTCACAATTTCAGGATGGATATGGTTTTTAATTGCATAATTTTCAGTAGGCAAGCCAAACGCGTCCCAGCCAATTGGATATAACACGTTATACCCCTGCATCCTGCGCTTGCGCGCAACTGTATCCAGCGCAGTATACGGACGAGGATGCCCTACGTGCAGGCCCTGCCCAGAAGGATAAGGGAATTCTATCAGCGCAAAGAATTTTTCTTTGTCAGAATCGGTCTGCGCATGAAACACACCCGCTTCTTCCCATATTTTTTGCCATTTCGGCTCTATTGATTTATGATCGTACTTCAAAACCAATACCTCCTGCAACTTTATAAAATAACCATGCCGCCATTGCATGTAACACGCTTTATTTTAAAATTTGCTCAATATCTAAAATTTCCCCGTCCTGCCAAAGACGCTCCAGATCATAATACTGCCTTGCCTCATCGGAAAAAACATGGACGATGACATCCACATAATCCAAAAGGATCCATGTATTGGAACGGTGGCCCTCAATATGGCTTACAGAAACGCCTGCCTGGTCCAATTTCTCCTCTACCTCTTCCGACAACGCCTTAACCTGCGTGCTGCTGTTGCCTGTGGCGATTACCATATAGTCTGCAAGAATAGATACATCATTAATCCGGATAACCCGGATGTCCTTGCCCTTCTTGCTGTCAAGCGCCTTAGCGGCGCACGTTGCTGTTTGTAATGACGTCAAACTTCTTTCACCTCTGTTATTGATCGTGCTTTTTGTTTTCTGTTAAAATCTGATTATACGCCGCCAACGCGTTTGGATCAATGGCAAGCGCGCGCCTTGCAAGATCTGCTATAGAAAAGGAAAGGCCGAACAGCATGGCTTCCTCAAGGGAGCGCTCCGCCTTTTCCCGCATAATCTCCACTCCATCATAGCAACGCTCCGCACCTGTAAAATCTGCAACAAAAATCACCTTTTCCAGCAGGGACATCCCCGCTCTGCCCGTTGTATGATAGCGCACGGCATTTAAAATATCCGGATCCTCAATACGCAGCGTATCACGCAAATACGCAGCCCCGGAGATTGCATGCCAAAGCTTTTGGGAGTTCTGTTCAACAACGGAAAGCATTATACCAGAACGGCGCATAATTTGCAACTGCTCGTCGGGCGGCGTTTCTTTTGTAATGTCATGCAGAAGCCCCGCAACCTCTGCCTTAACGGGATCCGCTCCATAAAGAGCGGAAAGCCGGACTGCTTCTTTTGCTACATTGAGCGAATGCAGATACCGCTTTTCGCTCATGCGTTTTTTTATCAGCGCCATGTAATCCTGTTTTAGCATAGCAATCACTCCCTATAAAGGCTGTTTTCACATATATATTGCGCAACGCCGCGGCCTGTCAGTCCGGTAACATCCCCGCCGTTTTTTAATACGTCCCTGACCTGTGTGGAAGACACCTGCATCACCGGGATATCCTGCACAATGCAGCGCGCCCCCAGCTTTTTCAACCGACACGCCTGCTCTTTAAGCGCATTTGTATCTGTAGTGTTCCGTGGGACTGTACAAATTTGCGCCATTGAAAAAATGCGCTGCGGGTCCTTCCAGCTTTGCAGGGTCTGGAACATATCTGCCCCTACAATCAAATAAAGCGCCGCTTTTGGATAGGCGGCCCGAAGTGTTTGCAGCGTATCTGCCGTGTAGCTTGCGCCGCCGCGCCGGATTTCCATATCCGACACCTGTATTTTAGCATCCTTTTCAATTAAAATGCGGCACATATTGCAGCGATCTTCGGCAGAGGCCATGCCACAGCTGGACTTATGCGGCGGTATGCAGGCCGGTATGAAAAGCACAAGATCTAAATGAAGCGCTGTAATAAACGTCCGCGCCAGGCGGATATGGCCCAAATGCGGCGGGTTAAAACTGCCGCCGAGCATCCCGACCCTTTGTAACGGTTTTACATCGCACATGTTTTTTTTCCGGCTGGCAGCGTGATCTTAGGCTCTTTACTGTTTTTGCGGTATAAAACAAACTTTGTACCGATCACCTGTACAACATCTGCCTGAAGCTCCTGCGCAATGGCATTGGCGGCCTCCCGCGGCGAAACATCCGCCGTGTTCAGCACCTTGCCTTTTATCAGTTCCCTTGCGGTGAGCGCGTCGTCAGCCTGTTTTATAATCTGTCCGCTCATACCGCCTTTTCCTACCATCAGTATGGTATCAATTGGATTGGCAAGCGACCGCAAATACGCCCTTTGCTTACTTGTCAGCATCTATATTCCCCCGTTATTTATAATATTTTTTTCAGCGCTTCCTCCAGCTTTTGCAGCGCCTTACCCCTATGGCTGATTGCATCTTTTTCAGACGCTGAAAGCTGCGCAAAGCTTCTTCCGTCTTTTATAAGGAACACCGGGTCATACCCAAAGCCGCCGTTTCCCACAGGCGAAAACGCAATATGCCCTTTGCATTCGCCGGAAACCTCCAAAACCGTTTGATCGTGCAGAATACAGCAAACCGCACAGACAAAGCGGGCGGTGCGCCGCTCCATGGGAACCTTTACAAGCTCCTGTAGCAGCTTTTCCATGTTTTGAATGTCCGTTGCCTTTTCCCCTGCATAACGCGCCGAATATATGCCAGGCCGTCCGTCCAATGCATCCACCACAAGGCCGGAATCATCCGCAACACTCGGCATGCCGGTCAGATCATACGCAGACTGCGCTTTAAGCCTTGCATTCTGGGCAAAGGTTGTCCCGGTTTCTGCGACCTCCGGCAAAACAAACCCGGCCTGAAGCGCCGTTTTTGCACAAATGTTAAGCGGACTTAAAATCCGCGAAAGCTCCTTTAACTTTTTGGGGTTATTTGAAGCAATCAGAAACGTTTCCATCATATACTCCTGTTATGCTATATAGCGTTTTCACGGGCAAATAGTGCCTTTGCAAAATCATCTGCATCAAACGGCTGCAGGTCGTCAATCTGTTCGCCCACGCCAATATACTTTACGGGAACATCCAGCTCTTCCCGGATTGCAAGCACAACGCCACCTTTGGCCGTACCGTCAAGCTTTGTCAGCACAATGCCCGTAATGCCCGCTGCGTTTTTAAACTCTCTTGCCTGGTTGACCGCATTTTGGCCTGTTGTTGCATCCAGGACAAGCAAAATTTCCTTATCTGCATCGGGCAGCTCTCTGTCGATAATTCTGCTGATTTTCGCAAGCTCGTCCATCAAATGCTTTTTGTTATGCAGACGGCCGGCCGTATCGCAGATAATTACATCAAGCCCCTTGGCCTTTGCAGAAGAAATCGCGTCAAAAACAACCGCCGCCGGGTCAGAGCCCTCGCTTTGCTTTACAATATCACAGCCGCTGCGCTGCGCCCAGATCTGCAGCTGCTCAATGGCAGCGGCGCGGAAGGTGTCCGCCGCTGCCAGCACAACCCTTTTTCCATCACTTTTCAGCTGATGTGCAAGCTTTCCAATGGTGGTGGTTTTCCCAACGCCGTTTACGCCGATCACCAGAACAACCGAAGGCTTTGTTTCAATTTTAAGCGCTTGACCGCCGCGAAGTATTTCTGCAACCGTTTCCTCAAGCAGTCTGTGTATTTCCAAAGGGTCTGTTACCCCTTCCTTTTTCACGCGCTCACGCAGCTGCTGTGTAATACGCTGGGACGTGTGAACGCCTACATCCCCCATGACCAAAAGTTCTTCTAATTCTTCAAAAAGCGCTTCATCTATTTTTGTAAAAGACTTGAGCATAGAGTCAATTTGTCCAACCACACTGTCTCTTGTTTTCTTCAAGCCTTCTTTAATTTTACTGAAAAATCCCATTGTTATCCATCCTTTATCCGGTTATATTGAGGTTAACCGGTTTTCATATTCAGTTTTTCTGCAGCTTCGCTGGCACGCAGCGATAACAGCTTGGACACGCCTTCATCCTGCATGGTAACGCCGTACAGCACGTCGGCTTCCTCCATTGTCCCTCTTCTGTGCGTTATCAGAATAAACTGCGTTTTGTCGTTCATAAGGCGCAAATAAGAAGCAAACCGGTCTACATTTACCTCGTCAAGCGCCGCTTCAATTTCGTCCATAACGCAAAACGGCGCCGGGCTTACCTTCATTATAGCAAAATAAAGCGCAATTGCAACAAGGGCTTTTTCCCCGCCCGAAAGCGCTTCCAGATGCACCACAATTTTTCCCGGTGGATGCACGATGATGTCTATCCCGCTTTGCAGAATATCCTCCGGGTCTGTAAGCTCCAGGTGTGCTTTGCCGCCGCCGAAAAGCTCTTTGAACGTCTTTGTAAAATTTTCGTTGATTTGCGAAAAACGCTCGACAAAAATTTCTTTCATTTGCTTTGTAAGGTCACCAATCAGGTGCAAAATTTCTGTTCTTGATTTTTCCACATCATCTGTCTGTTTTTTCATGAATTCGTAGCGCTGTGCAACCTCTTTATATTCTTCAATCGCCGCTACGTTAACATTACCCAGCGCTTTTATCTTTGCTTTCAGCTCACCCAGCCGCTTTCTGGCTTCCGCCACATTTTCCAAAGGGCCCACCGTTGCCTCTGCTTCTCTTCTGGTCAATTCGTATTCTTCCCAAAGCTTTGCGATAATATCGTCGTACTGCTTTTGTAAATTGATTTTTCGCTCTTCCAGCCTTGCAAGCTCTCTGCCGGAAAGTTCACGCTCGTTGTTTTTTTCCCTTTCCATCTGCCGCAAGGATGCAGAACGCTTTTCAAGGTCCGAACGCGCCTGATGCAGCGCTTCCATTTCTACCTGAGCCGTTTGAATGTCTGTTTGCGCACGCTGTACGTCGGTTGTAAGTATTTGGATCTGCTGGCCGATTTGCTGGTTTTTCAGGTTCAGGTGCATAATTTCCTCATGCAGGCTGTTTTTACGCGCCTGCTGGGTATTGCCCGTATTGGCCGCCAGATTAATCTGCTCGTGCAAAGCCTCAACATCCTTTTGCGCTGCAACGATTTGCAAACGGAAGTCCTGCAGCTTCTGCGCAAAGGCCTCTCTCTGCTCTGTGAGCTCCTCGCGACTTCCGGTAATGTCCTTCGACTGCTTTTCAGCGTCGGCAATCTTCTGCTGTACCTGCGCAAGCGCTTCCTGTGCTTGCTGTATGGCATTTTCCAATTGCGCCGTTCGGTCTGTGCATGCGGTATATTCCGTACAAACATCCTCCATCGCTTTTTGAACGCTTTGAAGCTCTGTTTCACAGCTTTTGGTTTCTGCATCGTTACGTATGCATGTTTCCTGTATGCCGGAATATTCCGCCCGTATCCCAAGCAGCTCCGCCTCCACCGCGCCAATTTCCGACTGCGCAGCTTCAAGGGCCTGCTGTGCTGTTTTTGCCTTTTCAGAAAGCTCCTGCGCGACCCGTTTGCTTTTTTCAATTTCGTTTACCCTGCTTAACAGGCCGGATTTTCTGGCAAGCGAACCGCCGGTCAGGGAGCCGCCGGCGTTGACCACCTGCCCGTCAAGCGTAACCACTTTAAAGCGGTATTGAAAGCGCTTTGCAATCGCAACAGCACAGTTTAAGTCTTCCGCCACAGCAATTCTGCCGAGCAGGGCGTGCAAAATACCCGTATATTGCTCCTTACAGGTGCAAAGGTCACAGGCAACACCAATAAACCCGGCGCAGCCTTCCATCCCGCTTTCGCGCAGGCGGTTGCCCTTGATGGTGGTCAAAGGCAAAAAGGTCGCGCGGCCACCGTCGCGCTGCTTCAGCATGGCAATCGCGCGTTTTGCGTCCTCCTCTGTACCGGTCACAACATTTTGCATGGCAGGGCCCAACGCCGTTTCTATGGCTACCGTATACTGCGTCGGTACCTGAATAATCCTGGAAACAGGACCGTGCATCCCCTTAAGCGTTCCGCGCTGCGCTTCCTTCATAACCGCCTTCACGCTGTGGTGAAAGCCCTCCATGTTGCGTTCCAAATCCTCTAAAATTTTTGTCCGGCGACTGCGTTCCTGTGCGTCAAGCAGCAATTTGTCCGCCTGCTGCTTCAAGGCGTCGCGCTTGTCCGTTTTTCCCTTGAGTTTAAGCTCGCAGCCATGTATGGCGTTTTGCAGCATCTGCGCCTTTTGCTCATACTGCTTTTGCCGGCTTTGATAATGCTCTAAAAGGCCTGAAAGCTCGTTGATTGCATTTTGCTTATCCTCTTTTGATACAGCTAAGGCTTCCATCCGTGCCTTAAGCTCGCTTAAAGAAGACTGGCTTGTCATTTGGGATGCCTTCATGTCCGCTGCCTGCGCGCTGAGGCTGGTCAGCGTTAAAGCAACCTCCTGCAGCATGTCGGAGCTGCGGCTGGCGGTCAGATTGACCTCGTTGAGCGCATCCTGGCATGTACTGTATTCCTTTTCAAGCAAAGCGATCTCTTCTTGATGCCGGGCAACCGCCGCCTTTTTTTCTTCAATCTCTTTTTCTATATGCACAGAGGTAGCGTCCACCTGTGCAATTTCAGACTCCATCCTTTTGATGGTTTCATGATTATGTACAATATCATTTTCCAAAACAGAAACAAGCGCACGCTTTTGCGCGGATTGCTCCTCCAACGCAGAAATCTCCCGGCGCACAGCATCCATTTTTGCCGCCTGCTGGCCGTTTTGTAAAAAGATGGCCTCCGTTTCTTCGCTGATCTTATCTATTTCCTCCTGCGTGCGTTCATGCTGACTTTTGGCAATGGAGATTTTCTCCTCCTGCTCTCGCAAAACACCTGCGGATTTTTCAAGCGTGTCCAGCCAAATTCCGATCTCCAGCTCCCTTTTTTCTTTGGCGTATTCCAAAAAGGCTTCCGCCTTTTTCGCCTGGATGGAAAGAGGGCCTACACGGTCTTCCAGTTCCTGCAAAATATCGCGCAGGCGCAACAGGTTTTCTTCTGTCCCTTTCAGTTTACGCTCTGCCTCTATCTTTCTGTAGCGATAACGGGAGATCCCTGCCGCTTCTTCAAAAATTTCCCTTCTGTCTTCGCTTTTAGAGGCAACAATGCTGTCAATTTTCCCCTGGCCAATCATAGAATACCCGTCCCGTCCAAGGCCGGTGTCCATAAACAGCTCATGAATATCCTTTAACCGAACTGCAGCCTTATTAATCAGGTATTCGCTGTCGCCACTGCGGTAATAACGGCGTGTAACAGAAACCTCATCCCCATCAAAGGGCAACGCACGGTCTTTATTTTCAATTGTCAGGGTAACCTCTGCATAGCCCTGCTTCTTTCTGGTATCTGTTCCGTTAAATACAACATCCTCCATTTTAGAGCAGCGAAGGGATTTTGGCGATTGCTCACCTAAAACCCACCGAATTGCGTCGCTGATATTGCTTTTACCGGAACCGTTTGGCCCTACAATTGACGTAATCCCCCTGTCAAATGAAAGCTTTGTCTTGTCCGGAAACGTTTTAAAGCCCTGTATTTCAAGCGATTTTAAAAGCACAATGTCACCTCTTGTTCCTTTTCCGGCAAACGCTTAAAGCGCCTTGCCTTCTTGACGAAAGCAAACGCGCAGCGGGCGTATGCTTAAATCTGTCGTCTAAACACACAGAAAAATATGTAGTGCAATCGAAAATGAGCCGGTCGTTATTTTTCCACTTCTACTATCACCGTATCTTCCGCAAGCGCTTTATCCTGATACACCTGCGCCGGGTATCCACGCCGTGCAAGCTCCTGTAAATTGCTTTTTTTCTGCCCCGTCAGCTTTGGAAGCGTTTTCGGATGCACGCGCAGCACAATCGGCCCGCATGAAAAATGCTTCCTTTCAATTTGCTCTAAAACATGGCATAACATCTTGCTGCTTTGGCAAAGCTGACGCAACGCAGGGTGAAAGGGGCCCGCTACATAAGCACTGCGCAGGTCTTCCCCACTGTGCAGCCCCAGACGGATCACACGGATCCCCTCTCTTTCAAAAAGTGAAAGCAATTGTGTGCACAGCGCCACTGTGCTCTCCAGCGAAGGCGGCGTATACAGCCCTTCGGCATACAGCTGCGCCAGCCGGGTGCCGCGCAGGACGATCGTTGGATACACACGCACGGTTTTGGGGTGTAATGTGCATATTTTCTGCGCCGTATACAGGTCGAGCGCTTCGCTGCTTTTATAAAGGCCCGTCATCATCTGCAGGCCTAATGAAAACCCCGCTTTATGGATCAACGCGCAAGCTTTTTCTACGTCCTGTGCACTGTGGCCTCTGCCGTTTGCACAAAGCACACTGTCGTCCATGCTTTGCGCGCCAAGCTCTATGGAGGTCACGCCATACTGCCGTAAAAGCCCCAGCACTTCCCAATCAACGGCGTCGGGTCGGGTAGAGATACGTATACCGGACACCTGTCCTTTTTCTACATACGGATAGGCCGCCTCCAGCAGCGAAAGCATGTATTGCCTGTCTATCGCTGTAAAACTGCCGCCAAAAAACGCTATTTCTGCATTTTGCGCAGCGCCGTGTAAGGTGCGCTGTGCCGTTTCCACCGCGTCTTTCACCTGCTGTGCCGTTAAGCGGCAATGCTGTCCTGTAATACTCTTCTGGTCGCAAAAACTGCACATATGCCTACAGCCGCTATGCGGTACGAACAAGGCAATATTTGCATGCTTCAATATCCCATCAGCTCCAATGCTTCTCTGGCCGCCTGCTGCTCTGCTTCTTTTTTACTTTTTCCGCCGCCTTTGCCGATTACGTTGCTGTTTAAATGTACTTCCACAACAAAGTGCTTGCTATGATCCGGGCCGCTTTCGCCTACCAATACATATTCCAGGCGCTCTTCTGGGTTTTTCTGGATGATTTCCTGCAAACTTGTTTTATAATCCTTAAAGCTTTTGGGCTTGGGACTTTTAATATCCGGTATGACAAATCGCAGAACAAACGCCCTTGCCCTTTCCATGCCGCCATCAAGGTAAATAGCGGCGATAAGCGCTTCAAACGCATCGGCCAGAATAGACGGGCGTTCTCCTCCGCCGTTGTGGCGTTCTCCACGGCTTAGCTGCAAATATCCGCCCAAATGGATAGAGCGCGCATATCCGGCAAGCGATTTTTCACATACCAAAGACGCGCGCAGCTTTGTCAGGTCGCCTTCAGGCAGATCCGGGCAGTTTTTAAAGATGTAATCCGATACAATTATACTTAAAACCGCATCGCCTAAAAATTCCAGGCGCTCATTACATTTTATTTTATTTTTTGATTCATTTGCATAGGAGGAATGCGTAAGCGCGGTATAAAGCAGGTTTTTGTCCTGAAACCTGTATTGTAATTCCTGCTGTAGTTTTTCCATCTTTTTCCCTCCTGTTTTTTATTTTTGTATACTGTCTGCAATTTCCTGTGTAACGTTTCCCTGTACATATTGTTTTGTAAGGCGCAAGGCGCTTTTTATCGTTTTGGCCTTTGCGCTTCCATGTGCTTTGAACACGGGTTTTGCAACACCCATAATGGGGGATCCGCCATATTCGTTATAGTCAAATTCTTTTTTCATCTTTTTTAAATCAGACAAGACCATGGCAGCGGCAAGCTTTGTTTTTATATTTTTCCCAAACATCGTTTTTATTTTGTCCATCAGGGCAATGGCTACTCCCTCATAGGTTTTAATAATCAAATTCCCGGTAAATCCGTCCGCCACCAGCACGTCGCACCCATCAAGGGGAATATCGCGCCCTTCAATATTTCCGACAAAATGCAGGCCGCTGTTTTGCAAAAGGGCATACGCCTCATGCTGCAGCGGCGTGCCCTTATGCGCCTCTGTCCCGCAGTTTGCAAGGCCGACCCTGGGGTTTTGAATTCCCATAACCTTTTCCATGTATAAGGCTCCCATAATCCCAAACTGCAAAAGCATTTCAGCCCGGCACTCCACATTGGCGCCGCCGTCTATCAGCATCGCGCATCCGCCGGCTGTAGGAACGATCGGTGCAAACGCGGGCCGTTTAATCCCTTTGATCCGCTTTACAAGCATTGTGGCGCCCATAACAAGCGCGCCGCTGTTGCCCGCAGAAACAAAGGCATCCCCCCTGCCTTGTGCGAGCATCTGAAGGCCCCGCGCCATAGACGAGTCTTTTTTCGTTTTTAAGACTGCCGAAGCGTCATCTTCCATGGTAACAACCTGCGGCGCATGTGCAATTTCTATTTGATCAAGAGATATCCCCTGTTCCCCGGCAATTTGAACGATTCTCTTTTCATCACCGGTCAGAACAATATCCAATTGCAGCTCCTGCGCGGCTTGTGCCGCGCCCTTTAAAATTTCAAGCGGCGCGTTGTCCCCGCCAAACGCATCGACAATAATTTTCATATTTATATTCGTTCCTTTCAAGGTTCATAAAATCCCGCATCCTCATGATCTATCAGCTTGCGCAAGGCTTCAAACGAGCGTTGCGCATATGCGGCGGCTTTTTCCCTTTTCCCGCGTATCGGCTCTGCAAGAGGCGGTAAAATCCCCAGGTTTGCACCCATCGGCTGAAAATCCGTCACGCTTGCATCGCTGATATACGCAGACAACGCGCCAAGCATACAAACCGGCGGAAAAAGCGTGCTTTCTTTTCCCAAAATTCGTTTAGCGGCATGAATCCCCACCGCCAGGCCAGATGCGCCGGATTCCATATACCCCTCCACTCCGGTAATCTGCCCTGCAAAAAATAAAGACGGCCGGGTCTTACAGGAAAAGTCGGCGTTTAAAATCCGCGGGGAATCAATAAACGTATTCCTGTGCATCACGCCATATCTTACAAATTCCGCGGCATGCAGTGCAGGGATCATGGAAAACACGCGTTTTTGCTCTGTAAACTTTAAATTTGTCTGAAAACCCACCAAATTATATAGCGAGCCCTGCCGGTTTTCACGGCGGAGCTGCAGCACGGCCCATGGCCTGTGCCCTGTTTTGGGATCACGCAGCCCTACGGGCTTCATGGGGCCAAAACGGATGGTGTCCATCCCACGCTTAGCCATCACTTCTATCGGCATACAGCCTTCATATACTTTAGGGTTATCTGTGTCAAAATCATGCAAAGGCGCCCTTTGGGCAGCAACCAGCTGTGTATAAAAAGCTTCATACTGCGCTTTGTCCATCGGACAATTTATGTAGTCGCCTTCGCCCCTTCCATAGCGGGAAGCCAAAAACGCATGGGAAAAATCAATACTTTCGGCCGTAACAATAGGCGCTGCGGCATCAAAAAAGCGAAGCGCGCCGCCAAAACGGGTTTTTATCTCTTGCGCCAGCCTGTCTGCCGTAAGCGGTCCGGTTGCAATCACTGTAACACCTTCATTTGGGATATGCACAACTTCCTCATGGATTACCGTAATATTGGGATGCTCCTCAATTTTCTGTGTGACAGCCTGCGAAAACTGCTCCCTGTCAACGGCAAGCGCACCGCCGGCCGGCACCGTACAGGCATCTGCACATTCCATCAACAGAGAATGGAGCATGCGCATTTCCTGTTTTAACATACCTGCTGCGCTTTCAACCCTTGCAGCCTTCAGCGAATTGGAGCAGACCAGCTCCGCATAGCCTGCGCTACGATGCGCCGGACTCTTTTTTTCGGGCTTCATTTCATATAATGTAACAGGGATTCCGCGGTTGGCGATCTGCCAGGCGGCTTCACACCCGGCAAGCCCTGCGCCAATTACTTTTACGGTCATAGTTTTATTTTTCCTCTAGCTTCCTTTCATAGCCGCAGCCTTCCTTTGCACAGTACAGCGTGGGCTTTTTTCCTTTTTTCTTATATAAAATTTCCCCGCAATTGGGGCATTTTTCATTGACCGGCTCGTTCCAGGAAACAAAATCGCACTTGGGGTACTGATCACAGCCGTAAAAAGGCTTTCCCTTTTTGGTTTTCCTTACAATCACCTTGCCGCCGCATTTGGGGCAGATGACGCCCGTTTCCTGTACATATTTCTTTATATTTTTACATTCCGGATAACCCGGGCAGGCAATAAATTTTCCGTAACGCCCAACCTTTACGACCATTTTCCTGCCGCAAAGTTCACAGACAATGTCCGTTTCATCTTCCTTTAATTGGATTTTAACGCCTTCCATGTCTGTTTTTGCTTTTTTCAGCGTCTTTTCAAATTCGCCATAAAAGCTGTCGAGCAAGGCGATCCATTCTTCGTCACCTTTTTCAATTTTATCCAGATCCTGCTCCATCTGCGCAGTAAATTTCACATTCACAATTTTAGGGAAGCGTTCCTTCATCAGCTTGGTAGAAACCTCGCCGAGCTCCGTGGGAACAAGTGTCTTTCCCTCTCTTTTTACATATTCCCTTCCCGTAATTGTCGTAATCGTAGCTGCATATGTCGACGGCCGGCCAATTCCATATTCCTCCAGCGCCTTAATCAGCGACGCTTCCGTATAGCGTGCTGGCGGCTGCGTAAAATGCTGGTTTGGCACAATTTCCTTTAACTTAAGCGGCATATCCTTTTCAAGGGCGGGAAGCTGCTTTTCTTTTTCATCGTCGGTATCTTTTCCCTCTACATATAATATGGTAAAGCCGTCAAAATCCACCTTGTAGCCGGATGCCTTAAAGATATATCCGTTGGCAATAATGTCTGCCTGCGTGGTCTTTTGCACGCAGTCTGCCATTTGGCAGGCTGTAAATCGCTCCCAAACCAATTTATAAAGTTTATACTGATCCGTGGTCAGGCTGCCCTTGACCTTTTCAGGCTCTAAAGACGGCATGGTAGGACGGATGGCTTCATGCCCGTCCTGCGCGTTGGCGCGCGATTTAAACACCCTGGGCTTGGGCGGCAGATATTTATCGCCAAAACGCTTTTGAATATATTCCGTGGCTTCCCGCAGCGCATCGTTTGATATGCGCAGTGAATCCGTTCGCATATATGTGATCAAACCGACCGCGCCAAGCTGCGGCAGCTCAACGCCCTCGTACAGCTCCTGTGCAACCTTCATTGTACGGCGCGGCTGAAAGCCAAGCTTTCTGGAGGCCTCCTGCTGCAGGGTGGAAGTAATAAAAGGCGGTGCAGGCGCTTTTTTCCTTGTTCCGTTTTTCACCTTCTGCACTGTGTACTGCGCGCCCTCCAGATCGGCAAGAATCTGGTCCGCCTGCTGCTTTGTACCAATGCTCAATTTGCCCTGTGCATTTCCATATAGCGACGCCGTAAAGGTTTTCCTGCTCCCCTTTGGGATAAATTTTGCGTCAATAGACCAATATTCCTCCGGCTTAAACGCGCGGATTTCCTCTTCTCTGTCAACAATGATCCTGACCGCCACGGACTGCACCCTGCCCGCTGAAAGCCCTCTTCGGATCTTCTGGGACAAAAACGGGCTGAGCTTATACCCAACAAGGCGGTCTAAAATCCTTCTTGCCTGCTGCGCGTCCACAAGGTCTTTGTCAATCGCCCTGGGGTGTTCCATGCCGGTTTTTACACCCGTCTTTGTGATTTCATTAAACTCCACGCGATTATTTTCGTCCAGCTCCAACCCAAGCAAATACGCCAAATGCCAGGAAATCGCCTCGCCTTCACGATCCGGGTCGGTTGCAAGATATACGCAGTCAGAGGCCTGCGCGGCCTTTTTCAACTCGTCTACAAGCTTTTCTTTGCCCTTAATGACTTCATACCTTGGTGCAAAATGGTTTTTAACGTCCACGCTCAAACGCGTGGGGGATAAATCGCGGATATGCCCCATAGAGGCAATCACGTTGTAATCCTTTCCCAGGTATTTTTTTATCGTTTTCGCCTTGGCCGGCGACTCAACAATCACAAGGTTTGACATTTGCATTCCATTCCTTCCGTGGGAAAAGGTTCCCTGCTTCTAATTTTCTATTTACTGTAACGCCTTCCGGAGCAGGGCTTTACAAGCCCTAAAAGTTCAAGCTGTGTCAAGGCCGGCAAAACACGCCCTGCCGGCAAACCTGTTTTTTGTATCAGTGTGTCCGTGTGGACAGGTATTTCCGATAAAGCAGCAAACAGCGTTCTTGCATCATCGGAAATATCTTCCGGTAAATCTACAGGCAGCGCTTTGTGCCGGTTGTCCCTCTGGGCGGTATCTTTTACAATATCCGCCTGTTTATACGCCGGCGTTTGTACTTCTTTCAAAAAATCTGCGGGTGGAAGCGTGTCTGTATCCATATATTCTTCCAATATATCCTTGCAGCAGGTCACAGGCTTTGCGCCCTGCTTGATCAGGCTGTTGGAACCGCCTGTAACGGCGCTGGTAATACTGCCGGGTACCGCAAAAACATCCCTTCCCTGCTCCAAAGCCAAATCCGCCGTAATAAGCGAACCGCTTTTTTCCCCAGCTTCTATAATGACAACGCCGCTGCATAAGCCCGATATAATCCGGTTGCGCATTGGAAAGTTACGCGCAAGCGGCGGCGTATCCGGAGGGTATTCAGAAACAAGCGCGCCCTGCTTTGTAATCAGGCTGCGCATAGGGGCATTTTCGGGCAAATAGCGGTAATTGATCCCGCAGCCAAGCACACACAGTGTCGTGCCGCCGGCCTGCAAAGCACCCCTGTGCGAGGCGCTGTCAATCCCCCTTGCTCCGCCGCTTACAACCACCGCACCGGCCTGCGTGAGTCCTGCTGCAAACGAAAAGGCTGTACGCACACCCTCCTGCGTTGCCATACGGGTTCCAACAACGGCAATACACAGGCTTTTGTCTATATCCGGCAGCTCCCCCTGGCAATAAAGCACACACGGAGGATTATAAATTTCTTTTAGTCTTTGTGGATACTGCGGATCTGCAAGCGTTATTATATTGTAATGCAATCTTTCACATCGGTCAATAACCGATCGGCAATTTTCCAGTGAAAACTTTTCAAAAGCGTTAAGCTCAGATTTTGTAAAACAGCCAAGCATACGCTTTTCCGCAATTGATGCCCGGTAAAATTCCTCAGGTGTTTTATAAAAGCGTAAAACCGTTCTGATTTTTGCGCTTCCAAAACCCAATACATGCTGCAGCCATATATAATAAAGTGCATTTTTTTCCATTGCGCTCATCTTTGTCCCCTTACCATTTCCCACATTAAAATAGAAGCTGCAACCGCGGCATTGAGCGATTCCGCCTTTCCTGGCATGGGGATCGTCACAAGGTCGCTGCAGCAGGAAAGCGCCCGTTGCGTAAGGCCCGCTCCTTCGTTTCCAATCAGTGCAATATAAGGATTTTTTTCGAAAAAGGATACTTGCGTAATAGCTTTAACGCTTCTGTCCGGTACTGTGCCAAGCACAACCGCTCCCTTCTGGCGCAGCGCATCTATATACGCAGGGAAATCCTGCACTGTCATAATGGGCAGGCGAAACACCGCCCCCATACTTCCCCGGATGACTTTCGGGCTGTAAACATCGCAGCAATCTGCCGACAGCAACGCACCATTTATGCCCAAGGCCTCTGCTGTACGAAAGATCGTCCCCATATTGGAAGGGTCCTGCAGTCTTTCAAGCGCAATATAACAGCCCCCGCGCAGCACAAGCCTTTGCGCGCGCGGCATTTTACAAACACACAAAATCCCCTGCGGCGTTTTTGTGTCGGAAACAGCCTTCAAAAGCGCATCGGTTAAAAGGTAGGTTTCATCTGCTACAGCCTGTATATTTTGAAAAAGCGCAGGAAACCTGCTTTGAAAATCTGTCGTTGCAAACAGGCCTTTGATCTGTACCCCGCTTATAAAAGCGTCTTCACACAGGCGCGCGCCTTCTATAACAAACGCAGACGTCTGCGCTCTGTACTTTGCGCTTTTTAAAAGTTTCTGTATTTCCTTAAGCCTGGGATTGTCCTTGCTGTGCAATATCTGCATAATAGCGCGCCTCCTCTTCCGTATAACTTTTGCGAAGGGCGGTCAGTACGAAAAAGAGCGTTTGGGATAAGAAAATCCCAAACGCAACGAATACTTTTCTATTAAGCGTTCTTTGCCTGCTCCACAAGCTTTGCAAAGGCAGCAGGGTCAGAAATTGCAATTTCAGACAGCATTTTCCTGTTGAGCGTAACGCCCGCCTTTTTCAGTCCGTTCATAAATGTAGAATAATTCACACCGTTGATGCGGCAGGCGGCGGATATACGGGTAATCCACAAGCGGCGAAAATCTCTTTTTCTGTGCTTACGGCCAATATATGCGTAATTGCCGCTTTTCATAACAGCCTGTTTGGCCATTTTAAAATGCTTGCTCTTTGCGCCCCAGTAGCCCTTTGCAAGCTTTAATACCTTTTTCCTTCTTTTGCGCGTCATCATCGCACCTTTTACACGTGCCATTTTATCGTACCTCCGTTTAATTGTTCATTTAAATGCATTATTTGTAGGGAATCAGCCTTTTTACCTGTGCGACATTGGTCTTATCTGCAACTGTCGTCTTCCTCAACCCTCTTTTGCGTTTTGTGGTCTTTTTATTAAGGATATGGCTTTTGTTTGCATGCGCGCGGATGACCTTACCGTTTTTGGAAAGCTTAAAGCGCTTTTTAGCACCGCTATGTGTTTTAATTTTAGGCATAATATTTGTCCTCCTTAAAAGTTTTACTTTGTGGGCTTTGGCGCAAGGAACATCAGCATATTGCGTCCTTCGAGCTTGGCGGGCTTTTCTATGTTCGCAACCTCTTCGCAGGCCAGGGCAAACCGCTTCATAATTTCATACCCCAACTCCGGATGGCCCATTTCTCTCCCTCTGAAGCGGATCGAAACCTTTACCTTATCGCCGCTTTTGATAAAGCGCAGAGCATGGGAAAGCTTTGTGTTGAAATCATGCGTGTCTATATTGAGGGAAAGGCGAATCTCCTTTACCTCTACAACGCGCTGATTCTTCCGGGCTTCTTTTTCCCTTTTTGCCTGTTCAAAACGGTATTTCCCGTAATCCATAATCTTGCACACGGGCGGCGTAGCCTGCGGCGCGATTTTCACCAGGTCAAGGTTTTGCTCCATTGCCAGCGCAAGCGCCTTGCTTGCAGGCATAATCCCCATCTGTGAGCCGTCGTTACCGATCACCCTAAGTTCTTTTTCCCGAATTTCATCATTAATCTGCAGTTCCTTGTTGCTAATGGTTAAGCACCTCCAAAGTCGTTGTTAAAAATAAGAATGCGGGCAGAATACTCCGCCCGCAACAATACACGCAAAAATACCGTTGGTCTGATTTTCCCGCTGTATTGACCCATGCAGACGGAACTCCATAGGTGAAGGCATAACTGCCCTGCTTTATTTTTCCTAAATATTGTAACAGAAAGCCTTCTGGTTGTCAAGCTTCTTTTTTTCTTAACTTGTCTTTATCAACCTGCTCCTGATATGCTAGTATCTGCGCATAAATTCGCTGACAATTGTTGTGATCATGAAAATGGTAAAAATCGTCCACCCGTTTTATATATTTTTCCTTCATACGGCAGTCGTTTTCCATATATTCGCACAGCAAATCGACCAGCTGGTCGCTTTCCGTACAAATTTCCCCAAATCCCATTGTGTCGTAAAAAAAGCAGCCGTCTTCGTAATGCGCCGGCAATTGCGACGGATGAAAATACACCAGCGGCTTTTTCATGTACGCAAAGTCAAACTGAACGCCGGAATAGTCCGTTACCATCAAATCAGACTGGGTTAAAATCTTTTCATAGCTCAGATCGCCAACCGAGGGGATTACTTCCACATCCTCCGGCGGTGTAAAATCGTCGGCCTGCGCGCTGAGGATCGGATGCAGCAGATATTTAATTTTATATCCGGTTCTCCTTGCGGTAGCCAGCAGCTTTTCGTTGTTGATCAGGCCGTTATATATCTGATAATACACCGTATGCCGGAACTCCGGGTTATATTCCCTTTGTACGCCCTCGCTGGAAGTAACCGGCATAGCGTTGTACATACGCCATGTCGGCGACAATAAAATCTGCCGCTTACTGTCCGATACCAGTCCGTCGTATCTTCCAATCCCGGTAATTCTCAGCGCATCAAACCCCTTGTAATTATACGCATGGTGCAGAAGATTCTGTTCTTCATACCGGGACGCCAAAAAATACAGCTTGGTATTGTCAATAATTCTTTGCTGCGCCATCGCGCATTTTTGCACAGTCAGGCCATGCTGCAGGCACATCGACCCAAAATTACACAGCCCCCTTATAAAACGGGAGCGGTCCATATTATACCCATTAAACGGAAAAAGGTTCGAATTTGTAATCAATAGAATATCCGCGTGCAAAAACGCCAGCCTATGCCAGAGCGATTTATTCACAAGCGGCTTGTACCCATCTGCCACCAGGTTTTTATAATCGGACGTTTCCTTATCAATGACATAATATTTTGTAATCCCGTCGCGAAGCTTTGCGGTCTTTCTGTACAGATATTCGCAGCTGTCGCCGCCCTTATACATTTTATCATACATCAGCCAGATTTTTTTCCGCAGAAACAGCGGCTTTGTCACATCATATAAAAGGCGCAGCAAAAAGTATTTCTTGCTCTCCATAAAAAGCTCGGGAAGGAAGCGCAGCTCCAGCCCCCAAGTTTTCAACGCACTTGCACGCCGAATCATTAATTCGCGCTCTGTAATCAGGTAGCGTGCATAATACCGGTTAAACCGCCAATAAGAATGCTTTGGCTTTAGTGTAAGCTTGGCCCAGTGGTGCAAAAAAGAAAAGTGCAGCTTAACCTTTGTCTGGTTGACAGTTGCATAAAATGCAAGCGTCTGTACCTGGCTTGACGGATCCAACGGGAATTCTATATGAAACGTAAATTTCTTATACGCGCTTATGCCAAAATATTTTGTAAGGGAGTAGCGGTCGTTATTTTCCAGCACATAATTCTTCCCGCAAAAGCAAGCGGTCAACCGAAGGTTCTTTGCTATAAACACATTGCGAAAAGAGCCGTCTATCTTAAGCTTTCCATCCGAGTAATCCATCACATGTATGCCCAGGCGCATGGAAGTAAGATTGGACAAATGAATTTTATGCAGGTTCAGATAAGCCTCTTGATTGCCTTCTACATGTATAAGCGGAAGCTGGTCGGTCTGTTCCTTTATATGCATAAACATCAAAGCTGCTTCCAGGCTATAGTGTATAGATTTATATTTATTTTTATTCAAAATATACCGGTCGTCGGTACGCAGCAAAACCTTCCGGACAAGCTCCAGGTATGCCTCCAGTTCCTGCTGGTCCATAGTTTTTTTATTGCGGTTATTCATGTTCGAAAGAAAGCGCGACTGTAAATAGTACATGGTATGAAAATGTACAAAACCGGGAATTTCGCCAATTTGCGCTTCACAATAATCAAGCAGCGGCAGCAAAAAGGTTTCTATGGAATGCGCATACCAATCTTTAAAGTTTGCAGGCAGATGATACAGGTAATTGTCCTCCTGCGGCATAAAATAATTATACCTTGCTTGTGATGCCGTTGCATAAAATGGAACCTTTAAAAAGAGCTTTAAAAGAAAATCCTGCGCATATTCATAAGGTAAGCTTGCGTTGAGGTCTGCATTGCGCAGCACATTTGTTTTAAACACTGCCGCATGCAAAGATGTGTGTATAAGATTCGGTGTTTCTGTCAGGTCTATCAGTTCCGGCCTGTCAAAACGCTGCTCGTTTAAAACGCTTTCCTCTTCCCGGTTTAACGAAGGGTTAAAGCAAAATGCGCGCACCGCCACAAACGGAACAGCGGGATGCCTGCTAAATTGCATAAAGCAATCCGACGCAAAATCGGCGCTGACCGTATCGCCGCAGTTTAAAATTGCAAGAAAGGGATTTTTCACAGCCTTCAATCCCTGTTTCAAAGCCATAGCCATGTGCGGTTTTTGTGAAAAAGCAAATTGAACAACATGGGTATTTGGTGCCGACAAATTGGATAAGAGCTCTTTTTTCTGCATGCTTTCCGTACAATCGACTATCACAATCTGCACATCGCTGTCTACCCGTATGTCTTTTTGATGCAAAACGCTGTCCACAGTATTAGAAAGCATTTCACAGTTTTCATCAAATACAGGGATCATAAAAGACAGTCTGTACACTGTCTGCACCCTTTCCTTATCATTTCTCCTCATAATTCAACCTCAATAAATTCGTATATTCAAAACCAATGCTAATTATTATAACACAATTCTGTTAATTTGCAACTTGACAAAAATCCAGAAAAGGCAAAGCAAAGCGCAAAGCTTTCTTATTTTTTAACACGGATCAATCATAAACGGCTTTCCCGCACTTCTATGCAATCCGGCATGTAGTATTCCCATATTTATTCTTATATTGCTTGTATGTACACAGCCCTGTTAAAAAACGCATATAATAAGCACAAATCTCCGTTTTAACAGCAAAAGCAGGGCGCCGCCTTATAAAGCGGCGCCCTGCTTTTGAAGCAATTGTCAATATCAGGCCTCTGTAATTTTTATATTTTCAAAATCAATACCGGATTGCCCGTTTACAATATCCTTGATGACAATCACCTTGTCATCGCTCAATTCCCCTTTGCAAACCACAACGCTGCACTCCCCGTTTTGTATAAAAGCAAAACATTCCGTAAAACCCTTTGCTTTTATCAGGCTTTCTATATTGGTTTGCTGCTCCATAATCTTTGCAATCTCCGCCGCCTGGGCAACGGCTTCTGCCTTTGCCTCTTCAGAAGAGGAAGCCGCCTCAATCACTTCCTTTGCAAGGTCTGTAATTTCATCCTGTGTTTTTTGGCGTTCCACCTTGCTCTGGGCAAAATATGCAAGCGAATCCTCATTTGCCGTTACCGTACTTTCCTGTGTTTTGCTGCTTTCGCTGCTTTCATTCTCTTCTTTGTCCGCCGTTTTGTCTGTAGAGTTATTTACAAACTGCGCCTGGCCCAACTCTTTTGCAGTACCGGAGGTCGTTGCAGTCAACAGCTCCTCGTTCCCCGCAAACTGCCAATTCAGATACACTGCCGCTCCTAACGCTACCACCAACGCTGCCAAAACAAGCTGTCTTTTCCCAAATTTCATTTCTATGTCCTCCTTGTTAATTTGAAAGTTTTGTTACACAAACCTGTGCTGTTGATATGTCAAGCGCTTTTGTCACTGCCTCAAGCACCCTTTGCTGTACCAGTATATCACCGCCGCCGTCGCACACGACAAGCACGCCACGTATTTTAGGCTGAATTTCCTTAAGAATAATCGCCTGTTCCGTTCCGTCGGACAGACGTACCGTTATGTAATTTTTTTCCATGTCGCTTGATTGCCCGCTTTTGTTGCTTTCCTCATTGCTGTCATCCGACTGGTTAACGCTTTCCTTTTCATTGGCAAGATACACATATTCCTCGCTGCTGTCGACCGTAACAAGAATTTTTGTCGTGCCCGCCCCCTCTATGGAAGCGATCATATCCGCCAAAAGCTGTTCTGTTTCCTGTTTGTACTGGGCAATGGATTGTGAGCCTGTTATCACCGTCTGTGTATCCTGCTGCGGCGTGCTGCTTCTCTCAAAAAAATTGGAAAGGAAAATCAGCGCAATTCCAACAAACCCGGCTATGATGATCATTTTTTTATATTTATCTTCTGCCAGAAAACGGCGAACCTTGTTTTCGAGCTTTTCCTTTTTTTCTCCGCTCATGGAGCTTTCTCCCTTTCTTTTTTCATTTATCCGGCCAAGTTGCCACTCTCTACAATTTTTATCTTTGTATCCAGTCCCAGTTCTTCTTCAATCGCAGTTTTTATTTTTAACTGCTGTTCCTTGTACTCCGGCTTTATAGAAACCGTAACCAATATAATAGATATGCGCCCGTCCTCGTCGCTATCCATTGTAAGCTCTATTTTTTCCGCTTTGGCACCTGTTTTTTCCATGCATGCTTCCACAAGGCTTATCACGCTTGCCTTGGCAACCTGCTGCGATTGCTCCTCTACTTCCTTTGAAAACTGCGTGTTTGTGCTGCTGTCAAAGTCTATGCTTTGTATTTGCCTGTTTATGCCTTGTACCATATTGCCTGCCGGGAAAAGCACGGCGCACAGCATGAACGCACCCAAAACAAAGCGCAGAATTTTATCCATGGAGCCGCTTGGGGCCATTAGCTCCAACAGCAGCCCGGCAGCAGCACATATGCATATTGCAATTGCCCAGGAGGCTACCGCGTCCATTTAGCTTCCCCCTATCATCAAAATGATTGCGGCCGATATAATAAACACCGTCATGCAGCAAAGCAAGATAGCAACAATGGTACTTATCACCTTGCTGGCCGCACGCAGCAGCGCGCAGGGCTGTGTAAGACCAAACACGTCTCCGGCTGCGGCGCATACATGAATGCTGAAAAGCCAAACCAGGCACTCCAAAATCATTGGCAAAAAAATAACGGCCGCGCCCAGTATGGCAAAAACACCAATTCCGGATTTTAGCATTTTCAGGCAGCTTTGTACTGTTAAAAACGCGTCGCTTAACGCACCGCCCACTACAGGGACAAAGCTGCTGATTGCAAAGCGGGCGGCGCGTACGCTGGTTGTATCCGCCGCAGCGCCCAGCATGGTTTGAAAAGTCAAGACGGATACAAACACAGACATAACAAACGCAAGCACCCATTTTACAACCTTGTTGCAAAGGCCGCAAATGCCTTTAAGATTGATACGCTGTGAAATGGAGCTGACGATCGACATCCCTAAAAAGATATTTAATAAAGGCACCAAGACGTTAGAGGAAACCTGTGTTACCACCTGTCCGGCTCCCATCATCAGCGTATAGTACGAGGCGCCGCTGACCGCTTGTCCCGCAGCGATCATAACGCCGACCATCACCGGTATGTAAAGCAGCATAAAGCCGGAAGCCGTTACAATAACCTGTGCACTTTTTTCAATGGCTTCCACAATTGGATAAACCAGAACGCCGCATATACATAGTGTACTGACTATACCAATGATCCCACCAAGTGGTTTTTCTCCAAAAGAAAGTTTTAAGCCGTCTGCCAGTGCACATAGAAGCATCAGTGCAAGCACCTGCGCCATTGCAAGTGCCGGCGTCTGTCCGTTTTCCCCAAGCATTTGCATGATCTGTGAAAAAACAGCTCCAAAGCTCAGGGCATTGAGCTCCCTCCAGTCGGGCGATTCCACGCCCAGCTCCTCCAAATTGCGCTGTGCCTGTGGGGGGAGTTCGTCAAACAGTTCCTCTGCACCGCTGTTTTTCAGCTGCTCATCATAAATTTCATCTACATTTTGCGGCTGTTCGTCTGCCTCATAAGCCTGCACATGTATCTGCGAACACAGGAAAATTAAGAGCAAAATCAAAACAGCAGCACCTGTTTTTTTCATATTTTTAAGTCCTTTTCTGTTTATCCTTCTTTATTCCGCTCCCATTAGCGTTACGGCCGTGTTTACAATATCTTCCAGCATGGGTAATGCAAGCAACACGATCATCAGTTTTCCGGCAAGCTCCACCTTGGACGCAAGCGCCGATTGTCCTGCATCCTTACAGGCGTCTGAGGAAAATTGGCATAAAAAGCAAATCCCCAGCGCTTTAAACAGAACCTGTCCATACGCAAGCGGCATACCCGCTCTGGATAAAAGCGTGCTGATCTGTGAAAGCGCCTGCGGTATTTGGCTTAATACCAGCACAAAGATGCCAACACCTGCGCCGATCGCAAGAAGCATGGAAATTTCGGGGTTATATCTTTTAAGTGTAACCGCAAGGATGGTCGCCGCCACAGCGGCTATACAGATTGCAAAAATATCCATTTTTAAAGCCCAAATAAGGATTTAATGGTAGAGAAGAGATCGCTGATCTGCTGGATAATCATAAGCAAAACCACAATCAGCCCGGCAAGCGTTGTCATCATCGCCTGTTCCTCTCTGCCCGAACGGATCAGCACCTGATTGAGCACCGCGACAATAATACCAATTGCCGCTATTTTAAAGATCAAATCAACATCCATTTCTGTATAACCATCCTTTTTATAAGATCAAAAGAGAGACACACACGCCTGAAAAAACGCCAAGCATACGGTAAAGCTTTCCCTTTTTTGCTTTTTCCTCCCTTGCCTGCTCCAGGCGGGCACCGGCAAGCGTCTTATAAAGCTCACAATGTGCAACCTGCCCGTCTATATCGGTCGTTCCAAGCGCCGCAGAAAAATCCTTTAGCAGTTTTCTGTCATCGCTTGTAAGCCCTGTATTTTTGGGGATACGGTCAACCGCCTGCGGCCAAACCTGCATAACGTTCCTGTCTTCTGTCTGCGCCGTTTGCCTGCATTCCTTTAAAAAAACGGCAACTGCACCATCCGCTTCATCCGTTGCCAAAAGGCGGGACAAATCGTCTGCGTTAAAACGGATCTGCGCCTGCAGGCGTACCAAAAACGCAAGAAAGCTTTCAAAAAAAGAGACCCTTGCTGTAAGCCGCTGCGACGCACAGAGGCCTGTCAGTGCGCCGGAAAGTATAATTGCCGTTACGGCCGCCAAGCGTAGCATAAAAAAGCTCCTTTGTCTTTTTAATTTCTTTCATTTCACCGGGCTTCTGCCTTCCTTTAAAAAACACAACGCTTTCAAACGCGCCTGTTTTTAACAGCATCCTTCCCTGGCTTCTGGCCAGCAGCTCCTGTGGAGTTGCGGCATGGATACTGGCAACAATTGAAACGCCTGCGTTGACGCCTTGCGCAATCGCCTGCACATCCTCGCTGCTTCCGGCTTCATCACAGATGATAATATCCGGGGAAAGGCAGCGCAGCGCCTGCATAATTCCTTCGCCCTTGGTATAGCCGTTGAGAATATCGCTCTGGCCCAGGTCGTTTTGGCATACGCCGGCATAGGTGCCGGCAAGCTCGCCACGCTCATCGATCACACATACCTTTTTCCGCCCGGTATCTGTCAGCTGCCTTGCAAGGTCGCGCAGCACGGTTGTTTTTCCACAGGCAGGCGCGCCGCAGAGCAGCAGTCCTTTAAAATCCGTTCCCAGGGCTTCCAGCAATGGATCGGCTGCGCCGTCAACCTGCCGCGCAATGCGGATGTTAACAGAAGATACATCCCGTATATTTGTAAGAGCACGGTCTTTATAAACAGCTGTGCCGCATATGCCGGCCCTGTGTCCGCCCCGTATAGTCAAAAATCCGTTTTGAATCTCTTTTTGATGGCTGTAAACGGAATAGCCACATAAATTTTGAAAGGTTTCAAGCACCTCCTGCTGTGTAACGTTGCGCATTTTTCCGTTGACAAAGGTTGTGACGGGCCTTCCGTCTTCCGTTAAATAGTACATTTTATTTGTGCAGTAAATTGCTACAGGCCGGTTTACGCGGATGCGGATTTCCTGTGCCTGTGCCTTTATGGTATCCGGCAAGGCAGAAACACTTGCAAAAAGC
Source organism: uncultured Oscillospiraceae bacterium (assembly GCA_900541565.1). Lineage (GTDB taxonomy): Bacteria > Bacillota > Clostridia > Oscillospirales > Acutalibacteraceae > Scatavimonas > Scatavimonas merdipullorum. The sequence goes on from UQKB01000003.1 coordinate 73,186, forward strand.
CCGTTGCATAACCCTTTTGCCGCACTGTCAAAACGCCGGGCATAATACTCTGTATCCATATTGATCTGTCCTTTCTTTGAAGCGTCCGTTTATGATTCAGGTTACTTCATATATATGGACAGGTTCTGGCGTTTAGAACCGTAAAAACAAACAGGCGCATAGTAAAAGAAAAGGTCCTTTATGGAATTAAACCATAAAGGACCTTTTCTTTATTTAAGATCGTTCTTTCTTGATCATCGAAATCCAAATTTTAGCTTTATACTCTGTCAACTTTTTTAAAAGCACACCGTACATACAGACCAGCTTGCTTGATCATGAATATGCTTTTCTGCAAAATCAAAATGCACGTGCTGCTCCAAAGGCTCTTACCAGTCATTATAGGCCGCACATTTTTCTAAACATTTCTTCATTGATCACAGGAACGCCTATTTTCTGCGCCTTTGCAAGTTTACTGCCCGCTTCTTCCCCTGCCAAAACATAGTCCGTCTTTGCGGACACACTGGAAGAGGTTTTCCCACCAAGATCTTCAATGATTTTTTCCGCTTCGCTTCTTTTTAAAGTCGGAAGCGTGCCTGTCAAAACGAACACCTTGCCGGTCAACAGCCCGGCGGCCCTTTGCTCTGCCGGCGGCATTTGTACTCCACATGCACGCAGCTCTGCAAGCAGCCGCTTTGTCTGCGGCAGCGCAAAATAATCCTGTACGCTCTGTGCCATCACCAAGCCATACCCATCAATTTGCGCAATCTGCTGTACATCGGCCTGTTCAATTTTTTCTATTGTTCCAAAATGTTCGCACAAGAGCTTGGCCGCCTTCTGTCCAATATGACGGATACCAAGTGCAAAAATCAGCCTGTACAGTGCATTTTCTTTTGATTTTTCTACCGCAGAGAGCAAATGATCCGCAGAAAGCGTACCCATACGCTCAAGGGAAATCAATTTTTCCCGGTCCAGCCTGTAAAGGTCTGCCGGGGAATGCACCATACCGGTATTCACCAGCTGGTGCAAAACAGCTGGGCCAAGCCCGTCAATATCCATCGCGTCGCGCGACACAAAATGGATCAGATGACGCATCAGTTGCGCAGGACAGTCTGTGTTGGTGCAACGCAGCGCAGCTTCCCCCTGTTCACGCACAACCGGGCTTCCGCAGGACGGGCATAGCTTTGGCATGGAAAACGGCACCGTATTTTCCCCGTGCGCCTTCAGCGCGACAACCTCCGGAATAATTTCCCCGGCTTTGCGCAGCACGACCGTATCCCCTATACGGATGTCCTTTTCTTTAATAAAGGCTTCGTTATGCAATACCGCCCTTGTCACGGTTGTACCTGCAAGCGTGACAGGTTCAAACACGCCAGTTGGCGTAAGCGCGCCCGTCCTGCCCACATTGATTACAATATCCAACAGCTTTGTTGCTTTTTCCTCTGGCGGGTACTTAAACGCCTCCGCCCACTTTGGAAATTTTGCCGTGCTTCCAAGCAGGCGCCTGTGTGCAAAAGAATCCACTTTTACAACGGCGCCGTCTATTTGATATGGCAGCTCCCCGCGCATATTTCCAATTCGTTGGATTTCATTTATTACACCCTCTATATGCGTAAAAACATGATAAAAGGGCGGAGCCGGAAACCCAAGCTGCGCAAGAAATTGCAGCGACTGCGCATGCGATTGCAGGGTATGTCCTTCTATCTGCTGAATATTAAAAACAAAAATATCCAAATCCCTTTGTGCCGTTATCCTGCTGTCCTTCTGGCGCAGCGATCCCGCCGCGGCATTCCTTGGATTTTTAAAAGGTTTTTCTTCATTTTCTTCCTGCTTTTCCAATAAACGCAAAAAACTGTCGTTAGACATATAAACCTCCCCGCGCACTTCAAGATACGGCAAAGGCTCTGACAAACGTTTGGGAAGGGATTTAATTGTCATAAGGTTTTCTGTAATATCCTCGCCAACGGTTCCGTCCCCCCTGGTGGACCCGCGCACAAAAAGGCCATTTTTGTATTCGCACGAAACAGAAAGGCCGTCAAATTTCGGCTCGACAACATAAGCGGGATCTTCCACCGCAGCGCGCACTTTCCTGTCAAAATCATAGAGCTCTTCTTCCGAAAAGGCATCGTGCAGGCTTTCCATAGGGACGCTGTGCACAACAGGGGCAAATTTTTGCGACGCTCTCCCGCCAACCTTCTGCGTAGGGGAATCTTCCGTAATAAGCTGTGGAAACTGTGCTTCCAAATCCTCCAGACTGCGCAGAAGCATGTCGTATTCATAGTCGCTGATCTCCGGCGCGTCTTTATTGTAGTAGCGGTCGTTATGGTATTTAATCTGCTTTTGCAGTTTTTCAGATAGTATCCGTGCCTCTTCTATATTCATTCTATCCACCCAATGATCAAAATTTGCACTGCCGCCTATTTTGCGGGCTTATACATCCACGGCATGAGCTTCCATGTGAAAATTTTTCTTTTCAGCTGTGAATCTGTAGTTTTTCCGGAAACAAGCAGCGCTTCATAGCCTTTCAGCTTAATCGCGTTTTTGACGGCGCTGTATCCCATTCCTTCTCTGAGTAAAAGATCAATACAATCAAAAACAGCGCCAGGTAAAACCGTATAAATAAACAACTCGTAAAGCCTGTGGTTTTCACCATGGCCATAATGGAGCAAATCTGAAATTTTTATAAGACCGTCAACCCGGTCAAAACAGGCAATTCCTATGGGCTCCTGCTTGACAGGCGGAAGCACATGCTCCGTGTCACGATGTAAAACGGCAGAAGACTGATAATTGGCATCTGTTTTTAAAAGCAGTCTGTAAATAAATTCCTCTGCAAAGCCATAACGGGAAGCAGCGTTAAAAAAGATGTTCTTCTTTTGCAAAAGCTCTCTGGAAATCAATACGGCTGCAAGGTCAATATTGATAATCCCCTTTACAATGCCCGTTATAACCTCCGTTCCCTTAATCGCATTGGACTTTAACGCCGCGGAAAGCCTTGTATCGCATCCCGGTGCGCTGCCAAATACAAAATCCGCATGATGCTTCTGCGCAGTGGAAAAATATGGTGCAACCATGTTTTTATATATTTTCCTGGGGAATAAAAACGTAACATACTTTCCTGTCGCTTTATAAATCCCTGCATTAAGCGCCCCTGGCAGGCCGTCTACGCCATTTTGTATGACAAATCCGCTTTGGCCCGACGCTTTAATCGCCTTAAGCGCTGAAAGCATGGTTTTATCAGACGAATACATATCTACAACAACAAACTCAATGCTCCTGTCTGTAAGCTCCTGCGTAAGATTTTGAATGATTGCAGAAATATATTTATCTATGTTCTTTACCGGAATAATAACCGATATTTCTATATCTGGCAAGAAAACCCGCCCCTTTATAAGCAGATAACAATTTGTAACTTTTTAAATATAGTTTAACCCCTACGCGCAGGAAATTCAAGAGAAAAATCAAAATGATGCAATGTATATTTATACGTTGCCTTTGAATAGTTTTTTCTGTACAGAAAGTTGTATAAGTTTTAAAATTGCAGGGCGCAGTAAACGCTCTTGCAATTTTAAAAAACATATTACCGGCTGTAATTTTAAAAGGCTTTTTCTTAATTATACAGCGGGTATTTTTAGCTGCAAACAAGAAAAAAGCGCACTTTTAAAGTGCGCTTACAAGCAACCGATCGGTTTGTTTTTATCTTTTCGTAACGGCGGACGTATGCTTTTCCCGCAAATAGGTGGATTCCAGATCTGCAAGATGCAGCTTGACTGCAATCGGATATTTTTCATAGGCCAGGCTTATCGAAAAGCCTCCCCCATCTTCAAAACCACCCATATGCCAGCGGATCGCTACTGCTTCTTCCACCTTCAGGCGCATAAAGCGTTCGATCAAAAAAACAGATTTTTCGCCATGGCCGTAGGGGAATGTATCTTCCACCATATAAAACGGCTGTTTCTCCCATGCTCCGGTTTCTTCATTTTTTACGTTTCGGGTAGATACCTTATAAAACTGCGCCTTACACAGGTCATGCAGCAGCGCGCAAATTGCAAAGCTTTCCGCGCTGTCTGTCTGCGCGTCAAAATGCTTTTCCATCATCACCTTATACACGCTTATGCTGTGCATAATCAGTCCGTTTTCACAGGCGCAGTGATATTTCGTGCTGGCAGGTGCCGTAAAAAAATCTGTGCGCAGCAACCAATCCAGCAGTTCCTTGGAACCCGAACGCTTAATATTTTCCTGATAAATCTGTATAAATTCTTCTTTATAGGTCATGGTGCGCTTTCCTTTCGCAATTATTTCAGCATTTCGTCATACACAGCGCGCTCGCCGCCCACAAATTTGGGCCTGGTCCGTGCGCAGATTAAAGGCGCTTGCCCTATTTTCTGGATAGAAAGGCGCACGGGTACAACCGTTGGGCGCAGATGCATCCCGATCAAAACTCCGCCTATATCCATACCAGCCGCAGCAATCACCTGTTCTACAGCCACCGGGTGTGCAAAATTTTGATATGCTGTTGTTGCAAACGAGCCGCCGGCTTTGGGCTGCGGGACTGCGTTTACAATTGTAAAGCCGTTTGCCAGCGCAGCGGCCTCTTCTATAATAAGGGCCCTGTTCAAATGCTCACAACATTGTGCAGCCAAAAAAACGCCCTGCTCCTCCAGTACTGGATAAATACCTTTAAAAACCGCTTGCGCCGTTTCAAGGCTGGAATTTGTCCCAAGGCGGCTACCACCTATTTCACTGCTGGAACAGCCCACAACAAAAATATCCCCTTTTTTCAGCTTTGCGGCCTGCAACAGCTCTTTTGTTGCAAGACTTGCCTGTTTTGTAAGTTCCGTCAACATTCCATATACGCCTGCTTTCCATAAAATCAAAAAAATGGTCTGCCTCTTGCACACTGTGCTGCAGCTGCAAACAAAAAGGCAAAACGTATATAACTATACGCTTTGCCCTGTTTTAAAGTAAAAATTATGCTTCCGGTGTCTCATCCGCAGGAGCAGCCGCATCTTCCGCTACAGGGGAAGACACTTCTTCTGCGGGAGCAGGAGCAGCCGCACCATCCTCCTGTGTAGAAGCAGATGTTTCTTCAGCAGAAGCCTCCTGCACTGCCGGCGCAACCTCTTCTGTTACAGCCTGTTTTTCCTGCTCAGGTTCCAAAAGCGCACGGATAGAAAGGCTCACGCGCTTTTTCTCAAAATCAATCGCCGTAATTTTTGCCTGTACGGTCTGCCCGATCGAAAGCTCGTCCTCGGGCTTTTCAATCCTGCGGTTGGCAATCTGGGAAATATGGATCAACCCATCAATACCGGGCAAAATTTTTGCAAACGCCCCAAAAGAGGTCATGCCAACGATCTGCACATCCACTACCGTACCAACCGGGTATTCATTTTTCAGCTTTTCCCAGGGGTTGTCCTCTGTCTTTTTGTATCCTAAAGAAACATTGCCCTTTTCCTTATCAATATCCTTTACATATACTTCTACTGTGTCACCCACTTGGACAACCTCAGAGGGGTGCTTAATGCGCTCCCAGGACAATTCCGATATATGAATCATACCGTCTACGCCGCCAATATCTACAAACGCACCATAGCTTGTTAAAGATTTGACCGTGCCGGTATATACCTTGCCGACCTCGCAATGCTTCCAGAACTCTTCCCGGAGCTTTGCGTTTTCTTCTCTTAATACGCTGCGAATAGAACCAACCGCGCGCCGACGTTTTTTATCTATATCGATAATTCTGAAACGAACTTCCTGCTTTAAAAGATTTTCCAAGGCCTCGCCTCTTGAAGCGGTCGCCTGGGAAGCAGGGATAAATATTTTCATTCCTTCAAAAGCAACAAGCAGGCCGCCTTTGATGACTTCCGTTACAATCCCTGTAAGAATCTCCTTGTTCTCAGCAGCTTCCACAACCATGTCCCAACCTTTTAACGCATCGACACGTTTTTTGGAAAGCATTATAACCCCTTCCTGATCATTTGTGCGCATAATCAGCAAGTCCAGCTTATCGCCAATTTTTACAAGGTCTTCCGTTTTCGCGTTCGGGTCGTCTGTAAGCTCGTCAAGCTTTACAACGCCGGCCTGTTTTCTGCCCACGTCAACAAAAACCTCATTGGGAGTGATTCTCTCGACAATTCCCTGTACCCTCCCATCTGTATTAAAACTTTTCAGATTCTCTTCGAGCATCTGAGCAAAGCTAGTTTCTGTATTGTCCATTGTTGTTTCACCGGATTTGTTCAACATATCTGTCATTTTATCCAGTACCTCCTTTATTATCCTGGCAGGCGTTGACGCGCCCGCAGTTACGCCGATAGAGTCTGCATGGATGATTTCCTGCATATCCAGATCTTCGCTTGTCTGCACGAAAAAAGTCCTTTCACAGTGCTCCTTGCAAATATGATAAAGCTTACAGGAGTTCGAACTGCTTTTGTCGCCAATGACAACCATAAGGTCAGATTTTTCCGCAAGAGACATTGCTTCTTTCTGTCTTTCTGACGTAGCACTACATATTGTATCAAAAAAAGTGACATTTGTATATACCTTTTTTACAGTTTCTAAACATTTTTTCCATTGTGATACATCAAAAGTAGTCTGTGCGACTACACAAATCTCTTTATTTTTCAGCTCCGGAAAATTAATAGCCAGTTTTTCAATTTCCTTTGGGGTTTTCATGGTAAAACTTTCTGTTGTGCAATGGCCCTGAATTCCCTGTACCTCCGGATGATCCTTATCGCCAATAATAAAAATCACTTTTCCATTTTTAGACTGCTCATAAACCGTTTTATGTATTTTTGTCACAAACGGGCATGTAGCGTCGCTACACATAAGCTTTCTATGTGCAATACAATCATAAACGGAAAGCGGCACGCCGTGTGAACGGATCACCACCGTACAGTCGTCTGGTACCTCTTCGGGTGCGCGCGCAATCAATGCGCCCCTGTCTTTCAAGGAACGGACCATCTCCGCATTATGGATAATCGGCCCCAAAGTACATACTTTTTTCCCCTCGTCTAACAGCTTGTACACCATATGTACCGCACGGTCTACACCAAAACAAAAACCTGCTGTTTGGGCAAGCGTTATTTTTTTATGGAGTGTTTTTTGCAAAATTCTACCGGTCCTTTCTTATAAAACCAACAAAACCCAAATGAACGGCTGTAAAGCACAGCCGTTCAAAAAAGCGCCAAAGCCGGGTTAAATAGAAATGTCCATTGCAATATTATAAAGCTCGGTATTAAACTGCTTTTTCATATTCAGTGCCTCTGTGATGTCATAATCCACAATCTGTCCGTTCTTCATGGCAACCACCCTGTTTCCAATTCCTTTTGCCAGAAGATCGACTGCCTTATGACCCATGGTGCTTGCCACCACTCTGTCACGCAGCGTGGGGGAACCGCCCCTTTGTACGTGCCCCAGAACCGTCGCTCTTGTTTCAATCCCTGTTTCCTCTTCAATCTGTTTTGCGATCTGCTCTACGCCGCCAATCCCTTCAGCCACAATGACAATAAAGTGTTTCTTGCCGGAATTCTGTGTATAGCGCATCCGCTCTATTACATCGCGCCTTATATCATACGGGATCTCAGGCACAAGGATTGCCGTAGCGCCTACTGCAATGCCTGTTTCCAACGCAATATCACCGCAGCGCCTGCCCATGACCTCAACCACGCTGCAGCGGTCATGCGACTGCGCGGTATCGCGGATTCTGTCAACCATTTCCATTGCGGTATTCATGGCTGTATCAAACCCAACTGTGTATTCACTGCATGCAATATCGTTATCGATTGTGCCGGGTATCCCAACACAGGGAATCCCGTGGTTTGTCAAATCACGCGCACCGCGAAAAGAACCGTCGCCGCCAATTACGACAACGCCGTTTACCCCAAGGCTGCGGCAGGTGTTCGCCGCCTTTTCTACACCGGCAGGGGTATTAAACTCTTCGCTTCTTGCCGTATAGAGCGTCGTACCGCCTCTGTGAATAATATCTGAAACAGAGCGGAGGTTCATTTCAAAAACGTCGCCGTTAAGAAGGCCGTTATAGCCTCTGTGTACACCGATTACACGCATTCCTTTCGACAACGCCGTCCTTGCAACCGCCCTGACTGCCGCGTTCATTCCCGGAGCATCCCCGCCGCTTGTAAGAACTGCTATAGATTTTACTGACATATTCTATTCCTCCGATGTGAAAATTTCGCTGAATATCATTATAGTACAAATGCATGGGCCGAATCAAGCTTTTTTCTTAAATTTACAGGAATTTTGCGAATTTTTTAACAAAGCCTTTTACTGGGCAAATCGTGTTTATTTCACACCGACATTATGTTCTCCTAAACGCGCCTTTAATTCCCGCACCATTACATCGTTTAAATCCACCCACATATTCGCAGGCGCCCGGACCTGTCTTTTTTCTTCCGTAAGCACAAAAATCACAGGGTTTCTTCCGTCAAATATATCAAGCACCTGTTTTGCTCGTTCATACTCCCTGCAATGCAGATTTTTCACGCGCAGATAAAGCGCCGGGACGGTTCTTTGTAGTTGCTCCACAGATATATTTGCCGCCGGCGTTTGTCCGGATTCCCCCGCTGTCTGCGGCAGCTCCTTGGTCGCCAGCTTTGCCTGATTGCATAAAAGCTTGGGCTCTTCATCCTCCCGCAGGCTGACGGAAGCTAAAATATCCAGCACGTTCCCTTCTAAAAAAAACGTACCGTATTCCGCCAGCGTCTGCGGGAACACCAGCATCTCTATGGCGCCTGTCATGTCTTCTACCGTTACAAACGCCATCATTGCATTGTTTTTGGTAGTTTTCAGCTTCACAGAGGAAACAATCGCAATGATACGCACTTTCGCTGCGTCCCTGTACATCCCATGAACACCGTCGCTTTCAAGGATCTTGATGATCTTATCTGTTCGCAGTGCCTTACAAACGGCGGCATATTCCGCCATAGGATGGCCGGACAAATACATTCCCGCAATTTCTTTTTCCATTGCAAGCTTTTCATGAATGGGAAAATCCTGCATAGGCGCCAAAACAGGCTCCACACTCTCAGCGGTAAGTACATCGTCAAAAAAGCTCAGCTGTCCGTCCATATTTTTGCGCCGGTCTTGTTCAAGTCCGTCCAAAATCATTTTTACATTGCTCAGCATTTCACGGCGGTTTGCTCCCAGATTATCAAGCGCTCCGCTTTTTATCAGGCTTTCTACCGCGCGGCTGTTCATACCGTTTTTGCCATACACACGTTTACAAAAATTATAAAAAGAGGTGTAGGGGCCGTTTTGCTCGCGCTCGGAAACAATTGCCAGAATAAACCCCCTGCCAAGATTTTTAATGGCCATCAGCCCAAAGCGGATATCGCCGCCGGAAACTGTAAAACCGTCTGTACTGATATTCACATGCGGCGGCAGCACCTGTATATGCAAGCGGTTGCATTCTGCCGTATAGGCCGCAAGCTTGTTTGCACTGTCCAGCACGCTGGTAAGCAACGCTGCAAGGTATTCTTTTGGATAATGGCATTTCATCCACGCCGTCTGATAAGAAATATTGGCATATGCAGCGGCGTGCGATTTATTAAAAGCATAGGAGGCAAAGCTTTCCATTTCTCCAAAAACAGAAGCCGCTACCTGCTCATGAATCCCTCTGCGCAGGCAGCCCTCTACTTCAACCTCTCCGTTTTCATTGACCAGGCCGTGTATAAAAATTTTCCGCTCGCGCTCCATCACATCCTTTTTCTTTTTAGACATCGCGCGCCGCACAATATCCGCACGGCCAAGCGAATATCCCGCAAGCTTTCTGAATATCTGCATGACCTGCTCCTGATATACAATACAGCCGTAGGTTACCTCTAAAATCTCTTTGAGCATGGGGTGCTTATACGTGATCTTTTCCGGATGATGGCGGTTTTCTATATATCTTGGGATAGATTCCATCGGCCCCGGCCTGTACAGGGAGATAACGGCGATCAGATCTTCCAAAGATTCGGGCTTTAGCTGCGTCAGCACATTCTTCATGCCGGCGGATTCAAACTGAAACACGCCTTCCGACAACCCCTGCGAAAGCATTTCGTACACGGCTGCGTCGTCTTCCCGAATATCTGTAACAGAAAATTGCGGATTGGTCTTTAAGATCAGCTTTCGGGCATCATCCAGGACCGTCAGGTTGCGCAGTCCCAGAAAATCCATTTTTAAAAGTCCCAGCTCCTCAAGCGTGGTCATCGTAAATTGCGTAACGACGGCTTCGTCGTTTTTTGCCAATGGAACATATGCGCTTACGGGCTGCTCTGTAATAACAACACCCGCCGCGTGCGTTGTTGCATGACGCGGCATTCCCTCAATGCTTTTCGCCATATCAATCAGCTTGTGAATCTGTTCGTCTGTATCATACCTGTCCTTTAAATCGGACGATATGGAGAGCGCCTTTTCAATAGTCATACCAAGGTCGTTTGGGACTAACTTTGCAACGCCGTCTACAACGCCATAGGGTATAGCAAGGGCCCGCCCCACATCGCGGATGGCGCCGCGTGCCGCCATGGTTCCAAAGGCAATGATCTGCGCAACATGGTCTGCGCCGTATTTTTGGATTACGTAATCAATGACCTCCTGGCGTCGGTCCTTGCAAAAGTCTATGTCAAAATCCGGCATGCTTACGCGCTCCGGGTTTAAAAAGCGTTCAAACAGAAGATTATATTTAATAGGGTCTATGCCGGTAATCCCTATGCAGTAAGCCGCAAGACTCCCCGCGCCGGAGCCGCGCCCCGGCCCGACCGGTATACCCTGCGATTTTGCATATTGAATAAAATCGTTGACGATCAGATAATAATCCACATACCCCATCTGATGCACTGTATTCAGCTCATATTCCAGCCGGTCAGTCAGCTCCTTTGCCGGATGGTCGCCATAATGCTTATAAAGCCCCTGGTAGCATTGCTCTTTAAAATAGGCAAAATGATCGTGCCCGCCAGGCACGTCAAAGTGCGGCAGCTTTGTATGCCCAAACTCAAACTCCACATTGCAGCGCTGTGCAATTTTTGCCGTATTATCAAACGCCTGCGGCTGGTCCGGAAACAGCGCGCGCATCTCTTGCTCTGTCTTTAAATAAAATTCATCGGTTGCAAACTCCATCTTATCGTCGTCCAAAACGGTATGGTTTGTCTGTATGCATAGCAGGATATGATGCATCTCGCTGTCTTCTTTCGCAATATAGTGGCAGTCGTTTGTGACCACCAGCGGAATGCCCGTTTCCTCTGCAATCCGGATCAGCAGAGGGTTTGTCCGCTTTTGGTCTTCTATCCCATGATCCTGCAGTTCAATATAATAGTTGCCCTTTCCAAACACGCTTTGGTAATACAACGCCTTTTGCTTTGCGCCCTCGTAATCGCCGTTTAAAAGGCGGCGGGGCAGCTCCCCCGCCAAACAGGCAGAAAGACAGATCAAACCTTCGTGGTGCTTTTCAAGCAACGAATCATCCACGCGCGGTTTATTATAAAAACCCTCTGTCCAGGCCTGTGAAACAATCTGGATTAGGTTTTGGTAGCCTGTGTTGTTCTCGCATAACAGCACCATGTGCCGGCTTTCTCTGTCCAGCTCCGGTGTTTTGTCAAACCGCGTTCTGGGCGCAACATAGACCTCGCACCCAATAATGGGCTTTATCCCCTGTGCCTTTGCAAGCTTATAAAAATCCACGGCTGCATACATCGCGCCGTGGTCTGTAACTGCAATCGCCTGTGCCCCCTGGGCCTTTGCCGTTTCCACCAGTTTTTTCAGCCTGCATGCGCCGTCGAGCAGGCTATATTCGCTATGTACATGTAAATGCACAAACGCCATAAAATCACCTCATTGCTATCCAAAAAACATACCGCTACCGCAATTACAGCGGGTATTGACCGTAAATAAAGAGGCCCCGCCTTTGCGTCGCCGTACAACGTATAATTTTTCAGAACAAATTACGCCTCTTCCATTTCCCGTGCGATTTCCATGATCCGCTGCATCCTATGGTTTACGCCGCTGCGGCTGATCGGCATTTTAAGCTGCTTACCCAAATCACGCAGCGAAAGCTCCGGGTATGCAATACGCAGCAGCGCTACCTCTTTTAAATCGTCCGGTAAAAAATCCAACCCCTTTGCATGCGCAATTTTCTCAATCGCCTTGATTTGAAGCGCTGCCGCCTGCGCCGTTTTATGAATATTTGCAATTTCAGAATTAGTCTTGCGGTTGGCCGTATTTCGGATGTCCTTATATATTTTTTCCTGCATAATCGACATAGCTGCAACCGGCGCGCCGATAAACGTCAGAAAATCAGAAATCTGCTCACTGTCCTTAATATAGGCGATAAAGCTCCCTTTTCGGTTAATCGTGCGCGGTTCTTTTGTAAGCTCCGTTACTTCAGATATCAGACGGCATAAATCGCTGCAAAGATTTTTGTAAGGCATGCTGAATTCCAGATGATACTCTTTTTGCGGATTGGTAACCGTGCCGCAGCAAAGAAACACGCCGCGCAAAAAGGCGGCCACAGCGCTTTCATCATCCAAATTTGCACGATTGATGCGAAGGTTCAGCTGTGCGCTTCCATGCCCAAGATCCGTAAAAATTTTTTTGCAGTCGTGCTCGTCCGGCACGGTCACCGTAAACAGGTGCGCACCGCCCCTTTTTCTTGTAAGCGCCGTCTTTTTTTCCGTAACAGCCTGCCACACCTCCGCCAGAAGCTCCATATACCGGCTGGCTACAAAAGCGTTTTCTGTACTGAATACAATCTTTTGTTCCGAAAAGTTTTTGGCAAATAATAAAAGCCCATACCCTTCCGCTCTTTGCAGAGCAAAATGATGGCTTGCAATTTGGCACAGCTCGCGCTTTGTATCAAAGGCAAACGACATATTCCTACGTTCCTTTCCAATATACACCTTTAAAGGTTAGGCTTTCCGAATATCCCTGTGGTGGATGCTCGCGCGCTGACCATTGTCGACAAGATGAGTATAAAGCAGCCTTGCAAGCGCAACGCTGCGGTGTTTTCCTCCTGTACAGCCAAACGCAATCACAAGCTGGCTTTTTCCTTCTTCAATATAAAGCGGCAGTGTGTAGTCCACCAGGTCAAAGACCCGCTTGACAAGCCCCTGAGTCTGCTCCCATTTCAAAACATATTCCCGTACGTCTTCATCAAGCCCGGTCTTATGCTTAAGCGCTTCAATATAAAACGGGTTCGGCAGACAGCGAACGTCAAAAACCAGATCAGCCTCCGACGGCGCGCCATATTTAAAACCAAACGACATGCACGTTACCGTAAGCGCCAGATGCGCTTCCCCCAAAAACAATGTGGAAACACGCTCCTTAAGCTGTGCCGGGGAAAGATGGGTTGTATCAATGGTATAATCCGCATGCTCTTTTACACTTTTTAAAAGTTCTGATTCCAAATTAACCGCCTCTATGGTAGAGCCGCGATAGGTTTCGCTTAACGGATGCTTCCGGCGCGTTTCCTTATATCTTGTAAGCAACACATCCTTTTTGGTGTCCAAAAACATAATTTTAAAGGGTTTATTTTCCCCTCTGAGCTTTGACAGAATATCTCTAAAGCTTTGAAAATCTTCCCCTGTACGGATATTGGTTACCACTGCAACCTGCTTCATCCTTTCTTCAGATGAATTTTTACATAAATCATAGAAGGTGGGAATCAAAACAGGGGGAAGATTATCCACACAATAAAAATCTATATCTTCCAGCGCATGCATGGCAATCGTTTTGCCGGCGCCGGAAAGTCCCGTTATAATGACAAACTCCATTGTATATACCTCCCGTAAAATACGGTTTATCTGCCCACATATCGCACTTCGCAAACAAGATCCACATCAAAATCACTGCGCACCGTGTTTTGAATATGCCGGATTAAGTCCAAAACGTCCTGCGCCGTAGCGTTGCCCCGGTTGATAATAAAACCCGCATGCTTTCGGCTGATTTCAGCACCGCCTATCCTGTAGCCCTTTAAGCCGGCCTGCTCGATTAAGGTTCCTGCAAAATGGCCTTCCGGTCTTTTAAAAACGCTGCCGGCACTCGGGTATTCCAACGGTTGTTTTTCCCTGCGCCGCCGCATAAATTCATCCATTCTGTTCCGGATTTCTGTTTCCGAATCCTTTTGCAGCTTAACGACAATTCCTGTAATGACAAACCCATTGTCCGCATATACGCTGTGACGGTAGGAAAACTGCAAATCCTTTTTTTCTATACTGCCAACCGTTCCGTCCGGTGTTACATGGTGGCAGCAAAGCAGCACGTCCTTCATCTCTCCCGTATAAGCGCCCGCATTCATAAACGCGGCCCCCCCGGCACTGCCGGGGATTCCCCATGCAAACTCCAGCCCGCTTAAAGAATGCTCACAGGCAAACGCACAAAGCCTTGCAAGGCTGACACCCGCCCCGCAAAAGACGGTATCGTCATCCACTAAAGAAATGCTTTTAAAATCGCCGTCAAGCCGCAGAACGACCCCTTCTATCCCCTGGTCTGAAACCAGCAGGTTCGAGCCTCTGCCCAGGATAAAGCAGGGCGCACCTTGCGTTTTGCACGCCTTTAAAACTGCAACCAGTCCGTTTAAGCTTTTTGCCGTAACCAAAATCTGTGCGTTTCCGCCAATTTTAAAGGTCGTGTAGCTTTTCATTGGCTCGTTTTCCTTTACATCACAGCCAAAATCTAAAGCTGTTTCTTTGATGCGGTCAAGATTTGTCATAGCCCCTCCAAATATGTATGATATACGCCAGCAGCAAAACCCTTTTTATTAAAGAGATATGCCGCAGGCGCGCAGATAATCCTTAAATCGCCCGGTATCAGCATTTACAATAAGCTCCTGCGGAAAATCAATTTCTGCAAGCATGGCAAGCGCCGGGTCTACGTTTCCAACCGCTGTGGAAAAATGGGCATCCGAATTCACCACAATATACGCGCCAACCTTTTTGCAGATTTTTGCAATTTTCATACAGTTTTCCACCGAGTTTTTCCGAACGCGGAACGTTGCGTTGTTGATTTCAATCAGCTTTCCCTGTGCAGCAAATTGCGGAATAACCTTTTCATAATCGTAGACATAAGCAGGCGCGCCGCTATGCCCGATCACCCGAACATGCGGGTTTTCCGCCACGCGCAGCCAAAGCTGCGTACATGCCTCATACGACGGTTCTCCGTCGAGTAAAAGCCCATGGATAGAAGCCACAATCCACTCCATCTTTTTTTGTATATCCTGCGGGGCATCCAAATTTCCGTCAAAATCAATCACATTGGCTTCCATCCCTCTTAATACGCGTACACCGTAAAGCGTGGGCGGAATTGCGTGCAGGTTCTCAAAAAACCACTCTCCGGGGGCTCCCGGCATTCTGTATGCATGGTCGGTAAGCGCAATCGCGTACAGCCCCTTTTCCTTTGCCGCCGTAACCATTTCCTGTGCCGTGCTGTAGGCATGGGTGGAAGCAAGCGTGTGCGTGTGCGTATCTGCAATAATTTTCATAATACAAATCCCTCTTTAAAATGTACAACGCATAAATTATGGCGCCCAGTCTATCTTGTTCTTTCCGCTTACCTCATCCTTGGTAAATTCCATGCCAAGGCTTGCAAGCAGCTCCTGTGCCGCGTTATATCCCATCTTTTTCTGCCGGTTGTTCATGGCGGCTACTTCAATAATGACCGCCAAGTTTCTGCCTGGCTTTACGGGGATGGTAAGCACCGGAACGTTGATTCCAAGGATATCCATATACTCATTGTCCATACCCATACGGTCATATACCTTGGAGCTGTCCCAAATTTCCATATTAATCACAATATCGATCTTTTCTGTCAACTTAACGGCGCCCATACCAAAGATCCTGCGTGCGTTGATAATACCAATGCCGCGCAGCTCAATAAAATGGCGGATATTCTCCGGCGAAGAACCCACAAGCGATTTATTGGAAACACGGCGAATTTCCACCGCGTCATCCGCAATCAGGCGGTGTCCCCTTTTAATCAGCTCAATTGCCGTTTCGCTTTTTCCCACGCCACTGTCACCGATGAGCAAAATTCCTTCGCCGTAAACCTCCACCAATACGCCATGGCGTGTAACGCGCGGGGCAAGCTCCACATTTAAATGCGAAACAAGCGCCGCGCTTAAAGAAGAGGTTGCATCCGCAGAGCGCAGAACCGGCACCTGATATTGCTTGCAGATATCCATCAGCTCTTCAGAAAGCGGCAAATTCCTTGCAACTATCACAGCCGGCGGTTTTTTCTCAATAATATCGGTCAATATCTTTATCTTTTGATCGCACGCAAGCTGGCTTAAATAGGCGCTTTCTGTATTCCCAAGAATAATAATGCGCGTTTTATCAAAAAAGTCCAGAAAACCTGTAAGCTCCAGCCCGGGACGGTTAATATCCCGCGAAGAAATCAATATTTTTTCAGGATCTTCAGGCATATATGCCGTTTCCAACGAAAGCTCCTGTATAAGGTTTGCAAGCGACACCGTAAATACGGAAGACACAACCCCACCGCCTTTATATTTCAAGTATCTTTATTATAGCTTAAAACGTCAAGCTTTTAAAGGGGGTTTGGTCAAATTTTATTTAGTTGACTTTTATATCGGCCGTTACTGTAAATTCTGCTTTGTTAAGGGCCGACAGCGGGTCATCCAAAGCCTTAAAATAGGCTCCGTTCGTTTGCATCAGGCGTTTTAAAAAACCAAAAACATCTGCATTGTGCTGCTTAATACACGTTTCAATTGCATTTTTACACACTTGTGTTGCTCTTTCCTGCAGAGAATCCTGCACTTCTGTCTTTAACTTATGCTCTGCATACACGTCTGCATGTGCGGAAATCTTTATATGGTAAGAAAGCGTTTCTCCCAGAATTTCAGGCGAAATATCGCTTTTACAGTTGGAAAGCGTAAAATCCACCGTATCATTTTCATTAAGAATCAGCTCTGATGCCGTATCTGCCCTGCCGCTGATCATCAGCGCGCCAAGCGATTCCTCCGGCGACAGAAAAAATGACAGGCGGTCTTTCTGAAACACAGCGGTTCCTACCGCTTGGACCGTTTCCCCATCTGTTGTAAGGCACAGGGTCTTCGGTGCAGTTATACCGCTTAACAGGTCGTTTTCCATCTGCATCAATGTAGATACAATCGCTCTGCCGCTCTTTTTTTCGTTTTCTGCCAGCATATCAATCTGCTGCGCCGTTACTTCTTTTGTCTGCATAATCACAGCAGCCTTCTGCTGTGCTACAAAAATATTTACATTGGGACGTGATTCATAATACGTTGTAAAAAAAGACAACGGCTCTTCAAACCCTGCTTTGGCCATTTCCTCCCCTAAAAGAATGAACAGGTTCTGGCTGTAAAGCGGCTCTTTACCCGTTTGCATAATGCTGTTGGTCATACAATCCATTACGCTTTTTCCGCTTGCCGACATACTTTTTGTACGCGGCTCCTCCGCTGCATCATCGGTATCCAAATATAAAAGCGTCAGCTGGTACTCCTGCCCCTGTTTATCAATTCCAATTCCCTGTATGATCAAGCGCTCGCTGAGCTGCCGCGCGCCGGTGCAGGAGGCCAGATTGAGCACCAGCAGCAGGCAAAGCAGGCATATCCCTGTTTTTTTCAAGGTTTTCCCCTCCCTTTTTTCTTTAAAAGCAGGAACAAAGGCAAAATAACGCCGGTAAGTACCGTCAAAAACAATAAAATATAGTTGTTAAACAGAATTTCCATAACTGTCTGCGAGGCAATAATCCCAAAGGTAATCAGCAAAACAACAGTTCCTGTCACGATGACAGATATTCTTCCAGCCCTTTCTCCCCATATTTTCTTTATACAAAGGGAAACCAGATAGATAAACAGCGCGCTTTTAATAAAGATGCCGGCTGTCCATACGCCCAGAAATACAGCGTCCATACGCTGAAAAATACCGATTTCCGCAACACTTGTAGCCGTATAGACCGGAAAGGGCTGTGTTCTGACATAATCCCCCATAACGCCTGTAACCAAAAAAATTATTAAGGCTGTCGTTGCATATACGCCAAAGCACCACCAGAAAATCCCTTTTTTCACGTTTCCTTTCTGCGTCATCGGTAAAAGAACCGCCATCGCCGGGATGCAGGAATTGCGCGCAAGCATTAAAAGCACACCGTCCACTGTCCCCTGATAGCCGTTATAAAACATCGGTGTAAAGTTCATTGGGTCTATCTGTGCAAAAAGCGCGCAAACCAAAAACACACCGGCTGCCAGAATGGCAATAAATACAAGACCGGAGGTTCTTGCCAGCGCCTCAATACCTTTGTATGCCCCATAAATGGAAGCCGCCATAACCCCAAGCGAAAGTGCCACCGCAGATATTTTGGGGTTCATCAGGTCTGTCACAAACAGATCAAACAACGACAGCGTATAACAAAGCACCCAAAGGAAATAAATGGCATAAACCACCGCAATTACAGCGCCTGCCTTACCAAGGCTGTTATAGCCGCAGTCTAAAATGCTGTGCTCGTTGTTTTTTTTATATAGCAAATAAATAGGAACCGTCATCAGCAGTGTAAGAAAAAACGCACACAGCGAAGAAAAAAGATGGTCGTACAACTGTGTGGTATCCGCCACATATACACTATAGGTAATATTTACAATGGTTCTGCTGATAAACAGCATAACAAAAAGTTGTGAAACAGATATTTTTACTTTTTTATGCACAGGCAATCTCCGTCCTACTCTTTAAACTGTTCGCTTCCTTTTTGGTCCTGTATAAAATTTCGTTTCTTGGAAAGCGTTTTCCACCCTGCCCGAATCAGCACGTCACGCATACCGAAAAGGGAAAACGGCGCAATCGGCGACACATATGGCACGCCAAAACTAAGCTTTCCGCAGATATTGACAAGCACAACGCAAAACAACAGCACAATCCCCCATACGCCGCCGATCCCGCCTGCAATAATGAATAAAATGCGCAGGATCGCCACAGGCGGGTACAGGTCCGGTATAACATAAGAGGAAATAGCCGTCAGCGCAACTACCATCAGCGTTGGTGCACCGATCAGTCCTGCATTGACCGCTGTTTCACCAATCACAAGCGCTCCCACAATACTGACGGCATGCCCCAGGGGGCGTGGCAGGCGCAGCCCCGCTTCCCGCATAATTTCATAAATAAAATGAATAATAAGAACCTCCGTCATTAAAGAAAAGGGTGTATCTGCAATAGAGGCCGCCACCTTA
Organism: uncultured Oscillospiraceae bacterium; assembly: GCA_900541565.1. Taxonomy (GTDB): domain Bacteria; phylum Bacillota; class Clostridia; order Oscillospirales; family Acutalibacteraceae; genus Scatavimonas; species Scatavimonas merdipullorum. Next base: position 92,339 of record UQKB01000003.1, read on the forward strand.
CTCAACAGCTGTTGCGGAAAAAGCTCAGGATTAAAGGTAGCGACCGCCACATAAAAGCCCGGTGTAAAAACCGCTACAAAAAAGGCAATATATTTCAGCCATCGTGTAAATGTTGCAAAATAAGCGCGGTTGGAATAATCATCCAGCGTTTGAAAATTTTCCAAAAACAGATGTGGCACAATCAAAACGCTTGGTGTTCCGTCTATTAAAATAGCAATGCGCCCTTCGTTGATCTTCCCGCACACCGTGTCCGGGCGTTCTGTAATCCCTACGCCGGTAAAAAGGGAAAAATCCCCTTTGTTTTCCAAATACGGAACAAGATACCCGGATGCAAGAACGGTATCCAGATCGGTTTCCTTAAGCCTGCGTTTGAGCTCGCTTAATATTCCTTTGGACACAATTGTATTTAAATAACAAAGGCAAATATCCGTCTTGCTGACCGTTCCAACAGACATTGTTTCAAACTTCAGCTCCGGCGTTTTCATCCGCCTGCGAATCAGCGTCATATTGATGCGCAGCGGCTCTACAAAGCCTTCCCTTGACCCGCGCTGTACGACCTCAGACTCCGGCTCCGAGACGCTTCGAAAGCTAAAGCCCTGTACGCCAATTGAAAGCGCCTTGTCGCAGCCGTCAATTGCCAAAACGGCAAACCCTGACATAATAAAGGTGAGCAGCTGCTCAAATGTATCAATTTGCGTAATTTCCGATGCGGAAAGCACGCTGCGCTCAATATATTTTAGCTTTTCAGCACCGCTTCCCGGAGGAATATCCGCCTGCACAACCGGGTTTGTAATACTCAGCGCCAGGGTTTCTTTGTTTGCCATCCCCTCAATTGTAAAAAGCGCCGCTTTTCCGCCGTCTTTAAGAGTAATATTCCGGACTGTAAAATCAACGCTTCCGTCATAGGCGCTTTGCAGGTAGGCAATGGTTTTATCCAGACTGCAATACAATTTTTTCGTCTGTATATTTGGCTTTTGCGCCGGTACAGGCGGTAAAAATATAGTTTTTAATTTCTCCCAAAAATGCATGCTTATTTTTTACACCTTCTTTCCGCTTACTTTTTTAACTTTTACCGACGCACTTTAATTATTCGTATATTCCTAAGTTTACAACCTAAAATACATACAGGTGATATAAGTATGTTGATTTCTATTATACGAACCTTTTTGCTCTACCTTGTTATTATTACCGCTGTGCGCATTATGGGAAAACGCCAAATCAGCGAACTGCAAACAACTGAACTTGTCGTAACCCTGCTCATTTCAGACATTGCCGCTATTCCCATGCAAAACACTGCACAGCCTCTATTAAGCGGTTTTATTCCCATTTTAATTCTTGTACTGTGCGAAATTGTCCTGTCTGTTGTTATGATGAAGCAGTCAAAAATTCGCAAACTAATCTGCGGCAAACCGCAAATTGTAATTAACAATGGAAAAATCGATCAAAAACAAATGAACCGTCTTCGTATCAGTACGGAAGATCTGTGCGAGCAGCTCAGGCAAATGAATGTATTTCACATTGAAGACGTAGCCTATGCCATTATTGAAACAAATGGTAAAATGAGCGTGTTAAAAAAGCCGGAAAAAGAAACGCTTACGCTTGAACACATGGGGATCCGTGCAGCGGACAAAGGTATTGAGGCAGTTGTTATAAGCGACGGTGAGCTTTCCGATTACTCCATGAAGCTCTGCGGTGTAGATAAAAACTGGATTGAGCAAACACTTAAAAGTAAAAACCTTACAAGAGAACGCGTCTTTCTGATGACTGCAAACAAAAAGCGCGAATACAATATTATACTAAAGGAGGATAAGCCATGAAAAGGCTCTGGATTGCTTTTATCATCGCCGTTTTTACCGCCTGTCTATGCGCAACGGAAATGATTTTTACGCTTTCACTGGCAAACAAGACAGCCGAATACGTCGAACAAGCCACCCACGCTTATGAAAACGGAAACATACAGGCAGCTCAGAGCACCTTTCAAACAATTAGCCGCCTATGGGAAAAAGAAAAGAGCTGCATGGATATCTTTCTGTATCATGAAACCATCGACCATGTTGCGACTTCCATAGCGGCGGCAAATAAGTATGCAGAAACCTGTAATGAAGAATTTCTGGTAGAATGCGAAAAAATAAAAAAACAGCTCCATTCCTTAAAAGAATCGGAGCTGCCCAAATTTGAAAATATTTTATAGCTTTGTTTTAAAAATTTTCCTCTTTAAAAAGCTGACCACCCAAAACAGCAAAAACGCAACAATATTGGCAACGACAATGCTTGCACCCGTCGGCGTTTCATATAAGAAGGAGGCCGTTATCCCCACCACAAAGCATAAAACAGAGAGCACCGCGGAGCAAAGAACAACGGTCTTAAAGGTTTTGCAAAGGCGCATAGAGGTAAGCGACGGAAAAATAATCAGGCTGGAAATCAGCAATGTCCCCATTATGCGCATCCCTACCACAATGGTAAGGGCCGTAAGCAGCGCAATAATCAAATTATACACGTTCGCTCTTGTCCCGGTAGCTTTTGCAAAATTTTCATCAAACGTCACGGCAAAAATCTTATGATAGAACAGAACAAACAGAATGATAACAAATACGGAAAGTATAACGCTAAACACGGCATCCTCCGGTGTAGTAGCAAGAATACTTCCAAACAGATAATTATTAAGATCCGTATTCATTCCCTTATTGAGCGTTGCAACAATTACGCCAATTGCAAGCGCGCTACTGGAAATAATCGCAATGGCCGCGTCGCCCTTTATTTTGCTGTTTTCACTTAAACGCAGCAGCAAAAAAGCGGCAAGTACTACCACTGGGATCGCAACCTCCAGCGGCGCCAAGTTGAGCGCCGCCGCAACGGCAAGCGCGCCAAAGCCAACATGCGACAACCCGTCGCCAATCATAGAATAACGCTTTAAGACAAGACTGACACCCAACAACGCTGCGCACAGCGCCACCGGTATTCCCACAATCAAGGCTCTGGACATAAAAGAATAGGAAAACATTTCCATAAGGCTCTGTAACATAAAACTAAGTCCTTTCCAAAAGCAGCGGCTCTTATGTGGAGCTGATATGGCTGCGGTCGTTATGCGTTTTTTGCTTATGCGTACAAATTTCACAATGGCAATTATGCAACAAAAAGCGGCTCCCCATTTCGCTGTGCAGGTATTCCTCTGTGGTCCCAAAAAACATGGCTTGATTACTCAAGTGCAAAATATGGTCTGCATATTCCACCGCACTGACAATATCGTGCGAAACCATTACAATGGTTATACCATCGTGTTGATTTAGATGTTTGATCAATTCATACAGCTCGTTTGTCGCAATTGGATCCAGCCCTGTCACAGGTTCGTCCAAAATCAAAAGCTTCTTTGTGGCGCATAACGCCCTTGCAAGCAAAACACGCTGCTGCTGCCCGCCGGAAAGCTCTCTGTAACATTTTTTTTTCAAATCCAACACCGACAGCCGTTCCATGTTTTGTAAAGCAATTTGCTTCTCCTTTTTTGTATAAAAGGGCCTTGCCCCCCTTCTGTTGAGGCAGCCGGAAAGCACTACCTCATAAACAGAAGCAGGAAAATCACGCTGAATACCCGTTTGCTGCGGCAGATAACCAATCTCTTTTTGCACAAGCCCTTCAGAAAACTGAAAAGCACCATAGGAAACCGGCAGCAGCCCCAGCATTCCTTTCATCAGCGTTGTTTTTCCAGAGCCATTTTCCCCAACAATACACAGGTAATCCCCCTGGTTGATTGTGAAATTTAAATTTTTCAGCACAATATTGCCGTCATAGCTCATGGCAACGTTTCTGCATGTAAGCAAAGACATACGTTTTCTTCCTTTCAACGTACAACAGTCATAAAACGAAAAGGGCATAGCCTAAGCGGCATGCCCTTTTAGTATATAACATTAGAAATTCGATTGTCAAACCGACCGTTAAGCTTTCGCCTTTTTTGTGTTTAATTTATGATTTTGCCAAATTACCCAGAGCGGCCCTGCTATACAGAGGGAAGAATAGCAACCTACAATTACACCGACCATCATAGGCAGCGCAAAGGAAATTACCGAAGAAAGATTAAAGATCATGGAAACGACAAACACACAAGCAATGGCAATCAACGTTGTCAAAGAAGTGCACACTGTTCTTTTAAGCACTTGCGAAGCACTAAGGTTAAACAGTTCAGCCGGTGCTGTTTTGTTGCCCAATAGCGACTGATTTTCCCTGACTCTGTCGTAAATGACGATCGTATCGTTTAGAGAATAACCAAGAATCATCAAAACAACCGCAATAAAATTGCTGTCCAGCGGCATTCTGAAAATAATAAAGCAGAAATAAACCATGATCACATCGTGCAACAACGCAACCAGCGCCATCACGCCTGCTGAAAGCCCGTTAATTTTCTTAAAGCGAAGCGTTACGTACAACACCATCAGCACGCATGCGATTGCCACCGCGGTCATACACTTCAGGAAAAAGTTCCATCCCATAGAGGGTTCCACCGAATTGGATTCGCTGTACTGGAAGTTATTATCCGGGTAGGTTTCCTGCAGCTTTTCCGTCAAGGCCTGCTGTTCCTCCAGGCTGATCGTCTCATTACCAGGGAACTGTACCGCTATTATATAGCCTTCCTGGGTATCAGCATCCGTATCCCCTGCTATCAGGTTTCTACTGATGGTAAAGCTTACATGGTCCGTTGTTTCATTCTGCAGGAAAGCCTTAAGCTGCTCTTCATTTACCTGGCCGGTGTAGCTGTATTGTATAATTGCGCCACCTGTAAACTGAATGTCCATCTGCGTTCCGAAAATAATATTGCAGACAATGCCAATTACAAAAAGTGCAATAGAGATGCCAAAGAAAATTTTTGTATGGCCAATAAAATTCTTTACTTTTTTCATTTCCCAGCACCTCCGAACAATACTTTTTTCCGCACAATCTTATATCCGGAGATAGATCTAAGCATAAGCCTTGCGGCGCCTACACCCATAATAAAGTTGGAAATTACGCCAATCAAAAGCGTGTAACCAAAGGAATAAATTGTACCTGTCGTAGACGGTCCAAAAATCATAGAGAGAATGTTGGACGGACCAAACACGAGTAAAAGAATGATCGCAACGATGATAACCGTAACGTTTCCGTCAAATATCGCAGAGAAGCTGCTCTTTGTTCCCTTGTCGATCGCACCGTCAAGCGTCTTTCCGTTTCTGAGTTCTTCCTTTACACGCTCTGCGGTTATAATGTTTGCATCAACACCCATGCCGATTGAAAGGATCAATCCGGCAACGCCGGGCAGTGTCATCGTAAAGCTCGGGAATATCGGGAAATAGCCGGAAATTGCCGCAATAGAAAGGCCCATCTGTCCAAGCAGCGCGATTACGGCTATAAAACCGGGCAGCCTGTACATAATCAGCATAAACACTGCAATTATAATAAACGCTATCACGCCGGCATACGCCATAGCAACCAAAGAAGACGACCCCAGCGTTGGGCTGATAGAACCAAAGCTTGCGGTTTCCAGCTCAAAGGGCAGTGCGCCTGCATTGATCTGCATGGCAAGCTGTGAGGCTTCCTCTGCTGTAAAGTCCCCTTCAATCATCGCATTGCCGTCTGTAATAACGGCGTTAACCGTTGGAGCGGAAAGCATAATATCATCCATCCAGATAGAAACGGTCTGCCCCTGGTATTGCTCTGTAATATCTGCAAACAGGTCGGCATTTTTTAACTTTAAGGAAACAATATAATTATTGGCTCCGCTGGATGTATCAATCCCTGCCTGCGCGCTTTCCACATTGCTGCCATCCATTAAAATTTCTTCCGTATCTCCCGTTGGGGTTTTGTACACGGGATTTCCGTCGGCATCAATATCTGTCGTCGCATAAGAATTACCGGGTCGGAAGGTTAATTGCGCAGTGGCAGAAATTTCCTGAATTGCCTCTTCCGGGTCAAAATTCTCTTCATCTTCCTTCCAGGGGTAACGTACTATGATACGGTCTGTTGTATAGTCTGCATATAGCTCATAGTCCGTTATGTTGTTGGATACCATTCTGGTTTCAATGATCGCCTTTGCGGAATCCAACTCCTCGTCGGTCGCATCAACGTCGCCTGCTGGCTTAAAGGTAGCTTCTACGCCACCTTTAATGTCTATTCCCCATCGGATATCCCCTATCCCTTTGATCCAGGTGGTTTTTATGTCGCCATACTGGGTGGAAATCCCAAAAATGGCGGTATAACTGAACAAAAGGATCAGGAGGAAAATAATGAAGAATACTGGCTTTGCCACTCGTTTCATGTATATGTCCTCCAATACAAATAATCAATCTGTGCTAAAAAACAACTCTGTTAAGCTGTGAAATAACACGGACGTAACAGAGTTAATTATAGGATTATTTATGCGAAAAGTCAATGCAAAGCGGTTGGAATTCTATTATATTTCGGTAAATTTGTGTAAATATAATAGATATTTTCTTTGTTTATTGACATAAAAGCTTTTCTACAGCCGCTATTTTTACACACAGGCAGAAAAGGTCCATAGCAATATTCAGCTCGTCCACAGGCGGATAAGTCGGCGCAATCCGTATATTGCTGTCCTTGGGGTCTTTTCCGTAAGGGAAGGTTGCTCCCGCGCCTGTTAAAACAACACCTGCTTCCTTGCAAAGCTGTACAACGCGCTTTGCACACCCCTCCATAACATCTACACTAACAAAATAACCGCCGTTTGGAGCAATCCAGGTTGCAGTATCTGTACCGGAAAGGCTGTTTTCCAAATGATCAAGAACAGACTGAAATTTGGGCGCTAAAATCTTTTTGTGCTTCTGCATATGCAAAAGCACGCCATCCATATTCTTAAAAAAAAGCATATGACGCAGCATGTTAATTTTATCAAACCCAATTGTCTGATATTTATAGCGCTCCTTAAAGACCTGCATATTGGCTTTAGACGCGGCCATAGCCGCAACACCGGAGCCCGGGAAGGTGATTTTGGAAGTGGAGCAAAACAAAACAGGTAAATCCTCCGTCCCGTTTTTCACACACTCGTCCATAATACTCAGCAGCTTATCTGAATGGTCGGTAATGTCATGCACGCAATATGCGTTATCCCACATAATGCGAAAATCCTTTGCCGCAGGCTTTAACCTTGCAAAACGCCGAACGGTCTCGTCCGAATACGTAATCCCCTGCGGATTAGAATACTTCGGCACGCACCATATTCCTTTGATCGCGTCGTCAGAAGAAACCAGCTTTTCGACCAAATCCATATCCGGCCCTTTGTCTGTCATAGGGACCGGAATCATTTCAATTCCGAAGTACTCAGTAATACCAAAATGCCGGTCATAACCGGGCACAGGACACAAAAACTTCACCCGCTCCAGCTTGCACCAAGGCGTACATCCGCCAATCCCGGTTGTCATCATGCATGCAATGGTGTCAAACATCATATTCAGGCTGGAATTACCGCCAACCATAATATTTTCCGGATCTACCTCCAACATAACAGAAAACAGCTCCTTAATCGACGGCAAGCCATCCAAAAGGCCATAATTACGGCAATCCAGTCCATCGCGCGTTTTGCAGTCAGAGCTGCTGCTGACAATATCCAGCATTGGCTGGGATATTTCCAGCTGTTCATTGCCGGGCTTTCCTCTGGACATATCCAGCTTCAAATTTCTTTGCTGGTATGTGTTATATTCTTTTAACAGCGCCTCCTGCAATGTCAAAAGCTCCTGTTTGGTCAAGCTTAAAAAGCTTTTCATGATGTACTCCCCTTATCTAAATGCAACTTTATTTGTAAACCGTATCATATTTTAATACTTTCAACTTAAAAATGCAAGTTTTATTTAATTTTCCTGCAAATTTGTTACTTTATTGGCTTTACCAGACAAATGCTATCTTTTTCTGTGCTTATTTACGGCATTTTTTAAAGCACATATCTATTGCATATATTTCTAATTTATAAAGAGAAAGAAAAAAGCTTTTTAAGGGATATTTGCCAGAAACACAAAATCTGCACGCAATACAAAAGGCCGGAAAACCCGGCCTTTTGCTGTATCTGTAAATCTATATCCCAATCATGTTCTATAATAATAATTATACCCTACTTTACCGCGGCGCTTTCCATCTTGAACTTTACACCCTACTTCTAAAAAACCAAGGATTTGGCTATCCGTCAGCTTTATATTCCGTATAAGCTTTTCTATATCTCCATGTGTGGTGGAACGTTCACGGATCACCACAACGTAGCCCGCAATATAATCCTTGAGCATCAGTGCATCTGTTACAAGACCAATCGGCGGCGTGTCGAGCAAAATATAATCATAGTCGCTCTCCAGCCGTTCAAAAATATCCTTAACCTGGGTAGAACCTAAAAGCTCCGACGGATTCGGCGGGATCGGTCCGGATGTAATAATGTCCAGGCAAGGCAACACCTGCGAGTGCGTTACCTCCTCTATATTTTTAAACTTGCCCAGCACTTCAGAAAAACCGCTTTCATTTCCAATCTTTAACAAATTATGAATATTGGGTTTGCGCAGGTCTGCGTCAATTAACAATACACGCTTTCCCATTTTGGAAAGAGAAATTGCCATATTGGCCGTTGCCGTGCTTTTTCCTTCACCCTTTGACCAGCTTGTAAACGCCACAAATTTCCTGTCAGACGCAGCAATAGAAAACATCAGGTTGGTCCGTGCAATTTTGTATCCCTCTATTACGGCAAAACGACTGTTATCATTAATTACATTTTTGGTCTTTTCAAGATTGACTTTTTTCCTGTGAAGGCTTATTTTCATTTTTTCTTTCCCTTTCCTTTTCCTTCCGATTCAATATCCACAATCCCGGCAAAAACAGGGATTTCATACATCTCGTATAGATCGTCCCCGGGCTTGACGGTCGTATCAATCACCTCAAGGAACAGGGCCAGCAATACAGAGAGCACCAAGCCGCCAGCCAAACCGAAAAGCGTATTTTTTTTGATATCCGGGGAAGAAGGAGCCGTTGGAACACCGGCCTTATCTGCAACAATAATTTGACCGTAAGGGAAAAACAGCTTATATAAATCCTGCGCTGCCGCAGGAAACGCGTTTGCAATTTTTGCAGCTGCTTCCGGGTCGGTGCCGGTCACACTTACACGTAAAAACTGCGTATCTTCCGAAGCCGTAACAGAAATCATCCCTTTAAGCTGCCCGGGCGAAAGGGATAAATCCAGATATTCAATCAATTCGTTCATCATCAGATCTGTTTTAAAGAGCGTCATACATACCTGGGCAATCCTCGAAGAAATAATAATATCATTGGAACCGGACTTTCTTACTTCGCTGGAATCCGTACTGTCCACACTGCTGCTTGTAGTGGTGGAATCCCCCGGTAATTCATCTGAATTTGTAACATACAGCAAAGTGGAGGTGCTGTACATCGGCGTAATCATATATGCAGAATACGCATACGCCAAAATACCACCGACCAGCGTAATAATAACGATCAGCTTAATATGCGCCCGAAGCATTTTTAAAATTTCACTTATCGTAATTTCTCTTTTCATCTAATATAAAAACCTCCTGCGCACATAAATTATATATTATTTTACCAAAAAATAGGTGTTTTTTAATGTCATAATAGAATTTTTATATCGAAGTTTTTGTTATTTACCTTGTCTGTTATGCATTTTAACCCTATTAGATTGTCACAAAGAAAAGCACAGAGCTTTGCTTTGTGCTCTGTGCTTATTTTTTCAGAAATACAGGCAATTATCCTAAAACACTGATCAAAACACCAGCCGCAACGGCAGAACCAATAACGCCCGAAACATTCGGCCCCATGGCGTGCATTAAAAGGAAATTACCCGGGTTGTCCTTCTGCCCAACCTTCTGTGCAACGCGAGCAGCCATCGGCACGGCTGAAACACCCGCAGCACCGATCAGCGGATTGACCTTCCCCCCGGTAAGTTTGTACATAAGCTTTCCAAACAAAACGCCAAATGCGGTACCCAGAGAAAACGCGATCAATCCCAGAAGAATGATCTTGAGCGTATCCACGCTTAAGAAAACCTCGCCTGTCGCCGTAGCGCCAACCGTAACGCCAAGGAAGATCGTTACTATATTCATAAGCTCGTTTTGCGCCGTTTTAAAAATTCTGTCTACAACGCCGCTTTCACGGAAAAGGTTGCCCAGCATAAGCATACCGACCAAAGGCGCTGCATCTGGAAGGAACAGCGCGACCAAAATAACAACAACAATCGGAAACATAATTTTTTCCAGCTTCGAAACAGGGCGCAGCTGTTCCATAACAACCATGCGCTCTTTTTTGGTGGTCAACGCCTTCATAATAGGCGGCTGTATAATCGGGACCAGCGCCATATAAGAATATGCCGCGACGGCAATGGGTCCAAGCAGGTGCGGCGCAAGCTTTGATGTAACAAAAATAGCCGTAGGACCGTCCGCGCCTCCAATAATACCAATGGAAGCCGCCTCTGGAGCAGTAAAGCCCAACAGAATCGCTCCAAAAAAGGTCAGGAAAATACCAATCTGCGCAGCCGCGCCTAAAATAAAGCTTTTGGGGTCTGCAATCAGTGGCCCAAAGTCTGTCATTGCGCCAATACCCAAAAAGATAATTGGCGGATATATCCCCAGCTTTACACCCTGGTATAAATAATACAGCAAGCCACCGTTGGTCGGAACATTGTAATACTCCACACCGTCCAGCACAGTTATTGCATAATTACCGGCCTGTCCACCATGGTCGGCCATATATTGTGTAACAGAAACCAGTTCTGTAGAAGGCGTAGCCATAATAGCCGGGAACAGGTTGACAAGCAACATACCAAACGCGATGGGCAGCAGCAAAAGAGGTTCATACTGCTTTTTAATCGCCAGATAGATCAACACAATCGAAACCAATATCATAACATAGTTCTGCCAACCCAGCGAAGTAAGGCCCGAAGACTGCCACAGCCCCACGATGGATTCCCAAAAACCGTTTAAAATATCCATAACGCAACAACATCCTTTCCAATTGTACTTTGTATAAGCAGCGCTTAAAAGGGTTTTGTATTATCCATAAGCCCTGCCGTACTCCATACAGGACGTGTGCGGGAAAGTCTTTTTATGCTCTTCACTTTAGTCTGGCTCGTGCCATACATGGCATCTACCGCCGCTGCAATAACCGCCACTGTTTCTAAAGGGATTTCCTCTTCGCTTGCTTTACCAGAGGGGCTTTGCGCGAAGGAAGCGCCCTGTTCTTTTTTTAACGATTCCTGCTCTGCAAGACGCACCTGCTGCTCTTTTTCAGCTTTTTTTTGTGCACTTCTGTTTTGCGCGTTGTAAACAGCCATACTGTACAGCTTGATAATCACAATCAGTAAAATCAAAACAAGAAATACAACGACAAACCCGGTTATAAGCAGCGTAATCGAAAGGCTGATATTATCAGACATATTCACTCTGTTCCTCCCTTTTGTGGCAGAAAACCGCATACCCCACCATTTTGAATTTTCCATATCATTATAACCCACGGAAATTTATATTGCAATCCTAATTTAAATCCCTTTTATCAGCTTTCCCAAAGTTCGTTGTATTACCTAATTTTTTCAGAATTTTTTATACAATTAATACATTTTGATAATTTTGGCTATATTTTAATTTTAAAGCATATTTTTAAAATTTCCCTACTCCCTATACAATTTTTACCGGCGCCATTTTGCATGACGCCGGTAAAATAAAGCCTCGTATTTCTCGTATTTAAAGAATAATGCAGATCAAACCGTTGCAGCCTTCGTTAATAATGCGCTCTATGGTTTCCTTCAATTTATTTCTGGCGTCGGCCGGCATTCTATATAACTTATTGTGCAGCCCCTCGTTGACAAGCTCATGTACCGATTTTCCAAAAATGTTAGATTCCCATATTTTTGCAGGGTTTTCTTCAAACTCCTTAAGCAGGTACATTACAAGCTCTTCCGACTGCTGTTCCGAGCCAACAATCGGCGTAACCTCCGTAGTGATCCTCGTCTTTAGCATATGCACAGATGGAGCGGCGGCGCGCAGGCGTATTCCATATTTTCCGCCCTGTTTAATAATCTCCGGCTCCTCAAGCGTCAGTTCCTCCATCGTTGGCATAACAATCCCATAACCGGTCTCATTGACGTCATTGTATGCATCGCGCACCTTTTCGTACTCTTCTTTTAGCTTTGCAAGCTCCAGCATACAGTCGAGCATGTCGCCCTCGTCATGAATTGCAAAGCCTGTTTTCTCTCCAAGCACCTTGTAAAAAAGATTTTGGTTGAGCGTTAACGTAATCTTTGCATGCCCCTGCCCTAAATCGATGGTAGTAATCTGCACGTTTGCAACATGCTCGCAGGTACCAATGGCTTTTGTAATATCCTGCACCTGCCGGATTTTCTCGGCATTTTGTGCTGCGTTTACAATACTGGTAAAAATGCTGCTGCGCAGCCAATGGTTTTTTTCAAGAGAAGAAACCCATTTGGGCATATCCACCTTGATCTCTTTGATCGGAAATTCAAATAAGATCTGCGCAAGGATGCGTTTAATTTCGTTTTCATCCAGCTCCATACAGCTTACGGGCACAACGGGCACCTGATAATTCCGGCTCATTTCTGCTGCCAGCATATGTGTTTCCTGCGCGTTAGGATTTACACTGTTGAGCAGAATAACAAACGGCTTGTTGATTTCTTTAAGCTCCTGCACAACGCGCTGCTCGCCTTCCTCGTATTCCTGGCGTGGAATATCGCTGATACTCCCATCCGTAGTAATCACAAGCCCAATTGTAGAGTGGTCTGTAATAACCTTTTTCGTTCCAATTTCCGCGGCCATATTAAACGGGATCTCTTCTTCAAACCAGGGTGTCTTGACCATGCGCGGTTGTTCGTTTTCTATATAGCCGATCGCACTGGGGACGATATACCCTACACAGTCAATCATACGCACCTTAAAGGTAGCATTCCCCCCTATATTTACTTCTACCGCGTCTTCCGGTATAAATTTGGGCTCCGTGGTCATAATTGTCCTGCCCGCTGCCGACTGCGGCAACTCATCGACCGCGCGGTCGCGGCGGCTGTCGTTTTCAATGTTGGGGATTACAAGCGTATCCATAAAGCGCTTGATAAACGTGGATTTTCCCGTCCTGACAGGGCCGACCACACCTATGTAAATATCTCCGTTTGTCCTGCGGGCTATATCTTGGTAAATATTTCTTTCCTCCACTGTTACTTCCTCCTTTTTATATATTGGGGATAAGCAGCATTTTCCCCTGTGCCACTATGTCTTCTGTAAGCTCATTTTCCGTTTTGATCGCATCGCAGCAAATACAATATTCCCTGGCAATATCCCAAAGCTTTTCCCCTGCGTCTGCATAATACAACGTAAGCGCTACCGAATCATCCCTTTGCCGCAAATGTTCTTCATTTGCGCCGGCAGAGGTTACACAACGCATGGTTCTGTTTTCAAAAATCGGTGCCGTCAGCCGGATTTCCGTGCGCAGGTCCAGACTGCTTTCGCCGTTTAAGCGATAACTGATAGACACCACCTGTGCCTTTGGAAGCACTGTAAGGTCATGCAGCTCGCCCTCTGTGTCCAGCGGCTGGGTAAAATCAATGGTGCGTTCCGTATAAAAAGGAGCGTTTTCATTGTCAAGTGCCAAAATACATATATTCAGTTTTCCGGTCAGAATCATCGTTCCATTTTCAATAAGCGCCTTGACCGAGCACTGCTCATTCCATAAATCAACAACCTTGCTGATCCCGTCTGTGCTGACTTCCACTGTATCTTTTTTTATACAAGTGTCGTCAAATATAGACAGGAGTCTGGAAAACGAGGTCTGTCCGAATACAAGGTCCAGGTCATATGCGGTGGAGTAAGCATCTGTCACAACCTGTATCTCTTCATCTCCAAAAGAAGTAACCGTGACCGCAAGCTTTGCCTCTAATGTAATAATCGTATCGCTTTCCGACAAATCGTTTCGTATTCTTACCTCATAGGTCAACACCTCCAGCTGCGTATCGCACAGAGCGTTGTCCTCCATTCCTTCGGCATCCAGAATCTGGCTTATTGGAAGCGTATAGTCCAAAACCTCTGTAGCGCCGGTGTCCAGATCTGTCAAATACAGCAGCTTTAAATTCAAATCGCCTTTCATCATCATTTTGTTGGTGATGGTCTTGCACTCTGCCAGGGCGGCCCGTACCTCGCTGCGTAAAATTGCCTCTACCGGTGGTTTCCCGCTGCCAAGCTCTATATCCTCCGTAATCGTAAAAAGCTGTTGTGTACAGCCTGTTACGGTTGAAACAGGGCACAGCGCGGTCTTCATCTGGATGTCATCACCCTCTATACCGCAGACCGCCTCTTTTTCCGTTTTGCTTACCACGCGGGCACATACAGAAAAAGCGCCATGAATATCCAGCCGCCTTGGGCTTAATGCCCTGCAGTTTAAGTATTCCGGCTTGGCGTATGCAAACGCCACCGCGTTTTGCGGCGTTGTTTTTAAATTGAACGAACAGGTAAACGGTACGGTATACTCGCTGCAGCGAACCGACTTTTTCACAGAATCCAAATACAAAATCCGCACGGCGGCGGCGCCATCTACATCCAGCTTGTCACCGGATATATTTCTGGTAAAGATTTTGGGGTAGACCTGGCATTTTAATATTTTCTGCATGTCGGGACAATAATCAGGCAGGCTGTAATCCAGATCAATCGGCTGTTCTGCACATCCTTCAAATACCGTTTCGTTTACAGACAAAGTTTTTTTTGACAACGGGTATTCCATATTCTATATCTCTCCTTTTTTAATACCTGTCCGCTCACGGCGACGGTATTTGTTTCTACGATATATCTATGTAGGGTCCCGGTCCAATATGACAACCCGGCAAACGGCTTTTACAGAAAAACCATTTACCGGGTTGTTTGATGTCTGGATGAATTTTCACCGCGCCAAAAATGGAATGTTTTCGGCAAGGCGCATTTAGGCTTCTCCAAGGTACGCCCTTTTGACTTCGCTATCGTGCAGCAAGTCGCTTGCTTTTCCTTTCAAAGCAATCCTTCCCGTTTCCAGCACGTAAGCCCTGTCCGCAATGGAAAGCGCTTTTTTTGCGTTTTGTTCAACAAGCAAAACCGTCGTCCCACTTTGATTGATGCTGCGTATCATTTTAAACACTTCTGTAATCAGCAATGGTGAAAGGCCCATAGAAGGCTCATCCATCAGTACAAGCTTTGGCCTGCTCATCAGCGCACGCCCGATGGCAAGCATTTGCTGTTCACCACCGGACAACGTTCCTGCCGCCTGCTTTCTTCGCTCTTTCAGCCTTGGAAAGCGCATGTAGACCGTTTCTATAGATTGAAGAATTTCCGTTTTATCGTTTCTTGTGTAGGCGCCCAGCTTTAAATTCTCATAAACTGTAAGCTCCTGAAAAATTTTTCTTCCCTCAGGAACATGGGAAACCCCCATACGAACAATTTTATGCGCGGGCATTCTTACAAGCTCTGCACCTGAAAAAAGAATAGAACCCGATGTTGCATGCCGCAACCCAGACAGCGCATGCAGAATCGTCGTTTTTCCTGCGCCGTTTGCACCGATCAATGCCACAATTTCCCCTTGCTCAATTTCAAAGGAAATCCCTTTCACCGCCTGAATGGCACCGTAATGCACCTGTAAATCCGTCACCTTCAGCAAAGGCATGAAGCTTTCCTCCTTACTGTCCAAGATAGGCTGAAATCACCTTCGGATCCCGTAAAACATCAGACGTTTCTCCGCTTGCAATCTCCTGCCCAAAATTGAGTACAGTCAACCGCTGGCAAATTTCAGAAACTAGGCGCATATCATGTTCAATCAGCAAAATCGTCATATGAAACTGATCACGGATCAATCGGATTGTTTGCATAAGCTCTACCGTTTCGTTTGGGTTCATCCCTGCCGCCGGCTCGTCAAGCAGCAAAAGCTTGGGCTCCGTTGCCAGCGCACGTGCAATTTCAAGCTTGCGCTGCTGGCCATACGGAAGGTTTTGTGCCAAATCATGCGCTGACGCTTCCAGTGCAAAAACCTCTAACAGCTCCAAAGCCAACCGCTGCGTTCTTTCTTCCCCATGCCAGTACGCCGGTAAACGAAGGGCCGCAGAAAAAACAGAATATGGGTTTTTCCCGTTCATCGCCGCTTTTACATTGTCCAAAACAGAAAGATTTGAAAACAGGCGGATGTTTTGAAAAGTCCTGGCTATCCCTTTGCGGCTGATTTCCGCTGTGGATTTTCCGCTGAGTTTTTCATGATCTAAATAAAAAACGCCTGTTTCCGGTTTGTACACACCTGTAAGCAGATTAAAAACGGTGCTTTTCCCAGCTCCGTTTGGCCCGATCAATCCATATAGCTGCCCCTTTTCTATTTTTAGATGAAAGCGGTCAACCGCCTTAAGCCCGCCAAAAGAAACACTCAAATTTTCTGCTACAAGCAATGCCAAATCAAATATCCTCCTTTACAACCGCCTTTTCTTTTCCTCTTTTCCTGTATAACACCGTTTTAAAAAGCCGCGCCTTAAAATTTTGAAACGGCCCATTGGCTTTTAAAAGCATAATCCCTATCAGCGCAATAGAATACACCAGCATACGATATTCGTCTGCACCTCTGAACAGTTCCGGCAGCACAGTAATAAATGCCGCTGCTATTACGGAGCCCCTGATGCTGTACATCCCACCTAAAACAACCATAACCAGAATTTCAACCGATTTATTATAATCAAAAACGGACGCCTGCAAAATACTGATATTGTGTCCGTACAGCACACCTGCAATTCCTGCAAAAAATGCCGCCGAAGCAAACACGCACAATCTGTAGCGAGTTACATAAATCCCCATGCAGGACGCCGCAATCCGGCTGTCCCGGATGGAAGCAATTGCTCTGCCATACCGCGAATCCATTACATTGCCGAGAACAATAACCGTTAGAAGCACCAGTATAAAAGCTACAGGGTAGCTGGCATCCTGCGGCGTACCCTTTAAACCGGACGGGCCGCCTGTAATATCCAGGTTCATCGCCACAGAGCAGATAATCTGCCCAAAGGCAAGCGTTACAATCGCCAAATAATCACCCTTAAGTCTTAAAACCGGAATTGCAATCAAAAAACCAAAAACGGCCGCAAGTATTCCGCCAACCAAAAGGGCAAGTGAAAAACGGACTGCCGCAGGCAAAGCATCCTGTAAAAAAACGGAAAACAAACATCCCGCATATGCCCCCACCGCCATAAAGCCTGCATGCCCAAGGGAAAGCTCTCCTAAAAAGCCCACAATCAAGTTTAAGGAAACTGCTAAAATCATGTTGATTGCAATTGGTACAAGCAGGCCTTTTATCTGCCTTGAAAGTATACCAAGCTGGTCCATAAAAAAAACAGCAGCAAACGCGGTAATTAAAATTGCACAAGTCATCCACTTGCTTTGCGCTGCTGTTTGAAACGGATCTCTTTTCAATCTACCCGCCTACACTTTCTCCGTAATCTTTTTACCAAATAAGCCTGTAGGCCTAATCACAAGCACAACCACCAGCACTCCAAATACAATGGCGTCGGCAAACTGGCTTAAATTCAGTATTTTTGCAAAGCTCTCTATCAATCCAAGAAGTATACCGCCCACAAATGCGCCCGGCACGCTTCCTATCCCGCCAAAAACGGCCGCTACAAAAGCTTTTATCCCTGGCATAGCACCCGTATACGGACCTATATAGTCGTAAGAAAGCCCATAAAACAGGCCCGCTACCGCGGCAAGTGCAGAGCCAATTGCAAAGGTTAAAGCAATGATTTTATCCACATTTATGCCCATCAGCCGGGCGGCATCCTTGTCTTCCGCTACCGCTGCCATCGCCCTGCCTGCTTTTGTTCTGTTTATAAATAAAAAAAGGACAGCCATCAGCACAAGCGTCACCGCAAGCGTCACAACGGAAGCGCCCTGTATGACCAGGTTCTCTGTTATACGGATTGGCGCAAGATTCAAGATATTGGGAAATGGCATCCGCCCTGTTCCAAAAACAAGCAGCGCCAGGCTTTGTAAAAAATAACCCACACCTATAGCAGTGATTAAAACCGCAAGAGGCGATGCATTTCTTAGCGGTTTATACGCAATCTTTTCTATGATAATCCCCAAACCCACGCAGACAAGGATTGCGAATAAAATAGAAACAGCAGGCGGCATCGCCATATTGGATGCTACAATCACTGTAAAAGCCCCTACCATAATAATATCTCCGTGCGCAAAATTCAGCATTTTTGCTATGCCGTAAACCATTGTGTAGCCAAGTGCAATCAGCGCATAAATACTGCCAAGGCTTAGGCCGGTAATAAAGCTGGATAAAAATTCCATTGTTTCCTCCGTCTGTTTTTGTGGGATGTGTTTTTACATGTACCTTAAACGATGGTATCTAAAATAAAAAAGAGCACAGACTACTGTGCTCCGCCTGTTGGTCACGACACGGCAGTTAACTTGCAAAAACATATTTTCCTTTTTTTATGGTAACCGCTCTTGCTTCCTTTGAAGGCTCGCCGTCCGCCGTCCAGGTCATGGCGCCGGTCAGCCCGTCCACCTGAATTTCGGTCATTGCCTCTGTAAGCTTTTTACCAAGTGCGCGAATCCCGATCGATACATCCTGGATGTCGGCCTTTTCCATAGCCTCTTTAATTGTATACACGGCATCATAACCGTCTGCCGCAAACTGGTCGGGTGTTGTCCCGTAAGCGTTTTGATAAGTCGCAACAAAGGCTTTTGTCTGCACATCGTCGGCATCTGCACTAAACGGTGTTAAAAACATAACTCCCTCCGCCGCTTCCGCATTGTCTGTGCCAAGTTTTTCAAAAATTCCATCCAGCCCGTCACAACCGAAAAACGGGATCTCTATCCCTGCTTTTTGCGCCTGTATCAGGACAGATGCTGCCTCCTGTGCGTAAACAGGAAGAAAGATCAAATCCGCTCCGGCGCTTTTTGCTTTTTGCAGCTGTATATGAAAATCTGTGTTGGTCTGCTCTGTAAAAGCCTGCTCTGTAACAATTTCAAGTCCGTGCATACTCGCCTGTTCCCGAAAGCTTTCGGTAATTCCCACGGAATAATCGTTTGATTGATCGTAAATAACCGCTATTTTTTCCGCGTCGAGATTTTCAGCAATATAATCTGCGGATGCCTTTCCCTGCTGCGGGTCTGTAAAGCAAATCCGAAAGCAATTATCATACTGCACACATTCCTTTTGGGAGCCGGAGGGTGTGATCATAAAAATTCCGTCTTTTTGTGTTTCTCCCGCCACCGCAATACAAGCACCGCTTGTCACCGCTCCTAAAGAAACCGCCATACCTGCGTCCATCAGACGGTTGTAAGCATTAACCGCTTTGGCTGGGTCTGCTTCATCATCTTCAAATTTCAGCGCAAAGGCAATACCGTTGACGCCACCGGAGGCGTTGATTTGATCCACCGCAATTTGCGCCCCCTGTTTTACAGACACACCATATGTCGCATAATCACCTGTAAGCGGGCCGATCCCTCCAAGGACCAATGTGTTTCCCTGATCTTGCGCAGTGGCGCAGGCTGCCATACAAAGCACGGCCAAAAACAGTATTTCCACAAGCAACACCGACAGCTTTTTCATAACAATACCTCCGTTCAAACGGTGTATGCGGCGTTATTATTGTATATGGTTTTCCTAAAAATATGCAGCACCTGCACCGGCGGCAGTGTGTCTACCGGGTGCGTTGCAGAACCAGGTTTAGATTAGATAATAAATTCATACAAAATTATCTGGTTCATAATTTTTTTAGAGATTTGTATTGACAGAAAAAGTCAATATAAATTATTTTAATTATATTGGATTTTTAAAATTAGTTCATTAAAAGAATTATTTTTTCAATTAACTTTATTTTCAAAACTAGTTTGCAGACGGTTATCATGCAGATATATATTTTTAATAAAATTTATATTTTATTTTTTTTATTTGACAAGGAGTGCAATCCGTTGTAAAAAGCCAAAGACTTTCAAAAAATTCAGTTTTATAAAATAATTGGTTATATAATTTATTATGGATTTGTTAATAAGATTGGTTTCCGTTAAAAGTTGTAAAAAATTAACAAAGGTTTCAACAACACTTTTGCAAGTGCTGTCAAAATAAAAAAGAGACTTTACTTGAGATGTTTATTTTATTTAGAAAGGAGGGATTCTTTATAAAAGTGGAGTTTTTTAAAAAAGCCGTTTCTGCGATGTTAGCAGTTATTATGATATTTTTCTGTGTACCAAGCGCGTTTGCAATAACTGTTAAGGACGCTTATGAATACGGCGCAGTTTTAGTCTCCCTGCATTCAGGTTCTGAGTCTGTGATCAATGGATTACTTGTGGATTTTGATGTAGAATCAGTAAGCTACATTACGCCCGGGTCTACCACTCAGAATGTTTATCATGTGAGATTTACGGAGAAAACAAAAGAAATCGTATGGGAAGCCATAGCGGTTCTTAAAAACAGCCCGTATGTCAAATATGCTGAACCAAATTACTATGGGGAATATCTGCCGGTTGACGAACCTGTAACGGAACCCGCTACAAAGCCAGCCACAGATGCTACCGAGCCGGTGACAGAAGTTCCCGAACCAATTACTGATATGGTAAAGGGAGATGTTAATGGTGACGGGATCTTGTCAATGTTGGATGCCTTAGCTATTCAATCATTTCTTGCAAAGCTATGTGACTTAAATGAACAGCAGTTGTTAGCAGCAGATACAGATGGTAATGATTTAATATCTATCGATGATGCTACAATGGTTCAAAAAAGACTTGCCGGTTTTGCTATTGAATTTGGAAGCGATTAAATGTAGCTAAACAATAATAAACTCTTTATAAACATCGTAGTGTTGTTGAAACATTTTACCAATAACTAACGGAAAATTATTATGGACTTTTTTGAAAAGTCATGACCATCCCTTAAAAGGGGTGGCATAAACAGGGCCTAGAAGGCCTTAAAACAAGCCAGCGCCTAAATGACGCTGGTACCACGGAAGGCTACATATACCGTTCCGTCTCCCAGGTCAATATGTAAAGCCGAAAAATCAATCTGGGTAGAGACCTCTGTCAATTCTATAAAATTAAAAAGCCTTACATCCCGATAGCGGTTTGATTCGGCCATCATACAAAAAAATTCCGCAGAAGGTCCATCTGCGCATATCTTCTTCCGGTTTTGCTGATAAAAGGCGGGTGCCGCTTCCGCGATGGCAACCTAGGCGCGTTCTTCCTTTGCGGGCACAATACCTGCCAAATCCAAATAGGCCAATTCTGAAAGCACAAGATTATCCACTTCACAAAATGGCCGCTCTGTGAAAGTAAGATCGCCGCGCCATTTTAAATAGCTCAAGATATTTCCCAAAGCATTGTCTCCTTTCTTTTGTTCTTTCATACTTTCAGTATACCGGCGCCCTGTTATCAAAAGAATTGAGAAATGTTTGTAAGATATTAAAAGCTAACAGAAAAACAGACTGGACAGCAGGGAGACTCCCTTTGGTCCAGTCTGTTTCCTTATACAACAAAAAACAGCGTTCTATAAAACGCTGTTTTTTACATAAGTATAATATTGTATCTTACTATTACATTTTAAGGCAGCTTCTTTTAACTGAGAAACCGCACTGTGTTTTGACACAGTGCGGTTTTTGATAGAATAACAAGTAAAATAAGAGCAGTTTGCAGCTTTTAATACATGCCCATATCCGGAGATGCAGGAGCTGCAGGGGCCGCGGGTTCTTTAATATCTGTTACAAGCGACTCTGTCGTAAGAACCATAGCCGCAACAGACGCCGCGTTTTGCAAAGCGCTGCGCGTAACCTTTGTGGGATCCACGATTCCTGCAGAGATCATATCTGTATATTCCTGCGTAAGCGCGTTAAAGCCATAACCGACTTTATTTTCCGCCTTTACCTTTTCAGCAATCACAGAGCCTTCCAGCCCAGCGTTGGCAGCGATCTGGCGCAGCGGCTCCTCCAAGGCCTTAAGCACGATTGCCATGCCGGTCTTTTCGTCGCCTTCTGCATTTTTAACTGCCTGCTCTACAACTGGGATCGCGTTCATCAGCGCAATACCGCCACCTGCTACAATCCCCTCTTCTACAGCTGCTTTGGTTGCTGCCAGAGCATCTTCAATTCTCAGCTTCTTTTCTTTCATTTCAACTTCCGTTGCAGCGCCCACTTTAATGACTGCTACACCGCCGGCAAGCTTTGCAAGACGCTCCTGCAGCTTTTCCCTGTCAAAATCAGAAGTTGTGTTTTCAATTTGCGTGCGGATCTGGTTAACCCTGCTTTTGATTTCGCCGGAATCGCCTGCACCGTCAACAATAATTGTATTCTCTTTGTCAACCTTTACCTGTCTTGCACGGCCAAGCTGATCCATCGTCGTATCTTTCAGTTCCAAACCAACATCTGCAGAAATAACCTGGCCGCCTGTAAGGATGGCAATATCCTGCAGCATTTCCTTTCTTCTGTCGCCAAAACCCGGTGCCTTGACAGCAACACAGGTAAAGGTGCCTCTTAATTTATTCAGCACCAATGTGGTAAGCGCTTCGCCTTCCACATCCTCTGCAATAATCAAAAGCTTCTTACCAGCCTGCACAATTTGCTCCAAAATCGGCAGGACTTCCTGAATATTAGAAATTTTCTTGTCTGTAATCAAAATATAAGGATCGTCCAAATCTGCAACCATTTTGTCGGTATCTGTTACCATATATGGCGCAATATAACCACGGTCGAACATCATTCCTTCTACAACCTCAGAATAGGTTTCTGCTGTTTTGGACTCCTCAACCGTAATAACGCCGTCGCTGCTCACCTTTTCCATTGCTTCTGCAATCAAATCCCCGATGTATTCATCGCCGGAAGAAATAGCCGCTACCCTTGCGATATCTTTAGAACCATTTATTTGCTGAGAGTTCTTATTAATAGCTTCTACTGTTTTTTCAACTGCGCTTTGAATCCCCTTTTTCAAAACCATGGGGTTTGCACCAGCCGTCACATTTTTCATTCCCTCACGAATCAAGGCCTGTGCCAAAAGCGTCGCGGTTGTTGTACCGTCGCCGGCTACATCGTTGGTTTTTATAGAAACTTCCTTAACAAGCTGTGCGCCCATGTTTTCAAAAGGATCTTCCAGTTCTATTTCCTTGGCAATGGTTACGCCGTCGTTCGTGATCAGCGGCGCGCCAAATTTTTTGTCCAGAACAACATTTCTGCCCTTAGGCCCAAGTGTAATTTTCACTGTATCCGCCAACTGGTCAATGCCGCTCATAAGTGCTTTTCTTGCTTCTTCACCATATGCAATTTGTTTCGCCATGATAAATTCCTCCTATATACGTATACAATTTTTAAAGATATCATTCAACAATTGCCAGAATGTCCGCTTGACGTACAATGGTATACTCTTCGCCGTCGAGCTTAACCTCTGTGCCGGAATATTTACTTGTAATGACCTTATCGCCAATCTTCACGTGCATGGTGATATCCTTACCATCCACAACACCACCGGGCCCCACTGCAATAATTGTGGCAAACTGGGGCTTTTCCTGTGCCGAACCCGCAAGCACAATCCCACTTTTCGTGGTTTCTTCAGCTTCCTCCATTTTTAATACAACTCTGTCAAGAAGCGGTTTAATTGTCATATAAATTGCCTCCTTAAGCAAATAATTGAAAAGTATTTAGCACTCTTGCTTCTTGAGTGCTAAATATATACTAACCCTTTCCTGCAAAAAAATCAAGTAAAATTTTCCTTCTTCATAAATTATTTACATATTCAATAAGTCTATGTGAAAAACGGTACAAAATATACCTTTTTCTTACAAAGCAAAAAATAAGCGCTTTGTTTTTCTAAAGCCAAAAAGGCAAAAGAAGAAAGCGCACAAGAAATTTTATATGCGCCTTATCTATTTAATTTTTAAAATACATATATACCTGACATTTGATCATACCGTTATAAAGCTTCCTACGCTTATCGGCCTTGCGCCCAAAAAAGTGCTCAAACAATTCGTCCGGGCTGATCACCGTATAGCTCCAGCCCGGCTTTTTTTCAAAACGAGCACCCATTATACCGTATAACTTCCGCGCCTGCTTTACATCAAGAAGCCTTTCACCATACGGCGGGTTGCAAATTACGCTGGCGCGCGGCATTGTTTCATAAAAATTACAAATATCCCTTTTTTGAAATATAATTGCATCCGCAACGCCGGCTTTCCCGGCATTTTCTTTTGCAAGCTGCAGCGCCTGTTGGTCTATATCATACCCCAGCCCTTCAAAAGCGCTGTCCCTTTTAATTGCATCCCACGCCGCTTCTTTTTCCCTTTTCCAAATAATTTGCGGCATATTTTCCCATTCCTGCGCTGTAAAACGTCTGTGCAGACCCGGCGCAATATTTCTTGCTTTCATGGCAGCTTCTATTAAAATTGTGCCTGAACCACACATAGGGTCGATCACAGTATGATTTGCACGCACTTTTGACAAATCCGCCATGGCCGCTGCCAGGGTTTCCTTCAGCGGCGCCGGCCCGGCGTTTTGCCGGTACCCCCGCTTATACAACCCAGTGCCGCTTGTGTCGATCATCATACTGACCATATCCTTCAAAATCAAAAACTGTATTTGGTAAAGATGCCCCGTTTCTTCAAACCATTCTATCCGGTACTTGCTTTTGAGTCGTTCTACCACCGCTTTTTTGATAATTGACTGGCAATCCGGAACACTCATAAGTTTGGAAGAAAGGGCTTTTCCCTTCACAGGGAACCGATCCTTTTTTCCAATAAAATTCTCCCAGGGTAATGCCTTTATCTGTTCAAAAAGGTTGTCAAACGTATCAGCCCGAAAAGTACCCATGAAAATTTGTACACGTTCTGCAAAGCGCGAACATAAGTTTATTCTTGCCAGCATTGTAAAATCTCCGTCACATAGTACCCTTCCGTTTTCCGGACGTACGTTTTGGGCATTCATTCTTCTAAGCTCTTCTGCAACTAGGCCTTCCATACCGAGCAAACAGGGGCAAACCAGTTTAAATTGTTCCATAATCATTTCCTTTACTTAATGCACGATGCTTATTACTATAGCACCGTACAAAATATTTGTCGAGTCTTTTTTCTTTTTTGCAAAAGTAAAAAGCGGAGCGCTGGAGGCGCTCCGCCAAATACGTATATATATTAATCATTTGTAGGCTGCAGCAATCCGTAAGCGCCGTCGTCGCGGCAATAGACAACGTTGATTTCCTGCGTGTCTGCGTTTCTAAACATAAAAAACTTATGATTCACCATATTCATACGCAGAATTGCCTCGTCGACCAGCATAGGTTTGACAGGAATATTTTTCACCCTGCAAACTTCATAGCTTGTTTCTTCGTCAATATCGTCCAGCTCCGGCGTCTGTGCAATATATTCGTCGAACACCCCGGAACGCAATTTTTTTTCAAGCTTTGCCTTATTTTTCCGAATTTGCCTTCCCAAGACATCTACGACCTTGTCCAGCGCATCGTTCATTTCGGGCGCAGTGTTTTCCGCACGGTAAATCATCCCGTTGTCGTTTATGGTTATTTCAACCGTCTGCCTGTTTTTTTCAAGCGTTACCGTAACGTTTGCCAACGCGTCTTCGCCAAAAATGCGCTCAAATTTTTTTAGTTTTTTTTCAACACGCTCCTTAAAATTATCCCGCAAATTTACCTTCCTGGCTGTATAGGTAGTGGTCATAGCTTCGTCCTCCTTTTCAGTTACATAAAATAAGGAAAAGCTTTCCTTATTTCTTTTTTAGTATAGCATATATTTTATAAAAATGGAACACAATTTTGTAACTTATTTATTAAAATTTACAGCTTTTAGAAAAAATACATATTTTCATAGCACAAGCTTTATAAAAGTCATGACCACCCCTAAAAGGGGTGGTCATGACTAAATCAAATATTAATGCCCGTCAAGCGCATTTTCAGTTTGGAGGACGGTAAATATGCACGATTATACATAAGCTAACAGTCTAAGCATACAGCCTGTATATATCATCACGCTATTTTTTAATTTGGCTTTCGTGCGGAGCGAAAAAGTCTATTCTCGGCTCTAAAAACTTCATTTCATGATTATCCGCATTGTCAAAGAAGAAATATATCTCCTCGAATATATTGTCCCAGTTCCACACGCTTTCCGGCACACGCAGATATTTCCTTATCATCTCACAGCCCGCCGGCGCTATCGGATGATAAAGCGTAGTCAGCACACGTATTTCATGGAAAGTATCGATAAGCAGCCGGCCCATAGCTTCCGCGTCGTCCTTAGCCTCGCGGCTTATTGCCGACCAGCGCTTATTGCAGTCGCGTACAAAAAGGTCAAGCTCTTCTATAACAGCATTAAACTCATATTTATACATGCACTCTTCGTATTTTAGTATAAGTTTATCGCACTTTTCCTTTACCTCTGCGCTTACCTCGCCGTGCGGCAATATTCCGCCAAAATACTTCTGCAGCGAGTAAAAGCCGGAGCGCACAAGTCTGTTAAATACATTTGTAAGCAGACTTCCCTCTTTAAGCGCGGGGTCAAATTTGTCCTGCGGCTTTGCATCCTCCGGCGCAAACGCGCGCGGACTGAAGCTTACGCTTTTAGTGGAAAGTGCCATTCCCAAAAAGTGCATGCGCATCTGCTCAGGCGTATAATAGTCCAGCAATCTGTCAGCCATAGGCGGCTTTATTTTGCCGCTGCTGCTGGCCTTGTTTCCCATAAAGAAAACATGCCGGTTTGGTATTATATTCGGCAGACGCAACCCTTTTTCCATCTGCTTTGACGCCGCCATGAACATTGCCGTTTCGGCTATACCGTAAAAATATATATTATCCTCACCTATAAATTGATATATTTCCGCGCCGTCATCCGTCCACCACTTAAGCCATTCGTCATCATCGCAGCCGCGCATCTTAAGCGCCGCTTTTGTAAATGATATCGGCGCCCACAGAGACTCCGGCCACACCCAGAAAGTGCGCCCATTTACGCCGTCCTTTTCCGGCACTGCTATGCCCCAGCCGCCGTTGCCGGATATTCTAAAGGGCACAATGGTCTTGCCGGTACGATAGCGTATGTCGTTTTTATTGAGTATTTCACACGCTTTCTCTCGGTCGGCCAGACACGAAAAAGTCAGTGTGACCGACGGCTTCTTTTCGTCGTCTGTTACCGTATATTCCGGCATATCTGAAAGAGTCTGCGCCTGTGGCATAAACTCACGTTTTACATATATAGTCGGGTCGCGGTAAAACTCGTCCGTCACCCTTATAAGGTTTTCCCTTACGTTGTCTCTTTTGCGCAGCTCGTCCTGACGTTTTATGAGAGCATCGCGATATTTTTCCATATCAATGTACCAGTTCTGCGTGGGTTTTAGCACCGGACGTTTTCCCGTAAGAGTGCTTATGGGGTTTATGAGGCCCTGCTCCATATACTGATGCCCAAGCGCGCATTCGTTGGCGTACGCCGCCTCCGACTTGCAGCCGCTTATAGGGCAGCGCCCCACTACCTGCCGGCCGTTTAAAAAGGCGCCGGCCTCTTCATCATAGAACTGATACGCATTGTCAAGTTTAAGCGCACCGGAAGTATAAAATTTTTCAAAAATATCGCAGGAAACCTTTTTGTGTATCTCGCCCGCCTCGCCGAACGCCGACGCTGCAAACAAATCAAGGCTTATATAAAATTTCTCCAGCGTCGACTTCTGCTTTTCATGATTGGATTTTATATATTCAAGAATATCAGTATATCCGCCGTTTTCTTTCTGCTTTTCAAACCCCTCTTCAATAGTGGAGCCATAACAGTCGGTGCCGGAAATAAAAAGAACATTTTCGCTTCCTATCCTGTCGCGCAGAAATCTTGCCATCATGTCCGCCGGAATAAACACGCCGCCGACATGTCCGAAATGCAGCTCCTTATTCCCATAAGGCATGCCGGCCGTTACTATTGCCCTCTTCGGAAACGATGGGCGCTTCTCAATATTTATGTCGTTATTTTTACTGTCTGTCATATTTACACATTCCGGCCAATCCAGCCGATCTCCTTCCAACCTGCATTCATATAAGCAAAATTCCGCTTTTATCAAAGCATAGGCAAAAATTGCTATACCTATTTTACTTTATATAAAACCCCAAGTCAACATTATTAGCCGCTGTATTATCTAATTATAATTATAAAATATTTTTATTTTAAGTCTTTTAAATGTTATATTAATAGGATAAATAAATCATTCGCTTATTATATTTTACTTTAAATCTATTTTACGCAGAAAATAAGCTTAACCGGCTCGACCATGCGTCATTTTTGATTTATATTTTAATAAAAAATTGTGGTGCAAGTGTATGAATATAAGAGATGCAATATTAATCCTGACAAAATCGCAGCCCGAGCTGCGGCAAAGATTGGCCGAATATTTGGGCGTTGCGATGCATGATATAACGGATTGGGAAAGCGGAAAATCCGCCCCAAGCAAAGAAATATCACAGGCAATAGCTGAAAAATATAATATAGCATGAAATGAGCCTTCGTGGGAGCATTCCGATTTTTCCGGCGAAGTGGTTTTCTTTATACAACAAAAACCGACGCCTGACAGGCGTCGGTTAAAGCATTTATTTTTGCGGTTTACGTCTGCGCGGCGTATTTTCCCCTCTTTTTAACGCAGACATCTTTTCGTCACTGGATTGCTTAAAGCGCAGCATCATATCTTCAAAGCTGGCAGGCTCGCTTAATTTACTATGCCATTCAAAGTCGCCAGGGCCTTTAACAGGCGGCGCAGACGAAGCCGTACGCCTTCTTTCAGCAGTGCGCGGTTTTTCCATTGCTTTTTTTATAGACAAACTGATCTTTCCATCTTCGCCGATAGACAGGACCCGCACTTTGACCTCCTGCCCAATTTTTAAATGGTCACGAATCTGGCTTACATAAGTAGGCGCTACTTCAGAAATATGTACCATGCCGGTCAGACCGTCAGATAAATCTATAAAGGCGCCAAAATTTGTGATTCCTGTAACTTTTCCTTCTAAAATATTTCCGACTTCAAGCTGCATAAAAAAAACTTATCCTCCTTGGACGGTTGGGTCAGATACGGAAAAACCGTTTATTCGCCTGCTATATTTATAAAAATGCGCTCGTCTGGATTTGCATAATCAAACTCCTCCCGCGCAATTCGTTCAATATAAGAGGCATTGTCCTTTTCATCAGAGTTATAAACTTCTGCTATCTCTTCATTTTTAACCTCTTGAATAATAATATCATTTTCCAGCGCGGAAAGTTCCGCCTCTTTTTGATTAATCTGAATTTGTTGATTAACAAGCGTAACAACTGCATATATGGAAAAACCGGCCAAAGCCAGGTATAAAACAAAGCTTTTCTTTTTTTTCTTTTGCTTTCTCTGCTTTTTTGAATCTTCCAGGTTGACTTCCTGAATCACTTTTTTATTTGCAACATCAGACATATTTGTTCCCCTTTCCTTTTTTACAAGCGCGGGAAAAAATAAAAAACTTTTTTTTATTATACACCAAGGAAGAATTCAGTTGCAAGTTGTTTTTCTTCTTTTTTTCACGATTTTTATAAAAAATAATATTTTTTTTAAAAAACGTACGTTTACAGGCAAAAAAGCCACTCTTTAGCCGGCCGCACACCGCAATTGCGGCGTGCTTCAGCGCTTTTCCTCCGCTTGCAAACAAAAGAAACAAACGGCCTGTGAGCAAACCGATTGTAAAGCGGTAAGCCAAAAGGCCGCATAGATGTCCGGCTACCGTATATACGCGTACCTCCCCATTATTATAGGCCATGGCAAAAAAGAAAGCGCAAACAGCCGCTATAGACATAAAAAGAATATCCTGAATAAACGTATGCACAAATGAACACAGACCCATCGCCCTTAAAAAACGGAAAACATCATATACAACACCCAGCACAGCACCTGCCGCGACCGCCAGAAAAAAAATGAGCGTTTGATTGAGCTCCGGCAGTTCCACATATGCCACATCCTATCTGAATAGCTTTGTCAGCAAGCCGCCTGCAGGGCGGTTTTCTGTATAAATAAGCGATACAATATCGCCGTCTATAGAAACTTCTCCCGTTTCCAGACTAAGTTTATTGATATGCAGCGTACTGCCTTTGATATTGAGCTCTCCAAAATCTGTATAAATAACTACAGACTGCTCGTCAAAGCTTCCAACGTCTAAAACGCCCGAAAGCGAAAGAAAATTTCTGTTTTCCAATATCATACTGTGCGGCTTTTTTTGCTTTACTTTCTCTTCAGCCATATTGCACCTCCAAATAATCCCTGCTGTTAATTTTATGAGAAGGTGCTGGCATTTATACCGGAACTCAAGGGATTATTCTATACATTTGCGCGGCGTCTTCTTTTCTTATATGTTCGTTTACCGCAAGGACTTCCACTTTCATCGGCCGATTTCCTAGCTGAATTTCAATAATATCACCGGGTTTAACCGTATAAGAAGCCCGTTGCGGCCGCCCATTGACACACACCCGCTGCGCATCACACGCCTCGTTTGCAATCGTCCTACGCTTAATAATCCTTGCAACCTTTAAATATTTATCTAATCTCACAAACACAACTCCTGTCAAAAATTTTTTATATAAAAAGGCTGCCCTGGTGCGCACCAAGACAGCCCTTTACATTACAAAAAAGCAAAATTACTGATCCACAGCCTCTTTAAAAGCCTTTCCTGCCTTGAAAGCGGGAACCTTAGAAGCCGGAATTGTAATTTGTGTTTTCGTTCTGGGGTCACAGCCGGTTCTTTCATTTCTCTGGCGCTGTTCAAAAGTACCAAAACCAACAATCTGCACTTTTTCAGCCTTCGCTACACAATCTACAATTGTGTCCAGCACTGCTGTTACTGCCTTTTCAGCGTCTTTCTTTGAAAGTTCGCTTTTTTCTGCAACTGCTGCAATTAATTCTGTCTTGTTCATAAAAAAATCCTCCATGCCATTTGATATTATTTATTTTTGACACTCCTTAACTTCATCCCACAAAGAATCAAGTTGGTTCAGGGGTGCCTCTTTTACATCAATGCCGCGCTGTGCGGCCAGCTGCTCTAAAGCGGAAAAACGCTTTATAAACTTGTCACAAGCATTATATAGAGCTTTTTCCGCATCTGCGCCGACAAAACGCGAAACATTTACTACAGAAAAGAGCAAATCACCCAGTTCTTCCTCACAGGCGCAAGTATCCTCCTTTGCAAAAGCAGCCTTTAATTCGCCAAGCTCTTCTTCCACTTTTGCAAAAGCGCCATCTGCGCTTTTCCAGTCAAAGCCAATCTTCGCCGCTTTCTGCTGAATCTTTGCACTGCGCATAAGCGAAGGCAACGCTTTGGAAATACTCTCCATCGCCTGCCCCTGGGTCGACTGTGATTTTGTTTCCATTTTTATTTTGTCCCAATTGCTTAAAACCTTTTCAGGCGTATCTGCCTTTACGTCAGAAAAAACATGCGGATGCCTTATAATCAGCTTTTTACAAATCCCATCTGAAACGTCATTTATATTAAACGAACCTGCTTCAGCTTCAATCTGCGCATGAAAGACAACTTGTAAAAGCACATCGCCAAGCTCTTCTTTTAAAAGCTCGGTGTCTTCTTTGTCAATTGCCTCAACAACTTCGTATGTTTCTTCTATAAAGTTTTGCCTTATGGAACGGTGGGTCTGTTTTTTGTCCCAGGGACAGCCTTGCGGCGTTCTTAAAAGCTGCATAATACGGACTAAATCATCAAACGTATAATTTGCTTTTTGTGTAAACTCCAACGTGTGCTACACCCCCAAGTCAAAAAACAGCCATGTTAAGGATGTTTCGTAACATATTCTACCTTATTAAATGATGTTTTTCAAGTGTTTTTGCAATTTTCTTCCCTTTTGGGAGCATGTTAATATCGTCTTTTGTAATAGCGCGTAATAAAAAGAGTGCAATCGCATAGATAACCACCGCTAAAAGGATCGCCAAAATTGTCGCAATCTTCGTCGGTATCACCAAAACAATCAGATTATAGCTTAAAATCGCCGTAACTGCGCACAATAAAGCTGCAAGCAAAGGCTTAATAAAAACCGTGACAAAATTTGGTATAATTTTTGTCTCTTTGCAAAGAAAATATAGCCCCATTACCAGCACAAAAAGATATCCGACTAGAGAACCGACCGCTGCGCCCTGGATATTTACAGAAGGAATTCCTACCAGTGTATAATTTAAAATAATTTTAATTACCATACCAATAGTAAGAAGTTTAAGTGGAAGATCCACTCTTCCTACCGCCTGCAGCATACTGCAAACCGGCGTACTGGTAGCAATAAAAATAACCGATATGCCCATAATTTGCAGCACATTAGAAGCAATTTGAACCTCTGCGCTGTTATTGCCGTTGCCATAAACCAAATTTGTAATCGGCCAGGCAAGCACCGACATCCCAAAACCTGCCGGCAGCGTTACCAGCGTTGTCGTGCGCAATACCGTTTCAATACTTCTCCTGATCCGCTTCTTATTCCTTGCCGTCCATGCAGCAGTAATAGAAGGCAGCGCACTTGTACCAAACACCTGTGTAACGGCCGTGACTAGCATCATAAGCGTCAGGCTATAGCCATAGCTGCCAAATAAGAACGTCTGTATTTTAAAATCCCCGTCTGCATTCGGCAAAAAGTAGGACGGATCCACAAAATTAAAATAAGATTGCAGCAAATCCGGCTGCGATTCCATAATATCCAAAATACGCAATTGCACCAGCGTCGAGTCAATTGTACCGGAAATACTCATAATAATTGCGCCCAAACCTATCGGAAACGCCGTTGTTATCAACTGCTTGGTAATAGATTTTGCCGGACGCGACGGCGGCGCATGTACAAGCTGTACTCGGCGTATGCCGTCGCCTTTGATCTTATGCCTTAAAAACAAATAAAGAAATCCACAAAATGCACCAATTGCAATGCCCAATATGGCAGCCGCTACTGTATAGCTCATTAATTGTGTATAAAATGCTTCTTCATTCGCAATGGCTTGCCCAAACAGCGTGCCGCTTGTCTGATATTCCTGCGTACCAAAATAAGACACAAGATAGGCCAGCGACAATCCCAACAGCAGCTTTCCAGACGCTTCAATAATTTCTGAAACCGCCGTAGGCACCATGTTGCGCAGACCTTCGTAATATCCGCGGTAAATCGCCATCAGGCATCCAAACAAAATCATTGGCGAAAGCATAAAGATAGCAAGCTTAGATTCAGATGACTCCACAAGATCTGCATAAAAATTGCCGCCAATCAGCATCAGTAAAAAACAGATCATCCCTGTACAGATAAAAATAGGGATTGATATCCTATGCAGCTTCCGGACATCTCTGTACCTTCCCTGCGCAACGCTTTCAGAAACCATACGCGAAATGGCAATAGGAAAACCTGCTGTCGCCAGCATAAACAAAGGGTTATACAGTTCATACGCTATATTAAAAATGCCGTTCCCAACGCCGTCTAAAACACGTGCCAGTAGGATTTTGTAAACCATCCCCATAATTTTTACAATAACCATACTGACGCCTAGCACCATGGCTCCCTGTAAAAACGACTGGCCGCCTGTTTTTGCTTTTTCCGCCACCGGAACACCACCTTTGACCGTCATAATGATAGGCGGGGTTTTCCCCGCCCAGCCGTATCTTTTACAAAATTATTACTGTGTGGATGTGTCCTCAGCAGTATTCTTTGGCTTTTGCCCTGCATTGGCGCTTTTTTCGTTTGCTTTTTTCTCCTTAGAGGGCTGGCCTGACTTTTTATCCTTTTGCAGTTTTGCCCCGCATTTATAGCAGATAAAAGCCTCTTTATCATTAACGCTCCCACAAGCCTTACAGCATTTTTTATTTTTTTCCGCCGCAAGCATTTCCCTGGTCATTTCAAGCTGCTGATACAACTCTGTCAGCTGCTCTATCTTCTTCTCCAGCAGTTTCGCGTCTGTTTCACCCGAGACGGTCGATTCATATACAAAGCTGCCCAGATCCCGCAGCTTTTCCTCAATTTCATGATGAATACCGCTTTCCGCATATTTAAGCTTTGATAAATCCACCAACTGTTCTGCCTTCTTGCCAACAACATTGACTGCAGATTTTGCATTCATCACCACATCGTCAAAAATCCCCATATTGTCTTCTCCTTTTCTTTCCAACCAGATTCTTGTTTTATTATAGCACTGCCAGCATTTGGATTCAATGAAAATATTGTTAACAGCTGTCAATAACTGTAGCTTCCGCCGCCAATAAATTCCCTGAGCAGGGAATCCTGTGGGATCAGTTGCAAATCCAGCTTTGCAAAAAAACAGATCTTTTCTAAAAGCTCCTGTGCTTTTCGGTGGTGGGGGCTGTCCCTTTCTATCGTTTTGAGCAATGGTACGGCAAGCCCACCGACCGCGCACGGCTCATAAAGATGAATTGTATTCAATGTAAAATCCGAATGCTTCTTATAAGGAGCAATGTTTCTTTTTTCCCCTTCGCACACAGACGGCCAAATATCAAAAGTGAACGCAGGCAGCGCCTTGCGGAACTGATAGTCGCGTACCATGCGTCTTAAAAAGCGGATATCCTGCGCGGATAAAAGCTCCTGCCCGCCTGAGGAGATCCCCTGCTTTACGCTCACATATAACTTTAAAAGGCCGTGGCAATGAAATTCATCCGTAAAAACCGGATTCAGTGCGTGCAGTCCTTCTATTATAGCTATATGCCCTTCCGGTAAAGTTATGATCTTTTTTTCATTATATGGTTTTTTCATGCGGAAGTTAAATTTTGGCATTTTACAATAACCATAGTGAAGCAGGTCAAACATACAGCTATGTACCTGGGGAATATCCAAAGCATAAACAGATTCATAATCCGGCTTTCCGTTTTTTCCAGGCGCGGTACGCGCTTCCCCCAGAAAAAAATCATCCAAAGAGATTGTCACCGCTCCAAAGCCTTGTTTTGCAAGCGCATCAGACAGTTTTTTTGCCGTTGTTGTCTTTCCGCTTCCGGAAGGTCCCGTCAGCATTACAATCCGGCATCCACATGCAGGTGAAAGAATCTGCTGTGCAATATGTTGCACAGCATTATTATATGCGTCTTCAATATACCGGACAAAATCCTGCGGCGCGGTGCGCACAGAAGTATTGATTTGTTCGGCAGTTGTAACAAAGCGGTGATAGCTGTTAGGCATAATGTTCATAAAACGGTTCTAGCCTTTCCTTACGCTTGAGCATTTCCTCAAAACGACTGATATATTCATATGGGTATTTATAATTAAATATACGTTCCAAATACGTTCCAGACGGCTGTTTAAGCTTTGTAACAGCGCCTGCGCCGCAGCCCAGAATGGTATGCGTTTCGTCCATAATAAAAACATTATACAGCCCCTCGTGTCCTTTTTGGGACCATCCCACATTTTCAAGGTTCCCTACCATCCTGCTTTGTCTGTATAAATAATACGGTTGATATCCATGCTTTGGTAGCGATAAAGCACAAAGGGCATGCATATCGGCGGCTGTTGCCGCATCTTCTCTGTACAGCCGCATCCCCTCTTCTGTCAGCCGGGAGGATTTTTTCATTGCAAGCGTATGCACCGTAATGCTTTCGGGCGAAAGGGAAAGCAGCGTGTCCAGTGTATGTTGAAAGCTTTGAACGCTCTCTGTTGGCAGTCCGGCAATTAAATCGGTATTGATATGGCCAAAGCCCGCCTGCCGCGCAAGTGAGAACGCTTCTAACGTTTGCTTTGCCGTATGCCTCCTGCCAATTTGCGCAAGAATTTTATCGTTTAAGGATTGCGGATTGATACTGATCCGTTCTGCTCCGCCGTCCCGGATTGCCAGAAGCTTTTGATAGGTAATCGTGTCTGGTCTGCCGGCTTCCACTGTAAACTCCCTGCAGGTCTGCATATCAAAGCTTGTATGAATAGCTTCCATAATTCTGGAAAGCTGCCCGGCAAACAGAGTAGTCGGCGTTCCGCCGCCTATGTATACCGTTTCAAGTACAAGCCCCAGCCTATTCGCCAGTCTGCCGGTTTCGGCAATCTCTCTGCACAAAAGCTGTGTATATGGCTCTATCAGCTTCGCCGCCTTTTCTACCGACTGTGATACAAAAGAACAATAGCTGCAGCGGGAAGGACAAAACGGGACAGAGATATAAAGGGAAAAGGAGTGTTTTTTTGAAAGTGTCAGAATTTCCCGTTCCACACGCTCCGTTTCTGCAGCCAGTTGTGCTTTGGCAGGCGAAACAAGGAGCTTCTTTATAAAATAATCCTGTGCGTACCTGCTGCCGTGCGCATCGGTCAGCGCGCGCAGCAACTTAACCGGTCTTACGCCCGTCAATATTCCCCAGGGTGGGTACATTTTCGTTTGCTCGGAAAGTATTTCGTACAGCAAAACCGCCATAACTCGCTCGCATTCATCTTCTGTTTCGCTGCGCGTATCAAAAACCTTCTGCGAAGCTTCTTTTTTATTTCCATCAATCGCAACAGCTACATATACGGTAGTGCACCCCGCCTCCGCATCGGCAAGGCGTGTTAAGATGCAGGGTTCTTGACAGATTTCATCTGGATGATCCTTGATAACCTCCAGCTTTTCATTTGGAAAAAATACCCGAACCAGGTTTTCTATTTCATAATGGAACGAATGGTTTTCAATATAGATCTTCATACCGCATATTCCTTAAATAGTGATTGTTCTCTATTTCAAACGCAAG
Organism: uncultured Oscillospiraceae bacterium; assembly: GCA_900541565.1. Taxonomy (GTDB): domain Bacteria; phylum Bacillota; class Clostridia; order Oscillospirales; family Acutalibacteraceae; genus Scatavimonas; species Scatavimonas merdipullorum. The sequence goes on from UQKB01000003.1 coordinate 129,001, forward strand.
CGTCGTATCTTTTCCATGTCCTGGATGTATCATATAATTTCCTTTTAAAGCTTTGAGTTTTTTTAAAGATTCTTGCAATTTCTTAATGTTGCCGGTAGGCAGATCCGTCCTTCCAACTGTACCGCACATCAGCGTATCGCCCGAGAAAATCCTTCCGTCTGCTATAAAGCAGGCGCTGCCGCTTGTGTGTCCCGGCGTTTTGATCATACAAATCCTTGTCTGACCAAGCGTTACAGACGCATTTTCTCCAAGCAGAAGCTCCGCTTCAAAAGGTTTGACAGAATATTGTGTAAACATTGACGACAAATTCAGCGCAGGGTCGCGTAAAAGAGCGGCTTCATCTTCACATAGAACAACAGGTGCGCCCGTCATTTTCTGAATATCTGGCGCGTTGCACATATGATCAAAATGCCCGTGTGTAAGCAAAATATAGCGAAGGTCTTGTTTGCATTTTGCAAGCTGCTGCAAAAGGGGCGGCGTCATGCCGCCCGGATCAACGATCGCATATAGCCCGCTTGCCACATCTTTTATAAGATAGCAATTGGTTTCCAGCATATTCACAGTATATTTTTTGACTTCCAGCATCAACAAGCAAGCTCCTTTGAATCTAAAATAATTGTGACAGGGCCGTCGTTGCAAAGCGATACCTGCATATCCGCTCCAAAAACGCCTCTTTGTACATCTTCTATTCCATTTTTACGCAGACATTCACAAAAATACATGTATAGCTCGTTTGCTAAATCCGGTAAGGCCGCGCGCATAAAATTGGGCCGCCGTCCTTTTTTGCAGTCTGCGCACAGCGTAAAGTTTGAAATCACCAGCATCCCCGCCTTAACATCTGCAGGTGCAAGATTCATTTTTCCCTCTGTATCTTCAAAGATACGTAACCCAGCCACTTTTGCAGACAATACCTCTACCTCTTTACGGCTGTCGCCCGCTTCCACACCAAGCAAAACTAAAAAACCGCACCCAATTTTTCCTACCGTTTGCCTCTGTACACAAACTGCGGCATTGCTAACACGCTGTATGACTGCTATCATATTGCTTTCCTCTCTAAAAACCAAATTTGCACGGCAAAACAGCTGTGCGCTGAAAAATTATATTCTTTCCACCGTAAGAATTCCCGGAATACTCTTTAATTTATCCATAATCGATTGTAAATGCTCCCTGCCGTTTACACGAATGGAAAAACGCACAATCGCCTGGCCGTTTTTGCTTTCTCTGGAATCCATATTATGAATAAAAATATGCATATTCGCCAGTTGAATGGCAAGATCGGCGAGCAGCCCCGTCCTGTCAGAAGCCAAAATACGCAGATTTGCCTGAAAAACCTCTTTAACCTGCTCTGCCCATTGGGCTTTCACCCAACGGTGCGGTGCTTCACATTGGTCCATATTTTGCGGTACATTTACGCAGGTTTTTTTATGGATGGAAACACCGAAGCCTCTTGTAATAAATCCGACAATATCGTCGCCCGGCAACGGATTACAGCACTTTGAAAATTTAATCAGCATATCATCCACGCCTTCGACAATCACACCGCTGCTGACCCGGCGCTTTGGCGGAGCTTCCTTTTGGATCATCTGCGGAGCTTCCTGCGGCGCGGGATTTTTCAGTTTGGCATACTCCTCTTTAAGACGAGGCATAATTTTCCATAATTGCACGCCGCCGTATCCAATTGCGGCAAAAAGGTCTTCTTTGCTTGCAAAATGCTGTTTGCGCAGCACAGTAAATACAAACTGTGCCATTTCGTCTTCGCTGAGTGCAATCCCGGCGTGCTTAAATTCGCGTTCGAGTTCTGCCTTGCCCTCTGCAATGTTTTCATCACGTTTTTCTCTTTTAAACCATTGGCGGATCTTGCTTCTGGCTTCGCTCGTTTTTACAATTTTCAGCCAGTCCCTGTTGGGCGCGCCGCCCTCTTTTTTGGTGATAATCTCTACAATTTCACCCGTTTTGATCTTATAGTCTATGGGCACAATTTTCCCATCCACTTTTGCACCTGTCATTCGATTACCGACAGCGGAATGAATGGCATATGCCACATCTATGACCGTTGAGCCAAGCGGCAGATCGATCACATCGCCCTTTGGGGTAAAAACAAACACGTCGTCGGAAGCAAGATCCGTCTTAATGTTGCGAAGGATATCGGTTGCATCGTCGTCTGCCTGATTTTCAAGCATTTTACGAATCCAGGCAACCTTTTCCTCTAAGGAGTCCTTTTTAGATAGGCCCAGCTTATACTTCCAATGTGCCGCGATTCCATATTCCGCCGTATGGTGCATTTCCCAAGTGCGAATCTGCACCTCAAAGGGAATTCCTTCTTTTCCAATGACCGTGGTATGAAGCGATTGGTACATATTGGGCTTGGGTGTTGAAATATAATCCTTAAAACGGTTTGGCAATGGCTGAAATATATCATGGATGATTCCCAGAACGTTATAACAGTCGTTTACCGTGTTTACGATTACCCTAACTGCAAAAATATCGAAAATCTGTTCAATGGTTTTTCCTTTCATATAGGTTTTGCGGTAAATTCCGTTAATGCTTTTTACACGGCCTTCTACATATACATTGGGGATGATTCCTTTTGTGCGCGAAATGATGTCATTTTTAATTTCAGATATAAACTTATCCCGCTCCGATTCACTCAATGCAAGCACATGCTCAATTTCACAATACCCTACCGGATCCAGGTAACGGATCGACAGGTCTTCCATTTCCTCCTTCAGCGCACGGATGCCCAATCTGTGTGCAATAGGCGCAAAAATCTCCATATTTTCAAGCGCAATATCTCTGCGTTTTTGCTCTTCCATACAGTCGATTGTACGCATATTATGCAAACGGTCAGCAAGTTTTATAATGATTACACGAATATCGTCCGCCATAGCCATAAGCATTTTGCGTATATTTTCGGCCTGCTGCAGCTCACGAGAGGAAAAAGGAATTTTACGCAGCTTTGTAACGCCGTCGATCAAATGTGCAATTTCCGTCCCAAATTCCTTGGATATTTCATCCAATGTGACCGGCGTGTCTTCCACAACGTCGTGCAGAAGGGCCGCTGCGATAGATTCCGTGTCCATCCCCAGATCGACCAAAATACATGCAACCGACGTAGGATGCAAAATATACGGAACACCCGAAACACGCCGTTGATCGCCGTGTGCCTCTAACGCAAGATGATATGCTTTGTCGATCAGCTCCATATCAAAATTTTGATCGCTCTTTTTGAGCATGCTTACAAGCTCGTCATAATCCTGATAATGTATCATAGATTGCGGCATTCAATATCAGTCCTCTCTTGCTTCCATACAAATAGAAGCTATTGTAAGTTTTTAAGAGTTTTCATAATCGGCGCCGTAGCCAGGTCTACTTTTCCGGAAAACGCCGGTAAATGAATGTGGCATATGTTTCCATCATCCCTTAAATTTATAAGCAAAAGCTGCTCCATAGCTGTAAGAATCACCATTAACTTTCCATAATTTATAGATGGTACCGCCAAACGGCAGCATAGCAGGTCTGCTCCAAATCGCCATTCTCCAGCATTTTTTAAAAAACGGTATACAAGCGCAAATTCTTCTCTTTGCGGCGTAAGATAGGTATACTGCTCCTCACTGAGAGCTTCTTCCCTCATAAATGCCTCAAACAGCCGCTGTGCATACAACATTTCTTCATTATCTGCTTTTGAAAGCTTTATATCGCGAATAATAATGCTTAGGTGTTCCTGCCCGTTATATACATTTACGTCTAATGTTACCGCGATATCTACCATATCGCCCACCAGAAAGGGAAATTGCGCAGCAGTACAAGCAAAGCGCATTGCTTCGACAACCGCTTCCCCTCTTGAAAGGCGCAGGCGCAAATGCTTGCCCCCACCCACCGGATGAATGTCATCTACACGCATTGCATATAACCCAAACAACGCCGAAGGATTTCCTGCGCCGTAAGGCTCCAAGACAGAAAGCTGTTTTGCAAGGGCTACAGAAAGCGCCGCGGGGTTAAGCTTACAGTCAATCTCCAACGCAGGCAGCGGCATTTCCTGTGTGGCGGCAGCATATTTATTGACTGCCCTGCGAAAGGCTTCTATATGATCAGCCGTCAGGCTTATCCCAACTGCCATAGGATGCCCACCGTAATGTGTAAGCAAGCTGCTACAAGAAAAAACGGCATCGCACAGTGAAAAACCTTTAATACTTCTTCCCGACCCTTTTGCCATATCACCATTGCGCGTAATCACAATAACGGGCCTACCGTAAATTTCTTTTAGCCGGGAGGCAACAATGCCAATCACACCCTGGTGCCAATCATCCCCGTCCACCACCAAAATTCTGTCGCGCTTTAAAGCAGGGTTTTGTGTTAACCTATTGATAATGCTTGTTAAAATTTCTTTCTCAATCGCTTGTCTTTTCCGGTTGTCTTGTCCCAATGCCGCCGCAATCTGCTGTGCCTGTTCCATATCCTCTGTCAAAAAAAGATGGACAGATTTTTCCGATAATCCCATTCGTCCACATGCATTAATGCGCGGAACAATTGTAAACGAAACTTTTCCTGCGGTGAGCTTTTCACCCTCCAGGCCCGCTTCCTTCAACACTGCAGCTACCCCAGGCCTTTTAGCGTTCTCTATAATGGACAATCCGTGCCTGACAAGCAGCCGATTTTCGCCCACAAGGGGAACAATATCTCCAATGGTACCGATTGCTGCAAGGTCTGCATAAGAAGCAATCAGCCTTTCCATATCCAGCGTTTCGTCCTCCAGCGCCATAATCAGCTTAAATACAACACCTACACCAGATAACTCTTTAAACGGTGCGGTACAGTCCGGCCTGTGCGGGTCAACCACTGCAACAGCATCCGGCAGCCCCTGCGATGGCATATGGTGATCAGTGACAACTGTATCAATAGACAGCTGCTTTGCATAGGCAATTTCACGATGGGCGGCAATCCCGTTATCCACTGTAATAATCAGCGTAACATCTTGTGCGTGCAACGTATCGATCGCATCTGTATTCATCCCATAACCTTCTGATTCTCTTTCCGGAATATAATACATAACGTTTGCACCTACAGATTCCAGGTACGTACATAAAAGCGCCGTAGAGGTAACGCCATCGGCGTCATAATCACCATATACACATATTTTTTCAAAAGCCTCTACCGCAGCCTTTATGCGCCGCACGGCCTTTTCCATATCTGCCATAAGAAATGGATCTGAAAAATCTGCTTCGTCGCTTAAAAACTGTAGAACTTCGTCTTCACTTTTAAAGCCGCGTATTTGTAACAGCATTGCCACCAGTACCGGCAGTTCAAATTGCTGCGCTATATGCAGAGCCGCGTCTTTATCCAATTTTGCAATGGTCCACTTTTTCATAGTTCATCCTGCTTTTGTGATCGGTTTACTGTTTTTCTAACATTTCTTCCGCATGCTGTAATGTAAGGTCGGTAATTTCTACACCGCCTATCATCCTTGCCAGCTCATACTTCCTTTGTTCATACGTAAGACGCTCTACCTGTGTAAACGTTCTGTTATCCTTTACTGTCTTTCGTATTAAAAAATGTGTATCTGCCAGCGCTGCAATCTGCGCCTGGTGCGTTACACAAATCACCTGTTTTCCATTTGCCACCGATTTGAGCTTGTAGCCTACCTTCTGGGCTGCACTTCCGCCAATGCCGGTGTCCACCTCATCAAAAATAAGCGTTTTAACATGTTCTTCCTTATCCGCCATCACATTTTTAATGGCAAGCATCATACGTGAAAGCTCACCGCCTGAAGCAATTTTAGATACCGGTTTTGGATCTTCACCCGGATTAGCAGAGATTAAAAATTCTATTTTATCACAGCCGTTCTCCGTAAGAGGCGTATGTTTCAAATTGACAAACAGGCGTGCATTTGGCATATCCAGATAAGTCATTTCTTCCCTGACACGCTGGGCAAACACCTGCGCGCATTTTCGCCTTTTCTCAGACAGATGCTCCGCCAGCACAGACGCTTGCTCTGCTAACCTGTTAAACTCCGTTTGAAGCTTTTCCAAATTAACTTCATAAGCCTCAAGCTCTTCCAGCTCGGCATGTGCCTGCTGTGCAAACTGCAAGATATCAAAAATGGTCGCACCATACTTTTTGGAAAGTCGGTAAATGATATCAAGGCGAGTTTCGATTTGTGCAAGATCTTCTGTGGGCGCTTCATTTTGCTCCTGCAGATGCACAAGCTCCGAAGCACAATCCTGCAGCTCATAGAACATATCCTGTAAGCGCGCCGTAAGCCCGGCAGCCTCCGGAATATAATCCTGTACGTTCCGTAAATCCGACACCGCCTCTTCCAAAAGCGATAGAACACCCGAAGCATCTCCATTAAGAAGGCCGTAAGCGTCTGCAAACGACTGCGTAATTTTTTCTTTATGGACGATTGCATTTCTTTTTTCCGTCAACAGCTCCTGCTCTCCTTCAACAAGCTGCGCGCTGTCAATTTCTTCCGTCTGGTAACGCAGCAGGTCAATCTGGCGCGCACGCTGCGCGTCATCCGTTTGCGCACGATCAAGCGCTTGTTTACAGGTCTTTAAACTTGTAAAAACCTGCCGGTATGCAGCCAGGTCTTCCTGCAGGTTCCCAAAACTGTCTATATATTCCTGGTGCCGCTGCGCAGATGTCAGCTCATAGCTTTCGTGCTGTCCATGCAGATCAATAAGGTTGGCCGCAATATCTTTTAAAACGCTTACCGGGACCGGTCTTGCGTTGATCCGACATATATTTTTCCCGTTTTGTTGAATTTCTCTTTGCAGAATCAACGTACCGTCCTCTTCTAAAGGAATGCCATACGTTTCCATAGCCGCGCGCGTAGCTTCGTCTATCTTTTCAAAGACAGCGCTTACAAAGGCATATTGCGCGCCGGTACGGATAATATCCTTGGAGGTTCTCCTCCCCAGTACTGTATTGATTGCGTCAATTACAATCGATTTACCCGCGCCTGTTTCGCCTGTCAATACATTTAATCCCATCGTAAAATCAATAGACGCTTTTTCAATTACCGCTATATTTTCAATAAAAAGAGTTGCAATCATAACAACCTTCCTTTAAAACAAGGTTATAAAAGCTTTTTTAACGTAGTTGCAAGGGAAACAGCCTTACTGTTGCTGCGCGCAACAATAAAGATCGTATCATCCCCTGCGATTGTCCCTACAACACCTTCCCAGTCCATATGGTCCAAAGCCGCGCATACGCCCTGCGCCATACCGCTGGCTGTTTTCAAAACAATCATATTCCCTGCAAAATCCACTTGTAAGACGGTAGCAGAAAACAGCGTATAAAAATTACGGCTGACATCTGCATCGTTTTTATTTCCCATAGTGTACTTATATTTTCCATTTTTTTCAAGTGTTTTTAGAAGACGCAGCTCTTTAATATCTCTGGAAACGGTCGCCTGCGTCACATTAAAGCCTTCCAGACGTAAAAGACGTAAAAGTTCCTCTTGCGTATCAATGGCGTTTTCCTGGATCAATTCAAGTATTTTTGCATGCCGCCTTGTTTTCATAAAAACAACCCACCTTTTTATCCCGTGTGTTCGCTTAATTTTTCGCTTAATACTCTGTAAAAGCTTTTATTATGCAGGCAAATCAGCTTTGTCTGCATATCTGCCTTTTCAATTTCTATAATATCCTCTGAACAGACCGGTACAAATTCCTGCCCGTCCACCGTAAGAAAAACCTCTGCATGCTCCTGGTGCGCCGCTTTAACCGTCAGCTTTGAATGTGCGCAAAATAAAACAGAGCGTGAAAAAAGCGAATGAGAGCATATAGGCGTTAATAAAATACACTGCATATGCGGTTGGATCACCGGGCCTCCTGCCGAAAGCGCATACGCCGTTGAACCGGTCGGCGTTGAAAACAAAAGGCCGTCGGCACGATATTCGCATATTTCCTTTTCGTTAAGTGAAACGGACAAATCAATCATTTTAGAAAGCGCGCCTCTGGATACGGTTACATCGTTGAGCGCGTAAAAAACATGTTTTTTTTCTTTATGTGTCACCGTAGCCTTTAGCATCATACGGCTTTCACAAGTATATTCGTTTTTGAACAAAAGCTCCAGCTTTGAAAGTTCATGCGGCTCAAGCCCCGCTACAAACCCAATTCTTCCAAGATTGATGCCCAAAAGCGGTTTGTCTGCAACCGCCGCATATTTGGCAACGCGTATAATGGTACCATCACCGCCGACGGTGATCATGATATCGCTATGCGCTGCCAGCTCTTTTATATTTTTATAGAAGGCAACATGCTTTTCCTGGCAAAGCTCTTTGTTTTCTTCCAACAAAAGCATTTGTCCACCGTACTGCGCAATAATTTTTGCAACATCGCGCGTACATTCCCGCGCCCCCTTTTTTGTCAGGTTTGGAATAACTGCAATTTTCATCTGCATAGCATCACTTTTCCTTTTTATCCAGCACTGCATGGGATTTGATTGCCAGCTCCTGCGGTGTTATACCTGCAAGCATTTTTCCATGCGTCGCCGGTTTTATATAAACCAGATATTCAATATTTCCTTCCGGTCCTTTTACCGGGGAAAAATCAAGGCCTAAAACATCAAAGCCGTTTGCAAGGCAAAACGTGCATATATTCTCTATTACCTCTGTATGTACAAGGGGATCACGTACGACCCCTTTTTTTCCAACTTTTTCTCTTCCAGCTTCAAACTGCGGTTTTATTAAGCACACGGCGGACGCGGTTTCTTTCATAAAGGCACTTGCAACAGGCAAAACCAGCCGCAACGAAATAAATGATACGTCCACACTGAAGAAGTCAACCTGTTCCGGTATCTCTTCCTTTGTTACCTTGCGGATATTGGTACGTTCCAAATTGACAACTCTTTTGTCGTTACGAAGCTTCCAGTCAAGCTGCCCATAACCCACATCGACCGCATACACCTTTCGCGCACCATTTTGCAGCATACAATCGGTAAAACCTCCGGTAGATGCCCCAATGTCCATAGCAATACAATCTTTCAAATCAATTTTGAATACCTCGATAGCCTTTTCCAGTTTTAAGCCGCCCCGGCTGACATATTTTAATTTTTCCCCTCTGACCTCTATTTGCGCATCCACAGGATACAGCGTTCCCGGTTTGTCCGCCTTCTGGTTATTTACATAAACCTGCCCGGCCATAATTACCGCTTTCGCCTTTTCCCTGCTCTGTGTATAGCCGCGTTCAAAAACAAGCGTGTCCAATCGTATCTTGTCTGCCAATTTAATTTATGTCCTCCTGTATTCCTTTTGCAACAACGTGAACCATACCTTCGTCGTCCAAGTGCAGCGCATGCAAAGAAACGGCTGTCGGCGCATGCTGTACATAGCGGTTATCAATGGCTGTAAGCGTATAATGCCCGTTCCAACAATGCCGGGAAAGCTCATACATAAAATGCTCCCCTGTACCGCCCGCCGCCATCCCTTCTTCAAAGAAAAAAATATGCTTGAAATGCAGCGATTCCAAAATTGCCTCTTTTGGAATGGGTTTAATTCTGTTTAACTTTAATATAGTGATGTCTACACCGCTTTTATAAAGCGTTTCCTTTGCAATACAAGCATAGCTGAACAACCTGCCATATGTAACCAAAAGCACCTGTGCAGACATTCCACCATAAAAATCAAACGTCTTTTTTCCCGGCAAAAAATTGGCTGGGCGATAGAGTTCTCCGCCTTTGGGATAGCGCACGGCAATCACCCCGCTGTTGGAATACGCCGCTGTCTGCAAATCGCGGCGTAGTTCTTCAAAATAGCAAGGGCTGTATATTTCCACATTCGGTATGGGGTTTAAAAGCGCCACGTCAAAAACGCCCTGGTGTGTTTCGCCGTCTTCACCGACAATCCCCGCCCTGTCAATAGCAAGAATCATATGCAGCTTTTGCGTCGCTACGTCATGGATAATCTGATCCACACTTCTTTGCAGAAAAGTAGAATAGACGGCAAACACCGGCAGCATGCCGCCCGCGGCAAGCCCACCGCTGAAAGTCACTGCATGCTCTTCTGCAATGCCAACGTCAAAAAAGCGATCCTTATAAAGCCTTGCAAAACTGTTAAGCCCCGTTCCGGATTTCATAGCTGCCGTTACAGCGCAGATTCTCTTATCATCCTGCGCCATTTCACAAAGCTTTTCACCAAATACATCTGAAAATCCAATTTTTGAGGTAATGGGCTCCCCGGTTTCTACATCAAAGCTTGAAATCCCATGAAAGTTTTTGGGGTCGTTTTCTGCATATTGATAGCCTTTTCCTTTTGTTGTTACCACATGCACCAAAACCGGGCCGTTTACATGTTTTGCCGCATTAAAGGCATTTTCCAACTCCAGCAGGCTGTGCCCCTCCACCGGCCCGTAATAGGTAAAGCCCATGTCGTCAAACAGCGTATCTTTATATACAATTTTGCGCACGCTCGACTTGGACCGTTTCAGAAAACGCCGCAGCGGATTACCAACCACGGGCGTATGAAGCAGCGCCTTTTCCACCTTTGTTTTCACCCGCAAATATGCCGGTTTTATACGGATCCCTGATAAATAGCGCGCTACAGATCCTACATTTCTTGAAATAGACATTTTATTGTCGTTTAATACGACTATAAAATTCTTCTTAAATCGTCCGGCATTGTTTAAGCCCTCAAAAGCCAGCCCGCCCGTCAAAGCACCATCGCCGATGACTGCAATGGTATATCCATCTTCTCCTTTAAGCGCCTTAGCTCTTGCAATACCATATGCAGCAGAAATAGATGTACTGCTATGTCCCGCGTTGAACGCATCATAGGGGCTTTCTGTTCTTTTCGGAAAGCCCGAAAGCCCTCCTTCCGTTCGAATTGTTCCGATCTCTTGAAATCTGCCGGTAAGAATTTTATGCGTATAGCTTTGATGCCCAACGTCCCAGACGATCTTGTCTTGAACATCCGGAAACATTTTTAAAAGGGCAACCGTTAATTCTACCACACCCAGGTTTGAAGCCAGATGACCGCCGTTTTTGGAAACGGTTTCTACAATTGTCCGGCGTATTTCAGAACAAAGAACATTCAGTTCGGAAATGGAAAGAAAACGGAGGTCCGATGGCGTACGGATTTTATCCAGATATTGAAAATCTGCCATTTTACTTTAAAATCCTCCTCTTTACAAGTACATTAGCTCGTCCTTGTTACAAGAGCGCGCGCCAAATCTGCCAATGGCCGCCCGCCGTCTTCAAAGATATGCAGTGCATGGATCGCTTCCTGCGTCAGCTCCTGCGCAAGCTGCCTGCACACCTGCAGTCCCAACAGGGAAACATAGGTGGATTTTTGCTTGGACATATCGCTTCCAACCGGTTTACCCAGCGTCTTTTCATCAGAAGTAATGTCTAAAATATCATCCACAATCTGGAATGCCAGACCAATTTTTTCTGCATATACGGCTGCAGCGTGGATTTTGCGCGCATCTGCATCTGCGGCAATACACCCCAGCACGCATGCTGCTTTGATCAACGCGCCCGTTTTTTTCGCATCCATAATTTTCAGCGTTTCAATCTGCGCATTCCGATTTTCATTCTGCAGATCAATTACCTGTCCGCCCACCATGCCGCAGGCTCCACAGGCATTTGCAAGAAATTTGGCCGCCATGCCGCAGCGCATGGCATTCTCCGGCGTGCAGGAACGAAAAATGGTTTCAAATGCCAGGCTTTGCAACGCGTCACCTGCCAGAAGCGCAATATCTTCTCCAAATGCAATATGGTTTGCAGGCCTTCCCCGGCGCATAGGATCGTTATCCATACACGGAAGGTCATCATGAATCAACGAGTATGTGTGTATCATCTCCACTGCACACGCAAATGGCAATGCATCGCTGCTGTTTCCTGCACATGCCCGGCAGAATTCCAGCGTAAGCACCGGTCGGATACGTTTTCCTCCCGCCATTAAGCTGTAGCGCATGGCCTGCACCACATCCTTTTCCAGACAATTTTCAGACGGCAACGCTTCTTCCAAGGCCTGTTCAATCAACCGGATATCTTCATTCATTTTCCTTTTCCTCCGGTACGGTTAAAATTTTTATCTTCTGTTCCGCATCCTTGAGCTTGCCATAGCAGAAAGCCGTAAGCTGCGTCCCTTCTTCAAATAAAGCCAGTGTCTCTTCCAAAGGCTGATCACCGGTTTCTAAAAAACTTACAATCTCGGTCAGTCTTTCAACAGCTTCCTCATACGTTTTATATTCTTTCATCCCACTCATTCCTTTACTACGCATTCTGCCTGTCCGTCGTAAAAACGCAAGGTAAGGACATCCCCCTTCGACAGCGTTTTTACGCTTTTAACCGGCTTTTTTCCTTTTTGGACCAATGCATAACCGCAAGACAATATGCGCAATGGGCTAAGCATATCCAGCTTGACGGATAGATTGGACAATTGCTGCTCTTTACAGGAAAAAAAGCGTTCAAAGCTACGCTGTAGCCCAGACGCTATTTGATCCAACGCCAAAAAACGGTTTTGGATAGGAGCCGAAGGGTTTCTCATCACATCTTTTTCAGCAAGTGTGTGCAAACGGCTTTTTGCCTCCCACACCTTTTGCTCTGCCATCCTGCGCATAGCTATAAATTGATCGAGCAGCGCCATCTGAAGCTGTGATGCGTCCGGTACGGCCAGCTCCGCCGCGGCTGAGGGCGTTGGTGCGCGCAGGTCTGCGACAAAATCACAAATTGTAAAATCTGTTTCATGCCCGACCGCAGAAATAACGGGCGTCTGCGTACGATAAATCTCCCTTGCAAGAAGTTCGTCGTTGAACGCCCAAAGATCTTCCGCGCTGCCGCCTCCCCGGGCAATAATGATCACATCGCATAAATGCGTACGGTCCAAATACCGCAACGCCCTGCGGATCTGTCCCGCCGCCATATCCCCCTGCACAAGCACGGGGCAAAGTAAAATTTCAGCCATTGGAAAACGCCTGTTCAGTATATTTTGTATATCTTTTACCGCTGCACCTGTTGGAGAAGTAATCACCCCAATTTTGCGCGGTAATTTTGGAAGCGTTTTTTTATGTGATGCGTCAAAAAGGCCTGCTTTTTCCAGACGCTCTTTACATTGCGCAAAAGCAACGGCAAGTGCGCCGGCCCCATCCGGCTGCATATCTTCAATATAGAGCTGATATTGCCCTCCCGCTTCATATAAGGACGCTTTACCGCGGACAATCACCTTCATACCATTTTGCGGTATAAATTTCAGACGTGACGCAAAACTTGCAAAAACCACACATTTTACCGCCGCTTTTTCATCCTTAAGTGTAAAATAAATATGTCCTGAGCGGTATTGATCAGAAAGATTGGAAATTTCCCCGGAAACAAAAAGAGAGGCCAGGTTGCTGTCCCCGTCCAAAAGAGAACGAACATAAAAATTCAACTGTGAAACAGAAAGTATTGGAGCCTGCATAAATTCTTCCTTCTCTTAAAATCCATTTTCTTTTAAATTCGCCAAAACCGCAATCCCTGCGGCGTTATCGCAGGAAAATTCCGGAGCCGCAAAAAAAGCGGAAAAGCGTTTTGCCAAAGTCTTTTGTATCATCGCGTTTGACATAACGCCCCCTGCAAACAAAACAGGCAACTTAGCATATTGCATAAGCAGCTTTTCACACATAAGAACAAGCGTTTGTTCAACATATTTCAGGCAGTATTTTGCAACATACGCATCCGGCGCGCCTTTCCTTTTCAGGTTTGCACAGATATTTTCCAATCCGGACAGGCAACAATTTGTACCTTTTAAGACCGGCCTGACCTTTATTTCCTCATCACAGCCCAACGCCAGTTGCTCCAGATCTTTCCCGCATGGAAAAGAAAGCCCAAGCATAACGCCCGTTCTGTCGATCGCCTGACCTGCGTTCAAATCCAGCGTGCCCGCAACAACCTGCGTTTTACAGATCTCCTCACGATCCGGCTTTACCAGCAGCGCTTCCGTCGTACCGCCTGAAACATGGAATGCTAAAAAAGGCTGTTCCAACAGCTCCAGCTTTTCGGCGCTATACAGCGCTGCCGCAATATGCCCTTGTTGATGAGAAAAGGTATACAAGGGTACTTTTAAAACGTCTGATAACACCCGGGCGGCACTAAGCCCGACAGTAAAGCACGGCATATAGGAGCCTGCTTCCCTTCTGGGAGCATCAGAAGCGCCAAGCAAACCGGGCGGCGTCTGTGTAAAATGCGCCTGCAGCGTCTTTATCACCTGCGGCAGTTGATTGATATGGTGAAAAACAGCTTCGCTCTGGCGCAAGCCCTTTTCCCCTTTTTTAACGGGCAGCAGCAGCTTTGACTGGTAGATCGTCGCGTTTTTTAAAACGGCTGCAGACGTTGTATAATTGCTGGTATCCAATCCAAGCACCGTTTTCATTGCTCTTGATCCCTTGCATCTGGCAATTGCGTACATTTTGCATGCTTGGCCACTGTTCCCAGCACGCCGTTTATAAAAGCCGCGTCCTCCGGGGTGGAATACTTTTTTGCAAGACGCACGGCGTCGTTGATCACCACGCTTACAGGATTTTCTGCATCACTGTTTTCTTGTACAAATAAAATTTGAAATACAGACAGCCGCAGCAATGCAAGGCTTACTTTTGATAATCTGCCCATCTTCCAGCCTTTGATGTTTTTTTGGATCTCACAATCAATTTCGGGCAATTTTCCTTCCATCGCCCTGACCAGCGTAACGGCAAAGTCATCGGGCCGCCGGTCGTCAGACAGGCGTGCGGCTTCTAAAATTTCGTCTACCGAATCGCTTGTAAAATTTTTTTCAAACGCCAGTATAAACGCCTGCTCTCTTGCCTGTATGCGCGAAAAAGATGTTTCCATTTTTTATCCATCCCAACCTTTTGTTTATCTAATAATTATAGCATATTTTTGTATATAATCAAGCAAAAGCCGTGTATTTATACAACTTTAAAAACTTTTTTCGCGAAGAAGTTCTCTTTGTTTTTATAAATTATTGGTTTTTATTGTAATCAAAAAAAAGGAATGCTATAATAACAAAGCAAATAATCAAATTAAAAATTTGAATAAAAACGTTGGATGTGATTCTATGCAATGGACGCCGCAGGGCTTTACACAAGGCGCAGATTGGCTTTATTTCTATCATAAAGATTATAAAAAAGATACCGAAAAAAGAAGGCTTCGCTCGCTTGCAAATAAAACGGGAATTTCGCAATGCATTCTTCTTGTTATTTTTAACCTGATAACGACCTTTCTTATTTTCATTACAGTAATTTTCGGTGCCATCAATTATGGCCAGATGGACATAGCTTCTACTTTCCCGCCAGATGTGTACTATACACTTTCGGGAATTGTGTCGGTTGTGGGAATGTTTACAACTGCTTTGATTCTGCGTGCCATGGTCGGCCGGCGTTTTGACGATCTTTTTTCATTCCAGCAAACTGTCAGCATAAAGCGTATTGCTGCGCTTTTGCCCGCGGGGCTTGCCGTGGCAATGTTTGCAAATTATATGGTTGACTGCATGCTGCAAAATCTTTCGATGATCGGTATCCATTATAACTTAGATGCGGTATCCACTGTAAAACTCGATGGCCAATGGGCCACCAATATCCTTTATATTCTGGCGGTTGCCGTCACGCCGGCTTTTGTGGAGGAATTTCTATACCGTGGTGTTTTATTGGGCGCTTTACGAAGCTATGGCGACGGCTTTGCTGTTTTAACATCCTCGATTATTTTCGGCCTGATACACGGTAATCTGATTCAGATCCCGTTTGCATTCATTGGAGGCCTGGTTTTCGCTTACATCACTGTATACAGCGGATCCATAATCCCGGCAATGTTGCTGCATTTTATGAATAATTTGTTTTCCGTGCTGGGCGATATTATAAATTCGCAGTTTGGACAAACCGTTGCAGAAATCTATTACGCAGGTTTTATGGGTCTGTTTTTTCTGTTGGGTATTCTTGGGATTGCACTGGTCGCAAAAAAAGACCATACTTTGCTTACTTTTAAGAAGCCGAATCATATTTTGACTTTCCGTGAAAAGATACGCTGCTTTTTCCTTTCCCCCGGTATGATTGTTTTAAGTATATTGATTTTATTAGAGGTAATATCGTTTTGGATGCTTATGTAACACAACCACAGCAAGAAGATATCTTATTTATGCGCGAAGCTTTGCGTTGCGCCGAACATTCTGCCGAAAATGGCGAAGTGCCGGTAGGTGCTGTAATCGTAAAGGACGGGCAGATCCTCTCGCGTGGGTATAACCGTCGCGAACAGGTAAAAAACGCGCTGTGCCATGCAGAGCTTGAGGCGATTGCGCAGGCATGCCGGATACTTGGCGGCTGGCGGCTGTGGCAATGTACGATTTATATAACGCTTGAGCCATGTCCTATGTGTGCAGGCGCTATTATCAACGCCCGCTTAGAACGCGTGGTATTTGGTGCGTATGATAAAAAAGCCGGATCCTGCGGTTCTGTTGTTAACTTGTTTGATCTGCCGTACAATCATAAGCCAAAGTTGACCGGCGGAGTATTACAGACAGAGTGTAGCGCTGTTTTGCGTAACTTTTTTAAAGAATTGCGCCAAAAAAAAGAGTCTGATAATCCACCGGGTTGGATTTGAAAGCAAAAAGGTGAAAGCAATATTTGCTTTCACCTTTTTTGTAGAAAACAGAAACATAGCTTTTTATAAGCTTATTAAAAGCCGCTGCCTGTAGCCACTTATAAAACAATCCGCTATTTTTTATTTTTTTATAAACCCTTCTTCCAGCATGGACTGCGCCGCCAGCATAACTCCCAGCCTTCCACTGTGGAAATTGATCCCTCCCTGCAGCCAGGCGGCATAGGGAGGGCGCAAGGGTGCATCTGCAGAAAGCTCAATGGAAGCGCCAAGGGTAAACGCGCCTGCCGCCATGATCACTTTGCTGTCATACCCCGGCATGTCCCACGGCTCCGGTATCACAAAAGAATCCACAGGCGCGCCGCGCTGAATGCCTTTACAGAAAGCTACCAGCGCCCCGCTGTTTTCCAGCAAAAGAGTTTGGATAATATCCCCCCGTTTTTCATCATAGCGCGGCGATACCGCAAAGCCAAGCAGTTCAAAAAGCGCCGCTGCGAAAACGGCCGTTTTCACAGCCTCCCCCGTAACATGCGGCGCATGAAACGCGCCCATGAACAGTTCGCGGTTGTTGCCAAGGGTCGCGCCGATTTCCCTTCCGGTAGAAGGCGTCGTAAGACGGCAGGCGCACATTTCGACCAAATCCTTTTTCCCGGCAATATATCCGCCTGTAGGTGCGATTGAGCCTCCGGGATTCTTAATCAATGAACCTGCCATAATATCAACGCCGTTTGCAAGCGGCTGCTCTGTTTCAACAAATTCACCGTAACAATTGTCCAGCATAACAATACAACCCGGTACAACTGTTTTTGCCGCATGGGCGATCTGTGCGATTTCTTCTGTTAAAAGAGACGGACGCAGATCATACCCCCGTGACCGTTGTATGTAAACCATTTTCGTATGACTGTCCAAAGCCTCTTTCATTGCCTGCAAATTGACATGCCCATTTTTATCCAGAGGTATTTCCCGGTAACAGATGCCAAAGTCCTGCAATGACCCTTTATTGCGTGTTCCCTGCTTTTCGTCTATTCCTATTACGCCAAGCAGCGTATCGTACGGCCTTCCAGTCACACACAGCATGGTATCGCCCGGGCGCAAAAGGCCAAACAGTGCTACGGTCAACGCATGTGTTCCGCTGACAAAATTATGCCGCACCAGCGCATCCTGTGCATCAAAAACTGTTGCAAAGACCTGGTCCAGTGCATCACGCCCTCTATCCCCATAGCCGTAGCCCGTACTTGCTGCAAAATGGCTTTCGCTTACACCGGCCTGCTGAAAGGCATACAGCATCTTTTGCTGGTTGTATTCCTGAATCTCCTCTATCCTTTGCATCTGTCTGGCACACAATTTCATGGCCTGCTCTGACATTTGCAGAATTTTATCATCTATCTGAAATAAACTGTTTTTCATACTATACCACTCCATTTTCCCTATGTAATTCCAATGCGCTGCCGCATACGGCAAAGCCCGTTTTTTCATAAAAAGCGACCGTGTTGCGATGTGCCGCGTGCAAAAAGATCCGCTCCACCTGCGCCTTTTGCAGTTGCCCTGTCAAAGCTGTAACGGCCTGTTTTCCCAAGCCATTTCCTCTGTATTGCGGATGTGTTGCTACACAACCTATTACCGCTCCGTGCGGGCAATAAAACACTGCCAGCGCACAGGCGCAAAGCCTTCCATTGCGCATAATACCCACACACAGTGCAGATTCATGCCGTATTCTGTGTGACAGTTCCAGATAAAAACCCTCAAACGCCGGTAGTATAAAGCCTTCGCCTTCACATTGATGCAAAAGGGCATAAATATCCTGCAGTCGGGGTTGCGTATAAACACACCCGGACAGAGTATCAAGCGATTGCATCTTTTTAAGGCGCATAACCGGACAGATGCGCGCGGAAAAGCCCGGGATCTGTAGAGGAAGCGCGGCATCGCACAACAGGCTTACAGCCCCCGTAAGCGCTATAAAAGCAGACAGCTCTTCCATATCTGCACAGGGATCGGCATCCAAAATAAGGGAGGCACCATTTTTTGCAAGAAAAGAAACGGACCTTTCCCCCGTGCGCTGTACCCAGAACTGGCAAAGGGCTGTATGCTTATAGGCATGAAATAAGGAATAGATCCGGACATTATAAGGGTTTGGGGTTTGTAAAACCCTTTGCAGGATCGCTTTTTCGTAGGTGTTGTCCCCCAGAAAGATCATACAACCTCATCCCCGGCAATTTTTTCCGCTGTTAAAAATACCGTCTGATAGACAGCCTCCAGATCCTCTTCGGTAATGATGGATGTGCCGCTGTGGATATACCTGCATGGAAGCGACACGGCAACCGTACGTACGCCGCCTCTGGAGCAATGGATCACACCCGCATCGTTTCCGCCCGCTACAGCCTGCTTGAGCTGAACCTTTACGCCTGCATGCTGGCCGCAACGCAGCGCAAGCTTATAATAGTCTTTATCATAAATGGTCCGCTTGTCCATAAAAGAAACCACTGCACCTTCGCCCAAACGGCAAACCTGTCTGGAAGGATCCACGCCGGCAGTATCCGCCGCAGTTGTCGACTCTACCACGATACTTGCATACGGCTCGACCGTATACGCAGCCGCAGCGGCTCCCCGCAGGCCAACCTCCTCCTGCACTAAAAACGAAAAATGCATATCATATGCCAACTGCTGTTTCAGCATTTCTATCAGCACAAGGCAACCCGCTCTGTCGTCGAGTGCTTTTGCAAAAACACGACCTTCCCTGCATAAAAACGGTGTGTCAAACACAGCATAGTCCCCAACATTTACAAAACGCAACGCCTGCTCCTTGCTTTCGGCGCCAATGTCCACATACATTTTTTCCATAGATGGGATTTTCTCTTTTTCCTCATGGCTGGAAAGGTGCACAGGCTTGATCCCAAATACACCCTTGACCCCGCTTGCCCCAACAGTAACAGCCTTACCGCAAATTACACGTCGGTCCATGCCGCCTACCTGCTCCACCTTCAGCATCCCGTCGCTTGTAATATCTATAACAATAAAACCAACCTCGTCCATATGCGCGCTAAGCATCAGCTTCCTTTTTGGGGAGCGCTTTCCCTTTTTAAAGACAAGCAGATTTCCCATAGCATCCGTCTGTATATGATCCGCATACGGCGCAACGGCAGAAAAAAGGATCTTTCGAACCTGCTCTTCATCACCGGACACACCGTTTGCAAGGCAGAGTTCCTCCAAAAGCTTTAAATCCATCAAATCATTCTGCCCCTTTCCAAAATATATGCCGTTATTATATCAGCCGTCGCTTTTATGTCGCATAAGTCCACAATTTCACTCTGTGTGTGCATATTTTTCAAAGGAATGGAAAGCAAAGCCGTTGGAATCCCGCCTTTCGTTATGGAAACCGCGTCTGCATTGGTTCCGGTGGCCGAGCCCATCACCTCAAGCTGATATGGAATTCTGTTATTTTTTGCCACAGCAATCAAGCGGTCGGACATTTTTTTTGAAATCGTCGGCGCTACCGCAATCATACTACCTTTTCCCATAACACCGCTTTTCCCTGGCTGCACGCCGCTTTGGCGCGCAAAGCTTACATCAACAACAATTGCCTCATCGGGAGTCTGTAGAAAAGAAGCTGTTTTTGCTCCGCTGGCGCTGGTTTCCTCCTGTGTGCTGAAAAGGATTACGACCTTGCATTTAGGCGTTTCCTGTGACAGCTGCTTTGCACAGTACAAAAGGCAGGCGACGCCGGCACGGTTATCCAGCGCCGGCCCGGTCACGCGTGTGCCAAGCATTTCTTTCAGCACACAGTTAAATACAATGCGGTCACCCGGGCAAACCAACTGCTTTACCATATCTGGCGGCAAGGCTGTATCAAGCCATAAATCCTTTGCTGCCACCGCCGTGTCTTCCCCGCCGTCTGATAAATGCGGAGGCAGGCAGCACACCACGCAGGGGACTTCCTGTTTTCCCAGAGCTACACACATGGTTCCCTGCAATACCCTTCGGTCTATCCCGCCGCAGGGTTCTGCTTTTATAAAGCCATCTGCGTTTATATCTGTAACAATCAAACCAATCTGGTCCAGATGTGCATCCAGCATAATGGTAAAATCTGCATTTGTATCCCCCAGTATGCCGATGACATTTCCATTTTTATCTACAGACACCTGTGCATAATCGCTTAGCAACTTCCCTGCCACTGCCGCTGCGGCATCCTCGCTGCCGGAAACGCCGCGTGCGCTGCAAAGCTGCCGCAATGTTTCTATCATGTTATTCATCCTTTGCAATTGTATTATAGGCTGTTGACCAGCTTCTTAAAATGCTTACCTCTTTGATCAAAATTTTTATAAAGGTCAAAGCTGGCGCTGGCCGGAGACATGGATACAATATCACCGCTTTGCGCATGCGCATGCGCAGCTTGGACAGCCTCTTCCATGGTATTCACCCGCAGGATCACAGGGTTCCCGGCAGAATATCCCTGCGCCTGCCGGACCGCCGCTTCAATTTTATCAGCCGTTGCCCCCAGAAGAATCAAAAGCTTTACCTTTTGTACGATAACCGGCCCCAGCGGCGCATAGGGGATGTTTTTGTCATAACCGCCTGCAATCAAAATAATTTTTTGATCATACAGGGAAAGTGTCCCGGAAATCGTTCTGGTTGGACTCGACGCGATCGAGTCGTTATAATAGCGCACGCCGTTGACTTCACGGACAAATTCCGCACGGTGCTCAACCCCTTGAAAAGTACGCGCTACCTCCTGTATGGTTTCTTTATCCACAAGTCCCCACACAGCTCCGATTGCTGCAAGATAGTTTTGTACATTATGCATACCCGGGATCCGTATGTCCGCCTGATCCATCACCTTTGTAGTATGGCCACCCACCGCCATCCTGATACTTCCGTCCGAAGCAAGGTAACAGCCGTTTTCCACCGACTTTTGGCAGCTGAATTTATATACCATTCCCCTGCATTCTTCTGCAAATGCATCGGTAATGCTGTTATCCAGATTTAAAACAGCCCTTCCAAATGCGTTTTGATGTAAAATAATATTCTTTTTTGCGTACACATACTCCTGCATGTCCTTATGCATATCCAAATGATTGGGGGTCAGATTTGTGACAACTGCAATAGAAGGGCTTTTACGCATAGAAATCAACTGAAAGCTTGAAAGCTCCACCACAGCTACATCATTATGGGAAATAGTTTCTATTTCGGGCAGCAAGGGCTTTCCTATATTGCCGCCCAAATGCACGCACTTTCCGGCGGCACGCAGCATCTGCGCAATAACAGACGTTGTTGTGGTTTTGCCGTCACTCCCGGTCACTGCAATAATGCGGCAGGGGCAAAGGTCAAAAAAGAGTTCCATTTCCGATGTGACCGCCACACCGTTTTTGCGGAAACGCACAAGCTCTTCCATATAATAGCGCATGCCCGGCGTACGAAAAAGAATTTCCACATCCAACCCGTCAAGATACCGCTCCCCAAGGGAAAGCGACGCGCCGGCGCGCTGCGCCTCTTGTGCAACATCGCCAAGCTCTTCTTTCGTACGCCTGTCACAGGCGGTTACCTGCGCGCCATATTTTTTAAAAAGCGCAATCAGCGGCAAATTGCTGCTTCCAATACCGCATAATGCAATTTTTTTCCCATTTAAGGTGTCCAGAAAAATTTTTACTCTGCTGTCCATTCTATACGCTGCCTTTCGGTTTATTTTCTATCAAGAATGATTATACTAATTTTACTAAAAAATAGCAACTAAAATGCCGCCAACACCCAAAACGGCATTGAAAAGGCGCATAGAGAATGCTAAAATAAATCGAAAAGAATGGTTTGAGGGAATGGCATGATCTATGATTTTTTAACCCTGAAAAAACATGCGGACACACCGCTGTATGTACAGCTTTATTCCGCTGTAAAAAATGCAATTGAAAACGGTGCGCTTAAGCAAGGGGAAAAACTCCCGTCAATCCGGCGGCTTTCAGAAGACCTTGCTTTAAGCCGTACTACGGTAGAAAACGCCTACCAGCAGCTATGTACCGAAGGATATATTAAAAGTATGCCGCAGCGTGGTTTTTTTATCCAAAGTCCGCCATATCCCGGTATGGAAAATACAAAAGTACAAAAGCCGGTTACATACCCCACGCGTTTTCATAACATAATAAAATATGATTTCAGCAGCAAAAGCGTGGATGTCAGCAACAGCAACCTGAAACTATGGAGAAAATATGTGCGCAATGTTATAAACTGTGATTACCTGATTACCTCCTATGGCAATCCCCAGGGTGAACTGGAGCTACGGCGCGCGCTTGCTTCTTATTGCTACGGTGTGCGCGGCGTACAAGGCGATGAAAGAAATATCGTCATTGGCGCCGGAACGCAGTCGCTTTTATATTTGATTTGCGGTCTTTTACACGCTTGCGGCTCTACTGTAGCAGTAGAAGCGGATGGATCGGCCCATGCTATGCAGGTTTTTTCAGATTGCGGCATGCATGTGGTCACTGTAGGCAGCGACTGTGATGGGATTGTCCCTGATGCGCTGAAAGCAAGCGGGGCCAGGCTGCTGTTAATCAATCCTTCAGGCTCTCTGCGCACCGGGAACCATATCAAAATGAACCGGCGGTATGCGCTGCTGCGCTGGGCAGAGGCCCATGACGCCTATATTATAGAAGATGATTATAACGGTGAGCTGCGCTATAAAACCAGGCCCATCCCCGCGCTGCAGGGGTACGATAGCAGACATGTGATCTATCTTGGCTCTTTTTCTAAGCTGCTGCTGCCTTCTGTCAGAATCGGTTATGCCGTTTTACCAGAGGCTTTGTCCGCACGCTTTTCCGAACGTGCAGGCAGATACAATCAAACCGCCTCTAAGGCCGAACAGCTTGCGCTTGCCAAATATATCAGCGATGGACAGTTGGAACGCCATTTGCGCCGTTTAAGAAAGCAGTACCATGAAAAGAGCCTGCTTTTGTGCGAAGCTTTGCAGGAATGCCTTCCCTGTAATATAAACATAACGCTGCTGGAGACGGCCTTAACCGTTGTGGTAGAGCTTCCGTTTGAAATAGACGGACAAACGCTTTACCGCTCGCTTTTGGAACAAGGCGTACGAATCATCCAGGGTAAGCGCTGCGGGCGTTCTTTTAAGCTGGGATTTTCCGGAATCCCCTGCGATAAAATCCGCCCCGCTGTAGAAATGATTGCAGACACAATAAAAAAGCACATCCAACAGACGGATGTGCTTTAATCCCAAACAAATCATGAATACCGGCAGGGTTTATTCTCTCCCCAGTAAAGAATCCACCGTAACCTCCAAAATATCTGCAAGCGCAACCAGCTCGACATCCGTAACATAACGGATTTGCCCTTCCAGCTTAGACAGGCCAGACGCATTCATATCAACGCCATTTACCTGCAGCTGTGCCAGCAGCTCTTTTTGCTTCATCCCCTTTTTCTTGCGGGCCGCCTCCACTCTTGCTCCCACCAAGTTTCTTGTCCCCAGTTCCTGTTTACGCAATCTCATACATTCCACTCCAATTGTTTATTCTAAAACCAAATAAAATGCGGCCAAGCAAGGCTATTATATATCTTATAGGGGAAAAAAACAAGTCAAATTTACAAAAAATTTTTATAAAATGCAAATTAAACCCTTAAAAATGCTTTATTTTCCATTGGACTCTGTCTAAAGTGAATTTTTTAATTTTCCACGGAGGTGGTTTTTATGCAAAAAGAAGCTTTTTTAAAGAAATCCGGCATATTTTTAGGCATGCTTTATGATGATTTTGCAAGTACGCCTACCCTGCCGCTGCACAGCTTTGCAAAGGAAAAAACAGCAGCCGTAGCTGTCGACATGGTGAACGGCTTTGTTAAGGAAGGAAATCTTTCCAGCGCACGCATCCTGCAAATAAATGATAACGTCGCCGCATTTTGCGCCGCCTGCATCAAGCGGGCGCTGCCCGTTCTTGCATTTGCCGACAGCCATGCAACGCAATGTCCGGAATTTTCTGACTATCCCGTGCATTGCCTGCATAACACACTTGAAAGCGAACTGACGCAGGAGCTAAAGTCCATACCCGGTATCAGGCGGATTGACAAAAACTCTACCAATGGATATCTGGAGCCGGAGTTTCAGCGGTTTTTGCTCGAAAACCCGCATCTGGACACATTTATTGTCACCGGCTGCTGTACAGACCTTTGCATACAACAATTCTGCCTGACGCTGAAAGCCGCCTTTAACCGTGAAAACAGGCGCTGCCGTGTTGTTGTTCCGATACAGCTTACCGCAACCTTTGACCTGCCCGTACACAACGGTGATTTTTCTGCCGTTTGTGCGTACTTTAACATGCGTCAAAACGGGATTGAAATCATAAACAATATAACTTTATAAAAGGGAAGGATCGCTATGGAGCACAATTTGAACGAGCGCAATTTAACAATGCTGGCCGATTTTTATGAGCTTACCATGGCTGGCGGCTATTTTGAAAACGGGCTGCAAAATACTGTTGCTTATTTTGACATGTTTTTCCGAAAGATCCCAGACAACGGCGGCTTTGCAATTATGGCCGGCGTAGAACAGCTGATCGAATATCTGCAAAGCCTGCGCTTTTCAAAAGAAGATATTGCCTATTTGAAAGAAAAAAAGCTATTCAGCGACGCTTTTTTACGTTATCTTGCAGATTTTCGCTTTACCTGCGACGTATGGGCCGTACCGGAAGGTACGCCCATTTTCCCCAACGAACCGGTTGTAACTGTCAGAGGTCCCGTTATACAGGCGCAATTTATAGAAACCATGCTCTTGTTATGCATCAACCACCAGAGCCTGATCGCTACAAAGGCAAACCGCATCTGCCGGGCAGCCGGCGGCCGGGCGGTTATGGAATTTGGGGCGCGCCGGGCGCAGGGCTTTGACGGCGCTGTTTACGGCGCAAGAGCAGCTTATATTGGAGGCTGCACAGGTACCTCCTGCGTGCTTTCCGATATTGCCTTTCAAACGCCTGCCCTGGGTACGATGGCGCATAGCTGGGTACAGATGTTTGACAGCGAGGAAGAAGCGTTTCGCGCATATGCAAGGCAATATCCGGAAAATTGTACTCTGCTGGTAGACACGTATAACACCCTGCAGTCAGGCGTTCCAAATGCAATTAAAATTTTCAATGAAGAGCTGCTTCCAAAAGGCTTTCGCCCGGCCGGGATCCGGATTGACAGCGGGGATATTACCTATCTTTCAAAAAAAGCAAGAAAAATGCTGGATGCGGCAGGTTTTGCCGATTGTAAAATCTGCGCCTCCAACGCGCTTGATGAATATCTGATCCGCGATATGCTCCTGCAGGGCGCACCGATCGACCTGTTTGGCGTTGGGGAACGCCTGATTACGGCTTCTTCCGACCCGGTATTTGGCGGTGTATATAAGCTGTGTGCAATAGAGTCGCACGGACGCATTTTGCCCAAAATCAAGATCAGCAACAATGTGTCTAAAATTACTACCCCTTGTTTTAAAAACCTTTACAGGTTATTTGACACGGCAAGCGGCAAGGCGATTGCCGATGTTATAACGCTGTTTGACGAAAAGATCGACGACAGCTCCCCTTATGTAATATTTGACCCACAGTTTACATGGAAAAGAAAAACCGTCACAGGCTTTAACGCAATTCCGCTGCGTGTACAGCTCTTTCAAAATGGGAAGCTGGTTTATACACCGCCCGGCCTGCAAAGGATCCAGACCTATTGTACATCCCAGCTTGAAACCTTATGGGACGAAGTAAAGCGCTTTGAAAACCCACATAATTATTATGTAGACCTGTCCCAAAAACTGTGGGATACCAAAGATACGCTTATAAAAGAAAGGAGAGGCTTGTTTGCAAATTCGGCCGGAAGCACTGCAGGATTATAATAAAATATATACATTGACCCAAACCGCGTTTGTATCGGCGATATCCCTAATTTATACGTCCTTGCCTGTACATTTCCCCCAAACATTTTAGAAAATTTAAAAGGTAAGCCCGTTACGCTTACATAGCCTGTAATAATAAAAACCGTTCCTGCTGATACCGGAACGGTTTAAAAACGCGACCAGGCCTGTAAGCCGGGTTCTGTCGTGAACAGCCATCTATCTTGGCGCGGCGTTGCCGCCTGCGCTCAATGCCACCTCCTAAAGACGCGCCGGGCCGGCGCATGCGTCTTTCCACGGTGTTGCTCCGAATAGGGTTTGCAGGGCCGTCAGGTTCCCCTGACGCCGGTGAGCTCTTACCTCGCCTTTCCACCCTTACCTGCCTTAACAGGCGGTATATCTCTGTTGCACTTTCCCTGGGGTCGCCCCCGGCGGCCGTTAGCCGTTATTCTTGCCCTTTGGAGCCCGGACTTTCCTCGGACATGTGCTTTCGCAATATGCCCGCGGCTGTTCAGCCTGCTCGCTGTAGTTATTGTAATATACCCCCCGGTCTTTGTCAAATACATGTTGCTCCCCGCTGCTTTTTGTTATATACTTTATAAAGCGAGCGTTTTGAGCAAACAGACGTGGCATCGTATTGGAAAGGACTGTAAAAGATGGACATACAAAACGAATCTTTAAAAAAGCATTACCAATGGAATGGGAAAATTGAAATTGTATCCAGAGTTCCCATACATACAGCAAAGGATCTTTCGCTTGCCTATACCCCAGGCGTTGCCGAGCCGTGTATTGCCATACAGCAGGATTATAAAAAGTCTTTTCAGCTTACACGCAGGAACAACCTTGTAGCGGTTGTGACAGACGGTACCGCCGTTTTAGGGCTTGGCGATATAGGCCCGGAAGCCGGCATGCCCGTTATGGAAGGAAAATGCGCGCTTTTTAAGGAGTTTGCCGATGTGGACGCGTTCCCTATTTGCGTGCGTTCCAAGAATATAGAGGATATTGTAAAAACCGTATATCTGATTTCCGGAAGCTTTGGCGGGATCAATCTAGAGGATATTTCCGCCCCGCGCTGCTTTGAGATAGAGCGGCGTTTAAAGGAAATATGCGATATTCCCGTTTTTCATGACGACCAGCACGGCACCGCCATTGTGGTTGCCGCTGCGCTGCTCAACGCTCTGAAGGTTGTAAAGAAGGAAATCAGCACTATTAAAGTTGTAATCAACGGAGCAGGATCAGCCGGAATCGCCATTGCCAAACACCTTTTGAATATGGGGGTACGCCATCTGATTATGGTAGACCGCTTTGGCATCATTTGTGAAGGCATGTTTGAGCTTAATTCGGAACAGGCCTTTATGGCCGCCGTTACAAACAGAGAGCATAAAAGAGGCTCGCTTTGCGACGCACTGGAGGGCGCGGATATGTTTTTAGGCGTTTCGGCTCCCAATATTGTTACAGAAGATATGATAAAAAATATGGCTGAAAATCCCATTGTCTTTGCGATGGCAAACCCTACGCCAGAAATTATGCCGGACGCGGCTAAGCGCGCTGGCGCTGCCGTTATTGGAACAGGAAGGTCTGATTTTCCCAACCAAATCAATAATGTGTTGGCCTTCCCCGGTATTTTCAGAGGCGCGCTGGATTGCCGCGCCACTGAAATTAACGAGGAAATGAAGGTAGCGGCCTCCCTTGCCATTGCACAGCTTGTTCCCGAAGAAAAACTGTGTGCAGAATATATTCTGCCAGACGCACTGGATAAAAGGATTGGAAGCGCCGTCGCTCAGGCGGTTGCCCGGGCCGCCAGGGAAACCGGCGCCGCAAGAATATAAAAATACAATGCGCCCGCGTTGCCTCTGTAAAGAGGGACGCGGGCTATTCGCTGTAAAAAAGCTGCTTTGCCTTTTGCAGCAGTACATCCTTTTTGTTGGGAAGACTGTCGTCTATCACCATATCGAGCAGCCGGTTTAAAAGCAGCCCGACCTGCTTTCCCTGCGGAATGCCTAGCGCAAGCAGATCATCCCCGCAAACTGCAAGATCACGCAGAGAAAAGCAGTCGCCGTTTTGCAGCACGGCCTGGAGGGTCGTTTCGTACGCTTTAATCAGCCCAATCTTTTCTGCACGGCGAAAATCTGATTGGGCTGCGATATCCGCTCTTCTGATCCATGCAAGCTGACGCGCAATATCCGCTCCCGTTTTCTGCAGCAGGCGCTTGACCGCACGCTGTGTAGGCGCACAGCGGTAATCATGATACAGGATCAGCGTTACCACACGCTCTATGCACTTTTTGGAAAAATGCATGCGGGTAAGGATTTCACGCGCCATTTTTGCGCTGACGGCCGGGTGCCCATGATAATGCGACACCCACTGTGCGTCTGTTGTTTGTACGGCAGGCTTGCCAATATCATGAAGCAGCATGGCAAGCCGCAGGTCTTCCTGCGGCTTAATTGCTTCTATCGCCGTTACGGTGTGTTCCCACAGGGAAAGGTTGTGGTAAGGTGTGTTTTGATCAAAATGAAGCATTGGCTTAAGCTCTGGTATACATACAGCAAGCACGTCGCCAAATTGTCTTAATACCGCTCCTACATTTTTCCCCATAAGCAGCATGTGTATTTCTTTTGCACACCGCTGCAAAGAAACACGCGTGAGGAGCGCTTTTTTTAAATGAATTGCCTGCGCCGTTTTTGCTTCTATTGAAAAAGACAGAACCGATGCAAAGCGCAGCGCGCGCAGCATGCGCAGTGCATCTTCCTCAAATCGCTTCTGCGCGTTCCCTACACAGCGTATTCTGTGTTTTTCCAGATCCTCCCTTCCTCCAAAGCAATCGATAATCCCCTCTTTCTCCCCGTAAGCCATAGCGTTTATTGTAAAGTCACGGCGGGCCAGATCCTTTTTGAGCGCACCGGTAAAGGTAACCTTGTCAGGATGCCGGCTGTCGCTGTAAGCGCCATCCACACGGTAGGTAGTAATTTCATAAACCTCCTGCCCGAGCACAACACCAACCGTGCCATGGGCCATGCCGTCCTGTACAAGACGATATGAGGAAAAACAGCGCACAATCTGCGCAGGAAGGGCGTTTGTGGCAATATCCCAGTCCTGCGGCGTTTTTCCGCGCAGACTGTCACGTATACAGCCGCCGACAGCATACGCCTGATAACCGTTTTGCTGCAATCGTCTTATAATTTCCCGCGCCTGTGCAGGCATATGGATTTCCACAGTTTCACCTTCTTTTCCTGATTGCAATTTAAATATTTTTTGTTTTCTAAGGCCAAACCAGCACAGCCTTCTATTGCAAAATACATGGTTGATCTACAAAAAATAAAGATTGACATTTTTTGTTTTTAATCATATAATAGAAAAAATATCAGATAAGGGTTTTCTTATCGGGCTGTTGTTTACAGCAGCAGATGTAATTTTCGGCGTCTGCGGGACAATATAGTTATTGTTCCGCAGACGTTTTTTTCCTATACGAATGAAAAGGGGACGCTGATGATGGATACGGCACAATCCAAAAAAATTGCCATGCGGGTTTCTTGGGTCAGTATTATTATAAATATCGTTTTATCTGCCGGAAAATTTGTGGCAGGTATTGTGGGGAGTTCCTCTGCCATGATTTCAGACGCCGTGCATTCTGCTTCCGACGTTTTCAGCACGCTGGTTGTAATTGTTGGGGTGAATATTTCCAGCAAAAGCTCTGACAATGAGCACCAATACGGGCATGAGCGTATGGAATGCATCGCGGCTTTTATACTTGCCGTAATTCTTTGCGCAACCGGTATTGGAATTGGCTATTCGGGGATTGTTAAAATCTTTTCCGGCGGGGAATCCATCGAAACACCCGGCCTGCTTCCGCTGATTGCCGCAATCGTGTCAATTGCCGTGAAGGAATGGATGTACTGGTACACGCTTGGCGCTGCCAAAAAAATTCGTTCCGGCTCCTTAAAAGCAGACGCCTGGCATCACAGAAGCGACGCGCTTTCTTCTGTGGGAAGCTTTATCGGCATATTAGGCGCGCGCATGGGATTCCCTGTTTTGGACCCAATTGCAAGCGTCGTGATCTGCCTGATGATCATCAAGGCTTCATATGATATCGTTAAAGATGCGGTGGATAAGCTGGTAGACAAATCATGCGATACACAAACGATCCAGCAAATGCACACCGTTATTCTGGAGCAGGAAGGCGTTTTAGGCGTAGATATGCTCAAGACAAGGCTGTTTGGCTCCAAAATATATGTAGACGTTGAAATCTGCGCTGACGGTGCGCAAAGCCTAAGCCAGGCGCACGCCATTGCCGAGGCCGTACATGATACTTTAGAAAAAGAGTTCCCTGCCGTAAAACATTGTATGGTGCATGTAAACCCTAAAAAAGAATAAGCTATCTACGCGCTGGCCTATATCTATACGCCAAGGCCGCGCGTATTTTTTCTGCTGCTGTTAGTTACTTTTTGTATCAATAAAAATTGCCCTTAAAAGCCAATCGCTGCATACACGTACCAACCGTCTGGCTTTTAAGGGCGTTTTTATTTTGTCTTTCCAATATCCCTGCGATAAAAGCAGTCTGTAAAGTGTATTTTTTCAACGGCGCGATACGCCTTTTCCAGTGCGCTGTTCAGCGTTGGCGCCTTTGCGGTAACGCCCAGAACTCTTCCGCCGTTTGTGTAAAACACGCCGTCCTTACATGCCGTACCGGCATGATATACAACAGCATCGGCAACCTGCCCGTTTGCGTCAAGACCATCGATTATATAGCCCTTCTGATAGCTTTCCGGATAGCCACCGCTTGCAATGACCACGCATGCGGAGCAGTCTTTCGACCATACAAGCTCTATATCTGCAAGCCTTTCGTCAATGACCGCGTCACAAATATCAAGCAGGTCTGTTTTAAGGCGGGGCAGTACAACCTGTGCCTCCGGGTCACCAAAGCGTGCGTTATACTCGATCACCTTCGGTCCGTCCGGTGTAAGCATCAATCCAAAATACAAACATCCCTTGAAAGGCCGCCCTTCCGCTTGCATTGCGCGGATGGTCGGCTCAAAAATGGTATTCTGGCAAATTTGTGCCATTTCCTCCGTATAGTAAGGGTTGGGACTGATGGTACCCATACCGCCCGTGTTCAAGCCCCGGTCGCCATCCAACGCCCTTTTGTGATCTTTGGAAGAAACCATCGGCCGGATCGTCTTCCCATCTGTAAATGCAAGCACTGAAACCTCCGGGCCGGTTAAAAACTCTTCAATCACAACACGATTGCCGGACTCTCCAAACTTTTTATCCTCCATAATCGAAAGGATCGCCTGCTTTGCCTGCTCCATCGTCTGGGCAATGATGACGCCCTTTCCAAGCGCCAGGCCGTCTGCTTTGACCACAACCGGCAATTTCCCCTGCATTTCTACATAAGCAATCGCATCCTTGCTGTTGTCAAACACCTCATAGTCCGCTGTAGGAATGCCATACTTTTTCATTAAATTTTTAGAAAAGACCTTGCTGGCCTCAATCTGCGCCGCCTTTGCATCCGGCCCAAAAGCCCGTATACCCTGTGCGTTCAAGGCGTCCACCATGCCGTCCGCAAGCGGGTCGTCGGGTGCTACAAACACCATATCAATTTTTTTTTCCTTTGCAAACTGTACAATCGCCGCTTTGTCTGTAACCGGGATATCCACACAGATGGCTTCTTTTCCAATTCCGCCGTTGCCGGGCGCGCAATACAGCGCTTCCAGCCGCGGACTTTCATTTAATTTATGGATCAGCGCATGCTCGCGCCCACCGCTTCCGATCATTAAAACCTTCATATATCTTTTTCCTTCCCTTATCAGTGATGGAACAGGCGGACACCTGTAAAGCACATTGCCATATGGTATCTGTTACATGTATCGATGACGTTATCATCACGGATGGAGCCACCGGGCTGCGCAATATAAGCCACACCGGAGCGCTTTGCACGCTCAATATTGTCACCAAACGGGAAAAAGGCGTCGCTTGCCAGGGAAACGCCGCTCAGCTTTTGCAGCCAGTCCCTTTTTTCTTCTTTTGAAAGCGGCTGCGGTTTTTCTTTGAAAAACTGCTGCCACATGCCGTCGCGCAGAACGTCCATATAGTCGTCTGAAATATATACGTCAATCGTATTGTCACGGTCCGGCCGGCGGATGTTGTCTACAAATTGCAGGCCAAGCACCTTTGGATGCTGGCGCAAAAACCAGATATCGGCCTTATTGCCCGCAAGGCGTGTGCAATGGATCCTCGACTGCTGCCCGGCCCCAACGCCGATTGCCTGGCCGTCTTTTGCATAACAGACGGAATTGGACTGTGTGTACTTGAGTGTAATAAGCGCAAGGACCAGATCCAGCTGTGCCTGCTCCGGCAGAATTTTATTTTCTGTCACCATGTTCGTAAGCATGGCTTTATCAATTTTAAGCGTATTTCTTCCCTGTTCAAAGGTCACGCCATACACGTCTTTGTATTCCTTTTCCGCCGGCGTATAGGCGGGGTCGATCTGTACAATATTGTACGTGCCCCGGCGCTTGGATTTAAGAATTTCTAGCGCCTGCTGATCATAGCCCGGTGCAATGATCCCGTCGGATACTTCCCTTGCAATCAGCAGCGCCGTCTGTTTGTCACAAACATCGGACAGCGCAATCCAGTCCCCATAGGAGGACATCCGGTCTGCACCTCTGGCTTTTGCATAAGCGCTTGCAAGCGGGGACAGTTCTAGATCATCCACAAAATATATCTTTTGCAGCGTCTGCGACAACGGTGTACCGACGGCAGCGCCCGCCGGGCTTACATGCTTAAAGGATGCCGCTGCAGGAAGGCCCGTGGCGGCCTTAAGCTCCTGAACAAGCTGCCAGCTGTTGAAGGCATCTAAAAAATTGATATATCCGGGCTTTCCGTTGAGCACCTCTATAGGAAGGTCTGCGCCGTTTTTCATAAAAATTTGCGATGGTTTTTGATTTGGGTTACAGCCATATTTTAATAAAAGCTCTTTCATGTTCCGACATTCCTTTCATTTGTAAAAGCTGCAGGCCGCTTTCCACCTGCCTTGTTGGAGGATTTGCGCACTTATTGATTTTTATTGATGATCCTGCTTTCAGCTTCACCTGTGGAAAGCGTAATATAGCGTACAAAAAGCGAAACTTTATTGTCTGCATTCAGCGTATCCCACAGCGACTGCGCAAAAACATCGATCGGGTCGTCTGCAAGCGTTATAAGCGTAGGCTCGCCTTCAAAACTTGGAAGCGGGTCGCCGTCTGACCGGTAGGTATGGATCAGCCTGCCCTGCCCCGGCAGTGGGTCAGAATAAGAAAACGTATAACGCTGGCAGGAATCCGGGTTTCCGTCTGCGCTTTTTAAAATGGAAAGGGCAAAATTAAAATCCCCGTCCCCACATTTTACAATACCGGAAATTCTGGGCGTATAGTTGGGCGCGTCGGGCTCAAATGTTCTGGTGCGCAGCGCCTGCTCAAAGGTAAGCTGATTGTTCATTAAATCATAGAGCGTGTCAGTCTGGTCACCGTTTGTGACAATTGTCTTATTGCCAAGCACGCGTACCGGCGCGTAAATGATCAGGGACGGGTCAATAAGCTTGCTTTCGTCAAACGCCTGCGTCCGGATACCCATGCCGTCCTGAACAAAAACACGGTTTCGGCTGTTTTGACTTCTTCCCATAATAAAATAAGCAAGCACCGCGCGCTTTCCGTCTTTGCTTTTTCCAATCAGAATGCCTCTTCCCGGATAGGCGTTTGCGCCCAGCGCCTTTTGAATGGATACCATTTCCATGCTTCTCTTCCTTTCAAAATTTATAATAGTATGGTTTTATTTCCTTCTACTTTAATTTTATCTTCACAAAACAGGGAAACCGCCTTTGGGAGAATCACCCATTCACACTGCTCCATCACCCTTTTCTGCAGCAGCTCCGGCGTATCCCCGCTTTTTACCTCTGTTGCTTTTTGCAAAATAATCGGTCCGCCATCGCAAACCGCGTTGACAAAATGAACCGTGGCGCCTGTAATTTTTACGCCTCTTTCCAGTACCGCGCTATGTACGTGCAGGCCATAGTATCCCTTTCCGCAAAAGGAAGGAATCAGGGAAGGATGCACGTTGATCATTTTATTTTCATACGGCGTTGTGACCGCACTGCCAAGTATGGTCATAAAACCGGCGTATACGACAAGATCTGCCTGCTCCTCGTCCAGCGCGCGGCGCATAGCTTCGCTATAGAGGTCGGTGTTTTCATAAGACTTTCGCTGTAAAACCCTGGTTTTGATCCCGTGCCTGCGCGCGCGTGTCAGGGCGTACGCGTCTTCTTTAGAGGATATCACGCAGGTGATTCTTCCGTTTTGAATCGCGCCGCTCTCCTGTGCGTCTATCAACGCCTGTAAATTGGTTCCGCCGCCGGAAACAAGAACAACAATGTTTTTCAAAAGATCACCCCGCAATCTGGCTTATACAAGAAGCACGCCTTCTTCCCCTTGGGTAATTTCGCCAATTATATATGCTTTTTCACCCGACTGGGAAAGCAAACGCAGCGCTTTGTCTGCATCCTGCTTTGCAACGGCTACGACCATGCCGATGCCCATGTTAAAGGTATTGAACATGTCGTGCTCCGATATATTGCCGGCTTTTTTTATAACATCAAAAATAGGCAGCACCGGCACAGCGGCCTTTTCCACCCTTGCTGTCAAGCCCGCTTTGAGCATGCGCGGTATATTTTCATAAAATCCGCCGCCTGTAATATGGGACACCGCTTTGACATGAACCTGCTGCATTAAAGCAATCAAAGGCTTAACATAGATTTTTGTAGGCGTCAGAAGCGTTTCCCCAAGCGGCTTGTCCAGCTGGTCGTAATGGGAAAAGATGGTCGTTTCATCAATATGCAGCACTTTTCTTACCAGGGAAAAACCGTTGGAATGGACCCCGGAAGAAGAAATACCGACCAGTACATCCCCTTCTTGCAGGCTGGAGCCGTCTATAATATTCTGCCGGTCTACCATGCCGACGCAAAAACCGGCAAGGTCGTATTCCTCCTGCGGATAAAAACCCGGCATTTCTGCCGTTTCCCCACCGATTAACGCGCAGCCGGCCTGAACACAGCCCTCTGCCACGCCGGACACAATGCGTGCGACCTTTTCCGGTATATTTTTCCCAACCGCCAAATAGTCCAAAAAGAACAATGGCTGTGCGCCGCAGCACACAACGTCGTTGACGCACATGGCAACGCAGTCTATCCCAATTGTGTCATGCTTGTCCAGCAAAAAGGCCAGCTTGAGTTTTGTTCCTACGCCATCTGTTCCGGAAACAAGCACGGGCTGCTGCATGCCCGCTATATTGGGGGCAAACAATCCCCCAAAACCGCCAATCCCGGAAAGCACGCCGTCTGTTACAGTTTGCGCAACATGCTTTTTCATCAATTCCACCGCTTTATAGCCGGCGGTGACGTCCACACCCGCTTCTTTATAACTTTCGCTGAAACTTTTCATCCCTGCCACTCAATCCTTTCTTTGAACAAGAGCATCTGTATTTATTTCTGGACTATTTTTCTTGAAAACTTATCTTCATAGATGGTTTGCGGAATCTCCGCAGGATAGTTGCCTGTAAAGCACGCGTCGCAAAAGCCTACCGAAGCCTCCTTTGCAATACGGTGCAGTCCGGAAATACTTAAATATCCCAAAGAATCTGCGCCGATCTTCCGGCAAATTTCCTGGGCAGACAGCTTTCTTGCAATCAAATCTTCTTCGTTTTTAATATCCGTTCCAAAATAGCACTGGTTTAAAAAGGGCGGGGAAGAAATGCGCATATGCACTTCCTTTGCGCCGGCTTCCTTTAAAAGCCTGACGATGTGAGCACAGGTGGTTCCCCTGACGATAGAATCGTCAATGATTACGACCCGCTTGCCTTCCACCGCCGCCTTGAGCACATTGATTTTAATTTGTATCAAACGCTCCTTTGCTGCCAACTGGCGTTTGGCAAACGTGCGCCCGATATATTTGTTTTTAATTAAGGCAATCCCAAAGGGGATTCCAGATTCTTCTGAATAACCAAGCGCAGCGTTGACGCCGCTGTCTGGCACCCCGCAGACCATATCCGCTTCCACAGGATGCTCCTGCGCCAGTATCTGTCCTGCGCGCTTGCGCGCCATATGGACAGATACACCGTCGATTACACTGTCCGGCCTTGCTATATAGACATATTCAAACATGCATAGCGACGACTTTCCGGTACAGTTTTGCTGATAGCTGTGCAGTCCCTTTTCGTCTATTACGACAACTTCCCCAGGCAAAACATCCCTTATAAATTCCGCGCCAAGGCTGTCAAAGGCGCAGGATTCTGAAGAAAGCAGCCAGCTGTTTTTGATTTTACCAATACAAAGCGGGCGGAACCCGTTTTTATCGCGCACGCCGATGAGCTTTCTTGGGGAGGATATGACCAGCGAATAAGCGCCCTGAAGCTGCTGTACAGAACTTAAAACGGCTTCTTCTATAGACCTTGTAACAATCCGCTGGCTTGCCACAACGTAGGCGATCAGCTCTGCGTTGCTGTTGGATTGGAAGATTGCCCCGCCCTGTTCTAACCGATGATGCAGCTGGGCCAAATTGGTAATCGCGCCGTTATGCGCAATGGCAAGCGAGCCCTTGATATACCGCATGACCAAAGGCTGCGCCGCCGCTCTTATAAAGGCCTCGTTTGGCGAATAGCACACATGGCCAATTGCAATTTTACCATCGCCTAAAGCCTCCACAGCAGATGCGTTGAGCGCTTCAGATACCATCCCCAAATCCTTTAGACATGTAAACTCGCCGTTTTGATTGATTGCAATACCGGCGCTTTCCTGCCCCCTGTGCTGCAATGCAAAAAGCGCGCCGTAGACTTCGTTTGCGATATGCATGTCGTTATCGTTTTTATAAATACCGAATACACCGCATTCTTCCTGCGGCGCACCGGAAAAAGGGCCGTATTGGTTTGCCGGTCTGATCAAAGCTCTCTCACCTTATCCTGTATTGCAATATCTTTTTTTACTACGCCGTCGTTCATCTCCTGTTTTGCCTGCAAAAGCTTTTGCGCAAGCGTATCGTCATAAATTGCAAGCATTTGCACTGCAAGCAGCGCGGCATTGTCTGCACCGTCAATGGCTACTGTTGCTACAGGAATGCCTTTTGGCATCTGTACCGTTGCCAAAAGCGCGTCAAGTCCATCTAAGGTCGAGGATTTTACAGGAATCCCGATAACAGGCAGTGTTGTGTGCGCTGCAAGCACGCCGGCAAGGTGCGCTGCTTTTCCTGCCGCTGCAATTATTACACCAAACCCGTTTTCCCTAGCCCTGGATGAAAATTCCGCAGCAAGTGTAGGTGTTCTGTGCGCAGACATCACATGTACCTCATACGGAACCGAAAAATCCTTGAGCGTCCGAATAGCACCGGCCACTATGGGAAAATCGCTGTCGCTCCCCATAATGACTGCGACCTTTTTTGACTGATCCATACCTTATCTTCCTTTCCTTTTGCAAATGGCTAAAAGCTTGGACGTTACTAAAACACAAGAAAAGAGGCTGCGGTTATATGCCACAGCCTTTCAAATGACAAATTGCAGGTTTACGCAAATATCCCATTGCGACGCAGAAAACATCTGCTTCGTTGTTTTGTGCGCAATGGTACATCGCCGTTTCCCTCCGTCATCAAAATCATACATATATTTTATTGCATTTTTACGTTAAATTCAATAGCCAATGCCTCTATATGCCTTATTTTGTATTATTATAGAAGGAACTCTGCTTTTTGCACCATATTTTGTTTATTCTGCTCATTACTGCTTTGCATGGTCTTTCTCGTCCACCACAAGCTCTTTCAAAGAAGTAGCAAGCCCCGCCAGTGACTGGATTTCAGAAGGAATAATAATCTTTGTGGCCTTGCCGTCTGCGGCCTTGCCAAATGCCTCAATCCCCTTGAGCGTAAGCACTTTGTCGGTAGGTGAAGCCTCATTGAGCATCCTTAGGGCGTCTGCATACGCTTTCTGAACGGAAAGAATGGCTTCTGCTTCACCCTGCGCTTCTCTGATCTTTGACTCTCGGACAGCATCTGCGCGCAATATAGCGGATTCTTTATGGCCTTCCGCCACAAGGATTTCGCTGCGCTTTTCACCTTCCGCGTCAAGAATTCTGGCACGGCGCTCGCGTTCGGCCTTCATTTGCTTTTCCATCGCTTCCTGAATTTCACGGGGCGGCAAGATGTTTTTAAGCTCCACACGCTTGACCTTAATGCCCCATGCGTCTGTTGCTTCATCCAGGATGATGCGGATCCTTTCATTAATATCATCACGGGAAGTAAGCGTGTGGTCCAGCTCCAGGTCACCAATGATATTACGAAGCGTTGTCGCCGTGAGATTTTCAATTGCAAAAATGGGCTTTTCCACCCCATAAGTATAAAGCTTTGGGTCTGTGATCTGATAATAGATGACCGTGTCGATCTGCATGGTAACATTATCTTTGGTAATAACCGGCTGTGGAGGAAAATCTACAACCTGTTCTTTCAAAGATACCTTTTTGGCGATTTTATCAATAAACGGTATTTTTATATGCAGGCCCTGCCCCCATGTACCTTTGTAGCTGCCCAGCCTTTCAATAACAAAAGCGCTGGCCTGTGAAACAACCTTAATATTTGCAATAACGATCCAAATCACCAAAACAACGATCGCAATCACAATGGCAATTGCAATTGGATCCATAATTACCCCATCCTCTCTGTCTTTGCAAATTCTTATTTTGTAACTGCAACCTTTTTGGGAAGCACCATCAGCTTTATTCCCTCAATTGCCTGTACAACGACAAATTCACCGGCCGGTATGACAGAGCCGTCAAGTGCTCTTGCCGGCCATACGACGTCGTCTATTTTGACCTCCCCTGTAGAAAGGTTGTTGTTAATTTCTGTAATAACCACAACGGTTTTCCCAATATTCATATCGGCATTGGTCGCCACCTGGGGCGTGTGTTTCAGCTTTTTTACAATCGGCCTTGTTACAAGAAGCGCCACAAGCGAAACACCGGCAAATACGCCCAGCTGGATTAAAATCTGATCTGTAAAAATACAGGATACCGCAGCCCCGATCCCGCCAAAAACAAACCAAACGGACACAAGCTGCGCCGTGCACATTTCCAATACGCCCATAACAAGCGCAACTCCCAGCCAAATAAAAGGCATCCATTGTTCCATAATATAACCACCCTCCCCCTTTCCGGTTTCTGCATACACAGCGTAGCATATTAGAAAGATATTTGTCAATGGCTTTTCGATACCATCTTCTTATGTGACTGTGACAAATTTCGGTAAAATTCACACCGCATAATAGAAAGGCATAAAAATGTTACTCTATACACAGACAAAAAAACATGGTATACTTTTTTTATAAAAAATACTGAAAAGGTGGAACGCATCCATGGATTTTAACGCTTTTTCCGCTGGGATAGAACCGGGCGGCCTGCGCAATAAAGATGAAATCAGGCTGTTAATATGTTATGTACTTGAGAGCGTAGATAAACCTATGAGTCTCAACAGCATGATCGGAATTTTACAGGAAACCGGGCTTGCCAATTATTTTGAAGGCGTTGAAGCCTGGGGCAGCCTGGAAAAAAACAAAAATATAGCGCCTACGCCAGAGGACCCATCCCTTTTTACCGTTACGGCAAGCGGCAGGATGATTGCAACCCAGCTGGAAAACGAGCTTCCTTCCTCCGTGCGGGATAAGGCGGTCGGCGCGGCGCTTATGCTTTTTCACAGGCAGCGGGCAGAAAAGGAAAATGCCGTGCACATCAAAAAGCTGGAAAACGGCTATAACGTCAGCTGCCACATATCGGGCGGAGACATGGATTTGTTCCATTTTGACCTGTATGTACCGGACAGCGCGCAAGCCAGGGTTGTAAAACGAAATTTTCATAAAAACCCGGACCGGATTTATAATATTATGATTGCAGTACTGACCAAAAACACCGACCTTGCCAAAACCGCCCTGGAAGAACTGACAGGCAGGAAAAGCTAAAAAAACATATTCAGTACAAGCATGAGCGTAACACCCGGTATTCCGCCAATAGAAGCAACGCAGAGGCTTAGCGTGCTCACCGGCAGGGATACGCCTGTAAAAAATGCAGACAGATTTACGGCAAGCATGGCACAAAGACCCAGCGCCATTGTCCCCACGGCTTTCCTCAGCGGCTTTTTGCTGCCGGAAAACACCTGCACCAATAAAAAAATAAAAAATGTGCCGCCCAAAACGGCCCATACGACCCATTGTGGCATAAAAAAGCCCCCTATATTTCGTTGTTTGTCCTTATATTGTATGCAAGGGCTTTTCGGTTAAGAAGCAAATTCCAACAAATAAAAATCCACCAGCGAAGCTGGTGGTATTTCATTTTCGGGCAAAGCCCT
>UQKB01000004.1 GCA_900541565.1 uncultured Oscillospiraceae bacterium
CAGCGTCAGATGTGTATAAGAGACAGCTATAGATGTAATAAATTAGTATTTTTTTGTCGAATTAAAAAGGAATGGCAATAGGAATGGAAATAGTTAATAGAAAGAAATTTCATGTAAACACAGCTATTAATTCGAAAAATATACCGTTCTTATGGCAAGAGCTCGATTGTAGAACCCGGCCGATAGCCATTGCTTTTTCTGCTTTTAACGAAGATTTTTTAGATTTATTTCTTTTATGGGAATCTTACAGTAAGTTTTACCTGATTGATCAGATGGGCAATATACTGGATGATACTTTTGTGGATTTTTACACAAAAACACTAAAAAATATATTTGGCGTTTCTTTTAAAATTGAATATGTTCAACCGAATGATGACCTGAACGAAGAAATAATGAAAAATATTGATGATGAAAAAATAGTGGTTCTGCCAGTCGATCTGTATTTGCTGCCATATGCAGCAGATTATAAAATAAATCATCATCAGCATTATATAATTTTGAAAGGATATGATTTGGAGAGGGACTTGTATTATGTTCTGGACAATATGCAATTAGAATCCGGGGCAACCAGATATGAAAATTTTAAAATGCTTTACGGTGAAGTGGATAAGCTGAATTCATGCTATTGCGACCATTTTATTGGAGACGGTAAAAAATATTTTTATGTTTTGCATAAATATAAAGATTCAAAAAAGTATGGCAGCAGTACTTTACAGTTGCTGAAAGAATATATATCTCGGTCAACAAGCAAATCTGAAATTATCTGTCCGGAAAAGATCTGTTACCATTCGCTAAGCCACATGAATGAGGAAATTTTACGGTCAAGCTTAAATTTAATGAATAAACGCACTGTGTATTTCCGGGCATTGTGTTCTGTCTTAAAAAAAGCCGGTGCAGACAGCACGGTATTGGCTCAATTTCAGAAAGAAATGCAATCGGTCATGGAAAAATGGCTGTTTATAAAAAATAAATTACTTTATTTAGCAGAAAGAAAAAAAGAAACGCTTGCCGGCTTTGAGCAAGTTATAGATACAGCGTTAACGGACGAATTTTTGTACGTATCCAAAATACTCGATCAAATTGACTTTTCTTGCATGCAGGACGGCAGAGTGCCCCGCCTGTTCTTTAAAAATTTTGAATCTTGTGAATATAAACTGGAAAGCGGATTTCTGTATGTGATTCATAGCAGAAAAAAACGGTATGATACATGGCTTGTACAGGATGACGCGTGTCAGCTTTTGTTTCCAACGTCAGATTATCAGAACATAACATGCTGTGTTAATGTGGTTAATTCATCAAGTACGCTGGTTCCTTTTCATATGGGGCTTATTATAAAGCTGGACGGTCATTCGAATATTCTATTTGGAAATGAGTCAAATACTTACCTTTCAATTTATCATCCGATCAGTCCCCAGAGCTTTTCCTTATTTAAAAAGGAGAGTTTGAATAAAAATATTTTTATAAAAATTATGTTAAACGGAAATATCTTCAATTTTTACTGGAAGAAGCAGAAACACAGCCAATGGGAATTAATTTATACATATCAGGCCGCGGCAAAAGCGGGTTATATCGGTTTATTTTCTAAAACATGGGACTTTGTTGATCATACCGCGACGTTCCAAAACTTTGAACTGGAAATGGACGATTCTATCATCACAATGGATGATGTTTACAAAATAAAGCAAGGTGTTAAACATGAATGAAAAAGTTGCTATTATCGGGTGCGGACAAATCTGCCTGGTTCACGGATATCCAATCGCTTACAGAAAAGATGTTGATTTGGTGGCTGTCTGTGACATTATAGAAGAAAAAGCACGCAACATTGCAGACATATTGAAATGCAAAAAGTATTATACGGATTATTTGCAGATGTTTGAACAGGAAAAAATAGATATTGTACATATTTGTACGCCGCATTATCTGCATCCTGTCATGGCCAGGGAAGCGATGAGACGCAGGATACATGTCATGACGGAAAAGCCGATGGCTATTCATTATGACGATGCCGTTGATTTAGTAAAGACCGCCCAAAAATTTAATGTTAAGTTCGAAGCAGTCATGCAGAACCGGTTTAATGCTGCGTCTCAGCTGGTTAAAAAAACATTGCAATCTGGAGAATTGGGTGAAATTATTTCCGCTAAAGCGTTGCTGATGTGGAATAGAGATAAGGCGTATTACGATAAAAGCGATTGGAAGGGCACCTGGGATAAAGAGGGCGGAGGAGTGGTAATTGATCAGGCGATTCACACCCTCGATTTACTTCGC
Organism: uncultured Oscillospiraceae bacterium; assembly: GCA_900541565.1. Classification (GTDB taxonomy): domain Bacteria; phylum Bacillota; class Clostridia; order Oscillospirales; family Acutalibacteraceae; genus Scatavimonas; species Scatavimonas merdipullorum. The sequence goes on from UQKB01000004.1 coordinate 2,266, forward strand.
TGGTTTGTAGATAAACCGGTCGAGACCGTAGAAGCAACTCTTTATAACAGAGTGCATCACTTCATTGAAGTAGAAGACACAGCAGATGGGATTATCGCATTCAAAGGGGGGGTGTTGGCATCGTTTTATTTCATGAATTATTACGGATATGATGCACCGATTGAAATAGAGCTCTTTTGTGAAAATGGAATTGTAAAGGTAATTGGCAGCCGCGCGGAAATATTGTTTAACGATAATAAAAAGTACATAGCTGACATTGATGAAAAGGAAAAGGAAAAATTCGGTCCGTTTAACAAATGCTGCTGGGGAATCAGCCATATCAAACAAATTAATTCTTTCTATTCTTATATTAGAAATGAAGAAGAACAGTACATAAAAATTGAAGACGCATTGGAAACACAAAAATTGATCTGTGCCATTTATGAATCGAATAAACAAAAAAGCAAGCTTAATTTCAATTCGTTGAAATAGGCCTGAAAGAAAAAGCTACAGATTTTTTCATAATGGAGATAGAATGAAACAACTATTTATTACAGGAATCCGGAAAAGCGAAGTTCGAGAAATACCTGATTTGGTACCAGGGAAAAATCAGGTTTTAGTGAAAGTACTATATAACGGTATTTGTATGTCGGAATGGTATCCGTGGAATGAAGGCCGCCTGATATCGTTTGGGCATGAACCAGTTGGAATTGTATCGGCGGTTGGTGCTGACGTGACGAAGTTTAAAGTTGGCATGCGCGTTACAGGATTAACCTCATCGGCTGGATTTGCTGAATACTGCTTAATGGATGAGAATAAAACCCTGGCCGTACCCGATAATTTGGCGAGCGAAGATGCGATTATGGAGCCGCTTAGTTGTTTGATCAGCGCAGGCAGCAAGCTGGAAATAAAAGATCCCGATTGTCCGGTTGCTGTTGTCGGGACAGGCTACATGGGCCTGGGTATGCTTTCGCTGTTTCAGATGCAGGGAGTAAAAAAGCTGATTGCAGTGGATTGCAATGCGCAGGCATTAGAAAATGCACGCCGTTTCGGCGCCACTGAATGTTATTTTCCTGAGGAAGTTCCTGATAAATATTTGGTTACGGAATTTAATGACTCCATGTGGGAGAAAGGAATTGGTATAGTCAGTGAGTTTGCCGGTACGCAATCCGCTTTGCAGCTTGCCGGGGATATGACGGCTGTACACGGCCTGTTAGGAATTGGCGGCTGGCATCAGGGCGGAATGCGTTCGCTGGATATCTGCAGGTGGGGCTGGAAAGCAATGACCGTAATCCATACGCATGAAAGACGTATTGCATATCAAATGGAATGCGGCAGGCAGGCGCTTGATTTGTTATCAAATGGTAAATGGAGGTTTAAAGGTGTGGCTAACCACATTTACACGTTAGAAGAATTTGACCGTGCTTTTCAAAATACAGTAATAAAAAAGGATAACAGTATTAAAACATTAATTCGCTGCGCAGATTATTAAGCGATTGAGGAAAGCAGTTAGTTACCAAATGGCTTAACCGCCGCATGAAAATGTTTTCATGCGGCGGGGCCGGAATTTACCTGACGAAACATATCCTGTTTATGGAAAAGGAAGTGCATAAAATTATGCTAAAAGTAGGTGTGCTGCACGCCCCGAAGCCTTATGTGCTGAAATGTCCTCCTCAGGGACTAATGAGCATTGCCGCTTATTTAAGGGAAAATAAAATTATATTTGATATCCTTGATGCTAATATCCATTTTGTTGATTGCAAAAAAATCGAAAAAGATTCCTATCAAAAACTTTTGAACGATAAATTATATATCAATAATTTCAATATGGCAAAACAGGACTTTCCGGAACAGCAGTTAACTGAATATTTTTTAGAGCATCAATTCGAGATCGTTTTAGTCGATTGTAATTTTACCGGTACGGCAAACTATTCTTTTAGAACGATCCAACTGCTACGGCGCGTTCTGCCGAATTGTATTATTATTACCGGCGGCATCCATGCGACAATCTTCGACAAGGAAATACTGGACAAATACCCGGTAAATATTGTTATTAAAGGCGAAGGGGAAGAAATTGCGTTAAAAATTATTCGGGGCTATATCAATCATGACATTGATTTGGCCGACATTGCCGGTATTTCATATAAAGAAAACGGCAGGGTTATATCAAATGCAGGATCCGGCCTGGTGGAAGATATCAACACACTGCCGCCTGTATACAATGTATATGAAGATTTTGAAATTGAATTGTACCGCGATTATGTTAAGGCGGTAAAAGGACCTTTTTGGGGAGATCAGGACCCTACAGGCGTGCTTCTGAGCAGCCGGGGATGTGTCGGCCGCTGCACATTTTGTAACGGCAGGGTAATCGACCAGGGCCGCTACAGGAGCTCGTCGGTAGAAAATATAATTAAGCAGATAGATTATTTATATACCCGTTATAAACCAAAAAAATTTGGAATTTATGACGCTATGTTTGGGGGGAATTTATCTTCTTATAAAGCTGTCTGCGACTATTTCAGACAACGAAAGGTTCCGTGGGGATTTGAAACGCGAATAGATATTATGACGGAAGAAAAGCTGGATTATTTAAAAAATACAAATTGTAAATATATTTTATATGGGCTGGAAAGCGTTTCGCTCGACACCTTAATTTACAACCATAAGGTTTCAAAGGCGACGCGGTCTGATTATGAGGTGAAGGCCGCGAAGCTGTTTAAGAAAACAAGCCGTATACATATTTTATGTGTTATTTCCATCCTCTATGGATTACCCGGAGATGATGCAAACATTTTTAATAAAACCATCCGTTTTTTTAAAGAGCACAAACTGAACAATGACAGATATATTACCGGTTTGTTCTACAGCCCCATTATGTATCCGGGGACCGATATTTGGAACAATGCAAAAAAAGAGGATAGGTGCTATAACTGGGATAAGTTTTTCGTCAATAATGAAAATATTATTGAGGAAGGCGAAATTATTTATAAAAATCCCAACATTGATTTGTCGGAGTTGAATTATTATGTAAAGAATTCTTTCGAGCTGATTCAGGAGGATAAAACAAAATTCAAGCTGATAAATAAACTGTTATCTAAGCAAAAAAAAATTAGAAATCTATGGGCAGAGGGGAAAGGTGGATTAAGTTCGCTGTTTTATCTGAAATGGTTTCTGATGAGTATTTTATATAGTTGAACAGGAGAAATAATGTGGAGTACTATCAATTTTTCATATACATATTGATAGGCTTTATTGCCCAAATGGTAGATGGAGCACTGGGTATGGCATATGGCGTATGTTCGACAACCTTCCTTACCGCCGTAGGGGTACCAATCAGAATAGCGAGCGCCAGTGTACATACGGCGGAGGTATTCACAACATTGGTCTCCGGAATTTCACACTGGAAATGTAAGAATATTGATTTTTCCCTGTTTAAGAGCCTGATTATTCCCGGGACTATCGGAGGGGGTTTAGGTGCTTATGTACTTGTTAACGTCTCGGGAGAGGCGCTGACCCCGTTTATTGCAATCTATCTGATTATCATAGGATTTGTTGTAATATACCGTGCGCTGAAAAAGTTTAAAAAAAAATTTTTTAATTATAAAAAAGTATGCTCTATCGGCCTTATAGGCGGCTTTTGTGATGCCGTCGGCGGAGGCGGATGGGGGCCAATTGTTACTTCTACGATGCTTGCATCAGGCTATAAGACACGCTTTGTTATAGGGACCGTCAATACGGCAGAGTTTTTTGTTACCATCGTGCAGTCCTTTACATTTGCTGTTTTTATGGGAATCGGAGATTATTGGCAGGTTATTCTGGGACTTGCTGTTGGAGGAGCACTTGCCGCTCCTCTGGCGGCGCTGATCTGTAAAAAACTGGCCGATAAAAAACTGACATTGATCGTTGGAATTTTTATCGTAGTATTAAACGCCTGGAATATATTGAAGTATTTCGCAGGGTAGGTGTTATGTACTTACAGAGAGGAATGATCTATGAAACATAATTTTACACAGGCTGGGGCGAATTCGGCAGGGTTTGTTATCTGGCTGACAGGACTGTCAGGGGCTGGAAAAACAACAATAGCCAACAGGGTATCTGATTTATTACAAATGAAGGGGTATGACGTACGTTGCCTGGATGGGGACATTGTCCGGAAAACTTTCAGCGCCGGCCTTGGTTTTTCTCAGGTGGACCGCATGGAGAATGTCCGCAGAATCTCCGAGGCTGCGTCTTCATTAAGTGAAAACGGCAGTATTGTCATTGTAAGCGTTATCTCGCCGCAAGCCGAGATGAGAGAATGGGCAAAAAAAAGGATTGGCGATGAACGTTTTATAGAGGTTTTCGTAAAAGCGCAGATTAAAACATGTATACAAAGGGATCCCAAGGGATTGTATAAGAAGGCACTTGCCGGAGAAATAGAAAATTTTACAGGAATTTCAGCAGTATATGAGGAGCCGCTGTGTGCGGATATCGTATTAAACACAGAGACACAGACTTTACCGGAGTGTGCGGAAAAGCTACTTGAATTTTTAAATCGAGCCAACTTCCTGACACACGCAATTTATCCAGATAAAAACAATAAGGTTTTTTAGCAATTTTGTATTGATAAAGTTTTATAAGATAAAATTTGATTGAATTGGATCCTGCGCTTGGTTATGGAATGAGAGGAAGATAACTTTTGATTCGTATGAAAAATAAACGCGTATTAATTACTGGATCGTCTAAAGGAATAGGGAAGGCTATCGCAATAGAGATGGCTAAATGCGGCGCGGAAATCTTTCTGAATTACCATCGTTCCGAGCCAGCAGCCCAATGTACCGCCCGCGAAATTTTTGATTTGGGCGCGACGTGCCATTTAATGCAGGCAGACCTTACCGTACCATCAGAAATAAAAAACCTGTTTACAAAGCTGGATCAAAATAAACAACAGATTGACGTTTTAGTAAATAATGCAGGGATTCTGCAGAAAAATTATCTGTTTGGTATCTCTGAAGCCGACTGGGACACGATGATAAATACCAATTTAAAAAGTGTTTTTTTATGTTCTAAATACGCTGCCCGCTCCATGACCCGGGCAAAGCAGGGATGTATCATTAATATTATCTCCACCGCTGTTGAAAAGGTAATGCCTTTACAATCCGCATACATTGCGTCAAAGGCGGGCGTTAAGGGTTTGACTGCTGCGTTAGCCAAAGAGTTGGGACGTTACGGAGTCCGTGTCAACGGAATTTCTCCGGGGCCGGTTTTTACGGATATGAACCGCTTTACTGATGAGGAAAAGAGGAACATAATAAAAAAAATACCGTTAAACAAAGAAATTACGGCAACTAATATTGCCCATGCCGTAATACTGCTGGCCTCTGATTATGCAAGCGGTATCAATGGCCAAATTCTTTGTGTTGACGGTGGATTAAGTTTATAGGGAAGTAAAAATGGGTAATGGTATAAAAACGATATATGTTGAACAAGTGAGAATAGATGAGATACCGGTATTATTTGTTTACAACCAAGACAAATCCGGACCAAAATCCGTTGTTTATCTGTTTCATAAAATTTTAGAAAACAAAGAGCATGAACTGCCGCTGGCGTATCTTCTGGCAGAAAGGGGATACTTTGTTATACTGATGGACATGCGCGGACACGGAGCCAGAGTAGACAGCGTTGACGTCCGCCGTATATATGATTTTAACCATATTTACACAGATATTAACCTCACTGCAAAGGATATTGGACCCGTGACAGCGTATTTACAAACAAAAAGCAAGTTGTTTGATCTGAACCTTCAAAACATAACATGCGTTGGCCTATCTATAGGTGCAAATGTGGCGCTTTGTGCCGGGTATATGTATTTTAATGTCACACAAGTGGCCGCGCTGCTCGGTTCCTATGATTGGGAGTATTCGGTCAGGAATAATTTATTTGCATCCTTCCGCTTTTTCTCTGTGGACAGACAGGTAATACGATATGAAAAAGTTAAAAATGACATCAGGCGATACCATCCAATCCAGCATTATAAAGAAGGAATTACCTGGCCCCGAATTCTTTTTATGAATGGAATGATTGACATGGCTGCACCGGTTGATTTGGTAAAAAAAAGTTTTGCTTCGCTTTATGAGAGATATGCCGCAGTTGAAAAACAACAACAACTTACATTACGCCTGTATCCCAAAACTGGACATAAAATATCCAATCAGATGGTGGATGACTTGTTGCAATGGTTTACAGAATAATGAATTGATTTTAACAGTAGGTGAGTAGCCGTGCGTTTGCAATTGCTTTATGCTGCCAGCAATATACAGTTTGTGGGCGAAGAATATTTAGGGATCAGCCGTATATATGCCTATTTATCGATGCAGGGACACGACTGTGACCTGGTGAAATTGCTGTTTGATACGGACAAACAAGTACAATTTAATAAAATCGATTTGTCGTGCGATCTCTATGGGATAGCAATCTATAATGATTCGGCACGGTTTACTTTTGAATTGATTGAGTATATTCGCAGGCTGAACCAAAATGCAATTATTTTTTTAGGCAGCCAGTTTGCGTCTGCCAGCTATGAATTGATTTTCAGGGACTGCCCCCAAACAGATTTTATTGTACTAGGACACGGAGAAAAAACAATTGATGAGGTCATGCGAAAAATGGAGGATATTTCCGATATACGGCCTTTTCTGGATGCGCATCCTCATATTGTAACGCAGCGCAGTCTGTATGGGAAAACCCCGTCGTATTTGTCAATTACAGAGCTTTGCCTTCCTTCCAGAAAAATTTTAAAACAGGAACGGATCCTTTACGCAGGGTTAATTACAAAGCATGGATGTGCCGGCCGATGTTCGTTTTGTTCTGTGAATGAAAAGCCAAGCTACAGGATGCCGGAAAGCATCTTAAGCGAAATAATCGCTGTTTATCAGGAGACGGGTATTCAGTGCTTTAATTTTGTTGATTCATCTTTCCCGGACTTTGGAAGCGTTGGCAAAGCTAATCTGAAAAAGTTTTGCAGTTTGGTCATTCGGTGCCCGGTTAAATTTTCATTCCGATGTTATATACGTGCGGATTCCTTTCATAATGAAGAAGAGGATCGAAAACTGTTGCTGCTTATGAAAGAGGCCGGCTTCTATAACATATTTATTGGAATTGAATCGGCCAATGCAGCTGATCTTGCGCTTTACAATAAGCGGGCTTCGGTACAGGATAATAACACCGCTGTTCATCTGTTAAAACAGATGGGAATACACCCCAGAATGGGCTTTATTATGCTTAACCCATACAGTACCGAACAATCACTGTCTGACAACTATGAATTTCTCCTTACGGTGGAAAGTACTGAACTGGGCCACTATATCAGTTGTCTGGATATCTATTATAATTCAGAAATCTATCATAAGCTTGTCAGCGACGGTTTGCTGAGGGAGGATTACTCTTATATTGACAATCAGGCGGCATACCATTTGACTGATAAAAAAATTTCCCCTGTTTTTCAGTTTATCCGTAGAAAATTCTGGCCTTCAAAGATATTTTCTACCGCCAGTCAATACGAAAACTTTATGTATACCCTGGCTTATTTATTGCCGATTTTGGGGGACCAGCTGGATAATTATGTACAATTAAAGAAAGAAACCGACCGCCGTCTTTTTATGCTGCACAAAAACTACTTCAAGATTATCTATAAGGATCATGATTTAGAGAAAGCCGAACGTCTGTATGATGAATATGTATCGCAAGTCATTCCGCTGCATAATGCGTGTGCGCAATATACAAACGGATTATTACGTCATTATATTGTGTATCAATTGAAAAATAAAGAACCGAGACATTACGCTGCCTTACAGGCTGTTTTAAAGGAGAGTGGAGCTAAAAGTGAACAAATCGTTTGACTTTGTTGATTATCTGCAGGATAAACCGTTACCGGAGGATATAAACAAAATACCCAAAGGGGAACCTTTTGTATGTATGTTCAGCGGTGGTAAAGACTGCATGCTGGCGTTATCCGTCGCCTGTGAAACGGGCATACCGTTTGCTCTGATTCATTCTATGTACGCAGAGGAGGAAGAAGCGATTTCCATTCTGCATATGCAGAAGCAGTCTTTGATTGAACGTCAGGCTGAGTTGATGAATATTCCGCTCGAGGTAACCCGGGGAAGCATTGTGGAACGTTGGCCCAATCTTGTGCGCGTGCTGAAAAAATATGCCGGAAAAGGAATCAAGTATATGGTCACTGGAGATCTGGTATATGCAAAAAGTTCAGTACATTATATCAACTTGTGTACTGCGGCCGGCCTGATTCCTAAAATGCCTCTTGTAAATATGCCTTATGAAAAGATTTGGGAACAAATGGAACAAAGAAAGATTCATTGTTTAATTACCTCAATAAAAACTCCCGCCCTTTCTGAGGATTGGCTGGGAAAGCCATATAACCGTGACACGGTCAATGAGTTGGAAGCAATGGGGGTAGATCCGTTTGGCGAGTATACGGAATTCCATACAACGGTAGTGAATGCCGCCCTGTTTAAGGAGCCGTTGGCTTATAAGCTGCAAAGGGTTGAAGGAAACTTTCGGGGCTCCAGAAGAATTCTTGTATGCCCTGTTTAATCTGCGGAATAAGCTGATAAACGTTGCGGTTTTAAGCTATCAGGCACTTTGCAGTGTCCTGCTTTCTCAGGTGCAGTTTTTACACAATTATTTAAATGCTGCGTTACTGTTACCGGGCTTTATATCCCTTTTATGCCTTGCAGCGCAGCGGAAAGGATTGGTCATAGGTATGAAAAGTCAAATAACAAATGAAAATGAGCGAGGTATTGCAATGTGCGGCCTGGACTGTTCAAGCTGTAAGCTTGGCATAAGAATGGGTTGCAAAGGATGTACAGTTCAAAAAGGGCAGGTCTTTTGGGGCAAATGTATTGTTGCAGCCTGCTGCGGCGCGGCCGGTCATCCACATTGCGGAAGGTGTAAAAATTTTGTTTGCGAAAAGCTTCATAAGTTTGCTTATGATGAAAAGCAGGGGGATCAGGGAGAGCGGATAGAACGGCTGAGAAAGTTAATACAAAAAGAAAATGAATGATAGATAGCATAGGGTGTAAAATGAAAAAAGTAGTAATAACCGGCTGCGGACTCGTTTCGCAATATGGGAACGAGAGCAGTATATTGATTGAGCGCCTGATGGAAAAAAAAACGGCTGGGCCGATTCACAACGAATGGTTAAGCTGTGAAGACACGAAGCACCCATTCCGGTGGATCAATCCCTGCTCTAAAATAGGGCTACAGGCAGTATATCAGACAGGTTTGACGCCAGCTGGACAACACGGCTGTAATTGGGGCGTATATTGCGCAACTGCTTATGGAGGGACTCCTTTTACTCAAAAAAATATTTGCGATGCATATATCAGGGAAGGGCATTATGGAATAACTCTGGCACATACCGTACATAGCGGGGATTCTTTCACCGCTGAAGCTGTTGCGTCATTATACCAGTTATCCGGCCGGAACAAAACATTTGTCAATGGGTACACCTCTTCCTCAGTCGCTTTCTGGGACGCTTACCAGGATTTGATCTATGGCGAAATGGAACATGCTGTTTTAATAGGAAACGAATATGTTGAAGACAGTCTGATTAACGGATATAAGGCTATGTCGCAGAATCCTGTATTACTGCACAGCGGCGGCGGTGCTCTTTTACTGCATGCTGTGTCAAAGCTGCCTGAAAAGCCGGACAAGCTAGTCTGGATAAAAGAATGTGAATATATGAGCTGGACGGAAAGAAAAGAGCAAAGCATTTTGGAAAAGGTTTGCCATGTGCTGCGCCGCGCCGGCTGTTCTTTACAGAAAATGGATTATATTTTGCTGACAGGGCCTGGTGGTTGTTTAAAAACCTTGGAAGAAAGTGCAGTTCAGACTACACTGACGGCAAATCTGTTCCGGGTTAATCTTTCTTTTGGGGATATGATTGGTGCAAATGCTGTATTCTCGTTAGGTCTGGCTTATGAGCTGCTCATTCATAATTTGGGAAAAACAGTGTTATTGCTGGAGCTTGATACGCGGGGAAATATGGCGGTAGCGGTTATTGCCGCATAAGGGAGAGATAAAAATTGAAAGAAACTGATTGCCTGTTTGTAGCATAAGCAGGTCAGCAGAGACTTTTGACTGATTTACAGACTTTTTTGAGAAAAAATCGAGCAGCCACAGCCTATATTTAGTGCGGCGATTGCATACTTGTGTACCTATATCTATAAAAAAGGATTTACTTTCGAGTATATATCTTCTTTTGAACATGAAAAAGAAGAGCTTTGCAATAAATTACAGGGAAATATCCTGGTAGTCGCGATCAGCACGACTTTTTGCAATAGTATTCAGACAATTCGTGAAATGGTTAGGTTTGTCAGGCAAAATAATAAGACGGCCAAAATTGTTGTAGGAGGATCGTTTATGGCCGCACAGATTGCTCCCATACATCCGCAGGCACATAGAATCATGCTATGCAGAGAAATAGGTGCGGATTTTTATATCAACAGCTTTCATGGAGAAGAGAGCCTGGCGCAATTGATTGGAAAACTAAAACATGCCGGGGATCCAAGTTTAATTCAAAATTTGGTTTACAGAAAAAAAGGAAAATTTCTGTTCAGCAAACGGTTGAGGAATGCGACCGGGAACGCAACCCGGTAGACTGGCGGCTTTTTGAAAAAAACATTACTTCGATTGTCCCTGTGAGAACGGCTGTTTCATGTATGTACAATTGCTCATACTGCTCGTTCCATATAAGGGCGGGAAAATATCAAAATACCAGTGTAGAGACGATTGAAAAGGAATTGAATTTAATTAATGAACTGAAACAGGTAAAAATGGTGAATTTTATTGACGATTCTTTTAATATGCCCAACAGCCGCTTTAAAGAAATCCTGCGTATGATGAACCGTAATAAATACAATTTTGCGTGGCATTCATATTTCAGATGTCAAAGCATAGATGAAGAAACAGTTGCCTTGATGAAAGACTCTCGCTGCGCGGGCGTTATCATCGGTTTTGAATCCGGAAGCCCTCAAATGCTGGCAAATATGAATAAAAAAATTAATATCTCAGATTACAAAACGGGGCACAGCCTCTTGAAAAAATATGGCATTCCTACGATGGCCATGCTGATCATAGGATTTCCCGGGGAAACAAAAGAGTCGGTACAGGAAACAATTGATTTTATTGAGGAAATAAAGCCGGATTTCTATCACCCGCATTTGTGGTTCTGCGAAGAGATTGCGCCGGTCTGGCAGCAGCGGGAGAAATATGGCCTTGTGACTACATCTAATAGCTGGCGGCATAATACAATGGATTCACAAACGGCTCAGGAACAGATTCATTATTTGGTTCGAGAAATCAAGTCTTCCGTATATATGAGTGTGTATTATACAGATATTTTTTCCCTGTTGCTTCAAGGCATTGGGATACTGGAAATAAAAGAAATACTCAACAGAAAAAATGAGCAAAGTTTAAAAAGCGGACGGATGCCGACTTGAGTGTAGGTTGTATTTCTCGATTTTGAATAAAAAGGAGACAGCAATGAAGAAATTTGTTATTTTGGCGAATCCCAGAACGGGCAGTGAATATCTTGTGAAAATGATTGATCGCCATAAAGACGCATTCTGCTATTCCGAATTGTTTCAGAAAAATCTAGGACGTGACTGGAACGAATCGGTTTATCGAACGGAAAAGAAGCCATTTGATTTTTTGGAACAAAAATTTAAAGAGACAAATTGTTTCTGTTGTGGTTACAAACAAATGATTCCATGGCTTCAGCATGCCTGTTTTGACAGCTTTCAATCCTTTATAGAGCAAAGCGCTAAGCGGGATTATTTTATTATTTTTTTAAAAAGAAAAGATTTATTAAGAGAATATATGTCCTATGAGATCATGGCAAAATACCAATATATGCATATCAGGGAAAAAGATGAGCAGAAAAAATATACAATTAAGCTGTTACCCCAAAAGGCATATTGTCAGATGCGTTCTTGGAAAAACATAAATGATTATATTTGCAGATTATTAGAGGAATATAAAAATCAAAGCTTAATACTGACCTACGAAGAAGATTTTTCTGATAAGAAGCTTCTCAGGCAAAAGGTCTTTGGGGCATTGGGTCTGGAGTATTGCGATATAGAGGATCCCCTGGTTAAAAATAATATATATCCGATCCAGGAGCAAATAGAAAATTATGAAGAAGTAATCGATTACTTAAAGAACAAGGGAATGATTGCTTCGACATAAAATATTTACACTAATAAAAATAAATTAATAGGAGGTTCATTATGGACAATGAAATGATTGCAAGGTGTGGTACGTACTGTGGTATATGCGTATGGAAAGATAAAATCAACTGTTTGGGCTGTAAAGGGCAAAAAGGTAATATGTTTTATGGCGAATGCGACAAGGCCCTTTGTTGTATCAGCAAAGGGTATGAACATTGCGGCCTGTGTCCCGATATGCCCTGTGAAAAGCTGCTCGATTTGTTTAACGATCCCGAGCATGGCGACAAGGGAGCCCGGCTGCATAATTTACAAAACTGGGCTGTAGGAAACTATATTTACGAAAAACTGCGTTAATTAAAATATACATAATTATATGAGGATTATCTTATGAGAAAGCTTTTGATTCCGATTTTTGAAGGAATAAATTATCGGTTGCTGCAAGAGTGGATGAACGTAGGTTATCTTCCCAACTTTAAACGTTTGTCAAAAGAAGGGAATTTGGACAAGCTGCAATGTACACGAATTCCCTATGAACCGGCCGGGCTGGTTTCGGCTTTTTCAGGTATGAGGGATAGGGAGCATGGTATTCTGGCATATTTTCATGTGCATAACGAAGATTATATGCCTGTAGTTTGGAAATCCGATCAGTTAAAGGAGCATTTTTTTTGGAATTTCAATGAATTTAAAGATTATAAAATTGGAGTTATCAATGTGTTTGGAACTGACCCGGTTTATCCGATTAATGGGATAATGGTCAGTTATGCAATGAGAAAAAGCCTGCACTATACCTATCCCTCGAATTTGTTATATGAATTGAGCAGAAAAAACGCGCTGTGCGTCCAGGATACCGCAGTCATTTATAATCCCGACTATACCAAAGATTCCTTTTTCCATGGAGTTGAAAAAATAGAGGATCTGAGACATCGCACGTGTAAAGAGATGTTAAAAGAAGATCTGGACATCCTCATTGTAAATTATACCCTAATAGAACGGGTCAGTCACTTTTATTTTGGAGAGATACATCAGGACTGCCCTCTGCAAGAGAAAGCCGTGTTTCAAGCATATGTGAAATGCGATAAGATACTGGGTGATTTGCTGGAGGAAGTCTACACGAAAAACGCAGATTTGCTGTTCTTTTCGGAAGTTGGATTCGACAGCCATAAAACGTTTGTACCCGTTAACGATTATTTAGCCGAATGCGGATTATTCTCTTATAATACGGACGCTAAAATGCCAGCATATGCCCGTTGTACAGCCTTTGAGTCTGTACAGGGGTCAAACGGTGTGAATATTAATCGCAAATCTTTTTACCAGGATGGAACAGTATCCGATAATGAGTACGATCAAGTCCTGAAACATACAATTGACTGCTTAAAGAAAATGCCCAATCCCTTTTGCGACCAGCCGATGTTTGCAAGTGTATTACCGGGGAAAAGCGTATATAAAGGAGACCAGATTCCAGATATTTTGCTGCAACCTTACGACTGGCAGTATTTATTTTTCGGTGATACATATTGGGGCAACTATATTCACAGAAATTGCCAGACAGGCTGGCATAGAGACGTCAGCGCGTTTGGAATGCTTGGCCCCCATGTGGGAAAGCTTCGGGATGGAATCTATTCGGTGGAGGATATCCTTCCCACAATTTACAGTATTCTGAATATGAAAATTAACAGAAATTTCTCTGGTCAAAGTATCATAAAAGGAGCGCCTTATGATGATAAGTCTGCAAACAGCTCAAACGTATTATCAAAAACTACATAAAACGATTCCAAATGATACAACGCTAAGCCTGGCAGGTGTGGGGGAAGTCCTATGCAAAATAACGGACGGTTGCAGGCTGGAAGAAGCCTTTCATACGGATCTTTCGTTTGCGGCCACTGTTGCTCTGCTTAGATATATGCTGGAAGATGAGCTTCTCGACCGTTTGGCTTTAAAAAATGAATGCAGGGCAGTCGTTCTTCCGGATGAAGATACGGCCGAAGATATGTGTCATTTCGCTTCCTATGACTTGATTAATACAAAAATCAACAGGAAAAATTTTTCAAAGGCTTATGACCTTATACAAGCCCGAGAATATGAAGCAAATCAAGATTTTTTTCAGTCGTTTAATACATTTGAAAGCCTGATAAAAAGATTTTGTTTTATGGAAAAATATCGCGATACACTCGATAAATCGGTCATTTTTATTGGCGACGACGAGCTTTTCAGCCTATTTTATGCGCTTAACGGCAGAGCCAAAAGAATTGCAGTCGTAGATATTGATGACAGAATATTAAAGTATATACGTAAAATAAGCGAGCGGTACCAGCTTGGTATCGAAACCTATTGCGTAAATATTCTGGAAGAATTTCCAAATTGTTTAGAAAACAAATTTGACATCTTTTTTGCAAGCGGATTAAAGGATTACGATGGTCTGATCGCATTTTTGCTTGCCGGACTGGTTTCCCTGCGTGAAGATAAAGACAGCACGGGGTATATTGCATATTACAATTATGCAGGGCAGTCGGACGATTCCTTTGAAAAGCTGCCGTTAAATTTTAAATTTCAAAAATATCTGACAAATATTAACTTTTATATTCAATATTGTATTCCGTGCGATGAAATGGTTATTCCGCGTCATACAATCGATCACATTGTCAGAATGCTGTTGGAAGAAGAGGGCACAAGCCTGTTTGAAATGTTTTCAAAATTAGCTGTAAATAATGTTCTTTCCGTCGATCCGGCGTATCCATTTGTGGGAGTCAGCCCAATACAGCTTGCCAGAATCAAACCGGCCGGAAATTTTTATTCTATGGCTTCCAGAAGCCAAAAATTGTTGCAGAGCATAGCAAAAAGCACGAATACGTAGCTTACTTTCCACATTTAATAAACAGAAATTGGGTGAATGCTTACGGATAAAAAGATAACGATTGAACCTTTTACGGATTTTTATACAAATTGTTTTATGAACGGCATTTTTTCGATTCTGACTTCTGTCGATAAGGAGTATCAGAAATTGACGTGTATCAACGATTACGAATATGCAATTGTTGAATGCGGAGATGATGAGAATAAGAGTGAAAAAGCCCTCCGGGTCAGGTACCAGTTAAAATCTTATGCAAGGGCTTATTTCCATCTGTTTCAAAAAGAACTGCCGTGCAGCACTTTGGAGGAGTTTTTTCACAGTGAGATTCCTATGGGGGAGCCTTACATGTTAAAAAGCGGAGACGCAGCTATCGCAGAGATGAAACAGTTATTGGATCAGGGGAACTTTATTTACATAGCGACTGATTTATATTATCTTGTTAAATCTAATATAATGTATTATCAAAAAAGCCATTTGTCCCATTACACCTTACTGACCGGTTATGACGATAAGGGTGAGCAATTTTATATTTTTGAAAACGGGGCCAAAGGATATAACCGCTATGCAGTTGACCAACAGCAAATTTTGGATGCAATGAAATATGCAAAGCAAAAAATAAAGTGCTACTATTTCCATATTCCTCAGCAGATTTTAATACCAGATATTTGCATAGAGGACATCAAAAAAAATGCAGAGTCAATTATTGCATCCCTTGAGCAGCTTGGCCGGGAAAAGGATCTTTGGAGGTTCCCGATGGGAGACGCGGCATATAGAATTAATGCTGAAAATGCTTCAGCTGTTATGTACAGGCACAAAGCAAACCGGATTCTTTTTCAAAATTGTATTCCTTATTTAAATAAGGATGTTTTTATTAAATTAACAGCCGATTGCGACAGCCTGACAAAAAACTGGGAATGGATGAAGAATATGCTGTTAAAGGCTTATTTTTCTAAAAACAAAAGCATATACTCCATGCTTTGCCTGAAACGGCAAAAACTTTTTGAGATGGAGATAAATATGTGGAAATTATTGATAAGAGGTGGACCAGGTCAATGAATCAGGAGCAAATACAAGAAAAACTGAAAGCAATTTTAAAAGATATGCTGAATCTGGACCAGACTATTTTAGATGGGCTGGCTCCGGACACGGATTTGATTGAAAAGCTTACTCTGTCTTCTATTGATGCCATTGAGCTGATCGTTATTGTGGAAAGGGATTTTGGCATAAGCATTGATGATGTCGATATTGGTAAGGAGCTTGTACAGACGCTTGAGACGTTGAGCAGCAAAATTATGGAGGTATCGTCATGAATTTGCAGGATATTGAAATGAAAATAAGGGAGCTGCTGGTGCTTTCTCTGCATTTGGATAAACCTCCTGCGGAAATTGCCGGTACGGATTTAATTACGGAACTCAGTATCAATTCAATTGACGCATTGGAAATATTCCTCAATTTGGAAAATACCTTTGGCTTTCAAATACCTGATGAGGATTTAGGAGCCGAATTGCTGCAATCTCTTCCATATTGCTGCGAATATATCTATAACAAAGTATCAGGAATTGGGTGAATACAATGGACATTTCTTCGGAAAAGGTTTTAGAAGTAATCAATCAGCTTATGGAAGAGAACAAAATTAACGAAAGCAATATGAACGAAAGCCTTCTTGCTCACAATATAGATTCTTTGAAATTTATACAAATTATAGTTTTGCTGGAAGAAGCGTTCAATATTGAATTTCCGGATGACAGTTTAATAATGGACCAATATGCAACCTTCGGGTCAATTGTGGACATGGTAAAAAAATTGTAAAGGAAAACGGAGGAAAGGGCCAGCTTGAGGGACAGACGGATAACTGCCAGTATTGTGATGATCACTTATAACAAAGCCAGCCGGTTGCTGCTTACATTGGAATCTGTAAAGCGTCTTGAGCAGACTGAGAATTCTGAACTGATTATTGTAAACGATGGATCAACAGATCAAAGCAATCTAATATTAAAAGAATTTCAGGCAGAATATCAAGCGATGCCGCTGACTGTTATAGAAACAGAAAACTGTGGAAGAGCAGCCGCGAGGAATACCGGGGTTGACCATTCAAAAGGGGATATTATCATCTTTATTGACGACGATTTGCTTTTGGATCCACTGTTTTTATCTGGGCATGTGGAAGCTCATAAAAACAATAAAATGCTCGCGGTTCACGGACAGATATTTGACTTGCCGTATTTAAAGCTTTTTTCTGATCCTGTTTCAGGCACGTATTTGAAAAATGTGAACCCACATGCGTCGTACAAGTCGTTGGTTATAAAAAAAGAAATGCTTATGGATGGCTCAATCAACCCATACCTTCAGCGTTATGCAAAGAAAAGCAGATTTGAACAAGATATAGAACAGTTGTTGCATGCAACAGACAGTCCGGAGTCTGGTTGGGTGTGCTTTACAGGCGGAAATGTTTCTGTAAGAAAAAACAATTTGCTAAGGGCCGGATTGTTTGACGAAGCTTTTGGCCGGCAGTGGGGTTGTGAAGATTTAGAGATGGGCTATCGTCTGGCGCATGCGGGCATATCCTTTGTATACAGCTACATCGGGACAAATTATCACATGAGTCATTTCCGCAAAGATATGCAAGAAAAGCACGACCGTACACTGGAGATCTTCTGCAAAAAGCATAACGACGTTTGTCTGGAACTCTTGAAAAAGTATTTCTCTGGCGGCTTTCCATCGCTGATTGCCTGGAGTCAGGCAGTACAAAACCTTGCAGCTGATAAGGCGGTCGCAGAGAGGGCGAATAACTGATGGTAAAAACAAAAGTTTATATAACTGGTATCGGCGTGGTAAATGCACTTGGTTCAGGCCGCGATGCTTTTTTTCAGAATTTGTGTTTGAATCGCTGCGCAGCAGCCAATTTGCCCGAGGATCAGTTACAGGATTTTTTCAAAAAAAAAGCGGTGCGAATACCGGATGAAAAAAAAGATCAATCTGAAAAAGACCATTACGGGCGTGCCTGCTATTTTATGTTGCAAGCTGCAAAGCAGGCTGTTTCCGAGGCGGAAATAGACAGCGGAACCATAAAGAAATTCAGAGTAGGATTGTGCGTTGGTACCGCCGCCGGAGATACAGGTGATATGGAAAGCTGGTACTGTGCAAATAATTACCGGCAGCCCTTAACCAAGAGACAGTCACCGCAGCTGAAAAGATATCCGTTACAAAATATAGCGGATACGATTGCAGAGAAATATGGAATATCAGGTCCGGTGGTAACCGTTACGGCGGCCTGTGCCTCGGGAGCGTTGGCACTTGAAACGGCATATGACTGGATTAAGAGGGATCAGGTGGATATAGCCTTGTGCGGTGGAGTCGACGTCTTTCGTCTTCTTGCGCATTTTACTTTAGCAAAATATAGAATAATGGCATCTGAACAATTCAGACCTTTTGATATTGACCGTGAAGGCATTCTCTTGGGGGAAGGCGCCGGCATGCTGGTGCTGGAGTCGTATAAAACAGTAAAAAAAAGAAACAGGGCTGCTGCTGTGAGTATTTATGGAACCGGGTCTTCTTTTGATTGCTTTTCATTGTCCGGTAAAGATAAAAGCGCACAGAACATTGTATCAGCAATGCACAATGCGTTATCCTGTGCGCAGTTGAAGCCAAATCAAATTGATTGTATTCTTGCGCATGGAATAGGGACTGTCGTCGGAGATGCTGCTGAGATGTCGGCAGTGAATGCTGTCTTTTCAAAAAACAGAGAAAACTGTATTCCGGTTACTGCAATAAAAGGGGCTATCGGTCATACACAAGGCGCGTCGGGAATTTTAAACGCGATCGTTGCAGTAGAAATAATCAGACGTCAGGTAATCCCGCCGATTGTAAATACTATAAAAACAGATCCCCTCTTAGAACATATGGGGGTACTGGCGCAGCCCCTGTCATGCAAAGTCAATACAGTAATGGCAAATTGCTTGAGCTTTGGTGGACATGCTTCAAGCTTAATTTTAGGCAAAATAAAGTAACGCAGAAAGGAAACTCCTCATGTATGTTTTAGGACTTGGCGGCTCTAATCATGATTTTTCTTCTTGCCTTTTACACAATGAAAAGGTTGTTTGTATGATTGAAGAAGAACGTATTACACGGAAAAAGCATGGATTGGGCTTAGGGATTGAAGTAGCAAAGGGAGCTTCATGGAAATATTGCCTAAAGCAGGCGGGAATCGGATTTGAACAAATAGATCAAGTTGTTGCAAACGATATCTTACTGAAAAGCCTGTATTTCAGAATACCGGTAGAGGTGTCTTTAATCAATCACCATTTAGCGCATGCAGCCAGCTGCTTTTATCCCTCCGGCTTCCAGGAAGCCGCGGTGATGGTAGTGGATGCGGTAGGAAGCAGCTTTTCTGTGGACGGCAAATTAAAATATGAAACCGTTTCTCTTTATAAAGCCGATAACAAGGGAATTCATCCATTATTCAAACAATACGGCGATAATTTACCAGGAACAGATTATATTGAAAACTCACTGGGTGTTTTTTATTCCGTTATGACGCAGGTAGCAGGTTTTAATGAAATGGAAGAAGGCAAAACAATGGGGTTGGCGCCTTATGGCAGCGATAAACGCTACCAAGAGGTGAAACAATATCTTCGCCTTACGGGAAACGGCTGTATAAAAATGACCGCTGATGATATTTATGCGCTGTTGGAAATTAAAAACCGAATCGATCATATTGAAGACCCGAAGAAGCAGTTTGAAGAAAGAGCAAATTATGCATGGGCGGCGCAGAAAGTAACGGAAGATGTAATGACTTATTTCGCCTTATATTTGCAAAAATTGACGGGCTCAAAACGTTTGTGCCTGGCAGGTGGTGTGGCGCTCAATAGCGTGGCAAATTACAAAATTTATAAGCTAAGATTATTCGATCAATATTTTATTCAGCCGGCAGCGGGCGATAATGGTACGGCAATCGGCAGCGCGTTTTACGGTTATAATAATTTATACAAAGCATAAAAGGTTATGGGGTTAATTATATTGTGAAAAGAGCACGTTTTATTTGGACTTTAATTCGTCCGGAAAAATTTTGGTTTCTGCTTTATATGCTTGTTGTCATCCCCGAATGGGTTGCATCGGTTGCCGGACCGTATTTATTAGGGCAGATGGTTGACGGATTTATCTATGACAAAGATATCTCTGCGTTCTTCGGCAAGGTTTTACTGTATGCCGTTGTGTTTTTATTACAGCTGCTGTTTAATATGCTGCAGCTGTTTGTCCTCAACTACATTTGCAAACAGGTGAAAACACGCGTACATACAATGATGTTTAAGAGGGTGCTGCGCTTTCAGGCAGATGTGTTATCTGATATGAAAACGGGCGATTATCTGGACCGCATTGAAAGCGCAGATTATATTGTACGCTTTTTAATACTCAATATTGTTTGGGTGATCGGGCCTGTTATTAAAGTCGCGGCAACCGTTTATGTGCTAAGTACGATCAATCTATATATAGCACTTGCATTTTTTGTATTGATACCACTGACGGTATTCATTTCCAGGTTATATATCAGGAAAATAGCAGTTTTACAGCAGGAATACCATAAAAGCCAGGGTGTATTTACAGCATGGACAATGGAAATTATAAAAGGCATGCAGGAAATTAAGCTGATGGCCGCAGGGACGCGCATGCTCAAACAATTTGTCGGCAAGCTGATTAAACTTTTCCGCCTGAAAATTGATTCTGACAAGATGGAAATAAAAAATGAATGGCTCAACGCAGGTGTTCAGCTGGGTTCTACTTTGGTTTTGTATATTGTATCAGCTTTCATGATCATCATAAATCTGTTTACGATCGGCGGATTTATTACATGCCTTTTATACTACAACGATGCCATCACCATTATGAATAAAGTAGTGAAAAAAATCTTTGAATTTCCTCAATTTTATGCAAAGGTTGACCGATTGGCGGAGCTGTACGGGCAGCCTGTTGAGGATGAGACCGGGACAGAGCTTCAAATAGACAATGGAGAGATCTGCTTTGAAAATGTTGCGTTTGCGTATGACCGGTCCAAACCGGTGCTATCAGGATTTTCACTGCATATAAGGCCAAAAGAAAAAATAGCAGTGGTTGGTCGCAGCGGTGTTGGGAAAAGTACAATGATTCATCTGCTGCTGCGCTTTTATCAACAGCAGGAAGGAAATATTTATATTGATGGTCAGAATTTAAACGACTGTTCGCTTGAAAGTATACGGAAGAATATCGGTATTGTTCATCAGGATGTTATTTTGTTCAATGACAGTCTTAGAGAAAACTTTTCTTGCGTGAAAAAGGATATTACCGACCAGGAGATATGGGAGGTTCTGCAAAAAGTAGATTTAAAGGACTTTGTACAGGGACTGCCTGACCAATTAGACACGGTCCTGGGGGAAAACGATATGGATTTTTCAGGGGGGCAAAAGCAGCGGTTGTCGATTGCCCGGGCCTTTGTGATGAAACCGGAAATTTTAATATTTGATGAAGCGACGTCTTCGTTGGATTATCAAACGGAACAAATCGTAAAAGAATCGTGGGAAGAGCTCTCGCAAGGCAGAACAATGATCATAATTGCACACCGGCTGTCGACCATTATAAACGCCGACAGAATCGCGGTAATCGATCAGGGTAAGGTTGCCGCGTGCGCTCCGCATGCAGAGCTTTTGAACAGCTGTTCAATCTATTGTGATTTGTATCAGGAGCAGAATAATCCCGGCCGGATTATTTCAAAAATATAAGATTAAGGATTTGTCCTATGTTCAGTCTGATAAGAAAAAAAATCAATGTATTACAGCACATCAAAAAATTTATGCCTGCGCCCCGATATATGTTTCTTCTGCTTGGCTCAGGTGTTTTTCTGCTGGCTCTTTCGTATGTAAATCCATACCTATATAAAGTACTTGTTGACAATATAATGACAGAAGGGAATATAAATCTTTTATGGATTTTAATTCTTGCATATATCATTACTTTTTCTTTGCGTGCATTGCTGACGGTTTTACAAAAGAAGCTCAGAAATCAAATTACATATCGGACATCCCTAAATTTAAGAAAAAAGCTCTTGAGGATTTATTTGATTATGAGTACTCCTGCTTTTAAAAAGCACAATACCGGGGATTTGTACAACAGACTATATCAGGATACTCAGTTCATTCAGGATTTTCCTGTTGAGCAAGTTGTAAATTATCTTCTCAGCTGTCTGAATATTCTAATTACAGCCGTTATTTTGGTAGTGACAGATTGGAGACTGGCGTTATTTGGCTTTGCTTTGATCCCTTTGTCTTTTTGGCTGACCCAGTTTATCGGAAAGCGCCTTCAGGCCGCATACTATGATCAATGGTCGCTCACTGTCGAACAGAAAAATTATGCATTTGACATGTTTCGCAACTGGCGGGAAATAAAATCGCTTCGAATAATACCTGAAGTCGCAGAAAAATATGAAAAATATGAAAAAAGAATAAATCAGATCGGTTATAAAAACGATATTATTTGGACGCTTGGTATTATTTTTTCTGAATTTAAATGCAATATTTTAACCAGGTTAAGCCTTTACGTGCTTGGTGGCTGCTTCATAATTGCCAATACACTGTCAGTCGGTTCGTTGCTTATGTTTATTACCTACTACGAAATAATAAATCAGATGATAGATGGAATCATTGAAGCGGATAAGGGGTTCCTGATCAATGCTGTAGCTACAAATCAGGTTTTTTCCATTCTTGACAGTACTTATGAAAAAAAAGCAGGGGTCAGGAAGCAGAAAATATCAGGAAATATCGAAATTAATAAATTATCTTTTTCGTACGGCCAAAGTGACGGACCGGTGCTGAAAAATATTAGCATGACAGTTCACCCCGGTGAACGTGTAGCGATAGTCGGACGCAGCGGGGCAGGGAAGTCAACAATCATTAAGCTGCTGCTGAAAATGTATCCGGTTAGAAAAAATACAATTAAAGTTGACGGGAAGGATATTCAGGAAATAAATGACGATACGCTTCATAAACGAATCGCGGCAGTTATGCAGGATCCATACATGCTTAATTTGTCATTTAGAGACAATTTATTACTGGCAAATTGCAAAGCAGACGAACAAGAAATGTGGTCTGTGCTGGAGAAGGCATATTTGCGTTCGTTTGTCCAAAGTCTGGAGTTGGGACTGGATACAATAATCGGCGAACAGGGCATAAAATTGTCAGGCGGACAAAAACAGCGGCTTGCAATAGCACGGGCGTTGATTGCTGATCCCGACGTTATTGTTTTTGATGAAGCGACGTCTTCTCTGGACGCAGAGTCCGAGAAAATGATCAATCGTGCACTTGCCGATATTTCTTCACAAAAAACGATGATTATAGCGGCACACAGATTATCTTCGGTAATCGGTGCAGATCAATGCTATGTGATCGAGAACGGAGAAATTGTGGGAGCTGGAACTCCAAGTGAGCTGCATGGAAATAACAGGTTTTATGACGCTTTGTTTGACGGGCAATATTCAAGCGAATAATTACACAAAGCAATTTTGACGCGGTGCGTTAACCGCTGAAAGACGGGTGAAAGCATGAAGGTATTGTCAATTGGATTGGACGGTGCTTCTTTTGAATTAATACAGCAATTTATAGGCGAGGGTATTTTGCCAACCTTTGAGCAACTGGCAATGGAAGGGATATTTTATTCATTACCTTCTACCACACCGCCCCATACGGCGCCGGGATGGGTTACATCGTTAACAGGAGTTAATCCGGGCAAGCATGGAATATATCAGTTTTGGGAAACGCAGGCACAAGATTATGCCGGAGAATTTATGGGAAGCAACGATGTGAAGGTACCGTTTATCTGGGATCTTCTGGGGGAATATGGCTATTCTTCCGGATTGATTAACATTCCCATGTCGCATCCTCCACAAAAGATCAATGGGTATATGCTGACATGGCCGCTTTCTAATACGCTGCATTACTCCTATCCACCGGAGCTGATCAACGAAATTTCCAGAAATGGCGGGCAATATCTTTCTGATTTAGTCACGATGTTTCATGGGGATACAGATTATATTGATATGGCTCTTGAAATTACCAAAAAACGTGGAAGAACTCTGGAATACCTACTCGCCAACAGGTCAAGTGATTTTCTAATGGAGGTATTTACTGAGATTGACCGTGTCAGCCATTTTTACTGGAAATATATGCGTGCAGATAAAAAAGGCAAGCTGGAAAACGCCATACGTAATATTTACAGAAAGACAGATCAGGTTTTAAAGCAGGTGCTCAGCGTGTCGGAACAGGATACAACACTCCTGATTTACTCTGATCATGGTTTTCAGGCTGGCGAGATGGATTTTTATGTGCAGACTTTTCTTGAAAAAGCCGGTTTGTTGTCTTTGAGGAAAGACGACGCCTATATTGCACAGGACAATTGGTTTGAGCTACAGGGAGAAGACGGTATCTACCATGTGGATTGGGATAAAACGACAGCATATATGGCAGCGCCTGGCTCATACGGTATCAATATCAATTTAAAGGGCCGGCAGGCACAGGGCATTGTAGACCCGCATTCTTATGCGGAAGTACGCAGCCGGGTCATTAAAGAGCTCAAAGCTGTGCGCCATCCGGTAAAAGGAACCCTCCTGTTTCGCGAGGTCCTGCCCCGTGAATCTGTTTATAGCGGCGAATTATTGCATAAAGCGCCGGATATTATTGTAATTCCGGAAAATTACGGAATCATGCTGCATCATAAAATTACGGATGACCGATTATTTAACTTTAATCCGGAGCAAAACGGTATGCATTCCGCAAACGGAATCTTTTTACTGTGGGGCAACGCGGTAAAAGGATTAAAGCATAAACGTCCGCGCGGATTATATGACGTCGCGCCTACAATTCTTGATCTTTTTCATATCAGTGCACCCTCGTATATGGACGGGGAAAGCATTTTTAAGCTGCCCTTGAAATCGTACAGCAGCGCTTCTAAAGAGGGCAAGGCTGCATACAGTGAAAAGGAAGAAGAAGATATCAAGCGGCATCTTAAAACATTAGGATACTATTAATGAGACAAGGAGAGATGACATGGATTATTTGGACAAGCTTGAAAATGAAAGTATTTATATTATTCGTGAAGCATACAGCCAGATTAAGGAAGTTGCAATTTTGTGGTCAATCGGGAAAGACTCTACCACTTTGCTTTGGCTTATTCGCAAAGCGTTTTTTGGACAAATCCCTTTTCCGGCTATCCATATCGATACCGGATATAAATTTGAAGAAATCTACCGCTTTAGGGAACATTATGCCAAAGAATGGGGATTGGATCTGCGTATTTATAAAAACGAACAGGCAATCAGGCGGGGCATGTCACCGGATAAGGGGCGGTTTGAATGCTGTACACAATTAAAAACTGACACTTTGAAAATCGCGGTAGCCAAAGAAAATTTAAAGGCTTTATATCTTGGCATACGAAGGGACGAGCATGGAATTCGGGCGAAAGAACGAATTTTTTCTGTCCGTGACGAGGAGTTTGAATGGAACTATAAAGGGCAGGCCCCGGAACTTTGGGGACAATATAAAACGAAAGTCAACAGCAATGAACATATTCGCATACATCCTATGCTTAACTGGACGGAGCTTGATATTTGGAAATATATAGAAAGAGAAAAAATCCCCGTTGTAGATTTATACTTTGCCAAAGGAGGAAAAAGATATCGCAGCATAGGTTGCGCGTCCTGTTGTGAACCGGTCGATTCAAGTGCAGATTCTATTGATAAAATTTTAAGTGAATTGAGTACTACCACAATATCTGAGAGAAGCGGCAGGACGCAGGATAAAGAATCGAGATTTATTATGCAAAAACTAAGGTCGTTAGGATATATGTAGTTACTAATTTATATAGGAGCTGGAGAGAAACATATGGAAAAGGAAAGAATTAAGGTAGCGTTTGTAGGTCACGTAGACCATGGGAAATCTACACTGATCGGCAGGCTGCTTTATAATACAAACACCATCCTGAAGGATAAAATGAAAGATATTGAGAACGCTTCAGAAAATGGAATGGATTTTGCATTCCTGATAGATTACTTTGAAGAAGAACGGCAGCAGGGTATTACAATTGATACTGCGCAGGTGTTTTTTCGTACCGAGAAACGGGAATACGTGATTATTGACGCGCCTGGCCATGTGGAGTTTATTACCAATATGATTACTGGTGCTTCTCAGGCAGATGTGGCTGTACTGATGGTAGACGCGCAGGAAGGGATAAAGGAGCAGACAAAATGCCATGCGTTTTTATTGTCCATGCTTGGTATCAGGCAGGTTATTGTTGCAGTGAATAAAATGGATTTGATCGCGTATGAAAAGGAGAGATTTTACAGCATCTCGCAGCAGATTGGTAAATATTTGACAGATTTGAACATCAGGCAATTTTTCTGTGTTCCAATTTCGTCAATACATGGCGATAACATTACTGCGCTGTCTGAGAAGACACAGTGGTATTATGGCAAACCTTTTGCAGAATTACTTGACGATATACCGCCGGATACAAACATCAATACGTCGTATTTTGTCTTCCCTGTTCAGGATGTATACTATACCCAGTTTTCTGATGAAAAAAAGAGAATAGCTGTTGGGAAGGTTGAAGCCGGAAGCATACAGACAGGACAGTTAATAAAGGTACTTCCCTCAGGAGAAACCGCAGAGATAACCTCGATAGAAAAATTTGAAGGGGAACAGAGCTCTGCAGATTATGAAGAGTGTGTCGGTCTTACTCTGAGCAAACCTCTGTTTTTGGAAAGAGGTTACGTTATTTGTTCAGACAATAAGTTTATAAATATAACGAAAAAATTCCAGGCCAACCTTTTTTGGATGTCCAAAACAGCTTTAAAAGTAAATGAACGATTGGCCATTCGCTGTTCCACGCAAGAAACATCGTGTACAATCAGCCAGATATTGGGGAAAATAGATACCTCTTCGTTCAAGCAAAACAATCAGGATTTGGAAACGCTTAATAAACTGGAAGTCGGACGGGTGATCATACAGGTTAAAAACGATTTAATTATAAGTCAGGTCGAAAACATTCAGGCGCTTTCCAGGTTTGTTATTTTGCGGAACAATGTTATTGTGGCGAGTGGAATTATATCAGGATAAAACAAAAGAGGTGTTACATGGCTAAAAAAGTTTTTGTATTAGGAATAGACGGAATGCCCTTTACACTGCTGCATACGGAATATTTTTGCAGACTCATGCCTCGTTTTACTGGAATATGCAAAACATTTGGAGTACATAAAATGAATTCAGTTTTGCCTGTAATTTCGTCTGTCGCATGGACCTCCTTTGCAACGGGGCAAAATCCGGGTAAGCACGGTATTTTTGGCTTTACAGACAGGAATAGCTCGCCTTTTGAAATTACGATTCCTACATCGGCAAGCAGAAAATGCCCGGCAGTCTGGAATCAGTTGCCTGGTGGTAAGCACTCTATTGTAATTAATGTACCGTTGACGTATCCTCCGGAACAGATTAACGGATTAATGGTTTCCTGTTTTCTGTGTCCCGATATTAAAAAATCCACTTTTCCGCGCGATTTCTATAAGCATTTAGTAAAGATGGATTATATTATTGATACGGACGCGCAATTAGTGGCGACAGATAAAAAAGCATTTTTGTTGCAGCTTTTGACTGCGACCGAAAAACGCTTTGAGCTGGCTCATGAATTGCTCGGAACTGACTGGAGCTATTTTCAGTTGCATATTATGGAGACCGACCGCCTGATGCATTTTTTTTATCCGTACTTATCAAAGCCAATAAGTGACGAATATTCACAAATAATAGCGCTTTATTTTAAACAGCTTGACAGCCATATTTACCGTCTTTTCACCAGAATCCGGGAAAATGCGGCTTTGATTATATTGTCCGACCACGGATTTTGCGAAATTGTATCTGAGTTTCAACTGAATGTTTGGCTTGAACACAATGGCCTGCTGAAATTTAACGGAAGCGGCCGGACTTTAAATAATTATAGCCCGGATAGTGTTTGTTATGCCTTAACACCGGGCCGCATCTACATAAACCTGGAAGGAAGAGAAGAGAAAGGCAGTGTAGCGGCGCGGGATTATAATGTTGTAAGAGAGCAAATAAAAAAGCAATTGCTCAGTATTTCTGACACTACAAACGGCAAGCCCATTGCAGACAAGGTTTTCTACAGGGAAGAAATATATCAGGGGAATTATCTGGACGATGCGCCCGATTTAATCGTTCACCCTAAAAACGGATATGATTTAAAATCTCTTTTGGATGGCGGAAATATTTTTACAAGATCCTTGCTGACAGGTATGCACACTTATGAGGATGCGCTGATTGTAGGAGCTGGTATGGATGTTTCAAAAGTAAAGGCAATTGATCAGGTAAGCGGGATTATACAGGAGTATTTCGATGATGAATCTAAGTGAAAAATTAATAAATACTGCAAAGGCGCAGCCTGAATGGACAGCTTTGCGCGATAGGAATAAATCTGTATCTTATTCCATGCTGATACGGCGGATTTCATCAAATGCACAGAGGATTACCCATATGGGATACGCAAAACAAACGGTTCTTTTAAGAATAACCGACTCTGTAGATTTTGGTATAGCTTTATTAAGCCTGTTTGCGGCCGGATGTTGGGTAGTACCAGCGCCCCCCGACATTTCAGAGGATCTTTGCAGAAAGCTGAAAATTACATATGGAATTCAAATCGAGCTTGCTTCAAACGCTCAGGTGTTTTCTGTAGCCTGTAAAAATGATGGGGTTTTTACGATTCACGAAGAGTCTTGCGGAATATACCATCTTACCTCGGGTTCTACAGGCGAACCCAAGCTGTGCATCAGGAGCGTCCGGAATCTAATAGACGAGGCGTTGTCATACGCCGGATTGTTTGCATTGGACGGCAATAAAATACTAAGCTTAGCGCCGGTTTATCATTCGTTTTCCCTGGGCGCCGCTTTCATGGCTTCTCTTATTTCCGGATCAAGCCTGCATGTTGTAAATCAGTTTAAACCCAGGCAGGCAGTCGATATCATTGGCAGGTGGAACCCCGATATTGTTGTCGCAGTACCAATCATGGCAAAGGCGATTGCAGAGGTATCTTTATCGGAGTACTACAATTTTGACACCTTGAAGGTTATCTTAATCGGGACCGGGAATGTAACAAAAGAGGTGAACCGGCAGCTCAAACAACGGTTCGGTGTATCTGCTTCCATAAATTATGGCTCAACGGAGACGGGCGGTTTGATATCCAGACTGACAGAGGAGCCTGAGGAAGCAATCGGCACAGAAATGGCAGGGGTGGAAATAAAGCTGCTTGATTCCGGCGGGAATGCTGTTCCCACCGGTACCGAGGGGGAGGCGTATGTAAAATGTCAATACATGATGAGCGGATATCTCGATCAAAAAGAACGGGTTTTCGACCCGGAGGGATTTTTTCCTATGGGAGATATTCTGCTAAAGGACCTGAATGGTTATTATTATGTTAAGGGCAGAATCAAAAATATTATCAATATCGGCGGAAAAAAAGTGAACCCAAAAGAAGTGGAATCAATTTTGCTGGAGTATCCCGGCGTTCGGGACTGTGTGGTCGAGGGCTTTTGCCACGGCAATACAGAGCAAGTTCGTGCTTATATTGACGGAGAAGCAGTGGATGAATTTTCTCTGCGCCAATATCTTAAAGAACATTTAGAGGCGCATAAAATACCTACCATAATTCATTTTGTGCCATATATCCTGAGAAATTCGTCCGGTAAATTAATGAAAGCGGGACATATAAATTATGAAAAGCAGATGGATTGACGACCCAATTTTATATAAAAAAAGCGCTGCGCTGTTTGCTGCAATCGACTCGGGCCTGTTCACTGTGTTGCGGGAGCAAAAAGGGCTTACACTGTATGCTTTGAAAGATTTGGGATGGAACCCGGATTATACATTGCTTTTATGCTTGTAT
Organism: uncultured Oscillospiraceae bacterium; assembly: GCA_900541565.1. GTDB lineage: Bacteria > Bacillota > Clostridia > Oscillospirales > Acutalibacteraceae > Scatavimonas > Scatavimonas merdipullorum. The sequence continues at coordinate 32,278 of UQKB01000004.1, forward strand.
TTGGAGGGAGAGGGTTATTTACAAAAAAAAGACGGGAAGTGGAGCCTTTCAGATGCGTTTGAAAAAAAATATCATTCTTTTATGCTGACGTGTAAACACGAAAGAAATTTATATGAAAGATGGATTACCCCACAGGAAATCACGAAGGCAGTGCGCGCTGTTTATCCAGACAGCCGGACATATGACCAGAAGGGGTTTCGCGTAGATGAAAAAGTCGTTTATGACGCTTTGATGTATACGGATACAACTGATATTATTGCGCTGTACTTGCTGAGAAAGCTACCTGCAAATAGACCGCTTAAGCTTCTGGAATATGGAAGGAGCAAAGGAAGAATGACGGAAAAGCTGGCAAAAAAGATTGCTGTCCACAACACCATATGCGAACAAACGCAAGAGATAGAATTTTTAAAAGACAGCTTTGATGTCATTTTTATGATGAATACGGTACATTACTTATCTGCTGAGGCGTTTAGCAAGCGTATAACAGAAATGAAGCAAATGCTAAAAAAAGGCGGGCTTCTTTGTATTGCCGATGTTTTTTATCAGAATGATACGGTGTTTCATTCAACGGTGTTACTGGACTGGCTTACGCATGGGGGAATCCATCACCTGTTTTTGGATGAAACCTGTAAAGAATTACGTGCTTGCGGGTATGGGGAAATAGGGCACCAATTTATTGAGAATATTTTCATTCATTTAATTTATGCATATCCGTCAGGAGCTTCAGGACAGGTAGCATCGTTATGTTAAATACAAAAATTATCAAACAGCTGTTTGGCCCGGCCGATTGTGTAAAATACACGCTGCCGTGCAAACCGGGAGACACGGTCTTAGTTATCGCGCCTCATCCGGACGACGAAACACTAGGCTGTGGGGGAATAATTGCTCAAATGCTGCAAAACGACATTACCGTCGCAGTTTTAATTGTGACCGACGGTAATGGAGGCGGCCGAATGCCAAATATAAAAAAAATTCGGATGCATGAGTTTGAGTGCGCGAAAACAGTACTTGGCTTTACAAAAGATTTCCGCCTGGCGTTTCCTGATGGAAGTCTTGCTCTTTATGAGGACGAATTTTGTGAAAAAATTTCTGAAATTTTGAAAAAAAACAGCTTCAGCCTGATTTTTGTACCGTACCTACTGGATTACAACAGCGATCATCAAGCTGTCAACCGTGTATTGGCAAAAAGTCTGATACGGGTGGACTATCCGTTTGTGAAAATTGCGATGTATGAAATCTGGACTCCAATTACACATCCGAATTGTCTGATAAATGTAAGCTTACAGTACGAGATAAAAAAAGAGGCGCTTTGCTGTTACCGCTCTCAAGAAAGTTATTATGGAATTTATGAGAAGGCGATTGCGCTCAATGCACTTAGGGCTAAGCTTTCCATGCGCAAACAAGTTGACTATATGGAATGCTTTAAGCTGCTGGATCCTGAGAATTATGCGGAGGCGGCCTTGTCCGATATTTTTAGATTAGAGGAGAAAAGAGGATGTTTCTGATTAATGATCTTGTTGTCAAAGAGCATATATGCAATATGCACTGTACTTACTGCCTGACCGGTACCAGCAATCTGAAAAAAGCCGGTATGGAAAAGGCACAGGAACGTGCTTCCCTGCGCTATCAAGACGGGAGCGTACTTCAGAAGCAGCTGGATAGCGTTACGGATACATTGCAACATATATTTCAAATTCCTATTTTAAAAATCAGTGGCGGAGAAATTCTGCTTATTTCCGGTCTGACCGATTACTTAAAAAAACATGCGCCAAACTATAAAGTTGTTCAAATTCTAACAAACGGATTACTGCTGGACGATCAAATTTTAATGGAGTTCAGGAAAATTGGGAATATATGCCTGCAAATATCACTGGATCATCATACGCTTGAGGGCAATCAATACCGAACGGCAAAGCAAAAAGATTTGGATCAGATTCTTTTAAATCTGGATAAAGCGGTGCGCTATGAGGTTCCAGTTGAAATCAATTGCGTTTTACACAACAAAAATACACACATTTTAAATGATTATGTAAAATATTTAGCAAAATATAATGATAAGATTACTCTTTTTCCTTTTCCCGTCCGCGGTGCGGAAAAAGATTTGTTTTTTCCAGAAAAAGAGCAGCTGTGCGGTTTATCTGATGTTTTGAAATCGTATCGGTCATACAAAGGCATCCTTCCGCCGAAGCCTTATCTGGAAAGATTGCTGTGTTTTTTGGAAACCGGTGTACGGGACATTCCTTGCATATTTCCCCGCATTGCCATCGGAAGTTTTGATGACGGAAATATAACCCCTTGCGCAAACTATTGGTTTACCTGTCTATGCAATATATTACATGAAAGAGAACCTGAAAAAATAGCAGAAACGGTAGAACAGGCCGGAATATATCATGTACTTTTAAGCAAACATATGCTTTTCAATGAATGCCGTACCTGCTTTACTCCATGGGATATATTGAACCTTTATGCAAAAGGGGAAATTTCTTTGGACGAGGTGTGTTCCATCCCGGTCTATGCACACCCGGAAGTCCGTCAAGTTTTGAAAAAGTGTCTGGCGAAAGGGTAAGCATTATGAACATTATTTTAGTAGCGACTTTGGGCGGAGATCTTGTACGGTCAACTGAACACGTTGGCTTAGGCTATTTAAGTGCTTATTTAAAGCAGCACAATCATGAGGTGCAAACCATTGAAATAAAAGAAGAAAGTATTTTTCATTGTGAAACATATCTTGATCAATTCAGCAAATGCGACCTGGTTGGATTTACTACTACATGCATAACCATGAAGAGTGTAGCACAGATAGCTTTTGAAATAAAAAAAAGGTATGGAAGCCTTCATATATCGTGCGGCGGCCATATGGCGACGTTCAGCGGATATGATATTTTACAGATGTATCCGCAGTTTGACAGTGTTATCCGGGGGGAAGGTGAAATCACGTTCTCGGAGTTGGCTGAAGCTTTAGAGTCGAAACGCGATTTATCCGGAATCAAAGGAATCAGTTACCGCAAGGCCGGGCGTGTGGTGCAAAATGAGGACAGGGCATTAATCAGTAATTTGGACAGTCTGCCTTTTCCGGACAGAGATCAATTTGAGCTACACAACAGAAACTTTCAATACCTGCGGATTTCATCAAGCAGGGGCTGCCTTGGACATTGTGGATTTTGCAGTTCTTTTGTTGGACGAACACAAAAGGGGCCGCGTTGGAGAGGGCGTTCGCCTAAAAATGTAGTGGATGAAATCGAAACTCTGGTGAACAAATATAATTTTCGGACATTCGATTTTGTGGACTCGACATTTGAAGATCCGGGAAAAGAAGGGAAACAAAGAATACGTGAAATCGCACTTGAAATTATAAACAGAGGACTGAAGATTTACTATAATTGTTGCTTTCGAGCTGAAAACTGGAGCGACGCAGATGCCGGACTGCTAGAACTGCTGATACAATCCGGACTGGAAAAAGTAAATATCGGCTTTGAAAGCGGAAATGACAAGGGGCTAAAAGTCTTAAACAAGATTGCAACAATGGAAGATAACTGGCGCTCTATTCATGTACTGAAGAACTTTCCGATGATTTATGTGACCTTTGGATTCATTATGCTACACCCCTACAGTTCTTTGCAGGATCTAAAGGACAATGCGGCATTTTTGCACGGGACAGGGATTGGACAGGTAATTCGTCATTACTTTTGGATGCTGGAAGTGTATCCGAATACGCTTCTGGAACAAAAGCTTAAGAAAGACGGTCTGATGAGTAAAGGTTATGATATTAACGACGGTATGTACCAATATAAATTTTTGCTGCCGGAAGTTGAATATCTGGTGAATATTTTTAAAGAAATGCTCACCTTGAAATCTGTATGGGATTTTGAGATATTTGATATTCAGCTGCACACATTTATCACCCGGCTGCAAAGGACATATTCAGGTGCTTCGGTTGCCGAAGAGATCAATGGCTTTTCTGCTTTAGCCGATCAGCATCGAAAAAAAATTGCTGACTTTAATTATCAGTTTTTTATGGAATTGTTGGCTTGCGGCAGGGGAATGAAGACCGATTATTTAAAAAGGGAGTTGGATTGTTTTATTTTAGAGCAAATGAATGAAATAAAAGCAAAGCAATATCAACTGGGGCTTTCGCTTAGGCGCAGAGGATATGAAATGAAATTAAAATAAGTGTGGTGGAGGATTATGTTTAGTCCATTTTTAGGAAAAGATTACAGCAGCAAAATAACGAGTGTAATTTCTTTGTATCGCGAGCAGCTCGTTTATGAACGCTGTACAGACGTATGCCGGGATGCAGCGTCAGCAATTGCAGAAGGGAAAATTGTCGGATGGTTTCAGGGCAGATCAGAATGCGGCCCGCGGTCATTGGGAAACCGAAGCATATTAGCAGATCCGCGCAATCCGGGTATGAAGGATTATTTAAATAAAAAGGTGAAATTTCGGGAAGAGTTCCGGCCATTTGCTCCTTCTGTTTTATGGGAGCATCAAAAAGAGTACTTCGACCTGGACATCCCATCCCCTTATATGCTTATGGTTGCCGATATTTTGCATGACAAACAAAGTATCATTCCGGCGGTAACACATGTCGACGGAACCGGAAGGCTCCAAACCGTTATGAAGGATATCAACCCGCTTTTTCACCAACTGATAGAAAAATTTTATAAGATTACGGGTGTGCCTATTGTTTTAAACACTTCATTTAACGTCAAGGGTGAACCAATTGTAGAAACCCCGCAGGATGCCATCAAGTGTTTTCTGGGCACGGGTATAGATGTTGTTTATATGCACGATTATTGCCTGAAAAAACGTGGATGAATGGGGTGCTGATATGAAATTTGGCCTGATTGGCTGCGGATGGATAGCAGAAAAAGCATATATTCCGGCTTTCCAAAGAATAGAAAATGCGGCTATTGAGGCAGTCTTTGATCCCGATAAGATGCAGCTGCGGAATATACAAAGCAAGTATCATATTCCCTTTGCGTTTGATTCTGTTGAAGCATTGCTTGATTGCCCGATTGATGCTGTAATCATAGCCGCCCCCAATTATATACATACCCGCTATTCCAATATGGCGCTGGAAGCTGGAAAGCATGTATTATGTGAAAAGCCCGTAGCGCTTACGGCCGCAGATATTCAGGGAACTGTGGATCTGGCAAAAAAGAAAAAACTGATTTTTTTGCCTGGCTTTGTTTCAAGATTTCGCAAAGACGTACTTGTGTTTGATAAAATGGCCGCTCAGGTCGGGAAAATCAGGTGTATTTATGCACAGTGGGTACGTTCCGGCGGAGTGCCCAGGCCGGGAACCTGGATCACGAACCGTAAGCTGGCCGGCGGAGGCGTACTGATTGACATTGGTACCCATCTGCTGGATATTTGTCTGATGCATGTAAAAGACAAGAAGATTGACTTTATGCGGGCCTGCATGGAAAAAGCGTCTTGTCATACTGTAAAGGAAAATGCGGCATGGTGTGAACGGGAAACGGCGCGCTGCTATGATATTGATGTGGAGACAGAATCGTCCGGTGAAATACGTTTTGCCGACGGACTGCTGCTGCGTTATAACTTGAACTGGGCGATGCCCGCTGGAAAGGACAAAACTTATATTGAAATAACCGGCAGCAGAGGAACCGCTTCATTTGACAGCTTGTTCGGCTTTAGCAGTAATTGCGGGGAAAAGGACATTCTGATCAGTCTGGAAAAAGGGCAAACACACCAGATTACCTTTCCTGTGAAAAACACATTTTCGTTTGATGCATTTGTTTCTCTTGTTGAATACTTTATTCACCTGATTCATGGAGAGCAACCTGATGTACTGTGTTCTTCTGATGCGCTTTATGTTGTAGAGCTCATTGAAAAATTATATCAATCAATACCGGCTGGAGGGAATTAGATGCATTATATTGCATTGGACTTAGGAGGCAGCAACATAAGATATGCAGTTTTCAAAGAACGTATGGTTACCCCTTCAGAGACAGGAAAACGACCTTTTGTACATTGCGGCGATCCTCGTCAGGAAATAGAACAAAACATCTGTAGTCTTATTGAAAAATATACAGACGGGCTTAAGGGAATTGGCCTTTCTTTGGCAGCTAATGTTGACCGGTATGACGGAACCGTGTCGGCCTGGCCTAATAATCCGTGCTGGGAAGGGTATCAACCGGGACTGCATTTAGAAAAGACATACCAGGTACCCGTGAAAATAGAAGATGATGCAAACTGCGGCGCATTGGGCGAATATTACATGTTAAATCACCCGCCGAAAAATATGATTTATCTTTCTGTTGGTACAGGATTAGGGTGCGGCTTGATTTTAAACAGCAGGCTTTTCATAGGAGAAAATGGGTTTGCCGGAGAATTGGGTCATGTAGATACCGGCACAAACGATCTTTGCACCTGCGGACAAAGAGGATGCCTGCAAGCACACCTTTCCGGACCGGCCATAGTGAATGATTTTTGCACTGCCTGCGAATATGAAGAAGCCGGTACCTTGGAGCAGGTCGTAGCACTATGTGAAGACGGCAACAAAACAGCTCTGCTTTGTATGAAAAAGGCGGTTGAATATGCTTGTACTGCAATTTTCAACTTAGTAATGTGTCTGGATGTACCTTACTTTGTAATCGGAGGCGGAGCCAGCCAGATCGGAGAAATCTTTATCAGGCAAATAAGCCGCGGCGTCAATGACAAGTTGCGGCGTTTCAAACGCGAAGCCGTAATATTAGCTGCTAAACTGGGAGAATACAGCGGCGTTTATGGGGCGTACTTTTTATTTACAAAAAAATTAAAACAGAATGGATGATGATATGAAACAGACGGTTGCGGTAATTAACGGACCAAATATAAATATGCTTGGTTCCCGCGAAATTTCTGTTTATGGAGAGGAACGCTGGGCAGACATTGAAAAATCTGTAAGCGCGTATGCTGACCGGCTAAATTTGGAAGTGATTTTTTATCAATCAAACCATGAGGGAGCTATTGTGGATTTCATCCAGCAAAACGCAGAGTTGCTTGCCGGCATTATAATCAATCCTGCGGCTTTTACCAAAACGGGTTTTTCTGTTCTTGATGCGTTGACTGCCAGAAGGACTCCTTATATTGAAGTGCATTTAACAAATTTAATGCAAAGGGGCGGCTGGCATTCAGAAAGTATTTTTACGGAACATGCAATTGGATTCATCATGGGGTTTCGAGGTTTTGTTTATCAAATGGGAATTCAGGCAATGAATGGCTATTTAGAAGAAACAATGCTTAAAAACAGGACGGGAATCCTTTGAAGAATTTATCGGTATATGAAATTGCAGGCAGTAAAAAAGCAGATAACTTTTTATTTTAAGGAAAGGAGTATGTAATCATTTCAGCCTGCCGGCGGATGATTATAGCATCTTATGGAACAATTAGCAATCAACGGTGGTACACCGAGTAAAACGAAGCCGTTTCCCAAATGGCCCTATTCAGATAATAACGAACGCGTCTTAATCGATGAAGTATTATCGAGCGGGAATTGGTGGCGTATGACAGGCGATAAATTAGTTACCTTTGAAGAGGAATTTGCAAAAGCACATTCGGTAGATTACTGTTTGGGGGTGACAAACGGAACTCATGCCATAGAGCTTGCATTGACAGCGCTTGGTATTAAACGCGGCGATGAGGTCATTGTTCCGGCGGTAACATTCATATCTACCGCTTCAGCTGTTTTATATGTAAATGCAACTCCGGTGCTCGTCGACGTTGATCCGGTAACTTTTTGTATGATGCCCGAGGCCTTTGAACGTGCAATTACTCCAAAAACCAAAGCGGTTATCCCGGTACATATGGCGGGGCATGCATGCGATATGGAACAAATTTGCTCCATAGCAAAGAAATATGGAATTGCGGTCATTGAAGATGCCGCCCATGGGCACGGCGGCCAGTGCAATCATAGAATGATCGGCTCCTATGGGGATATGTCTATTTTTAGTTTTCAGAACGGAAAAATTATGACTTGCGGTGAAGGGGGCGCTGTGATTACCAGGCATAAACACCTGTATGAGCAGGCGTATCTTATCCATGGTGTTGGAAGGCCTCGGGGTGATCGTGTATATGAGCATCGTGTTTTGGGCTCCAATTACCGTATGAATGAATTTTCGGCAGCAATACTGCTTGCCCAGCTTCACCGGCTGCCTAAAATGAATGCAAAGCGTGAAGAAAATGCAAGGCTTCTTGATTTGCTTCTTGCCGATGTTGAAGGGATTATCCCACAGGGGCGAAAAGAATATGCCACAAGAGTTACCCATTATATGTACATGTTTTATTATGATCAGGCGCATTTCAACGGTCTGTCCCGTTCTGATTTTATAGAATGTCTGATCGCAGAAGGAATTCCGGCGTTTATTTGTTTTCCTGTTTTGTCGGATACTGCATTTTTTCGCCAAAACGATTTTCATAGCCGGATAGACGCAAATGAGCTGAAACAGTTAAACGATATTTCAAACGCAAGAAAAATAGCATCGGAAGTAATCTGGATCCCTCATTTCACCTTGTTAGGGGACCGGCAGGATGTACAAGAGATTGTCGCGGCAATAAAAAAGATAAAACATGCTGTATGCCGCAGGATGTGAGGAATGAAAGACAATGACTCAGCTGATTATTTTTGATTTCGACGGCGTTATCATTAATTCTCATCAGGTCCAGAGAAAAGCTCTGAAGGAAGCGTATTTTTCTGTGGGCGGAACAGGCAGTCCGCCCTATAATGAATTTTTCAGACATAGTGGAGACAGCCTAAAAAATATTTTTAAAAAAATAAAATTGCCAGTTTCCATGGTCAAAAAATATGAAGAGGTAAGCCGTGAAAACAAGCATTTGATTCAATTACACGCAGGGATGACAGAAGTATTGCAGAGCTGTAAAGACACAGGCTATCAATGTGCGTTATGTACGGGAAAAAGCCGTGAGCGGACAATGGAAATCCTTCAGATGCTATCTTTGTTGCAGTTTTTTGACGCGGTGATTTGCTCCGATGATATTGCCAATCCAAAGCCTCATCCGGAAAGCGTTTTTGTTCTTTTGAACGCTTTATCGGTAAAAAAAGAAAATGCAATTTTTGTGGGAGATGGAATAAACGATGTGCTGTGCGCGCGCAACGCTGGTGTGCGGTCTGTCGCGGTTACATGGGGAGACGTCCCCAAAAACGATCTTGTAAAAACAAAGCCGGACAGGCTTGTTGATTCAGCGGCTGAATTATTGGCATGCTTAATAGGGAAAAGAAGCCTTTTGGTTTCCTGTTAATTTTGATTTACAGGAAAAAGGCTTTGATTTAAATTGGTATATAAAAAGGAGGAAAATTAAAATGAATAGGAAACGTGTATTTTTAGGAGGCCCGATTCAAAATATTTCAAATTCAGATCGTCAAGTGAATTATAAAGATAAAACCTTAATTCTAAAAATTGTTCATTCGCTGCAAAACTCTGAAATAGATGTTTTCTCAGCTCATATGGAAGAGAAGTTCGGTTCGGAAATACCCAACATCCAGGAAATATGCAGAAGGGATTATAAGTGGATGAAGGAATGTGATGTTTTTTGTTTATTGATGTTACATAACGACAACGGCTTTATCCGCAGCGACGGAGCTTGCATTGAGCTGGGATGGGCTTTTTCCATGGGGAAGCCTATCATCCTTATCGCCGAGCCCTTATATCTTCAAAATGCGTCCGCTTTACTACAGGGACTGATATTTGAAAGCGTTGCAGAAATTGTGCCAATCGATGATTTGGAAAATAATGTGACGTTATTGGCTGATTCCATCAAAAGAATAAATACGAGCTGCTCTGCCGCGTATTAATTGTGGAGTAAAATTGGAGGAAAAATGAAAGCAAAAACTTCTTTTTTTAACTGGACGCTGCCACACCCTATTATAATTCCATCAGGCCCGTTAACGAATAACATTGCGCTTATCAAAAAAGCTTTTGAGCAGGGGGCTTGTGCAGCCGTAACAAAAACAATTAGCTGTGAAAGAAAATCTTATCAGGGAATCAGGCATTTCCCTGATAAGATTACTTTTAATCAGGAAGGGTATTCCTCCAGGTCTCCGTCAGAATGGGCGGCAGACTGGCCTGCGTTACAGGGGCAACCTGTCATAGCAAATATTCATGGAAATTCTCCTTCTGCATTTGCCGGATTGGCGGAGTATTTGGTGCGGTCAGGGGCCGAAATACTGGAGCTTGGAGTTTCGTGCCCTACTTTTGGGGAGGAGCCGGCCTGCTATCATCTGGCGGAGCTGGAAAAAATCTGTTCAAGCGTCAGGAAAGCCGTGCCAGTTCCGGTTATCGCCAAAGTGGTAGTCAGTATGTCGAAACGGCTCAACCGGGATATGGCAAAATGTATTCTTGATACGGGGCTGGACGGGATTACGGTGAGCGATTCGTTGCCGGCAGCCTGCCTGTCATCAGGCGATAAAAAATGTTACGGTGGTTTGACCGGTCCTTTTTTAAAGCCGTTGGTTTTGCGCGCATTGTATGACATTCAAGATATAAATTTGTGCAAAATTGCAGTCGGAGGAGTCTTCTCCAGTCAGGATGCAGAGGAGTATCTGCAATGTGGAGCTACATTGGTAGGAGTCTGTAGCTGTATATTGCAGGGAGGATGGAAAAACTTACATCAAATAATAGAACCATATATTTATTTTGAAGAGGAGGTGGACCGCAATTGCGTTACGAAGAGCTGACATGGACTGAACTTTCAAAATGTGCGAAGGAAAAAATTTTGTTCCTTCCTGTGGGCTCTGTTGAGCAGCATGGCTATAATCTGCCTACCGGTGTTGATTGTTATTTAGCACAATCCATAGCGCAACAGGTCAGCGATCTGCTGAACGGCGTTCTGGCCCCAACCATATCTTATGGAGCCAGAAGCCAGCCGAACAGCGGCGGCGGCGACCAATTCAGCGGAACTGTATATATTAAGGGAAGTACACTGATTGCATATTATACAGACATCATAACCGGTTATTTACGGGCCGGGTTTAAACAGATCATTATTATAAATGCTCATTGGGAAAACGAAGCGTTTCTCAATGAAGCGATTGAAATTATAAAAGGAATGCAGCTGCTTGATGGCATCAAAGTGATGGCGTTAAGCTGGTGGAGCATTCTGGACGACCAGGAGATAAGACAGATCATACCGGAATTTGCCGGATGGAAGTTTGAACATGCTGGTCGGGCCGAAACGGCATTAATGATGTATTACCAGAAAACGCTGCTTCCAGGCGTTATTAGCTTGGAAAGCAGGGACTTAACTGTGAATCCTGATATATATACATTTCCTATCCCGCTCGAAATTTCGCAAAACGGTGGATCATTAAGTTCATGTCAAGGGGTTACCGACGAAATGGGTGCACAGCTGGCGCAACTGACCGTGAATAAAATTGCCGAGGCGGTAAGGGGGTTTCTACAGATAAAAACAAATTGATTAAAATACAACATAAAAAGAAAAAGTTAAGGAATGAAAATATAATGCTACATACAAGAGTAAGTGGAGGTTTTATTGCATGCTACATCATTTCCAGGTAAATACGGTATTGGAGACTTGGGAGAAACGGCAGAGTATACGGAATAGGCAGGGATAAGCTTTATGAGATGACGAGCCTTGCTAACTGTCCGTTTGTTCTATGGGAAGGCAACCGGAGAATGATTAAACGCAGGATTTTTGATGAGTACATCGAGCAGATGTATTTGATATGATGGAGAAAATATGGACGAGAAAATTATGGCTTACAAAGTCGAACTCCAAAAGCAAAGTGAAAACACACCGTTTTGGACAAAAAAGATTTTAACCGTTAAAGAAGCTGCCGAATACACCGGAACCGGAAGGGCAAAAATCCGTCAAATAATTACGCAAGAAAATTGCCCTTTTACTGTGAACAACGGTACACAGATATGTGTGATCCGGGAAGCGTTCATTGATTATCTCGATAAGCAGCTTCGCATTTTAGCTGCCATTCATTAAGACATACCTTTACAACAAGAATGTACAAAGCGGGGGGTGAATGTCAAGGTGATTCAAGACACGCTTGGTCATAAAGATATTTTAACAACGCTCAATATCTATACTGATGTGACGAAAAGAGCTGAGGCAGTCCGAATTTGAGGGTCTTGACGCATATTTCAAAAATGAGTATAATAAAGTGTCAAATGGGTGAGGGACATTTCATAGGGAATGATAAAAAGCGTATACACCATTTACACCAATTTGTACTCCAATCCACCGCAAAACTGCGCGAATTTATAGGAAAATAGCGATTGTGGAAGAAACGCTGTTCAGACCTGTTATGATATATGGGAAGGTTTAGGATAGATTGAAAAGATGATTACTTTTGTCCCCGCGATGAAGCCGCTGCCGAACGCTTAACAAAAGGCTGGATATACCAGTGTAGAGGAAGCGTAGGACATGGTCTGCAGGAATGCCGATAGGAGAGTGAAATGATGAAAAGCGATACCATTACAAAATCTGTTAATGCTGCGCCCCAACGCGCGTTACTGCATGCGCTTGGTCTGACGGACGAGGAAATCGGCAGGCCAATTGTTGGGGTGGTAAGTTCTAAAAACGATATTGTACCCGGCCATATGAACCTGGACAAGATTGAAGAAGCCGTTAAAATGGGAGTGTCCATGGCTGGCGGCGTGCCTGTTGTATTCCCGGCGATTGCCGTGTGCGACGGAATTGCGATGGGGCATGAGGGTATGAAATATTCGCTGGTGACAAGAGAGCTGATTGCAGATTCGACAGAAGCTATGGCAAAAGCACATGCGCTTGACGCGCTTGTTATGATACCAAACTGTGACAAAAATGTACCCGGCCTTCTGATGGCGGCGGCCCGTTTGAACATACCCTGTATTTTTGTAAGCGGCGGCCCCATGCTTGCAGGGACAGTAGACGGCAGAAAGATCAGTTATTCCACAGTGTCGGAGGCTGTAAGCAGGTATAAGGTTGGGGAAATAGACGACCAAAAGCTGGATGAATATGAAAACAAAGCCTGCCCTACCTGTGGTTCCTGCTCTGGTATGTTTACGGCAAACAGCATGAACTGCCTGACAGAGGTGCTTGGCATGGGCCTTCGCGGCAACGGGACGATTCCTGCGGTGTATTCGCGGCGTCTGCAGCTGGCAAAAAGGGCCGGTATGCAGGTTATGCAGCTGTTAAAAGAGAATATTCGTCCGCGGGATATTATGACAGAGGACGCTTTTAAAAATGCGCTTACGGTAGATATGGCGCTTGGATGCAGCACAAACAGCATGCTGCATTTACCTGCGATCGCACATGAATGTGGGATTGCGCTTGACCTGGATATAGCAAACGGTATTTCGGCTAAGACGCCCAACCTGTGCCACCTTGCGCCTGCCGGTGACCATTTTATGGAGCAGTTGGACGAGGCGGGCGGCGTATATGCTGTTATGCATGAGCTTGCAAAGCTTGGACTGCTTGAAACTGGCTGTATGACCTGTACAGGAAAAACGGTTGGACAGAATATAGAGGGTTGTGAGATTAAAAATACGGACATTATCCGTACAGTGGAAAATCCGTACAGCAAAAGCGGCGGGATTGCCGTGCTCAAGGGAAACCTTGCGCCCGATGGCTGCGTAGTAAAGCGCAGCGCCGTTGCAGCGGAAATGATGCACCATACAGGCCCGGCCCGTGTATTTGACTGTGAGGAAGCGGCGCTGGATGCCATTTATACAGGAAAAATTCATCCGGGTGACGTGGTTGTGATCCGTTATGAGGGGCCAAAGGGCGGCCCCGGTATGCGGGAGATGCTCAACCCGACCTCTGCTATTATGGGTAGCGGGCTGGGAAGCTGCGTAGCATTGATCACAGACGGGCGCTTTTCCGGCGCAACCCGCGGCGCGGCGATCGGGCATGTGTCGCCTGAAGCGGCGGTGGGTGGCAATATTGCACTGATCCGGGAAGGCGACACCATTGAAATTGATATAGAAAAAAATACGATTAACGTGCTTGTTTCGGAAGAGGAGTTAAAAGCGCGCAGGGCGCAGTGGCAGCCCAGGCCGCCTAAGATTACGACGGGATATCTTGCGCGTTATGCAAAGCTTGTTACATCGGGCAGCACGGGCGCCGTGCTTGCCTGATGTACGGATAAAGCCGTAATTCTATTGATGGAAATTTGCAGGATGTTTGTGCATAATAAACAATTCACCTCTTGTATTATTGTTACAAGGGGTGAATTTTTATAATGAAACAAAATTTTATTTGAATCAAATGTGCAAATATGCTATAATTAACAAGCGATTATATTTGTAATTGTAAAAAATGTCTTATCTTGGCGAAATATCTTTTACACAGGCATTTGAAAGGAGCAACCTGAATTGAAACAGTATGATGCAAAAAAAATAATCAACATAGCGCTTGCGGGCCACAGTGGGGCGGGGAAAACCTCTGTTGCGGAAGCAATGCTTTATTTGGCGGGAGCGTCCGACCGGCTTGGTAAGGTCAACGACGGAAATACAGTCTGCGATTTTGACGCAGAAGAGGTCAAACGCAAGGTTTCTGTTGTGACGGCAGTGGCGCCGCTGGAATGGAAGGGCTTTAAAATAAATTTAATTGACACGCCGGGACTTTTTGATTTTGAAGGCGGCGTAAGCGAGGGAATGCGCGCGGCCGATACGGCGCTGATTGTTGTGTCCGGCAAAAACGGTGTAAACGTTGGAACGGAAAAGGCGGTTAAGGCGGCGACAAAATCGGGTCTTACGAAAGCGTTTTTTGTCAACGGGCTTTGTGATGAAAGCGCGCGGTTTTATAGGGTGTTTGAAACGCTGAAGGCTTCCTTTGGTCCGTCTGTATGCCCTGTGGTTGTCCCTTATATTGTGGATGGAAAAGCAAACTGCTACATAAATCTGCTGGAGCACAGGGCCTATCTGTATGAAAATGGAAAGATGACGCCCACGGCTATGCCGGACATGGGCGACAGGCTTGACGGTCTGCGCACGGCAATATGCGAGGCGGTGGCGGAAACCAGCGACGAAATGTTTGAAAAATACTTTAGCGGGGAGGAGTTTACGCCAGAGGAGATTATTGTCGGGATCAGCACAGGCGTAAAAAATGGAACCATCAGCCCCGTGTTCTGCGGAGATGCGCAAAATACGTTTGGAATTGACCAGCTGTTAAACGGACTTACCTGGCTTGCGCCGAGCGCTGCAGATAAGGGGGCTGAGATCGGCGTGGATACAAACGGGGATCCAATTGAGCTTGCGGTCAATGAAAACGGTGCCGCTGCAGCCGTTATTTTTAAAACCATTGCCGACCCGTTTGTTGGAAAGCTTTCTTATTTTAAGGTTATATCCGGAAAAATATCTGCCGATACACCGCTTGTAAATATGCGCACGGGTGCGCCTGAGCGTATTGGAAAGGTGCTGATCATACGCGGGAAAAAGCAGGAGGAGGTCCCCTATGTTGGTGCCGGTGACATTGGCGCTGTGGCTAAGCTGCAGGATGCCAATACAGGTGACACCCTGTGTTCCCCTGCAAGAAAGGTGGTACTGGACCCTGTGGAATACCCGGCGCCGTCGTATTCTAGAGCGATTTATCCCAAAACAAAGGGCGAAGAGGACAAAGTGGCGCAGGCGCTTGCGCGTATAGCGGAGGAAGACCCAACAATTAAATTTGCCAACAACACGGAAACGCATCAGATGATTGTGTCTGGTATGGGTGAACAGCATCTGGACGTGGTCGTTTCTAAAATAAAGGCGAAATTTGGCGTAGATGTATATTTGGAGGAGCCGAAGGTTGCATACAGGGAAACAATCCGCAAGAAGGTGCAGGTGCAGGGCAGGCATAAGAAGCAATCGGGCGGACATGGCCAGTTTGGCGACGTATGGATTGAATTTGAGCCCTGTGACTGCGAAGATCTTGAATTTGCAGAAAGAGTAGTCGGCGGCGCTGTTCCAAAGGGCTTTTTCCCTGCGGTGGAAAAGGGGCTGCGCGACTGTATTAAAAAGGGCCCGCTTGCGGGATACCCGGTTGTTGGGTTGAAGGCAACGTTGTATGACGGGTCGTATCATCCGGTGGATTCGTCGGAAATGTCGTTTAAAATGGCTGCTGCCGTTGCATATAAAAATGGACTGCCGCAGGCAAACCCAACGCTGCTCGAACCGATTGGCGCGTTGAAGGCTACCGTGCCGGACAATAACATGGGCGATGTTATGGGGGAGGTCAACAAGCGCCGCGGACGTGTGCTTGGGATGAATCCCGGCGAGGATGGCATGCAGATTGTAGAGGCGGAGGTCCCCATGGCCGAAATGAGCGATTTTGCGACGTATATCCGTCAGGTTACACAGGGCAGGGGAAGCTTTACCTTTACCTTTGAAAGGTATGAGGACGCGCCTGCAAACGTGGCGCAGAAGGTGATAGAGCATGCAAAGCAGGAAGCGGAAGAATAAAAGAAAATGGTTGTCGGAAT
The DNA here is from genome assembly GCA_900541565.1 of uncultured Oscillospiraceae bacterium. Taxonomy (GTDB): domain Bacteria; phylum Bacillota; class Clostridia; order Oscillospirales; family Acutalibacteraceae; genus Scatavimonas; species Scatavimonas merdipullorum. The sequence goes on from UQKB01000004.1 coordinate 48,713, forward strand.
GCGTGTAAAAGCGTGTGTCTGCGGCAAGCTTACAGGCTTGGCCTGCTGTATAAAACAAAACAGGTTGACAAGAGGCGGAAAGGTTTTTCCGCCTCTTTATTCTTGTGTTTTTATTTGTTTTATAGTATAATTTTTTAAATACAGCTTTTTTTGTGCATGTAAAAACGGAATGGCCGGCAGGCGCTGCATCTGCCGCAGGAGGAGTGGCTATGCTTCTGAAAGCAAAAAGAAACTATATTTGTGGATTGTTTGCAATTTTACTGCTGGCGGTCTTGACCGTTCCGGCTGCTGCGTCTGACGTAGACGTCAGTTACCGTCTTTCACCACTTCCCATGAGCGTAAAGCTTCCTGGAAATGATCTTGTTATTACAAGGCAAACGGAAGAGAACAGTCCACTGTATGAAAAGCTGGGGCTGGACGCTGTGCAGACACAGGACCGTATGACGGAAGAGAATTTGTATCTGCTGGGGTTCCCGGCAGATCAGTCTTATGAAATTGATGTAGAGATGACCGAAAACGGGCAAAGCAAAGAGATTCATAATTTAAAGTTTTTATCTGAAAGGCAGCTTGCTGCGTTTGAACAACGGCTTTTAGAGGAACAAAACAGCGCAAACGGTTCTATCACAGAAACGCCGCAGGCATTGTTCTTTGATTTTGAAACACGTACAGCACTGCAAAATGGGGAAAGGATCCATACGGTAACGGCGTATACAATTGTCAACGGCCAGCAGATCCTGCTGCGCATGCAATCTGAAGGGGACGATATTTCGGTAGAGGAGCTTGGCGTTTTTCATAATATGGTCAACAGCGTTACATTCAGCCGGATTGTGGAAAAACCGCTGGATGTGAATATGGGCGCCGTATTGCTTGCTGCGTTTGTCGTTGTACTTGTATTGGCCGTTGTCTTTGCGCTGATTATTTTTTTCAGGACAAAAAAGCGTATCCGCACAAATGGAGAAGCGTGTGTGCATCCGCAGCCGCACAGCGGGAATTCGCCCATGGATGATTTTTATGACGAATTGCAAAAAGATGGATTGTTTAATGGCCGGACACCCGTACCTGCACAAAGTGTTACAAGTGTAGATGTCAGAGAAAACGAACCACAGGACCAGGTGTTTAAAAACAAGCCGCTGCGGGTAGAGGTGGAAGTGGCTGTAGAGAAAGAAGCAACCAAAAACGCAGAGCCCCAGAAGCATGGACGGGAGACCGCGTTGGAAGAAGAAAGAGACAGCGTGGAGCTTTCCAGGAGCAACAATGAGGATTATGACGAAGCGGTTGCAGAAGAAAACTTACAAAAAAGCAGTAAGCTGCGTATTTTTGTAGGGAGAGCCGGGTCTAAAGCGAAAAATTCGGTATCTTCTGTCGGCGGTGTATGGAAATACAAGAAAGAAGAGACAATAGAAGAAAACAAAAGCGCCCCCGCACATAAAGCCCCGGCCAAAAAGAAAAAGGCAGTGCAGCAGCATGCCTTACAGCAGGAAAGAAAACGGCCAGAAGCAGTGCATACAGTCGTACAGGAGGATGAAATTGTATCGGCTTTTGAAACCGACAGCTACTGGGATAAATACAGGTAGAGAAGGGAGTCTGTGCAACGATGGGCAGTATACTGATAAAAAATGCACGGGTCGTGGACCCGTCTTTGGGTCTGGACCAGGTAACGCATATTTTGATAAACGAAGGTACAGTGCAGGCGCTTGGTACGGACGCACAGACAGCCGACATAGTATTAGAAGCAGACGGATTGGTTGCCGCGCCCGGCCTGGTGGATATGCATGTGCACCTGCGCGAACCCGGCTATACGCAAAAGGAGGATGTTTTTTCCGGATGCCGGGCGGCAGCGGCAGGCGGGGTGACAAGTCTGCTTGCCATGCCGAACACCAATCCCACGGTGGACGACGCCCGGACGGTGCGTTATATTTTAGACAAAGCAAAAAATGCAAACGCACATGTATATGTGGCTGCCAGCGTTACAAAAGGGCTTAAAAGCGCACAACCGTGCGATATACAGGAACTGTACGACAGTGGAGCAATTGCGTTGACAGACGACGGAAGACCCGTGGAAAACACTGCGTTTATGGCGCAAGCCATGCAGCAGGCGCCAAAGCTGGGTATGACGGTTGTAGCCCATTGCGAGGACCTGTACCTGGCGCAGGGCGGCATTATGCATGAAGGAGAGGTTTCACAACGCCTTGGCGTGAAGGGGATCCCGGCAGCGGCGGAGGATGCAGGCACAGCGAGGGAAATTGCGCTTGCGGCCGCATATGGCGTACCGGTGCATATTTGCCATGTGAGTACAAAAACGTCTGTAGAGCTGATCCGGGATGCAAAACGCAGAGGCGTGCCGGTAACGGCAGAAACTGCGCCGCATTATTTTGCGTTTACGGATCAGGCGCTTTTAAAAAGGGATGCAGATTTTAGAATGAACCCGCCCCTTCGTACGGAGGAAGACCGAAAAGCGATTATTGGCGCGCTGTGTGACGGAACCATTGATGCGATTGCGACGGACCATGCGCCGCACACGCCGCAGGAAAAGGCCGATTTCCAAAAAGCGCCCAACGGGGCGATTGGGATGGAAACCTCGCTGAGCGCCGGACTCACGTTTTTGGTGCATACCGGAGCGCTTACGCTGCCGCAGCTGCTGAATAAAATGTCGTGTACCCCTGCAAGGCTGCTGCATATTCCAGCCGGAAGCCTGCGTGAGGGTATGCCTGCGGATATTGTACTGTTTGATCCGGACGCGCCCTGGAAGGTTGACCCGGAGCGCTTGCACGGAAAATCGAAAAATACCCCGTTTAAGGGGATGACGCTTAAAGGTCGAGTTAAGACGACGATTCTTGCAGGCAGGGTTGTTTACCAGGATATGGACTGCCGGTAAAGCACGGCCGCTTTTGTGTTGTTTTATAGGTAGAGGATGGATATGCAGAGCTATGGACGCGGCTGCACAGAACAATAAAGAAAGAAGCCATACGGAGGGAAAACAATGGCATTGGACAGATTGATTGAAAAAATTGCAGAAAAACAAAACCCCACGGTTGCGGGGCTTGATCCAAAGCTGGATTATATTCCGGACCATATCAAGCAGGCCGCCTTTGCACAGTTTGGAAAGACAATGGAAGGCGCAGCGGAAGCGATTTGGGTATATAACCGAGGGTTGATTGACGCTTTATGTACGGTTGTGCCTGCTGTAAAGCCGCAGGCCGCCTATTATGAAATGTATGGATGGCAGGGTATGCGGACGCTTGCCAAAACAGTTGCGTATGCACAGGAAAAGGGCATGTTTGTGATTATGGATGGAAAGCGCAACGATATAGGTACAACAATGCAAGCCTATGCCGCGGCGCACCTTGGCGTAACGGAGATTGCCGGGGAAAAATTTACGGCGTTTGGCGCCGATGCGCTTACAGTAAACGGCTACCTTGGGTCGGACGGTATTTTGCCGCTTACCGCTGTATGCAAAGAGATGGATAAAGCAATATTTGTGCTTGTGAAAACATCGAACCCAAGCTCCGGCGAACTGCAGAACCTGTGTTTGGAGGGTGCGGAGAGCATTTACCTGCGCATGGGAAAAATGTGTGAAAAGTGGGGAGAAGGAATCCCTGGGAAATATGGGTATTCGGGTGTTGGCGCGGTTGTGGGTGCGACGTATCCACAACAGCTGACGGAGCTGCGCGCAGAGCTGCCGCGGACCTTTTTCCTTGTGCCGGGATACGGCGCGCAGGGGGGGACAGCAGGCGATATAGCCGGCGCGTTTGACGAAAACGGGTTGGGCGCGATTGTAAATTCATCCCGCGGAATTATGTGCGCATGGCAAAAGGAAAAATGCGACCCACAGGATTATGCGGGAGCCGCGCTGCGCGAAGCGCAGAAGATGCAGAGGCTTTTGGCGGATGTGACAGGGAAGATCACATTGCCGTAAAGCCCATTATGTGCAGAAAAAATGTAGAGTATATGCAAAAAGCCCGGCACCATGTAACAATGGCGCCGGGCTTTTGTTTTTATATAATGTTTTTTATTTAATAACCCGTACACGCAAAACGCCGCCGATTCCCTGGATTTCTTCCCGGATTTCTTTTGAAACGTTTGTAGCGTCTACAATTGTGTAGGCAAATTCTTTTCTGGACTTGTTTTCCATATTTTCGACGTTTGCACCCTTTTGCCCGAGCATTGCAAGAACCTGCTGTAAGATGTTTGGGGCGTTTTTATGCAGAATGCAGTAGCGTACTTCGCCGGTCTTTGGCATACATACGTTGGGGAAGTTTACAGAATTGGTTACGTTGCCGTTTTCCAGATAATCTTTAATTTCGTCCGCCGCCATGCATGCGCAGTTGTCTTCGCTTTCCGGCGTGGAAGCACCCAGGTGCGGCATTGCAATCACACCGGGCTGGCCCAGTAAATCGTCGGTTGCAAAGTCCGTTACATAAGCGGAAAGCTTGCCGCTGTTTAATGCGGCGGCAACGTCTGCAGAATGGACAAGGTCTGCTCTGGAAAAGTTTAATATACGTACGCCGTCTTTCATTTTTGCAATATTGTCTGCGTTGATAATTTCTTTGGTGTCAGGCGTAAGCGGCACATGTACCGTAATATAATCGCATTGTGCAAAAATGGGGTCGAGCGACGTAACATGGGTTGTATGCCTGGAAAGCTGCCAGGCTGCGTCTACAGACAGATAGGGGTCATAGCCAAGCACGTCCATTCCAAGCGCGGTAGCAGCGTTTGCTACCAAAACGCCGATTGCGCCAAGCCCGATTACGCCGAGCTTTTTGCCTTTGATCTCAGGTCCGACAAAAGCGCTTTTGCCTTTTTCAACCATCTTGCCTACCTGGTCGCCGTTGCCCTTAAGGGTGTTTGCCCAGGCAATTCCGTCGACGATCTTTCTGGAGCTGAGCAACAACCCTGCGATCACAAGCTCCTTAACGGCGTTTGCGTTTGCACCGGGCGTATTGAACACGACAATCCCCTGCTCGCTGCATTGATCAACAGGAATGTTGTTTACGCCGGCACCCGCTCTGGCAATGGCAATTGTATTTTTGGAAAATTCCATGTCGTGCATGGAAGCGCTCCTTACCATAATCGCGTCGGGATTTTCCACGGCGTCACCGCAAACGTAATTTTCCCCAAGGCGTGCAAGCCCCGTTTTGGCAATTTTATTAAGTGTAAGAATATTGTACATGGGTACCATCATCCTTTTTCTATTTTTTCAAATCGTTTATAAAAACAGGTCAATTATTTTCCTTCTCAAATTTTTCCATAAACGCAACCAGTGCGGCTACGCCCTCATACGGCATGGCATTGTAAATAGAAGCGCGCATACCGCCTACGGTGCGGTGCCCTTTAATGTTGACAAAACCGTTTGCCGTGGCTTCCTGGACAAATTTTGCGTCCATTTCGGCATTGCCCGTTACAAACGGTACGTTCATCAAAGAACGGTCTTCTTTGACAACCGTGCCCTTAAAGAGCTTGGAATTGTCCAGAAAATCATAAAGCAGCGCCGCCTTCTTTTCGTTGCGCGCCTGCATATTTGCAAGGCCGCCGACTTCATTTTTAATCCATTCCAGGACAAGCTTTGCCATATAAATGGTATAACATGGGGGCGTGTTAAACATAGAATCGTTATCCGCATGAATCTGGTAATTAAACATGGTGGGCGTAATGTCCTGCGCATGGCCGATCAGGTCTTCACGGACGATCACAACCGTAAGGCCTGCCGGCGCCATGTTTTTCTGCGCACCGGCATACAAAAGGCCAAATTTGGATACGTCGATCGGGCCTGAAAGAATGCACGAGGAAATATCTGCAACCAGCGGCACGTCACCCGTTTCCGGAAGTGTATGGTACACAGTTCCGTAAATGGTGTTGTTCATGCAAATATGGAAGTAATCTGCGTCTTTGGTAAAGGTTGAAGGGTCCAGCTTTGGAATATAGGAAAACGTCTGGTCCTCCGAGGAGGCGACAATATTGGCCTGCGCATAGCGTGCGCCTTCTTTGTAAGCTTTTTTGGCCCATTGCCCTGTAATGACATAATCTGCTTTTCCGCTTTTTACGGCCAGGTTCAGGGGAACCATTGCAAATTGTGAGGAAGCGCCGCCTTGTAAAAACAGAACCTTATAGTTGTCCGGAATGTTCATGACCTCCCGCAAAAGGGATTGCGCGCCTTGGATGATAGAGCCGTATACCTTGGAGCGATGGGACATTTCCATAACAGACTGACCACTGCCTTCGTAATCGAGCATTTCCGCTGCCGCCCTTTTTAATACGGATTCGGGCAGCATGGAAGGCCCTGCTGAAAAATTGTAAACTCTGCTCATGACCTAAACATTTCCTTTCTTTTGCGTTTTATGTAACGCTTGTTTTTTAAAAATGCGGCAGGTAAGGGTTCTACACTGTCACATATTACAAACTATTCAAAAGTTTGTTAAATTGCTAACACTTCAATTATAATATTTTATAATATGCAAGTCAACATAAAAAGCGATTTCCCGCCGCTTTTCTGCAACAAACAAGCAGACACGCTTTGCAGGCATGGGAAAATATATTTTTACAGGATAGGCGCTTAGGCGTCTGTATTGGCGGCAGATTTGCTTTTTCTGCGTTTTGAAAAATCCAGCGTCATGGTGAAAATGCGGTCTGTAGAGAAAATACGGACTGCAACCAGCATGACGACGGCCAGTACAACCACCTGGTACAGCATACCGCCGTAAAACAAAAGAGTGTTGCCGAACATTAGATTGGACGAAGCGATAAACGTGTGTGTAAACGGGATTAGATACAGGATGATCTGTACAACGGTGGGAAGGGAGGCTATATCGACCATCATGGTAACAAGGTAGGGGATGATCGTCAAAAAAACAAGCGGTGCGATCATACTGCTTGCTGATTTGAGATCTTTGGCTAAGGCGCCGAGCACCATACTGATTGCAAGCGCGATCAGAACTGTCAAAAACAGCTGTATGCCGATGAGCAGATATTGGACAGGAGAAAGCGTAAGGCCAAGCGATTGCATGGCGGCGCTGAAGGTATCTTCGGAAGCCTGCCCGATACCCCCTGTGATACCGCCCATAAATGCGGAAAAGCCGATCATATATACACCGGCCATCAGAATAGACAGCACACCGGAGGCGCACATTTTTGAAGCAAGCACCGAAAGGCGTGATACAGGGCAGGAAAGCAGTGTTTCCAGTGTTTTATCGCCCTTTTCGTTGGCAATAGCCGCTACGTTCAGCTGAGAAGCGTAGATGATCAGTAAAAACACAATAATGGGAATAAAGATGGATTGCTGCATGGAAAGAGCGCGCAGGGCGTCTGCCCCGATCTGTGCGCTCGCCCCGTTTGCAACGCTTGTTTCAGAAGTAGAAATAGGGGCCTGTAAAAATGCGGCGTCTGCTGTTTTGCTATGTTCGGCGATCAGCAAAGCAGAAAGGCTTTGCGTAAGCGTTTGTGCAGCAGCGGAGGCGGAGTAGTCGCTCCCGGAGAGCATGGAAAAGCTGTTTAAAGCAGACAGGATGCGAAGCGTTTGTGTTTTCCCCTGCGCGATCCCCGCAGAGAAGCCTTCCGGAATGATCAGCACACTGTTATGGCCCTTTTCCGCTGCGGCGTTCAAAACGGCATCGTCACTGCCGTAGGGGACGGTAGACACGGTAAAGCCCGCTTGTTCCAGCATGGAGAGCGACTGGCGGCTCAGGTCGGACTGATCTGCATCGGACACGACGACAGCCTGGGCTTTGGACGACATGTCCTGGGTGACGCCGCTCATCACCTGCCCCAGAAGAAGAAAAATCAACATGCTGGCCAGCACGCCCACAATGGTGGAAACGGTCAAAATTTCCCGCAGTTCTTTTTTAAACAGTACCAGAAACTTCATCTGTTTTCACCGTCCTTTCAAATACCTCTTCCAGGTTTTGGGACCCGGTCTGCTCTTTGAGCTGTGCCGGCGTTCCGGTCAGGTGCATAACGCCGTTTGCAATAATCCCTACCCTGTCGGAAACAAATTCAATTTCCAGCATATTGTGGGAAGAAAGTAAAAAAGACATTCCGTCGTTTGCCAGCGAGCGGATCATACGGCGGATTTCCAGCGCATTGAGAATATCCAGACCGCTGGTGGGTTCGTCCAGTATGGCAAGCGCCGGACGGGTCATTACCGCGCGCGAGAGCAAAAGCTTTCGGATCATACCGCGGCTGTAGGTGCCAATTTTGTCCTGCAGCCTGTCGCCCAAGCCGCAAATTTCTACGGCACGCGCCACATATTGTGCGCACTGCTTTTTATCGGAGGAAAATAAAGACGCCATAAAATCAAGATAGCGTTTTCCTGTCATGCTTTTATATGCGCCCGCCTCGTCGGGAAGATAGGTGATGCTCTGCCGGACTTTATCCGGATGGCGGATAATACTGTGGCCGCTTACAAACGCGTCGCCCGCCGTGGGCTGAATCAGCGTGGCGATCATACGCAGCGTGGTGGTTTTTCCGGCGCCGTTTGGACCGATCAGCGCAAAAACTTCGCCGGGTTGTACAGTAAAGCTGATCTGATTGGCCGCCAGCTTGTCCGTGTATTTTTTTGAGAGCTTGTCAACACGCAAAACAGCTTCCATTTTATCACTTCCTTTTGTTGTATATGCCGGCGTATTTATAAAAGGCCGCAGTAGCCTGCGCTTTGAAAATTTGCCGTACACTTTTCTGACGGAGCTATTGTAGCATAAGCAAAAAAAATGGGCAATAGCAAATTGACATGCCGTTTTGCTTTGCGGCCCTTTTGCTGTAAAAAATGTCGTCTGCCTGTAAAAAAATTGCGGCGCCCGCTTGGCCGGAGGAGTATCCGGTAAGACAGGACGCCAACTTTTACAAAATGTATTTCATGATCTAACCACTTATAAATAGGCAATATGGTCTGTGCAGCGTTCGGAGACAAAAAATGCTGTGTCTGGAAACTGCTTTGAAAGAAAGTCTGTAAGCGGATGGATTACAACGTTTTCTGTTTTAAAGTGGCCGGCATCGACAATACAAAGCCCACACGATGCGGCGTCTAAAAGCTGATGATGCTTGATTTCCCCGGTCACAAAGGCATCGGCACCAAGCTGCAGCGCTTTGTAAAGCCCATCACCGCCGGCACCGCCGCTTACGGCCACAGTCTTTACCTGCTTTTGTATAGCGGTAAAACGTACGCCCGCGCAGGAAAGCGCGGTTTTTACGTGCATGGCGAATGCATAAGCCGCAAGCGGCTGCACAAGCGCGCCCGTTACCATGCATTCCCCGTCTATAAGCTTTTGGTTTGTAAGGCCGAGCGCTTGTGCCAGACAGACGTTTACGCCGCAGGGTGAAAGGTCCAGGTTTGTGTGCGCGCAAATAGCGGCGATATGGTTTTGTGCAAGTAAGCCTACAGGGCTGTCGAATGGAAGCGAACGCAGGGGCTGAAAAATGACAGGATGGTGGCTGATAATAAGCTGCGCTTTTTTCTGTACAGCTTCTTCAACAACGTCCTTTGTAATGTCCAGAGCGACAAGCGCCGTTTGAACCTGTGCGTTTGCATCCCCGGCTAAAATACCGCAGTTGTCAAAATCCATTGCACGTTCAAACGGCGCAATGGTATCTATACAATGGTAAATCTCTTTTACGGTTGTGGGCATTTTTTCTTTCCCTCCAATATTTGCTGAATGGACTCTATGTACTGCATAACCTGTGCTGCCTGTGTCTTTTGTCCTGCCTGCGATAATCCAAAGGCCTTTCGTTGCAGCCGTCTGATAGCCTGTGCGATATAGCTTTTGTCAACCTCGTTTTGCAAAGGCTGCAGCCTGCCGCAGTATAAAAGCGCCGGATCTGTGCGATAGGACATGCCGGTATATGTACACTGTAAAACAGTATAGAGCTTGCCTTCTGAGAGAACTGCTTTTTCCTGCAATATGTCAAAGCCGTTTTGAAACAGATATCCGCGCAGTACCTCTGCCTTGGACATGGGCTGCAGGATCAGGCGCTTTTGGGGATCCCGAATCCATGGAGCGCTGGAAAGGATCTTTACAATCAGCTCGCCGCCCATGCCGGCGATGACAATGTCATCGCATTCTTCCGGTGAAATTTGCAAGAGGCCGTCTGTAAGGCGTGTGGATACCTGGCGCTGCACATGGTATGTTTGAATCGTCCTGCGCCCGTTTTCCAAAGGGCCTGGGCGTATATCCGCAGCGACGGCGCTTTTTATATAACCCGATTTTACAAGCCATACAGGAAGGTAGGCATGGTCGGTGCCGATATCTGCCATACGGCAGCCACGCCGGACAAAGGAAGCGCACATGGCAAGGCGGGGGGATAATACAAACAATGGTTTTGCGCTCATAAAATGGTCCTTTCTATCACAATCAGTTTGGCTGAAAATCCGGCAGCCGGCCGGGTTACTTTTGATTTATAAAAATAAAAGGGCAGGATCGTATGATGCGATCCCGCCCGCTGCGCGTTTATTTGTTTGCAAGATGCGCGTTGATCCGATTTACAAGGTCGTCGGCGTCCACGCCGTGTACCATACATGCCTCTTCCAGCGTTTCTCCCCTTGCGGAAGGGCATCCCAGGCAATGCATCCCCATTTCCAGGAAAAAGGGCGCGGTTGTTTGGTCCAGGTCAAGAATATCGCCTATGATGGTTTGTTTTGTAATCTGTGCCATTATTTTAACCTCCGTAATTTTATTCGTGGCAGCGTTTGTTTTTTTACGCTGCTATGATTATAGAACATAAAACGCCAAAAAGCAACAGCTGCAAGTGAAGCCAAAGCCGGCTATCCCTGCCCATGCTGTGCCTGTATACCCTGTGGAATGCACGGCGCAACATAAAGCGTTTTATTGTTTTTATAAATGACCATACCCGGTTTGGCGCCGGATGGCTTGCTTACGTACCGGATTTGGGTGTAGTCTACGGGAACCTGGGCGCTGTCCCTGGCCCTGCTGTGGAACGCGGCAAGCTGCGCCGCTTCCAAAAGCGTTTGTTCATCCGGCGTGCGGTTTTCTGTTATAATCACCGTATGGGAGCCGGGGATATTTTTTGTATGCAGCCATATGTCGTTGTTGCCCGCCGTTTTCAGGGTAAGGGTGTCGTTTTGCCGGTTGTTCCTCCCGACCAAAATTTGAAACCCGCCGGAAGAAACAAAACAAAACGGCGGCAGCGCAGCTGTTTTCTGCTTTTCTTTGCTGCGCCGGATATACCCTTGTTCCATAAGCTCTTGCCGGATCTCTGCAAGCTCGCGCTCTGTGCCTGCCCGACTGAGCGCCTCGAAGACGGTGTCTATATACAGCAGCTCCTGCTGTGCTTTTTCGATCTGCACCTGCAATACCTGCTCAGCCGTCTTTGCCTTGCGGTAGTCTTTGTAATATTTTTGCGCATTTTGCGCAGGGGAAAGGGCGGGGTTGAGTTTAACACGCAGCGTGCTGCCCTGCTTACCATAAAAATTTTCCAGGTCTGCAAAAGGGGCGCCCCTTTCTATTTTATAAAGGTTTGCCTGGATAAGATCGCCGCAAATACGCAGGGCTTCACGATCTGCACATTGGGAAAGCTCTGCCTTTTGTGCGTTGATTTTTCTTGCAAGCCGATCAGAGGCGTTTGTTAAAAGCTTTAACAGATCCTGCGCCTTTGTGCGCATGCGCTCGGCCCGGTCACGTTCATAGTAAAAGCTGTCAAGCAGCCGGGAAAAGCTTTCGCAGCGCTTTGTGCTGGCTGCCGTACCGTACTGGACGATATTCATAAAGGAAAAGTCCAACGGCTTGCCGTCGGGCCGACAGACCATATATGGAGCGCCGCTTGTATTTTGAACGGTTTGCGCCGTTCTGGACAGGAAAAACTGCAGCCTTTGCCTGTGCTCCGGGGTCATGGCTTGCACTGCGGGGTCTGCCCCGCGGCAGGAGAGATGGGCAAGCTCCCGGCATACAATGGGGGAAAGGCCCTGAATATGGTTTAACAGCGCACGACTTAACGGAAGGGTATTTTCCTGCTTATAGATATACGCAAGAATGTCTTGTATATCGGTCTGTAAAAAGCAAAGCTTATCCTGTGCAGGCGGCATTTGATAGGGGATGCCCGGCAGAATCAACCGTTGTGACGACATGGTCATGTCTACGCGCTTTAACGCATCAATAATTTTGCCGTCTTCTTCTGTTAAAATGACGTTGCTGTATTTGCCCATGATTTCGATGATCAGCGTCAGCACGACCCGGTCGCCCAGCTCATTGGTTGCGTCAAAGTCAAAACAGAGCATCCGCTCCAGATTGGGTTGGCGGATATCTTTAAGCTTTGCGCCCGAGAGACGTTTGCGCAAAAGCATGCACAGCATGGGGGGTGTTTGCGGGTTTTCAGGCGCATAAGCGGTTAACGCAGCCCGAGGGGAGTTTGCGCGCGATGAAAGCAGAAGCTTGTGCGCTCCGCCTGCACCGCGCATGGAAAGCACAATCTCCTCTTTTGCCGGCTGATAAATTTTTTCTACCCGGCAATGGAGCAAAGCGCTTTGAAGCTCTGCCTTTAAATGGTGTAAAAAAGCACCGTCCAGCGCCATTTAGACCACCTTCCTTTTCTATTTTATCCCTTGTTTTATTTATGATACTTGCCGCCCGCGGAGATTTGGAACGCACGGTAGATTTGTTCACAAAGCATAACCCGCGCAAGCTGGTGGGGAAAGGTCATAGAAGACATGGATAGTTGCAGATTTGCGGCCTGTTTGACTGTGCTGGAAAGGCCAAAGGAGCCGCCGATGAAAAAAATGATTTTGCTCGTGCCCGCAACGGCGATGGCGTTTATTTGTTCAGAGAATGCCTTAGAGGAAAGCGGCTTGCCTTCTATGCACATGGCGACGGTATATGCCTGTGGATCCATTTTTGCAAGGAGGCGGTTGCCCTCGGCCTGCAAAATTTGTTCGATCTGTGCAGGGGAGGGGTTTTGCGGAGCCTTTTCTTCGTTTACCTCTGTAATGGTAAAGCGGCAAAACGCGCCTAGGCGTTTTTGGTATTCGGCGCAGGCCTGCGCCCAGTAGGATTCTTTTAAGGAGCCTACGCAAAGGATGTGTATGGTCAGCATAATTTGGCCTCTTTTCAAAAAAGAATGGTTTTTCCCTGCGTGGTTTCGGGTGCTATTGTCAGCATATAGTCGCTGTCGCGGCGCATGCCGGCGCTTTCCAGCGCGCATACAGCCGACTGCATGGCAATATTGGGCAGGTTGTTTTCACGGCTTAAATGAGCCAGCACAAGCCTGGTTGTACCATGTTTGACCAGCGTGGGAAGAAATTGCGCGCACACCTCGTTGGAAAGATGGCCCCGGTCTGATAAAATTCGGCGTTTTAGGTAATATGGATAGATGCCGTTGAGCAGCATGCCCACGTCGTGGTTTGACTCAATAATCACACAGTCACAACCCAAAACAGCCTGTTTGATAGCTTCTGTCAAAATGCCGGTGTCTGTTGCGACGGCGGCCTTTCTTCCATCGCCGGTGGTAACGACAAAGCCCGTACTTTCTTTTGCGTCATGTGATGTTTGAAAAGGCCGGATCAGCATATCGCCGGCCTGCACGCCGCTGCTTTCGACCGTATGGCTTTTAAACTGACCGTTTAGGACACCTTGGGCGTCCAGTGCTTCAAGCGTGCCGGAGGATGCATAGACATCCATATGGTAACGCGAAGCAAGCACGCGCAGCCCCTGTATATGGTCAGAATGCTCATGTGTAATGAAAATGCCTTTTACAAAGCGGATATCCAGTTCGTTTTGTACCATGGCAGCTTCAATTTGCTTGGCGCTGCGGCCCGCGTCAACCAAAATGCCGCCGCTGCCGCTGCCTATGTAGTAGCAATTGCCTTTGCTGCCGGAAAACAGTGGGCATAAACGTGCCATATGAAAAAGCGCTCCTTTAAAAATCTTTGTGTCTTTTACGTTTTTGTATATATGAAAAAAGAAGGCAGACAAAGCTGTCCGCCTTTCCTTCTTTTAAAAATCATCACCGGTGCTTTAAAAAATCAAGCCGTTACAACGTGCGTGGTAGTTTGTGTACGCTCTTTTTTGATGTCTGCGCCAAGTCCCCTGAATTTATTGACAATATCTTCATAGCCGCGCTCTATATGCACAATGTTTTCAATTTCTGTCGTGCCCTTTGCGCAAAGGCCGGCAATAATCATAGCCGCGCCGGCACGCAGGTCGGTTGCCTTTACGGGTGCGGCGATCAGCTCTTCCACACCCTCGATAATAGCAAGCCTGCCGTCGACAGAAATTTGCGCGCCCATCCTGCAAAGTTCACTGACATAGCGGAAACGGTTATCCCATACGTTTTCGTTAATGATGCTGGTACCGTTGGAAATCGACAGAAGTGCCGCAAACTGCGGCTGCATATCGGTTGGGAAACCGGGATGCGGCATTGTTTTTATATTGCAGCGTGAAAGGCGTCCGCTGCTCTTTACATGGACGGCCTCGTCATATTCCGTAACCTGTGCGCCCATTTCGCGCAGCTTTGCAGAAATGGATTCTAAATGCTTGGGGATAACGTTTTTAACCAGAACATCGCCGTTTGTGGCAGCAGCGGCGACCATATAGGTGCCTGCTTCGATCTGGTCAGGAATAATGGAATAGGTTGTTCCGTGCAGATGCTGCACACCTCTGATTTTAATGACGTCTGTACCTGCGCCGCGGATATCTGCGCCCATGGAGTTTAAAAAATTTGCAAGGTCGACAACGTGCGGTTCCTTTGCGGCATTTTCCAGCACAGTCATGCCCTGTGCCTTTACGGCTGCAAGCATGATGTTCATGGTTGCGCCCACAGAAACGACGTCCAGATAAATATGCGCCCCCACAAGCTGTTCGGCGCTTACGCTGATGACCGCACCGTTGATCAGTTCGTGCTTGGCACCCAAAGCGGCAAAGCCCTTTAAATGCTGGTCGACAGGGCGAACGCCAAAATCGCACCCGCCCGGCATGGCAACCTGCGCCTGGTTGAATTTCCCAAGGAGTGCGCCCAAAAGATAATAAGAGGCGCGCATGCCCTTGACCTGTTCGTAGGTTGCAATAGAGGTACGTATACCGGTGGGGTCTATTTCCAAAGTGGATTTGTTAATTCTTTTAACGCTGGCGCCGATTTGCGCCAAAATATTTGCAATAAAGGTTACGTCGCTGATGTTTGGTATATTTTCAATGCGGCAGGGCTCATCGGCAAGAATAACAGCCGGAATAATGGCGACAGCCGCATTCTTTGCCCCGCTTACGGTAACTTCCCCTTTTAGGGGGAGGCCGCCGTTGATCACAAATTTATCCAAGTGTGGCACACTCCCATATCGTTTTTCAGTTTGCGCCGTTTTATGTACCAACGGTGCAATCCGCCTATGTATAAAAATTCCGGAACCAGTCCGGAATTTGTCGGAATTCAAAACCTGCGAATTTGTTTTTTGTTCGATATAATCAAACATATGGTTGTTTGCTGTTGCAACATTACCAAAAAAACACTACTTGCAATGATAATACAATTCCATATTCTTGTCAACCGAAAATCGTGTTCGTAACATCATTTTAACCAATTTTGTAATTATTTACACAAAAGTGCGGCGCAATCGTGCAGGTTTCTTTTATATGGCTATATGGCGCGTGAAATCAAACGATAAGGCGCGCGGTTTTATTCATACTGTGCGCCAGTATTTCCGGTCGAGACTTCTGTACTGGATTGCTTCTGCAATGTGCGCAGAGCGGATTATCTGGCTCCCTTCAAGGTCCGCAATGGTGCGCGATACCTTCAGCACACGGTCATAGGCGCGTGCTGAAAAGCCCAGTCTGTCAAAAGCGTTCTTTAATAAAAGCTCGGCCTTAGCGTCCATAGGACAGCAGCGCTGGAGCATAGCGGGGCTTAAATGTGCGTTGCATGTAATTTTGCTGTCTTTGTAACGCGCGCGCTGTATTTCTCTTGCACGGTTTACGCGCGTTTGCACCTGTTGAGAGCTTTCTTCATGGCTGTCTTTTGCCAGTTCTTCGAACCGGACGGGAGGAACCTCTATATGCAGATCCAGCCGGTCCAGCAGCGGGCCTGACACGCGCGAAAGATAGCGCGCTACAGCGCCGGGTGTGCAGGAGCATTTGCGCGTGGGATGGCCAAAATAGCCGCATGGGCAGGGGTTCATAGCGGCAACCAGCATGACGCGGCAGGGATAGGAAACGCTGCCGCTGACCCTGGATATGGTTACGACGCCTTCCTCTACCGGTTGGCGCAGCACCTCAAGTGCGCTGCGCGAGAATTCCGGCAGCTCGTCCAAAAAAAGTACGCCGTTGTGCGCCAGCGAAAGCTCGCCGGGCTTTGGTATTGCGCCGCCACCGGAAAGGCCCGCGGCCGAAACCGTGTGGTGCGGGCTGCGGAATGGCCGGCTGCGTACAAGCTGCCCGTTTTTTAATACGCCGGCAATGGAATGGATTTTTGTCGTTTCTATGGTTTCTTCAAAACGCATGTCCGGCAAAATGGAAGGCAGGCGCTTGGCAAGCATACTTTTGCCGGAGCCGGGCGGGCCGACCAGTAGGATATTGTGGCCGCCTGCGGCGGCGACCTCCATAGCGCGCTTTGCTTCGTACTGACCTTTGACCTGGGAAAAATCCAGCAGGGTTGGGGGCTGCAAAGCGGGTTCGGCAGCAAGGCGGGCGGGCGTTATTTCCTGCCTGCCGTTTAAATGTAAAAGCAACTGCTTCAGGTTTTGTACAGGGTAAATGCAAAGCCCCTGTACAACGGCGCCTTCCTGCGCGTTTGCATAAGGAACAAACAGCTTTTTGATCCCTGACTGCTTTGCATGGATGGCCATAGGCAGTATGCCGTTTATCCGTCGGATCTCCCCGCTTAGGGACAGCTCGCCGATCAGAGCGACGTCGTCCGGCAGCGGTGCGATCTGCCCGGTTGCCTGCAGCAAAGCGGCGAGAATGGGCAGATCGTATAAGGGGCCTTCTTTACGGATATCTGCCGGTGCAAGGTTGATGGTGATCCTGCCTAAGGGAAAAGTAAACCCGCAGTTTTTCAATGCGGCGCGCACCCGGTCACGCGATTCTTTGACGGCGGCATCGGGCAGCCCGACAATATCAAACGCGGCCATCCCGTTTGATACGTCTGCTTCTACCTCTACCAAAAAGGCATCCAACCCGAAAAGCCCAAGGCTGTTGCAATGTACGACCATAGTGCCACTTCCTTTTACAATGCGTATGATATATGACCGTATTTTACCATAGCGTATACAAACAAAATAAAATATGTTTGTATTCTTCACAAATGAGCGGCAAAGAAAGCTCAAAAGGGCATACAAAATTTGCTTTTACGACAGGAATGTGTAGATTGTATCTAAAAATTTAACACATCTTTTTATAATTTTACAAGGAATAGAAAAAAGTATTTGACTTATTTTTAGAAATGCAGTACAATATCCATTACACAGGCAAAAGGATCGGCGGCGGGGTAATTTTATGGGTAAAACATGGTCGGATAAGCATATGGACAACTATTCTGACGACCGCCTGATTGCATTGATCCGCAGCGGCGATGGAAATGCGTTTAATACGCTGGCAGAGCGCTATCTTTCGGTAATCCGGGCGAAGGCTTCTGTATATCGCGGAGCCAAAACGGAGCTTGAGGACTTTATCCAGGAGGGTTTTATTTCTTTTATTCATGCGGTAAAGAGCTTTGACAGTACGGCAGGCGCTTCTTTTTCCACTTATGTAGGGGTTTGTATTCAGCGGCGCTTTATGTCTGTATATAAAAGTGAAAAGAGGGCAAAGGATATTCCGCAGGAATGCCTTGTGCCGTTGTCTGACAGCAGCCTGCAGCCGGGCGGTGGGGTGTCCCGTGATCCGGAGCAGGAACTGATTGACGCAGAAAGCTATCAAGCGGTGATGCGGCACATTAAAAGCGTGCTTTCTCCTTTTGAGCTGCAGGTGCTTTCTTACTATTTAAGTGGACACACCTACGCCCAAACAGCAAAAGCTTTGGGTACGCACCCGAAGGCGGTAGACAATGCTTTACAGAGAATAAGAAAAAAACTCAGGAGCGTTTAAAATTCAATATGTCCCATGTAGCTTATTCCAGAAGAGCGTTGTTTTACAAAGGCGGCGGTGCAAATCCGCCCGGGGGCGAAAAATTTATTTAATCCAAAGCGAGGTAAAATCACATGTACGAAGACAAAACTCTCATTTGCAAGGAGTGCGGGCAGGAATTTATTTTCACCGCGGGCGAGCAGGAATTTTATGCGGAAAAAGGCTTTGTAAACGAGCCGCAGAGATGTAAGCCCTGCCGTGACGCAAGAAAGAACGCGGCGAAGGCTGACCGCGAAATGTTTGTGGCCACCTGTGCAGCATGCGGACAGGAAGCCAGGGTTCCTTTTAAGCCCAGAGAAGACCGCGCTGTATATTGCAGTGACTGTTTCGCAAAAATGAGAGAAGAGCAGGAATAAAATTCTTTTAAATAGAGTTTTTCATGCGAACAAAAACCTCCGGCTATGTTTTGCCGGAGGTTTTTTTGTGTGCTGTGCAATTTTGACAAAATCTTGTTTAATTTGCCTATTTACTCTATCTTGTTAATATGATAAAATTTGCCTTGTCGGCGTGTTTTTCACGCTAAAACATTTTGTATGGGGGAGCTTTTTATGAAGAAAATAACAGCGTTTATTCTTGCGGCGCTTATGGTGATGACGCTGATAGCGGGCTGCTCGCAGGAAAATGCACAAACAGGCGGTAATGAAAGCGAAGCGGACATTGCTACACAGGGTGGTACGGATGATTCATGGACAAAGGTTCAAAGCGCAGGGAAGCTGGTCCTTGGCCTGGATGCGGAATTTCCGCCCATGGGGTACAGGGATACCGAAACAGGGGAAATTGTCGGCTTTGATATTGACCTTGCAGAGGAGGTTTGTAAGCGCCTGGGCTTGGAACTGGTAAAGACGCCCATTAACTGGGACAATAAGCAGCTTGAGCTTGACGGCGGCAACATTGACTGCATCTGGAACGGTATGAGCTATACCGAGGAGCGTGCGCAGGAAATGCTGGTGTCGGCTCCTTATATGCAGAACAAGCAGTTTATCATTACGCTGAAAGGATCTGCATACACGACAATGGATTCGCTCGCCGGGAAAATTCTGGGTGTGCAGAAGGACAGTTCAGCAGAAACGGCGCTTAATGAGAATGAAGCGTTTAAAAATACGTTAGGTCAGGTTATTGGCATAGAAAATTATACGTCTGCCGTTTTGGAGCTGCAAAACGGAACGATTGATGGAATTGCCATTGATGAAATTGTGGCACGCTATTATATTGCAAGGGACCCGGAGCTGTACCAGATTGTACAGGATGAAAACGGGGAGGAAGCGTCCCTTGCTCAAGAGGATTATGTAATTGGGTTCAGAAAAGGCGACAAGGCACTGAAAGACAAAATTTACAGCACACTGCAGGAAATGAAGCAGGACGGTACGCTTGCAGAAATTTCTAATGACTGGTTTGACGAAGACATTACGGCAGTGGAATAAAAGCATAGAAACATCCGGGGGGCGGGAGCTTTGACCGCCCCCTTGCGGTTTTATCAGGCTTTCCGAAAAAACGACAGCGGTGCGGCGCGTTTTACAGAAAGCTGGGAAGTGGAATCCGGGGCAAAGGAGAACATATATCATGAATTTTCAGGTGTTATTGGAGGAAATGCTCTCCGGTGCGATGTTCACCGGTATGATTTTTGGGCTGACGCTGCTGTTTGCACTGCCGCTGGGGCTGATTCTTTCTTTTGGAAGGATGTCGAAGCTGAAAATTGTGCGCATACCGATCCAGCTGTATTTGCTGGTTATGCGCGGTACGCCGCTTATGCTGCAGCTGATGTTCGTGTTTTTTGGCCTTCCTTTTATTGGAATTGTTTTTGACCGCTTTACCGCCTGCATTATTGCATTTTCTTTAAATTATGCGGCATATTTTGCAGAAATTTACAGAGGCGGAATCCAAAGCATTCCCCAGGGGCAATATGAAGCCTCCAAAGTTTTGGGTTTTACAAAGGGACAGACATTTTTAAAAATTATACTGCCCCAGGTGATTAAGCAGATTCTTCCGCCGATGGGCAATGAGTTTATCACGCTTGTAAAGGATACGTCTTTGGCGCTTACCATATCGGTTATTGAGCTGATGAACGTGACCAAGACCTTTGCAAATTCTGCAGTGAGCGTTGTACCGTACATCATAGCCGCGCTGTTCTATCTTGTGATGAATGGGATTGTTACGCTGTTCTTTTCTGCACTGGAGAAGAAGCTGAGCTATTATAGATGAGCTGAAAAGGCTGTTGAACGATGAAGATAAGGGGAAAATATGATGAAGATCCTTACAGCTGAAAAAATTAAGAAAGCATACGGCAAAGCTGTTGTCCTTAAGGATATATCCGTCGAGGTAAAGCAGGGGGAAGTGCTTGCCATTATTGGGCCGTCCGGCTCAGGGAAGAGCACACTTTTGCGCTGCATTACACAGCTGGAGACCATTGACAGCGGCCGGATTGAAATTTGCGGACAAACGCTTGTGCAGACCAACGAAAATGGGCGTGCCGTGTATGCGGATAAAAAGACATGCGTAAAAATAGGCCTGCATTTGGGTCTTGTTTTTCAAAACTTTAACCTTTTTCCGCATTTTTCTGTTATGCGCAATATTACAGAGGCGGCGGTGACGGTGCTGAAAACGCCGCGGGAAGAAGCACAGGAAACGGCGCTTGCACTGCTTGAGAAAATGGGGCTGAAGGATAAAGCGCAGGCATACCCTTACCAGCTTTCGGGGGGACAGCAGCAACGTGTTTCTATCGCCAGAGCTTTGGCGCTTAAACCGGAGCTGCTCTTATTTGACGAGCCTACCTCCGCGCTGGACCCGGAGCTTACGGGGGAAATCCTCAAGGTGATCCGGTCCCTGGCAGCGGAAAAAATGACGATGGTTGTGGTTACGCATGAAATGGCCTTTGCAAGAAGTGTTGCAGACAGGGTTATTTTTATGGACGGCGGTGTAATCATTGAAAGCGGCACGCCGCAGGAGCTTTTTGGCAATACACAAAATGAAAGGACCAAAGCGTTTCTTGCGCGCTTTGACCAAAGCCTATAAAAAAGCCCGTTATCCGCTGAAAGAAAGCATAGCGGATAATGGGCTTTTACGTTGCGGTTTATTGCAGTCCGTCGTATAAATATTGAACAAGCATATCTATGGAGGCCTGTGACACGGCGCCGATATGGTCTTTTGCGCCCAAATGCATGGTTGCAATTACATCCAGCGCCAGAAAGCGTGTTTGATCTTCTTCCGTAAGAGGCTGTCCGGCATTTATTTTTTGCGATATGTATTGAAAAAAGGCAAGGTCCTGGCTGTTTAACGCACAAACGGAAATGTTGGGGATACCGGCTTGAGAAAACCGGTCGTCGTCCCCGTTTGGCAGATACGCGACGGCATGGACGTTGTGCTTTTTTAATATGGAGCCATCCATCACGCGCATAAACAGAGCGTTGCCAATGTTGCCTTTGTCGGAAACAACAATGTTTTCGCCGTGCCCGCACATGTCCAGATTGATCATGGCGGAAATCGTTTCTTTTCCGGTGTATGTAAGATAGGCGGTGCTTCCGTGATCTTCATACTCTTCCCTGTCAAAAAACACAAGGTCTATGCTGTGCTTTGAGCTTGTAAGCAGCGCGGCAAGACGGATTAAAATACTGCAGGCCGCCGCATTGTCGTTTGCACCGGTGCTGCCTGCTACGCTGTCCCAATGGGCGCCGATTACAAGGCGCGAGGAGGAGGGGTTATAGGAAACAATGATGTTTTCCGGCGTATGTTTTCCTAAGACTGCTTTTTGCCGTGTATAGCGGATACCCAGTTCGTCGAGTATGGAAAGGATTGCGTTTTTTCTGTCTTCCTGTGTTACCTGTGCGATCCTTTTTACATATTCCATTTTATCCATCCTTTTGTATACTGTAAATAGCAGACGCCGCAGCGTGTGCGATCAAACATATAGCAGGTATCGTAAAGCTTTTGCAATATTATAGCATTGGACCGGGTGGGGAAACAAGAAAAAGGTGGCGCACAAGGGGTATTTTGTACATCTGCCTTTTGAAAAAGCTGCCCGCAGGATGTGTGTCCGGAAGGATGCCCGCTTTCTGCTTTAAGCGGTTTTGCGCGGCAGGTGACCGCAGGCGGTTTGATAGGATAGGGTTCATAAAAAATAATTTTTGCAGATCCCTTAAAATTCCGTTTGATCTATGGTATAATCAAATGGAATTCTTTTTTATCAGGGATAAATGTGACGAGGTAATGGGGTATGAAGGAAAAAAAGCTTGTAGTGAAGGTGGGAACCTCCACTCTGACATATGAAAGCGGCAGACTGAATTTAAGGCGGATGGAGCAGCTTTGCAAGGTTTTGTGTAATTTGCAGAATGCAGGCTACGACGTGGTTCTGGTGAGTTCGGGCGCCATTGGCGTGGGGATTGGCAAGCTGGGGCTGAAGGAGCGCCCAAAGGAAACGCGCAAAAAACAGGCGCTTGCAGCAGTCGGCCAGTGCGAATTGATGTTTATGTATGACAAATTTTTTGGGGAATACAACCATACGGTTGCACAGGTGCTTTTAACAAGAAGAGTGATAGAAAACGAGCACAGCAAGCAGAATGTAATCAATACGTTTCATACATTGCTGGAAATGGGGATTATCCCTATTGTCAACGAAAACGATACGGTGGCAATCGACGAGCTTGACGGGCAGAATTTTGGCGACAACGATATGCTTTCCGCCATTGTAGCCAGTATTATTGGCGCGCAGCAGCTTGTAATATTAACGGACATTGACGGGTTATATGATAAAAACCCAAAGGCAAACCCGGATGCCAAGCTGATTCGGCAGGTTGAAAGGATAGACGGCGCTATAAAAAAAATGGCGGACGGAACCGGTTCGAACAGAGGAACAGGCGGTATGCGCACAAAGCTGCTTGCAGCGGAGCTTGCTACGGCAAGCGGGATAGAATGCTGTGTGATCAACGGAACCGATCCGGAAAATATTTATGCGCTGCTGGAAGGCAAAGAGATCGGAACAAAATTTATGGCGAACAGTGAAATAAACAATTAAACAGGGAGGAAGCCAGTATGACAGTTCTTGAACAGATGGGAAAAAGGGCCAAAGAGGCGGCGGCAGTGCTGCGTGTTGCAGGCAGCAAAAAAGATGACGCGCTATTGGAAATTGCGCGGGCTCTGCTTGACAACAGCGAACAGATCCGCAAAGAAAATGCAAAGGACCTGGAAAACGGCAGAAAGGCCGGTCTGACAGACGCGCTTCTTGACAGGCTTTGCCTGACGCAGGCGCGTATAGAAGGGATGGCGCAGGGTGTGCGCCAGATTGCGCAAATGGATGATCCCATTGGGGAGGTTTTAAGCGGAAAACAGCTTAAAAATGGGCTGGAAATCAGGAAAATACGGGTGCCGCTTGGTGTGATCGGGATTATTTTTGAAGCCCGTCCCAATGTTACCTCGGACGCTGCGGCGCTTTGCCTGAAATCTGGCAATGCCGTTATTTTAAGGGGAGGAAAGGAGGCCATTTGCTCCAACACTTGTATTGCGGCCATTATGCGCGGCGCGATAGAGCGCGCCGGGTTGCCGAAGGATTGCATCCAGCTTGTAGAGGATACAACGCGGCAGTCTTCCATGGAGATGATGGCGCTTTCCGATTATCTGGATGTGCTGATCCCGCGAGGAGGCGCCGGGCTGATCAGGGCCGTTGTGGAAAATTCCCGCGTGCCGGTTATTGAAACGGGCGTGGGCAATTGCCATGTATATGTGGACAAAAGCGCAGACCTTGCTATGGCCGCGGACATTATTTATAATGCGAAAACGTCGCGCCCGTCTGTTTGTAACGCGATAGAAACCATTCTTGTCCACCAGGACGTCGCGCAAAAAGCCCTGCCGATGATCAAGGCAAGGCTGGATGAAAAGAATGTGCAGCTTCGTGGCTGCGCGCGGACGATAGAAATATTGGGCGATCGTGTAGCCGAGGCGACAGAGGACGACTGGTATACGGAATATTTGGATTATATCCTTGCCGTGCGTGTGGTGGATTCGTTTGATGAAGCGGTTGCGCATATTGCAAAGTATTCCAGCGGGCACAGCGAATGTATTGTGACAAAAGACTATGCACGCGCGCGCAGGTTTACCGCCTGTGTAGACAGCGCGGCGGTATATGTCAATGCCTCTACGCGCTTTACAGACGGCGGCATGTTCGGCATGGGCGCGGAAATTGGCATTTCCACACAAAAGCTCCATGCCAGAGGGCCCATGGGGCTGCATGAGCTTACTTCCATGAAATTTATTATCAACGGCGACGGGCAGGTCAGATAATTAGGTACATCAGCGCAAGCAACAGGCCGCTGTCGGTATTTTCGCTGGAAAGAAGCAAAATTAAAAGTAAGATCAGGTTGCGTTCCTTGTCTTCAAAAAAGCCTGCAAGAAGGTCTTTTGCAGGCTTTTCGTTTTCAAACGTGCTGTTATCTATCGCAGGCAGTCCCTCCGGCGCCGGAGGAGAAGGGGGAGCTTTTGTGGGGCTTGCCGGGGAAGCCTGCGGCTTTCCGGCGGCCGGGCGGGATCTTGCCTGCATTTCGTGCATTCGGCGGACAGCCTCCTGCTGCATCCGGTCCATAGTATCGCTCAAGCGTTGTCACCTCCCGCGTTTGTTAAAGCTGCAGTCCCTTGAGCATAGGCAGCAATTTCATCATATGCAGCATTCTGGAAGCTTCGTCGAGCTTTTTTTTGCGCGCGTCGCTTAAAAACGGGCGTAGGGCGTGCAAAAGGCGTGTAGACGCATCTTCCTTTTTAAATTCGTTTAAAAGAGGCATAACGCGCATGATGGTTTGCATTGTGTCGCCTGAAAGCGCGGAGGAAAGGTCCAGCCCTCCTGTCCCGGCGGCAGGGGTTTCCTGGGCGGCCGGCGCAGCCGGAGGGGCGGGCGTTTCCTTTTGCAGCATGCCTGTCAGCCCCTTTAGTTGCTGCAGGGTTTCGGGGTCGCTAAGCATTTGAGAAATTTTTCCCGCCAGGTCATCCATTGGGCGTCACCTTCCTTTCATTGTGATGTTTAAATGTGTTACATTAAATGATCGATGGGAGATTTAGATTATTCGCCGCCCATTAGCTTTTTTAAAAGTGCTTTTGCCTGCGGCGTGTTCAAAAGCTTTTCAGAGGCCTCTTTATCGTTGAGAATTTGCTGAATTTTTTTTGCCTGGTTTTGATCCATTTGATTCAAAAGGTTTTGCAGGTTCCCTTGTTTTGCGGCCTTTCCAAGCGCTTCAGGATTTGTTCCCAGACGCTGGGAAACGGTATTTATTAAATTTTGCATTTGTTCGTTGTTTTGGTTTTTACCATTGTTTTGCATATAAGCACCACCTTTATAAAAATAAGGCCTACAGCACATATTATGCAGTAGGCAGAAAAAATATACTTTTACTTACAGGGGTGTAAAAAATATGAGGATATTGGTCGTTTCCGATACGCATGGCGATTATGATACGCTGCGCAGGGTGGTAACCGCCCAGCCAAAGGCGGAGGTCGTGATTCATTTAGGCGATGGGGAGGAGCAGTCTGCGCAGTTGGTTACAGATTTTCCCGAAAAAATGATTGTACGCATACGGGGGAATTGCGATTGGGGGTCGTCGCTCCCTTCCAAGCAGGTGCTGACGGTTGCGGGAAAGAAGATTTTTGCAACACATGGACATCTGTATCAAGTCAAAATGGGATATTACAATATTTACTGTGCCGCGCGGGAGGAAAAAGCCGATGTTTTGCTGTTTGGGCATACCCATACCGCTATGACCGATTATGAGGACGGGTTGTATGTGATGAATCCCGGAAGCCTGCACGGCCTGTATGCTTCGTTTGGTATTGTAGATATAACAGACGCAGGGATTGTGACAAACGTTGTAAATATTCCATATTGATTTGTATGGCCAATATATTGCTATTATATAGAAAATTGTTTTTTATAATGCATAGGCGTACAGCCGTATACCTTTTTACAGAAGGTTATGAAGGATTTTACGTTTGCAAAACCATTTTCTAAAGCTGCGTCGGTGACCGATAGGTTATCGTATATCATGTCCTGTAAAGCATGCTCCAGGCGCACATTATTCAAATATTGCGTAAAATTGCTTTCTGTTATTCTTTTAAAATATTTAGAAAAATATGCGGGTGTTAAGCCAACAAGAGCAGCCATATCGTTAAGCGTAATTTCATTTTTATAATTTAGGCCTACGTATTCAATTACCTTCTTTGCGTAAGTGAAGGAATCTGGTACATACGCATTGTAAGGCTTTTTTTTGTAAACGATGCATTGGCTTAAAAGGATGTAGTAAATATTCATGATTTGCGCGTTGATTTTTAAGCCTGCATATGGGTCGTCTTTATCGTTTTCCTTAAGATCTATAAGCTTAATAAAGCATTGTTTGAGTGGTTCTTTTACAGATTGTCTGCCGTTTACATCAAACATGACGCTGTCCAATTTTTTGCAGTAATTCCGCATAAAATCATGGGAAAGCAAGATAACAATGTATTTATTAATAGAATCATCGTCTATAGCGGAGGTGATATGGATTTCTTCGCTGTTTGCAAAATAGAAATCCCCGTCTTTAATTTGGAGACTTTTCCCACTAATATTTACATTAAGCGTGCCTTTGATTATATATACAAATTCCAGTTCCTTATGCCAATGTAACGTTGTATTGCAACGCGAGCCTGCTTTATCTTGCATCAAAATCTTTCCGGGACAATTTTTTTCATATTTTACAACTTCATAGAAATATTTCACACGATCCCCCCGCTATTCGTAGTATACCTTGTTTTGAAAAATAAAAACAGAAATTTTATTCAGAGTTTCTGATTTTATATCTATTTGGTTTGCTTTGATTTTTTCGTTAAGGATATCACACGCTTTGTTCTTTTGTTGCTGGTTTAGCACAAGAGCCAGTGCCCCAAAAGGCACTGGCTCTTGTCGTGGCCTTATAAACGGCTTATCAGTTCCCCCCTCCTCTTAGGGGGGTGGTTATGGTTTAGATTTGCACATTAATTGTTTAGTATAGCAGTAAGCGTTTGTTCGGCAGTGTTTACTGCGTCTTGGTCGACGGTTACTTTGTCAGAATAAGATGTGGAATTGTAGACCGTAAGAGCTTCGCTTAATGCGTCTAGCAGAGTGTCTGTGGGAGAAACTTCTTTTTGCGCCTGTACGATCGCATGGTGTAGTGCAGTATAGTCTACGAGATTTTCGTCTTTTGTATAATCGTAACGTTTGTTTGAAAACCATGCGTCTGTGCTTATCTCTGCGGTCATATTGTATTTATTGGATGAGTTAGAAAAAGTTACATTTACTGTTTCCTGTGTGGTGGTAAAGGTGTAAGCATACCAGCCCCCTGTTTGATCGGCGGATGCTTCAAGTGTGCCTAAGTCGGTGTTATTATCCAAAAGTTTCATGTCAAATACTTCCGCGTTGATCATTACCTGCTGTATATAGTATTCTGTGCCACGCATATTTTTAAAGTAAACAGTAATTTCTCTTTCCTCTCCAGGAGGAGCAGGCTCGTATTTTGTCCAAGCACCCTCAGAGCTGGAGGTGGCAACATACATATTATTCTCGCCCATGCTTACAGGTGTTTTTGGAAAGCTGTTCCACACTCTGCCGGAATCGCGATCAACTCTGTTGAAAATAACCAGATCCCAATCCTGCGGTACGCTTGCTGTCCAAACGGTGTTGTCTTCGTTTGGGGTGGCTATAATTTTTTTGCTGCCGCACTGTGCAAAAATAACGGGATCGTCAGAATGGATACCCCAGCTGGTTTCATCTTTAAGGTAAATTTCTTTTTTGGGTACATCTTCAAATTCTTTAGAGTCGTCTTGATTTGGATCGAATGGTTCTGTGGGGTCTGTCGGATCGGTGGGATCGGTAGGGTCGGTAGGATCGGTAGGTTCCACTATGCCGTCAAATTTGTCCCAATAGCCGGTTGTACTGCCTGTAACACAATACATATCGTTTTCTTCCCGTGCTGTGGCAGGGCAAAATGCATTCCAAACAACGCCGTCCTTGGGATTGCTTCTTGTAAACACAATACCCTTATAATTATCTGTGACAGTTGCAGACCATATTTTAGAGCCAAGATAGGTCATTGGGATCATATCCCCGTTGTCGCATTGAACGGATATAATTGCGTCATCTGTTGTAATATCCCAGGAGGTTTCATCTTTCAGATAAATGGTCATTGGGTTTCCAGGATCTGGATCGTCACCGCTGTTGCTATCGTAATCAAACCAACTTCCGTACGCTTTTTTAGAATTTTCGCCGCCAAAAATCTTATAAATTTTATTGAGTCCAGCAAAATCTATATCTATTGTTTGGTATGTATTTCCATCGCTAAAGACCAGACTGAATTCTAAGGTGGTTTCCAAAACATCATCTGCCGAAATAGTAATGGAATAAATATTATCTTCTACCTGCTGCATCTTTGTACCAGGCCATACGCCAAAATATGCATCGCCCCATGTATAGAAGTAAGCGTTTTCCCAGGATTCTGGTTTTTCAAAATAGACAGATCCAAATGTAGGGGTGTAGTCCTCCCATACGCCTGTGGCAGTCTGTGTCTGTTCATTGTTCGTAATGGTATATTTTTTATAAAAACCTGCAAACGGAATTTTTTCTGTTTGATATCCGTTTTGGCTGCTAAATATGATAGACAGACCGGCAACGCCAGGCTTTAATACCTGTGTACCAATGTTATATATGTTTTCTTCTTTTGCAAGGTATTCTTGTATCTCCAGTACGTCCTCGATGGTGATGCTACCGTCGCAATTTATATCTGCAGCAAGCTGTGCGTCATCGTTAAATGTTATTAAACGTGATAAATATTTTTGTATATCTAATACATCTTGTATGGTGACTGTTCCATTGCCGTTTACATCACCCGGAATATACAGATCTTCTGGGGCCGTATTTCCGTCGTAATCCCGCAGCAAAATAGAATAAATATTGTCTTCCTCATGTGTCATTTCTACTCCGGGAAATTCTCCTAAAGAAATAGCACCCTCGGTATAAGCAAATGGAGCTTCCCAGCTTTCAGGCAATTCTAAAAAGATCTTCCTTGCGTCGTAATTTGTAAAATCCTTGGGTGGTGCATAGCCATAGCTTTCCTCTATGGCATCCGCAATAAAATCATGAATTTCCGTGTTATCTATGATAGGTTCGCTGCAAAGTTCCCATGCCCTTGCGCCGCTTGCAAATACCGGGACGTCGGCGCCTGTATGATTTCCGGTTGTGAACAGATTGTCAGTCAGGTCTTCTGTCGTTGCGTTGTCAGGAATTTTTAATCCGCCCGTTTCATGGTCTGCTGTTACGATTAACAGCGTGTCGGGATGATCTTCTACATATTTCTGTGCAACTTCAACTGCGTCGTCGAAGACGATTAACTCCTTAAGCATTTTATCCATATCGTTTTTGTGCGCATAAGAATCTATGTCGGAACCCTCAATCATGGTAAAAAAGCCATTTTCATTTGATAAACGCTCCAACCCCGCGGCGGTCATATCTTTCAGATGAGGTTCATCGTCCGCTGTAATATAGGACGTGGAAAATGTCCCCAGAACGTTTTTATCAGCTGGAACAGACGCGATCTCGCTGAGATCCTTGATCCATATATAATTGTTGGCCTCAATGGCTTCCGTCCTTGTATCAAAGTAAGAGGAACCGCCGCCAAACAGAAGATCCAGCTGTTGTGTAAGTTGCTGTGCCGCAATCGAATTATAAGAATATCTGGCTGAAACGTGTGCGGTAAAACCTGCGGGTGTTGCATGCGGCGTTACCTGGGTTGCAATTACGCCGGTTTTAAGGCCTCTGGCTTTTGAAAATTCTACAAGATTTTCAACTTTCGTACCATCTTCGAGCATGCCGACCATGTTATTAGCTGTTTTATAACCGGTGGCAAGAGCTGTAGCCGCGGCAGCGCTGTCTGTGATGCCGCTGTTGGAATAAGTGGTGACCATAGTGCTGTATGGCATTTGTTGCATGTGCAACGTTTCACCTTTATAGATGCTACCTGCCTTGATTTGTTCTGACCCCATACCGTCGCCAATCATAAATATGACGTTTTTTACAGCGTATTGTTCCAGCGTGCCGCTAAAGAATATATTTCCGTTTTCTTGCTGAGTACCACCGTCTGGTATAAAGATTTGGCCGTCAGTAAAATCGGTGATGGTTTGTGTACGTTGCGTGTTGCCATCATAAAAATACACACCGTCTGCACTTTCAGCAATTTCTACGTAAAATACGGATTCATTGCTTTGCGCTTGTGTGGCTTGTACGGAGGTTTGTCCATCGGACATCAGCAAACACGCTAAAACCTGTTCCCAATTTTCTGTATTGTTAAAATACAGTTTCCCGCTGTTGAGTCCGGGTGTTTGTGCTGCTGCCGCCAATGTACAGATCGTGAACATGCTTAGCACGATCAGAAATGTCAGAAGTGACGATACCACCCTTTTCCATGTTTTCATCCTTACAACCTCTTTTCATCCCCAAAAAATTTGTTTTTATACGCTTTCTATATTCCATTGTGATCTAAGGCCAGCAAAAATCAGTTTTTGACTATGAAATATATGCGTATTTTTGTATAGGCAACCAGAAAAATGTAGCCTATATGTTCATTGTACATAATGTAAACGATATTGATATGCAAATTTTGTGCATTTTTTTGTTATTTTTTGTCTTATACATAGTAAAATGAGTAAAAAATATATAGTGAATTTTGACATATAAAAAATGTATAAAATAATAACTGCAAGAAAAATATGGAAAAATTGAATTTATAAAAACACATTAGATAAAAATAGGTTTGATAAGTATAGGAAAGCAAGGGAAGGTTGGATTTATATATTGAAAAAGAACGGGAAATCCGATATAATACAAATATTGCGGCGTTTTAAACCGACGTACAACGAAAGGGCAGATGAAAATGGCAGAAAAGAAAATGGTGGAATCTATTACTTCTATGGAAGAGGATTTTGCAAAATGGTATACCGATATTGTAAAAAAGGCGGAGTTGATTGAGTATACAAGCGTAAAAGGCTGTATGGTTATACGCCCTTACGGCTATGCGATATGGGAAAATATACAGCATATTCTTGACGGCATGTTTAAAGCTACGGGGCATGAAAACGTGTGTATGCCCATGTTTATTCCGGAAAGTCTGCTGCAAAAGGAAAAGGACCACGTTGAGGGCTTTGCCCCGGAGGTAGCCTGGGTTACGCACGGCGGCGACGAAAAGCTGGAAGACCGGCTTTGCGTGCGGCCCACGTCTGAAACGCTGTTTTGCGAGCATTATGCGAATATTATACAAAGCTGGCGCGATTTGCCCAAGCTTTATAACCAGTGGGTAAGCGTTGTGCGCTGGGAGAAGACAACGCGTCCTTTTTTGCGCAGCAGGGAATTTTTATGGCAGGAAGGACATACCATCCATGCCACTGCGCAGGAAGCGCAAGAGGAAACAGAGCGCATGCTGGGGATATATGCCGATTTTTGTGAAAATACACTGGCAATGCCGGTTATTAAAGGCAGAAAGACAGACAGCGACAAATTTGCAGGCGCAGAGGCCACCTACGCCATAGAAGCGCTTATGCATGACGGAAAGGCGCTGCAGGCCGGTACGTCGCATAATTTTGGCGACGGGTTTGCAAAAGCCTTTGAGATTACCTATACCAACAAGGAAAATAAACAGGCGTATCCGTTCCAGACTTCGTGGGGCGTTTCTACGCGGCTGATTGGCGGGATTATTATGACGCATGGCGACGACAGCGGGCTTGTATTGCCGCCTGCCGTAGCGCCGATTCAGGCGGTAATTATACCGATTGCCCAACATAAGCCGGGCGTTTTAGAAAAGGCGGTGCAGCTGAAAACCCGCCTGGAAAAGAGCGTGCGCGTGAAGCTTGACGACAGCGATAACAGCCCGGGATGGAAATTTTCTGAATATGAAATGAAGGGCGTGCCTGTGCGCGTAGAGCTTGGTCCGCGCGACATAGAAAACAACCACTGCGTGCTGGTAACCCGCCATAACCGTGAAAAGACGGTCGTTTCTTTGGATGAGCTGGAAAGCGCCGTGCAGGAAAAGCTTGCGCAAGTACATAGTGGGCTTTATCAAAAGGCGCTGGAAAATAGGGAAAGAAGGACATATACCTGCAAAACGATGGATGAAATCATCCAGGCGCTTGCAGAAAAAGGCGACGGCTTTGTTAAGGCCATGTGGTGCGGCAGCGAAGCCTGTGAGGATGGCGTAAAAGAAAAAACGGGCGTAGGGTCACGCTGTATTCCTTTTGCGCAGGAGCATATTTCCGACACCTGTGTTTGCTGCGGGAAGCCCGCAAAATGTATGGTTATGTGGGGAAAGGCCTATTGATAGCACAAGCAGGCCAATACGGTATTCAAAGAAAAAGTAAAGCGCGAAAGGAGGGGGTTTTGGATGCCCATCAGGATTCAAAGCGACTTGCCGGCCAGAAAGATACTGGAGTCGGAAAACATATTTGTCATGCCGCTTGAACGGGCGATGATGCAGGATATCCGTCCTTTAAAAATTGTGATTTTAAACCTTATGCCCACAAAGGTCGAAACAGAGACGCAGCTTTTGCGCCTTTTGGGCAACAGTCCATTGCAGGTGGATATAGAGCTTTTGCAGATGGCCACACATGTATCTAAAAATACCTCCCAGCGCCATTTGACAACCTTTTATAAAACATTTGAAGAAATCAAAGATCAGAAATTTGACGGGATGATTATAACGGGCGCGCCTGTGGAGCTGCTGCCGTTTGAGCAGGTGGATTACTGGGAAGAACTGTGCCTGATTATGCAGTGGAGCAAAAAGAACGTGTATTCCACATTCCACATCTGTTGGGGCGCGCAGGCGGGGCTTTATTACCATTTTGGTGTTCCAAAGTATGAGCTGGACGGAAAGATCAGCGGTATATACAGCCACCGTGTGTTAAACCCCAATCACCCGCTTATGCGCGGGTTTGACGATCGGTTTGCGCTTCCGCATTCGCGGTATACAGGCGTTTTAAGAGAGGATGTGGAGCAGCATCCGGAGCTTGAGATCCTGGCTACGTCCCGTATGGCTGGGGTGTCCGTTGTATGTAACAAAAACGGACGCCAGTTTTTTGTGATGGGACATGCAGAATATGACCGCAATACGCTGGCAACGGAGTATTTCAGGGATGTCAATAAGGGGTTAAACCCACAGGTCCCCTATAATTACTTCAGAAACGACGACCCTTCTGCAACACCGCCGATGACGTGGCGCAGCAATGCGACGCTGCTTTATACCAACTGGCTGAATTACTATGTGTACCAGCAGACGCCGTACGATCTGGAAGATTTAAAAAAGATGTTTGTATAGCGAAAAAAGGGCCTCCCGGCGCAAGTATCAGCGCCGGGAGGCCCTTTTTATAAAAATTAAACGGCAAGCTTTTCCCGCAGAAGCAGGAGGATTTTCTTTTCCCTGCGGGAAACCTGTACCTGTGTCATGGAAAGTGCCTGTGCGGTTTGCGTTTGTGTTTGGTTTTTAAAAAAACGCAGGGTAATCAGCATGCGGTCCTGTTCATTTAGCTCATGGAGAACCTGCTTTAAAGAGAGCAGCTCTGTCAGGCGTTCTTCCGGCGCGTCTGTGGGGATGTCCAGCTGTCCACCGCCGTTTTCCTCATCGGCAGAAAGGGAAACAGGCCTGGCAGCGGCGTTTAGGGCTTCTGCCGCCTGCTGTGGTTCAATGTTTAAAAGAGAGGCCAATTCGTTGATGGTGGGCTCCCTGCCGTGTTCTGCAATAAAAGCCGTACAAGCCCGGCTTGCCTTTAACGAAAGCTCTTTTAAGCTGCGACTGACCTTGACCGTTCCGCCGTCGCGAAACAGGCGCCGGATCTCCCCTAAAATGACGGGGACGGCATAGGTTGAAAACTGGAACCCACGCGTACTGTCGAAATGGCCGGCTGCTTTTACAAGCCCCAGGCACCCGGCGCTGTACAGGTCGTCGTATTCTATGCCTCTGCCTTTGAAGCGTTTTGCGCAGGCGTGAACCAGCCCAAGGTTTTCCTGTATGATACAGGATTTTTCAACAGTTTCAGGCATTTTGCTGTACATCCTGCGACAGAAATTTTGTCATGGTTACGGTTGTGCCCTTTTGTGGGGCGGAGGTAACCTTTAACTTGTCCGTAAAGCTTGTCATGACTGCAAACCCAAGCCCTGCCCGTTCATCGCCGCCGGTTGTGAAAAGCGGCTTCATCGCCTGTTCGATGTCCGCAATGCCGCAGCCTTTATCACGCACCCGAATAACGACCTTGCCTTTTTCAAAAATTTGCGCCGTTATGTATATAATCCCTGACGTACCGGCATATGCATGGACAATGCAATTTGTGACAGCTTCTGATACGGCAGTTTTGATATCTGCCATTTCCCCAATTGTGGGGTCCAGCTGTAAAATGAATGCGGAAACTGCTGCTCTTGCAAAGCTTTCGTTTGCACTGCGGCTTAAGAAGCTCAGCTTCATTTCATTGATCGGCTTCATTTTTGCACTTCCTTTCCTTTTGTTTTTCCCTTATACTCCAAAACGCCCAGAGCACCCACGCCGGAAAGCTCGATCAGGCGTTTTAAATGCGGTGGGACGTTAATGACCTTTACGTAGCCTCCGGTCAGCTGCATCAGACGGAAGCGCCCCATGATTAAGCCAATGGCTGAGCTGTCCATAAACTGGACGTTTGAAAAATCCAGTTTTAAAAGGGATGGATGCAGGCGTTCTATGTCGCTGTCGATTGCTTTTCGAATTTCGCGCGCTGTATGATGGTCAATTTCGCCGCGCAATAGGGCGGTAAGCTCGCCTTTGGAACAGCTAAGCTGTACATTCATTTTACATTCCCCGATTCACATTTACATATTTTTTTAAAATTCCCCAAAATACGCAGATTATACATGGGAAATACAAAAAAACCTGAAAAAATAAAAAAAATCACCTATCCTGTGGATAGATGATTTTCAGCGCCCTTTCTGAAAAGCCGGTTGTAGAAAGGAGCTGTTTTTTTGTTCCGTAGTAAAATCATCTACTGATAGTAATAATAGATGATTTTATAAAAATTTTTTATCGAATATGGTTGTCATATTTTTGAATTAATTTCTATTTACTGTCTTAAGTAAAACAGGGCGCAGCTGTGCGGCCAAATACAGGGAGCCGCAGCATACGACTGCGCCGTCGGCCCCGGCAAGCGAAAGCGCTTTTTCGATGGCCTGTGCAGGATCCTCCATTGCAACCGTATTTGGGAAACAGGCTTTTGCCTCCTGTGCAAGTGTTTGCGCAGGGAGTGCCCGTGGATTTTGCGGGGTTAGGGTGATCAGCGTGGAAAAAAGCCCGCTTATGTGGGAAAGGGATGAAATACTGTCCTTGTCGCGCAGCATGCCCATGATGCATACGGCTTTTTTATTGGGCAGATAGGTTTGGACGACATCGGCAAGCGCTGAAAGCCCGTCCGGATTGTGTGAACCATCAAGTAAAACAACGGGGCGGCGGCTTAAAAGTTCCATCCTTGCTGGCAAAAACACCTGTGCAAAGCCGTCTGCAATGGAGGAGGCGCTTATGGGAATCCCGCTTTTTTGCAGGACCTGCAGTGTTTGCAAAGCAGTTTTGGCGTTTTTGATTTGATGGCGGCCGATCAACGGCAGCAGCAGGCGCTGCCCGCCGTAGTCCAGCGTGGTTCCTGCAATTGTGCTTTCCAAGGGTGACAGCGGGACATTGTCTGCATAAAAAAGCGTGTTTTTTTGCTCTGTTACCGCTTTTTCAATTACGGCGTTGACAGATGGCTGCTGCGGATAAAAAACAGTGTTGCCGTATGGCTTGATGATCCCGCTTTTTTCAAACGCAATCTCCTCCACCGTGCCGCCCAGGACAGCTGTGTGGTCCAGACCGATAGAGGTAATGACGGAACAAAGCGGCGTTTGGATTACGTTGGTAGAATCAAAGCGCCCGCCCAGGCCTGTTTCCAATACGACGATATCGCAGTTTTGGCGCTTGAAATATAAAAAAGCGATTGCGGTAATCAACTCAAATTCTGTAATGATTTCATTTTGTGTTGCCATTTGCTCAACAAACGGCAGCACTTGCTCGGTTATTTCGCTTAGCTGCGTTTCTGGGATCATACAGCCGTTGATCTGTATGCGCTCCCGAAAATCGACCACGTACGGGGAAATAAACAAGCCCGTTTTGTAGCCTGCATTTTTCAGTACAGAGGAAAGCAGTGCGCAGACAGAGCCTTTGCCGTTTGTACCTGCCACATGGACACAGGAAAGTCCCTTGTGCGGATTTCCCAGAAGCTGCAAAAGCTTTGTGATCCGGTCAAGCCCGGGACGCGAACCAAAGCGCAGAAGAGAATTGATTTTATCGATAGCCTGCCGATAGGTCATTGTAAGCTACGTCCTTTCAAAAAATACTACCTTGCTTTTACGGTTGTTTGCCGTTTTGCAGCGCTTTGTAAAGGTCGCCTTTTTTTAGGCCTGTGGATTTTGCCGCTGTTTTTGCCGCTTCAGAAGCGGACATTCCCTGTTCCACATATTCTTGCGCAAGCAAAAGCGCCTGATCAAACGGGCAGGGCTGCGGTTGTTCTTGTGATTTTCCTTCTATTACAAGGACCAGCTCGCCTTTTAACTGGCCCTGCGCATAATGCTGTACGGCGTCTTTAAGCGTGGTGCGGATTACCTGTTCGTGCACCTTTGTAAGCTCACGGACAATGGAAAGCCGCCTGTCGCCAAAGGTTTGGTACAGGTCTTCAAGCGTGTGGGGGAGCTTGTGCGGCGCTTCGTAAAAAACCATGGTGCGTGTTTCTTCTTGAAGCTGTGCCAGATGTTCGCGCCTGCTTTTTTTGTTCATGCTTAAAAAGCCTTCAAAGGTAAAACGCCCGGTGGGCAGTGCAGACAATGCAAGCGCAGACACGACGGCGCTGGGCCCCGGGACAACGACCGCCTGTATACCGCGCTGTGCGCACTGCCGTATCAGGTCTTCCCCGGGGTCGGAAATTGCCGGCATGCCTGCGTCTGTAACCAAAGCGCAGTTTTCGCCAGCCTCTATTCTGGTACAGATTACATCGCCGCGTTGCAGCTTGTTATGCTCAAAGTAGCTGATCATGGGCTTCTTTATGGAAAAATGGTTCAAAAGCTTTAAGGTGACGCGCGTGTCCTCCGCCGCAATAAAATCTACGTCTTGCAGTGTTTGCAGGGCGCGCGGCGACAGATCGCCCAGATTACCGATGGGGGTGCCAACTACATATAATGTTCCCGCCATAGAAGCTGTCCTCCTTAATGTCCGTCCTTATAAGACCCGTAGATTGCGTGCATTTCATCGGAAAGTCTGCCGTTGCGCTCAATAAAAAGCGCGGGTTCCGTACGAAGCCCGCCCGGCCTTGCGCCTTTTTTTGCCTCAATCAGAAAAAGCTTGGGGGCTTTGTCTTCACGCGGCTGTACAAAGCGCAGACGTTTTGGCTCCAGACCCGCCTGCCGGAAGGCCTGGATACAATCGCAAAGGCGCTCCGGCCGCTGGCAAAGGCAGAACCGGCCGCCAAAGCGCAGCAGAGAGGAGGCCGCCATAGCGGCGTCTAAAACAGTGCAGGTGCATTCGTGACGTGCAAGCCTTTGCGCGTGGGAGGGGTTGACAAGGCCGCTCCCCAGTGTTTTATACGGTGGGTTGCATACAACCAGGTCAAAAGCCCCAAAGGGCAGCAGGCCTTTCAGACTGCGAAGGTCTGCGTGCAGGACGGTTATTTTTTCTTCCAGGCAATTTATTGCAATGCTGCGCACAAGCATATTGCAGGCTTCCTGCTGTAATTCAACCGCCACTGTGTGGGCAGGCGCGTTCCCCCTGTTCCACAAAAGGGGAATTGTACCGCACCCGCTGCCAAGATCGACGGCCTTTTCACGCGCTGCAGGCTTTGCAAAGTCTGCGAGCAGCACGGTATCTGTAGCAAAATGATGGTCGTCCGATACAATGACCTGCACGCCGTTTCCCAAGGGCTCTGTACGCTGGCCGCCAACCATATTTGTTCACCTGCCGTATAAAAGATTTGCGTCTATTATAGCAAAAAAAAAGCGGTGGGACAATGCCTGTGTGATTTTCCGCGTTTGCGGGTTAAAAACAGGCAGCGTCTCACTGCTATGGAATCTTTTATTTTGGGCGGAGATAAAATTGCTTTTTACAGCGCATCGTCCAAACCGCACAAAAGCCATCTGCCCATAAATAAAAAAACAACGGCAGGGCCAAACGTGGCAGCCTGCCGTTTATTTTCTGATGTACACGGAGGTCATCAACCCTGCTGCGGAGCGCCTACGGGGCAGGTGTCTGCGCATGCACCGCACTCTGTGCAGGTATCTGCGTCTATTACGTACTTTCCATCCCCTTCGGAAATAGCGCTAACGGGACATTCAGCCTCACATGCGCCGCAGGAAATGCAATCATCATTTATTACATATGCCACTTAGAAACACCTCCTTTTAAAATTACACCTCTATTGTATCATTGTTCAAAAAAAAAGCAACTGTTTTCCTGAAAAAAGTAAGATTTACATGTCGTGCATAAAATTTACTCCAAGCCTTTTAATTCTTCTATTTCTTTTTTCTCAAGGCGAATCTGTGCATCCTTTAAAACCTTGACCTCTTTTACCTTGAAGGTTGACGGTGCCGCTTCGGGGGCTCTGTCCATGCGCACCTTTAAAACGCCGGTAAGCAGATTTTGGTCTACCACAACGCCGCGCCCTTCCGGTGTGCCTACAATGGCACCCACCTTTGGGGTTGTTTTTAAAAGGTCTGTATAAGCTTCCTGCTCGTATTTTAAACAGCACATCAGCCTGCCGCAGGTTCCGGAAATTTTTACAGGGCTTAAAGACAGCCCCTGTTCTTTTGCCATCCGAATAGAAACGGGCTGGAATTCACCCAGGAAGGTGGAGCAGCAAAACGGTTTGCCGCAGATGCCAAGACCGCCGAGCATTTTTGCTTCGTCGCGCACGCCGATCTGCCGCAGCTCGATCCTTGTGCGGAAGACAGACGCAAGGTCCTTTACCAGCGCGCGGAAATCCACCCGCCCGTCCGCTGTAAAATAAAACAGAATTTTGCTGTTGTCAAAAGTATATTCTACATCTACCAGCTTCATATCCAGCTTATGGGCGAGAATTTTCTTTTCACAAATGCCAAACGCTTCTTTTTCCTTTTTTCTGTTTTCTTCTACGCGCGCAAGGTCTTCCTGTGTGGCTTTACGTATTAGCTTTTTAAGCGGATGGACTATGTCCTCGTCCGGTATTTCCCTATTTGCGGTAGCCACGCGGCCGCATTCAACACCGCGGGCCGTTTCTACAATGACTGCATCCCCTTCTTGAAGGGTTGTATTGTCGGGGTCAAAGTAATATACTTTTCCGACATCTTTAAAGCGAACACCAATTACCTCTGCCATTTTATCCTCCTGTATTCTATATTGGCTTTCTTTGTTTTAATGATTTTTTTCTTCCCTGAGGGCCGCGCACAGCCAGGTGCAGAAAAGCGCCATGTTGACATTGCGTATAAGCTTTGCCTGCGCGGTGCTTATGACGTTTAAAAGATTTAAAAGTCCTTGTTTTCTGATATGCGCACAAAGCTCTGTTTCCTGCTCTGCAGCCTGTATATTGCCGGTTATTGAGCAAACCAGCGCGCCGCGGACCAGAAGTGTGAGCTGTGCCAGCACGTCTGCGGCAAATGCTTTGTCCAAAAGCGCACCTGTCAGTTCCAGCAGATGCATTTCGCTGCCGGTATAAAGCGCCTGGCAAATTTGCAGGGCAAGCGCATATGCTTTTTCTTTGGTGGGGTCATCCTGTGCTTGTCCGGACGGTACGGATGACAGGTGAAAAACGGTCGCCCTGGAGCGGATTGTGGGCAAAAGGTTTTCCGCGTTTTCGCATGTCAGAATAAAAAGGATATTCTGCGGCGGTTCCTCCAATACTTTTAAAAAAGCGTTTTGCGCGCTTTGCTGCATATTGTCTGTATCAAACAGCAAATATACCTTGACCGGGGCCTCGTTGGGGACGATGTAAGCGTCCATACAGATCCTGCGAATCTCGTCCACCGGGATGGCCTGTGTTTTTCCCGCAGCTTGTGCTGTGTAAATATCGGGATGGCTGTTTTTTACAGCTTTTATACATGCGCTGCATACGCCACACGGCTTTTCCCTGCCGGTGCATACCGCCCATTTGGAAAGATGCAACGCGGTATCCAGAGCAGTCTGCTTATCGTGGCTTTCCAAAACAACCGCATGCGGCAGGCAGTTATGCTCCAAAAGCGCAAGAAGTTCCTTTGGAAGAGAAAGCGTTTTGGGTATTACAGCGGGCATTGCACGCACCTTCTTTTTATGATACGATCTAATTTATTTATACTACCATTTTTTCGCCTAAAAAGCAAATAAAAGGACGTATAGAAAAATAGTGAAAAAATACAACAATATAAAGGCTGTTTTTGTTTTGATTATTGGGAGTTTTAAACAAAAGTTTTTCTGATATAATATTTTTACACAAATTTAATGACTTTAAAAAAATTCTGTGTTATAATTACAGATAATTTGAGTATAGTAGGGTTATATTGTCTATTTCCCATAATTTATTTTTTGCAAGACCACTTGGATGAAGGTGAAGATACACTGGAGCAAATTGTAAATGTAGACAGAATGGAGCATGCCGTAGCATTATTTGGCAGCTTTGATGAAAACATTAAGTTGATAGAAAACGAATATGCGGTCGGTGTAATTGGCAGGGGCTCCGATTTGAAAATTACGGGTGAACCGGAAGCTGTTTCGAAGGCGGCAAAGGTGATTGAAAGCCTCTTAAAGCTTGTTAACCGGGGAGAAAGCTTAAGCGAGCAAAACGTTCGTTATTGTATGTCGCTTGTCAATGACGGAAGCGAAGAGAAAATTGAGCAGCTGGCGGGCGATTGCATTTGTATAACGTCGAAGGGTAAGCCTGTAAAACCGAAAACGCTTGGGCAAAAGCAATACTGTAACGCAATCCGCGACAATACGATTACCATAGGTGTTGGGCCTGCCGGTACGGGTAAAACCTATCTGGCAGTTGCCATGGCGGTAACGGCGTTCCGTTCCAGGCAGATCAACCGGATTATTTTGACGCGCCCGGCTGTAGAGGCGGGCGAAAAGCTTGGATTTCTGCCGGGGGATCTGCAAAGCAAGGTGGACCCCTATCTGCGCCCGCTGTATGACGCGTTGTTTGACATGCTTGGCGCCGAAACCTATCAGAAATATGTGGAACGCGGCAATATTGAGGTTGCGCCGCTTGCATATATGCGCGGCCGCACGCTGGACGACAGCTTTATTATTTTGGATGAGGCGCAGAATACAACCAGCGAGCAAATGAAAATGTTTTTAACAAGGCTTGGGTTTAACTCAAAAATGGTGATCACCGGCGATATTACGCAAATTGATCTGCCGCCGGGGTGCCGGTCCGGATTAAAGGAATGTGTCAGGGTTTTAAAAAATATTAAGGATATCTGCCATGTGACCTTTAATGAAAAAGACGTTGTCAGACACAAGCTTGTACAAGATATTATAAAAGCCTATGAAAAAAATGAGGAGGTCAGACGTAACAGATAATGGATAAGATCAGAGTAATTATTACAAACAAGCAGAAAGAAGTAAAAATTCCCACAGGACTGCGTATGCTGGTACGCCGTTGCTGCAATGCGGTTTTACGTTTGGAAGAATTTAAGGGCCCGGCAGAAATCAGCGTGACCTTTGTAAATAATGCGCAGATCCAGGAGTATAATAAGCAATACCGTGACAAGGATATGGTTACGGATGTTCTTTCCTTTGGAATGGGGGAAAACGGCGTATATGATACAGACCCTGAAACGGGTGCGCAGATTTTGGGTGACGTAGTGATTTCCATGGAAAAAGCGCAGGAGCAGGCAAAACGCTTTGACCACAGCCTGCAGCGAGAGGTTGGTTATCTTACGGCGCATTCTGTGCTGCACCTTCTTGGATATGATCATGAGGATAACCTGGAACGGGTGCGTATGCGCGAAAAGGAAGAATTTATTATGGACCAGTTGGGGCTTCCGGCATCCTCCAGCTATGTAATTAACGAATAATGCGTTTTTTTCGTGCTTTTAAATATGCTGTAAGCGGCATTGCGCACTGTATAAAAACAGAGCGGAATATACGGATACATATTGTGGTAGCGGCCTATGTGTTGGCAGTTGCGGCATTTTTTGAATTGCCGGCGCTGCATTGGGCCTTACTTCTTTTGACGATTGCGGCGGTGTTGGCGGCGGAGCTTTTGAACACAGCGCTTGAACGGGTTTGCGACTACTGCGCAAAGCAGCGCCACCCTTTGATTAAGGCGGCAAAGGATATGGCCGCCGGCGCGGTTCTTGTTTTGTCGGTTTTTGCCGTGGCCGTGGGCATATGCCTGTTCTGGCAGCCACAAAAGCTGTGGGAGATGGTCACCTTTTTATGTTCCGACCCCGCGCTGTTTACCATATTTATTTTAACAGTTGTCCTAAGTCTTCTGTTTGTGATGATTGGTCCGTCTGGCATGGCGGAAAATGCAAAATCGGTATGCAGCAGAAAAAAGGATAAGGATTAGATCTTGATGATATCAACAGCAGCGGAGAGCCGACAACTCTCCGCTTTTTGCATAAAGCTTAAGCATGGAGGGATATTTTGGCTAGTACAGGTTATCATACGGAAAACAGGCAGGAGAAAACGGCCTTTATTGCGATTGTGGGCAGACCCAATGTGGGGAAATCTTCTATACTGAACCGATTGCTGGGGCAAAAGGTGGCGATTGTTTCCAGCAAGCCGCAAACGACGCGCACCAGGATTATGGGGGTTTTAACAAAGGCGGATGTTCAGCTTGTTTTTATTGACACGCCCGGCATGCATAAGCCCAAAACGCAGCTTGGCAATTATATGGTGCGTGCCGTCAGGGAATCTGTGTCCGGCGTGGATGCCTGCCTGCTTGTTGCACAGGCGGGGAAAGCTCCGGCGGATACGGAGCTTTCGCTGGTGGAAAAATTTAAGGCTCTTGGGGTACCGGCGGTGCTGGCCTTAAATAAGATTGACCTTGTCAAAAACAAAGAGGATTTGATGCAGAATATTGCAGATTACAGTAGTCTGTTTGATTTTTCTGCGATTGTGCCCGTTTCTGCGCTGCATGCAAGCGGTATGCAGGCGCTGGAGGACGAGCTGAAAAAGCAGGCGCAGCCGGGTGAGCACCTGTTTGAAGAAGATACCTTAACCGACCAGCCTGAGCGGGTGCTTGCGGCGGAAATGATTCGTGAAAAGCTTTTGCGGCAGCTTAATCACGAAATTCCGCACGGGACGGCGGTTATTGTGGAAAAAATGCAGACAAGGGAACAAAGCGGCATAATGGATATAGACGCGGTCATCTACTGCGAAAGGGCAAGTCATAAAGGGATTATCATTGGAAAAAACGGGTCTATGCTTAAAAAGATCGGTTCCTGTGCGCGACAGGATATGGAGGCGTTTTTTGCCTGTAAAATCAACCTTTCGCTTTGGGTAAAGGTTAAAGAGGACTGGCGCAACAGGCAGGGGATTTTGCGGTCGCTGGGCTATGACAGCGATCATTTTCGCTAATATAAAAACGGGAAAATTTAACTTTCATTTCTTCTACAATTTACACGCTATATCACCAAACCGGGTGCGTATACTGTTAATAGGGATGTAAAAACAATCCCCGCTATTTAACGTTAAGGGTGTGTAAGGTATGGATGAAACAGATGCATGGACGGCCTTTTTGAAATCGGGCAGCGTTCTGGATTATTTAACGTATACAAGCATAAAAAACAGTAAGGATTTTGCAGACAACACGCAGGAGGCGGAGCATGAAAATC
Organism: uncultured Oscillospiraceae bacterium; assembly: GCA_900541565.1. Taxonomy (GTDB): domain Bacteria; phylum Bacillota; class Clostridia; order Oscillospirales; family Acutalibacteraceae; genus Scatavimonas; species Scatavimonas merdipullorum. The sequence continues at coordinate 92,591 of UQKB01000004.1, forward strand.
AGCACGGACGGCCTGATTATAAAGGAACAGAATATAGGGGAGCAAAATAGGCTTGTGACAGTGCTTACAAAGAGTCATGGCATTATACGGGCGTTTGTAAAAAACGCGCGCAGTATAAAAAGCCCCAAGGGTTCTGCAACACGGCTGTTGTGCTATTCCCGGCTTACTATTTTTATAGGCCGGGATACATATACAATTGACGAGGCACAATCGCAGGAAATGTTTGTAAGACTGCGCACGGATGTTGTAAAGATGTCTTTGGCGCAGTATTTTTGCGAGCTTGCGTTGGCCTTTGCACCGGAAAATCTTCCGGCGGAGGAATATTTGCGCTTGTTTTTAAACGGGCTGTACGTATTGTCCAGAGAAAAGCGCCCCAGAGGGCTGATAAAGGCGGCCGTGGAGCTGCGGCTTTTGTCCATTGCAGGGTATATGCCGGACCTTATGTGCTGCAACGGCTGTCAGTGCTATGCGCATGAGAACATGTATTTTTTACCGCAAAGCGGCATATTGCTGTGTGGAGATTGTATACAAGGAAAAGAAAGATACGGCATGTTGCTTGGTATGGGTGTGACAACGGCGATGCGCCATTGTATTTATGCGCCGCTTGAAAAGCTTTTTGGTTTTACCCTGCCGGAAGCTTCCGTTGCGCTTTTGGAGCAGGCAAGCGAGGCGTATGTGCTGCATGTGAGTGAGCATGTTTTTAAAACGCTTGATTTTTATAAAACCATTCAAAATTGACAACAAGTTGGAGATACATATATGAACAGACATGAAAGGGCTTTGGAGCTTGATAAAATACTGGACAGGCTATCGCAGGAGACAACCTGCCCCGACGCACGCGATCTGGCGCTGCGTTTGGAGCCTGTACACAACGTCACGCAGGCGCAGCGCTTGCTGGAGGAAACGGCAGATGCGCATATGCTTGCAGGGCGCTTTGGAGCGCCGTCGTTTTACGGTATGGAAAATGTGACAAATGCGCTGAAAAGAGGACAGGCGGGCGGCATTTTAACAATGAAGGAGCTGCTTTTGATAGCGCAATGTCTTCGTGTGATTCGTTCGGTTGTCCAGTGGAGGCAAAAGTCGCTGGCAATAAAGACGGCGCTGGATTTTCGTTTTGAAGGGCTTGTCCCCAATAAATATATGGAGGATAAAATTACCAACGCGATTTTATCGGAAGATGAAATGGCAGACCAAGCTTCGCGTGCGCTTGCGGAAATCCGCAGAAAAATAACTGCGACGTCTGCAAAAGCGAGGGAGGCACTTGAAAAAATGGTGCGATCTGCTGCTTATCAGAAGTATTTGCAGGAAGCGATTATTACAATGCGCGACGGCAGGTTTGTCGTACCTGTCAAGGCGGAATGCAAGGGAAATATCAGCGGGCTGGTACACGATACTTCCGCCAGCGGTGCAACACTTTTTATTGAGCCTATGAACGTGGTGGAGGCCAATAATGAAATAAAAGTGCTTAAAGCAAAGGAAGAGCAGGAAATAGAACGGATTTTGTTTGCGCTTTCTGCAGAGGCAGGCTCGTTTGCAGATGCGATTATCGGCAGCTACGAAAACCTGGTGGAGTTAAATGTGATCTTTGCAAAAGCACAGCTTGGCTATAAAATGAAAGCCAGCGTGCCCGTGCTCAACGAGGAAGGAATTGTCCGCCTGCACAGCGCGCGCCATCCGTTGATTGATCCGGATCAGGTGGTGCCCACGGATATAGAGCTGGGCGACCACTTTGATACGCTTGTGATTACAGGGCCAAACACAGGCGGAAAGACGGTTTCGCTTAAAACACTGGGGCTTTTAACGCTGATGGCCATGTGCGGGCTTATGATACCTGCGCGCGACAACAGCCAGATTTCTGTATTTCAAAACGTTTTAGTCGATATTGGCGACGAGCAGAGCATTGAGCAGTCGCTTTCGACTTTTTCCGCACATATGACCAATATTACACAAATTTTAAAGCAGGCTAATGAAAACAGCCTGGTATTAATTGATGAGCTTGGCGCGGGGACGGATCCTGTAGAAGGTGCGGCACTGGCCATTGCCATATTGGAACGTTTGCACACAATGGGAGCAAAAACGGCTTCTACCACCCATTATGCAGAACTTAAAGCGTACGCGCTGCAAACCGAACGTGTAGAAAACGGCTGCTGCGAGTTTGACGTTGCGACCTTGCGGCCGACCTATAAACTTTTAATTGGTGTGGCGGGAAGGTCAAACGCTTTTGCAATATCAGAGCGTTTGGGATTGGATCAGGCGGTGGTGGAAAGGGCACGCACGCTTGTTTCAAGGGAGAACAGAGCGTTTGAGGATGTTATGCAGACATTAGAAGCCAAAAGGCAGGAGCTGGAAGAGCGCTTAAAGCAGGCGCAACAGGCTGCCTTACAGGCGCAGGCGGACAGGCAGGCTGCAAAAAAAGAGCTCGACGCTGTAAAACAGCAGGCTGAGAGTGAAATAAAAAGGGCAAAGGAAGAGGCGCAGAGCATCAGCGCGCGAACAAAGGCGCAGGCCTATGCGATTTTGGACCGCTTGGAAGCGGCACAGAAAAAAGAGGCGCGTCTTTCTGCAGAAGACAGGTCGCGCTTAAAAGCAAAAATAAAGTCTATGGAGGACAGTGCAGACCCCATAAGGAAAAAGGAAGACGATGGATATAAGCTGCCAAGAAAGCTTAAGCCGGGGGACAATGTGTTGATTTTTGATATTGACAAAGAGGGTGTGGTTTTAAAAGAAGAAGACGCTGCCGGGCAGGTGCTTGTACAGGCGGGGATCATTAAAACAAAAGTTCCGGCCGCAAACCTGCGGCTGCTGGATAAAAAACCAAAACAGCAGGTGATACGCTCTGTAACGAGGAGCGTCGGAGGGAAGTCGGACGTACGGCCTGTAACGGAGATAGACCTGCGGGGAATGACCGCAATGGAAGCCGTTATGGAATTGGACAATGCCATTGACGCCGCTGTGCTTTCAGGCATAGGGCAGCTTACGGTGATCCACGGCAAAGGAACAGGCGTTTTGCGCCGTGAGGTGCATGCGTTTTTAAAGGGGCATAAGGCTGTCCGATCGTTTCGCCTGGGCGTTTATGGTGAAGGCGAAACGGGTGTAACCATTGTGGAGCTTAAATAAGGAGGGAAAATATGCCGGAAAAGGATCAAAACAAGCGGCAACAAGCGTTTGCAGATCAATATGGCGATTCTTATGGGGAATTGCAAAATGGCGAGAAAAAGCGCGGGCATCTTGGAAGAAATATATTGATTGCGTTCGGCGTTTTGATTGTTTTGTTGGCTGTTTCGGCCATTGTAGCGGTCAATCTGGCGCTGCAGACGGAGGATCTGCAAAAATTTGATACGCCGCCGGATGATGGATTGGTTTACACGCTGGCGCAGTCGTTTATTTTTGGACAGGAGCAGGAAATTACCGATGCGCAGATCAACGCGTTTTTTGCCTATCTTTTTGATCAGCAACAGGAGCCTGCGCCAGAGGGCATGCAGATTTCAGCGGATGCGCTCGCGGTATATTTTTATGAGGAACAGCCAAGCGAGATTTATGTAAAGCTTTTATGCGGAGAACAGGTGGTTGTACTTTCTGCGCTTGCGGATATACGGCTGGATACGGAGCAAAAGCAATTGATTTTGGATATAAAGGAAACCAAAATTGGCGCGCTTGCGGTGGCACCGGACTGGGTGATTCCGTTTTTGTTTGCGCATCAGGCGGTCACACCTGTTTCTGACCAGATTTCCTGCAGCGGGAGCTCGGTATATGTGCCGTCTTGCTGGACGGTGCAGGCGTTTTCAAGCCAGGTGACGTTTGAAATTAAAAAATTTATCCCGCAGCAGGCGCATGCGAAGGTTCTTACCACCAGCGCTGCGGATGTAATTGAGGAATTTTTTGAAGGGCTTTTTTAAAAAAGCAGAAAGACTTGCAGAAAAGCGGATCAATGGTGGTTGTATAGAAAAGCTCCCAAACGCATACAGAAAGATTGCAACCGACAAAGCTTTGTTTTAGTATATTAAGATGAGGGCAGGGCGCTGACGCGCTCTGCTTTTTGCAAAAGTAACCAGGATATGATACAATCAACGGAAGATAAAATAAAAAGAGAAAAAAGGAGAGCGGCATGCGCAAGAGATATTTGGAAATCGGCAAAATTGTTGGAACACATGGGCTAAAGGGCGAAATGCGGGTAGAGCCTTGGTGTGATACGCCGGCCTTTTTTTGCATGTTTCAAACGCTGTATTTGCAAGAAGGGGGTAAAAAGCTGTCTGTCTGTTCCCGCGCACATAAGCGTATGGCCATTATGAAAGCGGAAGGGATAGACACGGTGGAACAGGCAGACCTTATGCGGGGAAAAGTTTTGTATATGGACAGAAACGATGTTGCGCTGGAAGAAGATGTGTACTTTATACAGGACATCATCGGACTTCGTGTGCTTGATGTTGATAGTGGCAAAGAATATGGCGTTATAACGGATGTGTTTAAAACTGGTGCGAACGATGTGTACCAAGTAACGGACAATGAAAAAAAAGAATTTCTTTTGCCGGTAATAGATCAGATTATCAAAAAAACAGATATTGAAGGCGGCGTTGTGCTGATTAAACCAATGAAAGGACTTTTTGAAGATGCGGATTGACCTGATTACGCTGTTCCCCGAAATGTGTGAGGCGGTTATGGCAGAAAGCATTATTGGACGGGCAAGGCAGCGTGGCGCGCTTGAAGTTGTGTGCCACCAGCTGCGCGATTTTGCCTTTAATAAACACAACCGTGTGGATGATGCACCGTATGGCGGTGGGATGGGTATGCTGTTAATGGCGCAGCCTGTTGCGCTTTGCTTTGAGAATATTTGCAAAATTCTTGGAAAAAAGCCGCATTTTATCTATATGTCTCCGCAGGGAAAAGTTCTTACACAGCAAAGAATAAAGGAGCTGTCGCGGTATGATACTATCTGTATACTTTGCGGCCATTATGAGGGGGTCGATCAGCGTGTGATCGATGCATACGTAGATGAACAGATATCCATAGGCGATTATGTTCTTACCGGCGGCGAGCTTCCGGCGCTGGTTCTTGCAGACGCTGTAAGCCGAATGGTACCCGGCGTTTTATCAGATGACCTTTGCTTTGAAGAGGAAAGCCATTTTGGCGGGCTGTTGGAATATCCGCAATATACGCGCCCGGCGGTCTGGCGCGAACGGGAAACACCGCAGGTACTACTTTCCGGCCATCATGCAAATATTGAAAAATGGAGGAGGCAGCAGTCTTTGCTGCGTACCAGGCAGCTTCGTCCCGACCTGCTTGCGCAGGCGCAGCTTTCGTTGGAGGATAGGCAGTTTTTAAATGAAACAGCGGGGGAAATTGACGAATAAATTTTTTATGGAAATAAATACTGTATGTCTGAAACAAAAATTGCAATACTTTTTGGCAAAGTTATACAAGAAAGCGCGGCGGTGTTCGTCGGCAAATCGTTCATCAATCCGAAAATAGAAAAATAATGTTGACGGTAGTTTTCTTTGTGTTATAATACTAATTATTCATAAGAGGAAGTTTTTGTTTGGGAAACGCTTTTGGCATTACATGCAAATAGGTTTATAGCTTAAATGAAATTTATGTATGTAGGAGAGGGTTCAATTATGTTTGTAAAAGATGTAGAAGTTCAAAATCAGGTAGGTCTTCACGCGCGCCCGGCAACTTTCTTTATTCAGAAAGCCAACGAGTATAAATCTTCTATCTGGGTTGAAAAGGAAGAAAGAAGAGTAAACGCAAAGAGCCTTTTGGGCGTTCTTTCACTTGGTATTGTTGGGGGGACTTCCATCCGGATTATTGCAGACGGCGCAGATGAACAGGGCGCTGTAAATGATCTGGTAAAGCTTGTTGAGTCCGGGTTTGCAGAATAATTGGAAAACAGGCAAAAGTTTGTGGGCGGAGTTGTACTCCGCCCGTTTTTTTGTTATGATGAAAAAAATGTCGATTTAAAAAAGAAAGACCGGTGAAACGGCGTGAATCAGAATATAGAGAAATTGCGTAAAAAATCCATGCGTCTGCCGCTGTTGCCAGGCGTATACATGATGCGTGATAAAAGTGGAAAGATAATTTATATCGGCAAGGCCAAAGCGCTGAAAAACCGGGTGAGTTCCTATTTTGGGTCGCAGAAAAATCACCAGGAAAAGGTCAGGCGGATGGTGGCGCAGGTGCAGGATTTTGACTATATTATAACGGACAGCGAATTTGAAGCGCTGATTTTGGAATGCAGCCTGATCAAGCAATACACGCCCAAATATAACATTTTACTGAAGGACGACAAGGGGTATAGCTATATTAAAATTACAAAGGAAGAATGGCCGAGAATATCGGAATCCAAACAGGCGTCTGACAAAAACGCCGAATATATAGGCCCGTATAACAGCGGCTATTATGTAAAAAACGCAGTAGATGAGGCAAGAAAGATTTTTAAGCTCCCGGACTGCACCAGGAAGTTCCCGCAAGAGTTTGGGAAGGGAAGGCCCTGCCTGAATTATCATATTAAGCAGTGCTGTGCTCCATGTACGGGGAAGGTGTCCAATAAAGAGTATAATGAATATGTTGCGGAGGCCGTGGAGTTCCTTAAGGGAGGAAACAGCCTTTCTATTAGGGATCTGACAGAAAAAATGAACCGTGCCGCAGAAAGTATGGAATATGAGCGTGCGGCAAAAATCCGTGACCGCATTGCAGCGGTACGGCGTATGCAGGAAAGACAAAAGGTTGTTGCCACTAAGGTGCGCGACCAGGATGTCATTGCGCTTGTACGAAACGGAACCACCGGCTGTTTTGAGGTTTTCCGGTTTAAGGATCGAAAGCTTTTTGATCGGGAGCATTTTATCATTTCTGATATTGGGGACCCGGTGCAGGCGCGCGCGGAATTTATTGTACAGTATTATTCTATGCGGGAATGGGTTCCCGGGCAGATTACGCTTGACGGAAGCTGCGAAGACGGGGAAACGCTGGAGCAGTGGCTTTCACAAAAGGCCGGACGCCGTGTGCGGATGGTGATACCGCAAAAGGGCGAACAAATGCGGCTTGTGACCATGTGCAAAAATAACGCGGCGGAACGAATTGGGCAGATGAAGGGGAGCAGTGGGCGCGAAGCTTCTGCGCTGGATGAGCTTGCCTCTATTTTGGGTCTTTCCAGCGTGCCTGCATACATTGAAGCATACGACATATCCAATCTTGCGGGAAATGAAAATGTTGCAGGAATGGTTGTGTTTGAAAATGGACGTCCTCTTAAAAGCGCCTATCGGAAATTTAAAATTCAAGAAATTGCAGGGCAGGACGATTATGGCTCTATGTGCGAAGTCATCCGCCGGCGTTTTGAGGAGTATAACAAGGCACAGGAAAGCGGAGAGGGCTTTGGAAGGCTGCCCGACCTGATTTTGCTTGACGGAGGCAAGGGGCATGTTTCAGCGGTTCAACCTGTTTTACGCCAGATGGGGATACAGGTGCCGCTGTACGGTATGGTAAAGGACGATAGGCACCGGACCCGCGCGATTACAGGCGACGGTGGAGAGATTGCGATTCAGTCCAACAGGCGGGCGTTTTCACTTGTTTCCGCGATTCAGGAAGAGGTACACCGATTTGCAATCGGTTACCACAGGCAGAAGCGCAGCAAAAATGCGTTTAAAAGCTCGCTTACAGAAATTGAAACGATTGGGCCTGCGCGTGCAAAGGCGTTGCTGCGCCATTTTGGTACGATTAAAAATATAGAGATGGCAGATCTGCAGGAGCTGCTTGCGGCGCCTTCCATGAATAAGGCTTCGGCACAGGCGGTGTACAACCATTTTCACGGTTGACACATAAAGCAAGGTACGGTACTATGGGATAAGAAAGTGTAAAAGCATCATGAAATAGAAAGACATACTGGATTTGACATGTACGATAAAACGGAAGGATAAAGGTTTATGAGAGTCATTACCGGAAGCGCAAGAGGAAGAAAACTGCTGACGCTGGGAGGAGAAGAGGTCCGGCCAACGCCGGAGCGCGTGAAAGAGGCGGTTTTCAGCGTGATACAGTTTCAAATAGAAGGCAGAAGCTTTTTGGACCTTTTTGCAGGGTCTGGGCAAATGGGGATTGAAGCCCTTAGCCGTGGCGCCAGAAAAAGTGTTTTTGTAGATGCAAGGCGTGAAAGCATAGAAACGGTAAAGAAAAATCTGGAAAATACAGGCCTTAAAAAAGATGCAGAGGTGGTACTGGCAGACGCGCTTGCTTATTTGCGGCAATGCCGCGATGTTTATGACCTGGCTTTCTTGGACCCTCCGTATTACAGTGGCCTGCTGCAAAAAGCGTTGCCAATGGTTGCCGAAATAATGAATCGGGGCGGTTTGATTATATGTGAAAGTCCACAAAATGAAGATTTACCACAGAAAATTGGTGATTTTGTGCTTGACAGGAGCTATCGCTATGGTAAAATAAAAATTAACACATATTGTCATAAGGATGTGGTCGGATGAAAAGAACCGTAATCTGCCCAGGCAGTTTTGACCCGGTGACTTTGGGCCATGTCGATATTATTGGCAGAGCTGCAAAGATGTTTGATCATGTGATTGTGGCGGTGCTGACAAATCTTGCAAAACAACCCAGCTTTGCGATTGAAGAACGAATGTATCTTCTGAAGAAAGCGACAAAGGGTATAGAAAATATAGAAGTTGTAAGCTTTGACGGCCTTTTGGCGGAATATGCAAAGCAGAGGGGTGCAATTGCCGTAGTGAAGGGCCTGCGGGCTGTTTCTGATTTTGAATACGAGTTTCAGATGTCTCTTACCAATAAAAAGTTAAACCCCAATTTGGAAACGGTTTTTTTAACTTCCAGCGCAGAAAACATGTATTTAAGCTCCAGCATTGTAAAGCAGGTTGCAAGCCTGGGGGGCGATATTACCAACTTTGTACCCGAGTGTATTCATGACGAAATCAAGGAAAGACTCTATTCCAAATAAATATGTGCTTTATGCTAATGTGTGCCAAGCTTTAGTTTTAGTTCAGTATTTAGGGAATCAAGAGAAAGGAATGAGTGTATAATGAAGGTTGAAGATTTGATTATTGAATTAAGAGAGGTTATTGACGATGCAAAAACCCTGCCGCTTTCCGGGGGGAAGTCCGTAATAGACGCGGAGCATGTTAAGGAAATTCTGGATGACATTGAGGAAACGCTTCCGCAGGAGGTAAGGCAGGCAAAGGCGATTGTTGCAGATCGGGCGCAAATCATTGCAGACGCAAAAAAGGAAGGCGAAAGCATTGTGCGTTCTGCCGAGGAGCGGAAAAAGACACTTGTCAATCAGAATGAAATTGTGCGCCAGGCACAGCAGGAGGCAAACGAGATTATTTCTGACGCAAAGCTGAAGGCCAAGGAGATCAGAAAGGCCGCCAACGAATATGTAGAAGAGCTTATGCGTAAAACAGATGAGTTGATGACAGCGCAGGCAAACGAAATTAAGAAGACAAGACAAAGCTTGAAAGCAAGCCAGCGTACGGGAAACTGAAGAGAAAAAGTTTTTGATAACAGGTCTATTCAACAATAAAAACGGCAGGTGGGTTCCACCTGCCGTTTTTTGTTTTCAAGTGCAGAGACAGAACTGCCGGGGGGAAAAAGACCGGAAAAACGGGAGAAAACGAAAAAACACATAAAAAATCAGAAAAAATGTGCTTTTTGGCATATCTTTTTTAAAAAACATATTGCAATTTCCAAATCAATCGTCTATAATTGAAACACAAAGTGGCACTTTAGACCATTTTGTGGCACACAATAGCACTGCAATATGCACGGATGACATGGAAGTGATGGTATGTTTATTGGGACTTACCAACATAACATAGATGCGAAAGGCCGCATTATTATGCCCGCAAAGTTTCGTGAGGAGCTTGGCGAGGCTTTCTATGTCACAAAAGGGATCCATACGGGACCGGAGGAAGGAAAAGGCTGTCTACAGGTGCTTTCCCTTGCAAAATGGGAAGAGTTTCTGGCAAAAATCAGCGCTTTGCCGGTTTCAAAGGCAACAGGGCTGTACAGGTATTTCTGTGCGGGAGCAGATGTTTCTGAACCGAACGCACAGGGAAGAATCCTGATCCCGGATCATTTACGGCAGCATGCCTGTCTGGAAAAAGAGGCCGTGATTATTGGCTGCGGTACAAGGGTGGAAATTTGGAACCGGGAAAACTGGGAAAATTACCTGGATCGCCAGGCAAGCGAGGATATTGTTGCTTTGCTGGAAATGATTTAGCGTGACGGAGGTCGTACCGATGGAGTTTTCCCATATGCCGGTGCTGCTTGCCGAAACCATAGAGGCGCTTGCCATAAAACCAAATGGGGTTTACGTGGACGGCACGGCGGGAGGAGGCGGCCATTCAGCTGAGATTTTGAAAAGGCTGAAAACCGGGACGCTGATTTCTATTGACCAGGATCCCGATGCCATTGAAGCAGTAACAAAGAGGTTTTTTGGAAATGGCAATTTCAAAGTAGTGCAGGCAAATTTTAGTCAGATGGATACGGTTGTACAGTCGCTTGGATTTGAAAGCGTTGACGGGGTGCTGTTGGATATAGGGGTTTCCTCCAGACAGCTCGATACTGCGCAGCGTGGATTTTCCTTTCATTACGAGGCTCCGCTGGATATGCGTATGAGTCAACAGGGGACGACGGCGTACGAGTTGGTGAACACTCTGCCGTATGGGGAACTTGCAAAGATTATTCGCACCTATGGGGAAGAAAAATTTGCAGGACCGATTGCAGATGCAATTATAAAGGCCAGGGAAAAAGAAGCGATACAAACGACCACGCAGCTTGCTGAAATTATTAAAGGCGCTGTGCCCGCGGCCAGAAGGCGAGACGGGCATCCTGCGAGGAAAACGTTTCAGGCGCTTCGCATTGCTGTCAACGGTGAACTTGACAGGCTTTCGCAGGGGCTGGACGCCGCGTTTTCCATTTTAAAACCAGGCGGACGGCTTGCGGTGATAAGTTTTCATTCCTTGGAGGACCGCATTGTCAAACAACGTATGGCTTTGTGGTGCCAGGGATGTACCTGCCCGAAGGATTTTCCCATATGCGTTTGCGGGAAAAAGCCCAAAGCAAAGCTTATTTTTAAAAAGCCGGTGGAGGCATCAGCGCAGGAATTGCAGAAAAACCCAAGAAGCAGAAGCGCAAAGCTGCGCGCAGCAGAAAAATTGTAACAAAGTTGTAAAAATTGTTAAAAAAAGCTTTGACAAAAGCAGGTACATGTAGTAGACTATATATTGTGGTTCAATGAAAAAGTTTTGCATGGGACACTACATATTGTGCATACATATGTTCGGCTAACAAGCCGCAAAAAAATAGATAAAAATTAAAAAGTTACAAAAATAATACAAGGCAGTTTGCCACCCAAATTCCATAAAAAATACGTTTAAACATAGAAAAGAAAATACAAAAATACGACTTCGTTTATATATTTATAGATGTTAAGGGTTTTACATAGAGGTGTAAGGAATGGCTTTTGAAGAGAGAAATGCAGCGTATGATATTAGCCTGTTTGAAGCAGCCGAACAGATTGAGATAGAAGAGCCGAAAAAGCAGATTCACAGAAGAAGAAAGAACAATGTTCTGAGCATTCCTGAGGAGCAGTTGGATAAAATACGCAGGCGTAAATATAACCCTGCAAAGCTATTTACCGGGTTTATGCTGGGCATGATTGTCACCGGCGCTGTGGTTATGATTGTACATGGACAGGTGCAATTGACAGAGCTCAACCAGCAGATCAGCAACGCTGCAAGCGAGCTTGCAGATCAGGAAAGCCTGTATACGCAGTTGCAGATGAAGGTGGAGTCCAAGCTTTCCCCATCTGTGGTAGAGGCGTATGCATCAGAAGAGTTGGGGATGTCCAGAGCCGACAATTATCAAAAAGAGTACATAAGTCTTTCACAGGGGGATAAAGCGGAAATCTCTCAGACAGACGGCGGCAATCTGTTTGAATCCATTGCTGATGCGATTGCGGGGCTTTGGTCATAACCAGAGCGGGTTTCTAATACACATATATATAAGAATTATAAGAATGACGAAGCGGTTGTAACAGGGAGCGGCGGTCTGCCGTTTCTGAATGAGTTGGTAAACGGACGTATTACTGTTATGGGGTAATTGCTGGCTGACTTATGTTACAACCGTATTTTTATATGCAAAACGATATATGTAAAAAGCCGAGGCAAAAATTTCAGGTTTACCCCGTGCGTAAGATATGCTTATATTATATATGTAGATAGATGCAGGAAAAATATCCTGTAAAAAGTGAAGATATGGATAGTAGTATAAAAATGGTAGCGTCTTCCCGGCGGCCGGCAAGAGCGGCTGCCTATGCGGGAAAGATCCCAGTGAGTTGGAAGGGAGTTTGTCTGATATGTCAAAGGGCGCAAATACAAAGCTGGTTCACAGGTCTGTAATTATTTTGGTATTAATTCTTGTGGTTGGTTTTGGCAGCGCAATATTACGCCTTACGCAGCTAAGCGTTGTGCAGGGGGAAGAGCTGCAACAGGCGGCTGTGGCGCAGCAGCTGAACGATACGACGATCAGTGCAAGGAGGGGTACCATTTATGACACCAACGGAAAGGTGCTTGCGCAAAGCGCTACCGTTTGGAAGGTGGTATTGTCCCCGATCAATTTTGAATCTGACGAAGAACGCACGATCGTTTCCCAGGGTTTAGCAGAGATACTGGATTTGGAGCAGGCGGATATTTTTGAGAAAACAAAGGAAAGGTCTTATTATGTGGTAGTGAAGCGGCAAATTGAAAGCGACGTCAGAGACGAAATCCTGAAATTTGTAGATGAGCTGGACGAAGAACACGATATTACCGGTGTAATCGACCTGATTGAGGACTATAAACGGTACTATCCATATGGATCGTTTGCTTCTTCTCTGATCGGGTTTACAGGCAGCGACGACCAGGGCCTTTCCGGCATAGAATACCAGTATGATGAAAGCCTGACGGGAACACCCGGCCGGCTGGTAACGGCGAAGAATGCAAACGGGACGGAGATGCCGTTTGATTATGAACAAAAGGTACAGGCAGAGGATGGAAACAGCCTGGTGCTGACGATTGACGAGACGATCCAGCATATTATGGAAAAGTATTTGCAAAAAGGTATAGAAGAGCACAAGGTATATAATCGCGCGGTGGCGATTATGATGGAGGTCAATACGGGTGCTATTTTAGGAATGGCGGTAGAAGAGGGGTATGACTTAAACGACCCGTTTACTTTAGTCAACCAGACGGCAAAGGATGAGATTGCGCAGCTGCCGGAGGATGAAAAGGCTGCGGCGGAAAGCGCTGCGCTTTCCAAGCAATGGAGGAACAAGGCGGTCAGCGACACCTATTATCCCGGATCGGTATGGAAAATCATTACTTCTTCCATGGCGCTGGAGGAAAATCTGATTAACGACGAGTCGCGCTTTTACTGCACAGGATCTTACGTGCCGTTTGAGGGTGCATCGTCCATCAGCTGCCATAATACAGCAGGGCATGGCACACAGACCTTTGAAGAAGCGTTATGTAATTCCTGCAACCCGGCGTTTATGCAGATTGGTAATTTAATTGGCGCGACAAAATTTTGGGAATATTACCAGGCGTTTGGATTTTCTGAGAAAACGGGGATCGACCTGCCGGGCGAATCGGAAGATATCTTTTTTAACGAGGACGGCTCGATGGGGCCCATGGATCTGGCGGTTGCATCGTTTGGGCAAAACTTTTCTGTAACGCCAATCCAGATGGTGACGGCTGTTTCTGCAGTTGCAAACGGCGGAAAGCTTTTGCAGCCCTATACGGTCAGGCAGATTCTTGACAGCGACGGCAACGTGGTAGAGTCGACAGATACAACCGTGAAACGGCAGGTCATTTCGGAAGAGGTGTCTAAGGAGCTGTGCGCCATACTGGAGGAAAACGCGATTAGCGGTGCGGCGACAAACGGTTATGTACAGGGGTACAGGATTGCCGGAAAAACGGGAACGTCTGAAAAGCTGACCGATTCTAATGACGATGGAATAGAGGACTATATTGCATCTTTCTGCGGTTTTGCCCCGGCGGATGATCCGCAGGTGGCGCTGCTTGTATACTTTGACACCCCCACTGGCGGACAGTATTACGGAAGCCAGGTTGCAGCACCCGTGTTTGCGGAAATTATGGCGGAGGTGCTGCCATATTTAGAGGTTGAAACACAGTATAACGAAGAAGAGCTGTCGATGCTGGATACAACGGCGGGCAATTACGTGGGCGAGAGTGTGGAGCAGGCGCAGGCTGCGGCCGAGGAAGACGGATTTGTTTCTATTGTAAAGGGTGAAGGAACGACCGTTGCTGCACAGATTCCTGCGGCGGAGTCCAGAATTCCGCAGGGCGGTACGGTTGTGCTTTATACAGATGCAGCCGGCGTAGATGAGGATATGGTAGAGGTTCCCGATCTTACAGGGCTTTCCATATCAGATGTAAACAGTATAGCGTCACAGTATAATTTAAATATCAGCATTGCGGGCGCAAGCGCCGCAGGCGAGGGGATTTCCCAATCGCAAAGCATTGCGCAGGGAACCATGGTAAGCCAGGGCACGGTGGTTATTGTGACGTTTGTGCAGGACAGCAGCTATGGAGAACCGATCTTTTAATTTTAGATAAATAAAGGCAGGGAAAGCGATGAAGAGCAAAAAATCAAGCGGCGGCACACCCCCGTACGGACAGATAACGGCGGTGGGAAGGCAGCCATTGGTGGAACATTCCTTAAAAGCGTTGGAGCATGTGCTTGCAGAGGCAGGAAAGCGTGTAACGGCAAAAAGTATGGCTGTTTATACGGAGCACCCCTACTGCGTTGGAAGTATTACCTTTGCGGCGGGACAGCGTGCGGTCAATACGGTGTTGTTTACAGATGAAAGCGCCTGCCCATATGAGCAGCAGTGGCTGCAGACATGTACTACGCTGGTCCTTCCCTATGACGAGATGAGAAAACAGCTGCTGGAAGAAAAGGAAAAAGAGAAAATTGTAGAATATTCCCACAATGACGACCGAGCGGACCTTGTTGCAAAGAATATAACGCAAACGGCGGAGCATATAAATTTTGAGCTTGTAGGCACGGGACTGATTGGCAGGATTAAGCTAAAAGAGGGTTGCGGCCTTTCAGTTGAAAATGCGCTTGCACTTGCAGGCGCGCTGCTTGCTTCGGATATTGCGCTAAAAGAGATAGCAAACGGGCTGAGCACCCTTGAAAGTTTGGCGGCCTTTGCATAATTTTGAGGTTGAAAATGATGGAGGTTTTTCTATGAACGTTGGTTGGATACTGGGAAGTGCGGTAGTTTCGTTTGCGATTGCCGCAATTTTAGGAAAATGGCTTGTACCTTTTTTACAAAAGCTGAAATATGGTCAGACGATTTTAGATATTGGGCCAAAATGGCATAAAGGAAAGCAGGGTACACCGACCATGGGCGGTTTGATGTTTGTGGCCAGTACCATTGTGACGTCTGTTGCCGGTGTTTTGCTTTGCAGCGCGTTTGCTTCGGGAGAGGATCCCGTATTTACACAGGTGACGCTTTCTTTTAACAAGGTGTTTGCGGGCCTTGCCATGGCGGCGGCATTTGGCGCAATTGGCTTTTTTGACGATTATATCAAGGTTGTGAAGAAGCGGAATTTGGGCCTTACGGCAAAGCAAAAGCTGATTTTGCAGTTTGGCGTTGCGGCTGCGTATTTGTTTACGTTGTCTTTAACAGGCGTTACTTCTGAAACACTGATCCCCTTTGTTGGGCCGGTGGATCTGGGATGGCTTTACTGGATATTGTCTGCGGTGCTGATTGTGGGCGTTGTAAACGCCGTTAACCTTTCAGACGGGATAGACGGGCTGGTAGGATCTATGACCTTTTTTGCCGCGCTTGCTTTTATGCTAATTGCCTCTACCTTGGTTTCGCAGGGGATTGGGATTATGTCTGCGGCTCTGGCGGGCGGATGCCTTGGCTTTTTGATCTGGAATTTTCATCCGGCAAAGGTTTTTATGGGCGATACGGGTTCCTTGTATCTTGGAGGTTTTTTATGCGCGTTGGCGTTTGGAATGAATATGCCGATTATCTTAATCCCCATTGCGCTTGTATATTTGCTTGAGATGCTTTCGGTCGTTTTGCAGGTTGTGTATTTTAAAGCGACAAAAGGAAAAAGGCTGTTTAAAATGAGCCCGATCCACCACCATTTTGAAATGTGTGGATGGTCGGAAGTGAAAATTGTAGTTGTGTTCAGCCTGGCGACGGCGTTATGCGGCGTGTTGGCACTTGCGTTGGTAATGACGGGCTTTTAAAATAGGGCTGGCGCGCGTTTTATGTATGACTGTATGGTGGTGGAAAGATGGATAGAAAATATCCCCTAAGATACGAGGCGGAGCTTAAACGGAAAGCACAGGAAGCATATAATAGAAGGCGCGGCTACTATGCCTCTGTAGCTGCGCACGAAAAAACGGCGGATACAAAACGCCGCGGTATACGGAAAAAGCTCAAGCTGTTTTCGGTACGCGCCGGATTGGATATGCCTTTTTTACTTTTAATCTTGATTTTGCTTGTTATTGGGATTATTATGATGTTTTCCGCAAGCTATCCGGTTGCTTATTTTACCAACGGAGATAGTTACCTGTATTTAAAAAGACAGGTAATTTTTGCAGTGATTGGCGTTGCTGCAATGCTTGCTATTTCTTTTTTTGATTATCATCACTTCCATAAGCTGGCGGTATGGGTTTTGGCCCTTGCGTTTTTACTTTTGGTTGTTGTGCTGTTTATCCCGTCTGAAACGGGTGTGCACCGATGGATTGACCTGGGCATAGCAAGTTTTCAGGCGTCTGAGCTGATGAAGTTTGCGTTGATTTTGTTTTTTGCCCATTGGGGCTCTGTGTATTTTTATAAGATGGAAACATTTAAATACGGTGTTCTACCGGCAATTGTAATCCTTGTTCCTACGGTGGTGCTGTTGCTGTTGGAGCCGCATTATTCCGGTATTGTTATTGTAACGCTTTTAACGGCGCTGATGATGTATATATCGGGCGTGAAGGGAAAGTGGTTTTTGTTTGCGGGTGCCGGCATACTGGTTATTTTTCTTATCATGTCGGCCACCGGGCTGCTTTCTTATGCGATGGAGCGTATGGAAGGCTGGGGACAGGCGCTGGAATACACAACGCCTGAAATGTGGCAGACCACATGGCAGACCAGGAATTCGATGTATGCGATTGGCTCAGGCGGGCTGATGGGTCTGGGGTTAGGGCAATCCAGGCAAAAGTATCTGTACCTGCCGGAACCGCAAAACGACTTTATCTTTGCGATTGTCTGTGAAGAGCTGGGGTTGATCGGCGCGGTGATTATTCTTGCAATTTTCGGACTGCTTGTATGGCGCGGGATTACCATATCGATGCGTGCGAAAGATAAGTTCGGTACACTTTTGGGTGTGGGCCTGACCGCACAAATTGGGCTGCAGGTAATTTTGAATATTCTGGTTATTACCGATTTGCTTCCAAACACCGGGATCAGCCTGCCGTTTTTCAGCTCAGGCGGAAGCTCGCTTGTCATGCTGTTGGCGCAGATGGGGATTGTGCTTTCGATTTCAAGGACATCCAATATTAATAAAGCATAAGCCTTTGACAGGCTGTGTGACAAAGGAGGGTGCTTCTATGAGAGTTTTATTTGCAGGCGGCGGCACGGCGGGCCATATTAACCCTGCGCTCGCGGTAGCCGGCTATATAAGGAAAAAAGAGCCGGACGTGCAAATTTTATATGTAGGAGCAAAAGGAGGCATGGAGGAGCGCTTGGTGCCGCAGGCCGGTTTTGCTTTTGAAGGGATTTCTGTGTCTGGATTTAAGCGGAGCTTTTCCCCCAGCGCCGTAAAGGATAATATCATTACAGTAAAAAAGGCGTTGCAGGCAGGCACTGTGTCTAAAAGGATTATCCGGGATTTTAAACCGGATATTTGTATGGGGACGGGCGGCTATGTAAGCGGCCCGGTGATCCGGGCGGCGGCAAAGCTTTCTATCCCGACTGTGATCCATGAACAAAACGCCTTTCCGGGCGTTACTACAAAAATGCTTTCCCGGTATGTAAAGCGCGTTATGCTTGCAATGCCAGAGGCAAAACAATATTTAAGCGACGGATGCCGCTGCGTTACGACGGGCAACCCTGTAAGGCAGGAAATTTTAACGGCGGACAAAACGGCGTGCAGAAAGAAGCTGGGGCTGGATAGCCGCCCTGTGGTTTTGTCATTTGGCGGAAGCCTGGGCGCCCGGAAGATCAACGAGAATGTCGCAGGAATGATAGCGCGCAGCGCAAAGGACGGCAAATACCAAATTATACACGCTTACGGCCAATACGGGAAGTGGTTCCCCGATCTTTTGCGAAAGATGGGGGCAGACCCGGACGGCTGTGAAAATTTAGATATAAGGGAATATATTGATGATATGCCCGTGTGCCTTGCGGCGGCAGACCTTGTTATATGCAGGGCGGGGGCGATTACGTTAAGCGAGCTGCAGGCGCAGGGAAAGCCCGCTATTTTGATCCCTTCGCCCAATGTGGCGGAAAACCACCAGTATCACAACGCTATGGCAATGGCCAACCGACAGGCAGCTCGCGTTTTAAAAGAAGAGGAGCTGACCCAGGAAGCGGTTATGCAGGCGGTGGACGATATGGTAAGCGATCCGGAAAAGCTTAGAAAATACAGCGAAAATGCCAAAAGACTTGCAATTACAGATGCAAACGAAAGGATTTATTCGGTTATTAAAAAGGTGCTTGGCACAGCAGCTGTTTAACCGACGGACTGTGCCGGCTGTATAGAAACGGTTTGGTGTTTGTAGCTGTGTAACAACAGACAGCCTTAAAACATAAGATATCAAGGGTTGATTTTCAGCCCTAAAGCTTTTGTTGGAAAGGGTGTTCTGTGTGTCGAAGCTTATGATAGAGGGATGCAACAGACTAAACGGCAGTATTTCTGTACAGGGGGCTAAAAATAGCGCGCTCCCTGTTCTGGCGGCAACACTGCTTTCAGGCGACCGCTGTGTGCTACATAACTGCCCGCGCCTTTCCGATGTGGAAACTTCTATCAAAATTTTGCGTTATCTGGGCTGCAATGTCAGCCGCAGCGGCAGCACCCTGACTGTGGATACACACAGCGTGTGCCGGTATGATATACCGGATGCGTTAATGCGGGAGATGCGCTCCTCCATTGTCTTTTTAGGTGCAATTATTGCCACCATGGGAAGAGCAAGGCTGTCTTTTCCGGGAGGATGCGAGCTGGGCCCGCGTCCGATCGATTTGCACTTAAAGGCGCTGCGTCTGATGGGGCTGGAAATTACAGAACATCACGGGATTTTAGATTGCAGCGTTCCCAATGGCTTACACGGCGCAAAGATTACGTTGTCCTTTCCAAGCGTGGGTGCTACTGAAAATATTATGCTTTCGGCTGTGCTTGCCAAGGGAACGACGATCATTACAAATGCGGCAAGAGAGCCGGAGATTTGCGACCTTGCAGACTTTTTAAACGGCTGCGGCGCAAAAATTTCCGGCGCAGGCGAGGGAACTATTTTTATTGACGGCGTAGAACGACTTACAGGGACGCAGCACACGATTATTCCGGACAGAATTGTGACCGCAACCTATATGGCTGCGGCGGCGGTGACCGGCGGCAGCCTGGAACTGAAGCATGTTGTTCCTGCGCATTTGGGTTCCATTATTTCCGTTTTTGAAGAAGCCGGCTGTACGATCCGTATCAGCGGGAATACACTGCATATTTTTGCACCGCAACGGCTTAAGGCAGTAAAATTTATAAGGACGATGCCGTACCCCGGTTTTCCTACAGACGCGCAGGCGCCCATTATGGCGATGACGGCCCTTGCAAACGGAACGAGCGTGTTTGTGGAAAATATTTTTGAAAGCCGTTATAAACATGTAGGGGAGCTGTTGCGTCTTGGTGCAAATATTAAGGTGGAAGGCAGAGTTGCCGTTGTAGAGGGCGTAAAGCATTTTTACGGTGCTTCTGTGGAGGCACTTGACCTGCGCGGCAGTGCCGCACTGGTTGTAGCGGCGCTTGCGGCGGAAGGAACAACCGAGCTTAAGGGCGTAAAATTTTTGGAACGCGGCTATGAGGATATAGAGCTCTATTTATCCAGCGTAGGAGCGACGGTCAAAAAGGTATAAAACGGAAAACGGCCGGAGAAAGATATGGACTTCAATCTGTAAGGATGTAGAAAAGATGGAAAACAAGAACAAAGGCAGCAATCAAAATCAGCAAAACAAGCGGATGTCTGAACAAAGGCCGGGCATGCAAAATGGCAGCCAGAAGATGCGCAATGCAAAAAGGCCGACAGGCGGAAGAAGGCCTGCCGCAGCCCCGGGCAATAAGCGGACTGCCCCGGAAAAAAGTGCAGGGCGGCCCTTTTCTGAGGAAAAACAAAAAAAACAACAGACAAAGCGCAGCCCCGCTATAAAAACGGTGCAAAAGGCCGAGGCAAAATCAACGCGTATGCCCCAACGCGGCGGTAAGAAGGTAGGTGACGCGGCAAGAAGAGCCAAGAGCGGCCCTGCAAGAAAGACGTATACAGAGGAGCCGATTGTCCGGCGGGACGATTACGGCGACGGCTTTTACACAGATGAAGTCGCTATGAAGCAAAATGCCGCCATGCAGGCCGAGGAAGAGGCAAGGATCCAGGAGGAGCTCAGCAGAGAGCCATTTTCCAGAAAAACCAGAAAGGTGATTAACTTTGCCGTTTGCGGCGCGATCCTGCTGGTGATCCTGATCGTAGGCGTTGTGCTTTCACTGACGGTATTTTTTAAATCAGAACAGTTTGAGGTGGAAGGATCTGCGCATTACAGCAACCAGGAGATTATTGATGCAAGCGGTCTGACGCTGGGGGAAAATCTGTTTTTAAGTGATAAAAAAGCAGGGGAAGAGAAGATCAAGCAGACGCTCCCGTATGTGGAAGAGGCGAAAATTGACATACGAATCCCCGATACGATGGTCATACATATTACAGAGGCGCAACCGGCGTATGTGATTGCGGAAGGGGAAGAATTTGTGGTGATTTCCTCTGAGGGGAGAGTGCTGGAGCGAATCAGTAAAAATACATATGACGCGCCGGTGATCGAAGGCTGTACGCTGGAGAAGGCCGAGGTGGGAAACACGGCCCAGGTGAAGAATAAGAATATTATGCCGATCTTAAACGAGATCACCAAGGCCTTACAAAAAAATGAATTTAACGGCATACGGGAAATTGATGTTTCGAACACGGCCAATATTAAGTTAAATTATGCAGACAGGATCCAGATTGTTCTGGGAATGCCAGAGGATATTGATTATAAAATCCGCACGGCGCAGACGATTATTGACCAGAAGCTTGCCCAGACCGATATGGGCGTTTTAGATGTTTCGGCCTGCAATGGCAGCAAAAAGGCATCATATTACAACCCGGACAATACGCTGTATGCCACCGAGCCTTCTACCGAGCCCACAACCGCCGCCACCGAGCCTGTGACAGATTATACCTGGCAGGACAGCGGCGATGGATATACCGACGGCTATACCGACGGCTATACTGACGAAAGCTATTACGATGACGGTTATTCTGACGACAGCTATGCTGACGATGGTTATTATTATGACGACGGCTACTATTACGATGGTTATGCCGACGGGACAGACGGGTATGATGATGGGGTATATGCCTGATCTTTTCGGGGTACTTGGGTAAAAGGCGTTGAAATCGAGAATATTTGCCGAATTTTTAAATTTTTCTGCAAGAACTTATTGAAATTTTTCAGCGCTTGTGATACATTATTAAATAGGCGTATAGTCGATTGGATTATAGATTTAAAACATCAGGCTTTTTTAGTTGGATGAAGCAATCAGATGTTGATTAGGAGGAAGTTCAAATGGCATTCGAGCTTGAAAAAGAGTACAGCAACAACATCCCTGTTATTAAGGTCATTGGCGTAGGCGGCGGCGGCGGAAACGCTGTAAACCGCATGGTAAAAATGGGTGTGCGCTGTGTTGAGTTTATTGCAATTAATACCGACGACCATGTTTTGCAGTTTTCCAATGCTTCACAAAAGCTTCAGATAGGCGAAAAGATTACGCATGGAAAAGGCGCTGGCTCTAAGCCGGAGGTCGGCAGAGAGGCCGCAGAAGAGAACCGTGAGGAAATTACCGCTGTGCTGCAGGGTACAGACATGGTCTTTATCACTGCCGGTATGGGCGGCGGAACCGGCACGGGCGCTGCGCCGATTGTTGCGGAAATTGCAAAGGATATGGGCGTATTGACAGTTGCCATTGTAACAAAGCCTTTTGCCTTTGAGGGAAAAAAGCGTATGGAACAGGCCGAAGCCGGTATTGCGGCCTTAAGGGAGCATGTGGATTCGCTGATTGTTGTACCGAACGAAAGGTTGAAATATGCAAGTGAACAGCGCATTACATTGAAGAATGCGTTTGACCTGGCGGACGATGTGCTGCGCCAGGGCGTACAAAGCATTTCTGACCTGATCTTGATTCCCGGTTTGGTCAACCTGGACTTTGCAGACGTAACCTCTATTATGAACAATGCGGGTTATGCGCACATGGGTATTGGTTATGCACAGGGAAAGGACAAGGCGGAAGAGGCTGCAAGAATGGCGATTACAAGCCCGCTGCTTGAAACTTCGATTGACGGTGCCAAGGGCGTGATTGTCAATATAACGGCTTCTGCGGATATTGGGCTGGATGAAATTGATACGGCTTCCGCAATGATTACAGACCAGGCCGACCCGGAAGCAAATATTATCTGGGGTGCCGTTTTGGATGAAAATATGGAAGACGAAATGAGCGTTACGGTGATTGCTACAGGCTTTGCATCGTTTGACGGCGGAAAGAAGGACAACGCGCATACATCCAGAATGTCTATGACCTCTTCACGGACAGAAATGCTCAGAAACCAGGCGGCTTCTGTTGCGGCGGCAAAAGATGTAGCGGCAAGGAAAACGGGCAATGTGGATGTAGCGGATGACGATGATACCTTCTATGACATCATGTCTATTTTTAACCGTAAATAATAAAGGATAAAATAAAAATAAAGGGCAGGAAAACAGCAACGCTTGTTTTCCTGCTTTTTGTATGAGCAAACGGAAGAAGGTTTTTGTGTGCATATAGATACGATCGATAAAGGAAAAGCCTTTGATTTTGGAAACACGGCAGAGGAATACGGGAAATACAGGGATATTTACCCGCAAAGCATGTACGATAAGCTTTGCACCTTTGGAATTGGAAGGCCGGGCCAAAAAATACTGGATCTGGGCAGCGGTACGGCCGTGCTGCCGCGCAATATGTATGGTACGGGCGCAAGCTTTACCGCGACAGACCCTTCGCAAAAGCAGCTTAAAGAAGGCAAAAGGCTTGCAGAAAAGGCCGGTATGGATGCAATTGCATTTAAAGTGTGCAGCGCGGAGGATACCGGCTTTGCAGACAACCGCTTTGACGCAGTAACCGCCGTGCAATGCTTTTGGTATTTTGATGTAAAGCGGGCAGTACCGGAAATTGCGCGTGTTTTACGGCCCGACGGGGCGTTTTGCAAAATTTCCATGGAATGGCTGCCGTTTGAAGACACGATGATACAGGAAATGGAAGCGCTTGTGCTGCGGTATAACCCAGACTGGACAGGAGGAGGTTTTCGCCCGGTTGCTTATTTGTTTCCGGACTGGGCAAGGCCGTATTTTGCATTGGAAACCGTACATACATATAAAGAAAAAATTGTTTTTGATAAAGATGCCTGGCGCGGAAGAATCCGAACCTGCAGGGGAATAGGCGCCAGCCTGCCGGAAGAAAGGGTGCGGCAGTTTGACCGGGAGTATGGGGCGCTTTTATTGAAATACCCAGGTAACACCGTCGCAATCCGGCATCAGATCCAGATAGAGGTTTACAGGCTAGAGACAAAGCCCAGTAACCGGAACATGCCGCTGTAAAAAAGCACGCCGGGAAATTGTTCCCCGGCGTGCTTTTCTATAAAAAATGAAAATCAGGTAAAAAGCGGCGTGCTGAAATAACGCTCGGCAGTATCTGGCAGCACGGTAATAACGGTTTTGCCGGGGCCAAGTTTTTTTGCCATTTTCAGTGCGGCCGCTACATTTGTGCCGGAGGAAATCCCGCACATGAGGCCTTCCAGGCGCGCAAGATCCTTGGCGGTTTGTATGGCTTCTTCGTCGCTTACGATATAAATATCGTCGTAAATCTGTGTGTTCAGGTTGCGGGGGATCAGGCCGTCGCCTATGCCCATCTGCAAATGGGTGCCTATGTTGCCGCCTGCTAAAATTGCCGCGTTTTCCGGCTCGACCGCCCAGATCAGGATATCGGGATATTGCGCTTTTAGCACCTCGCCTATGCCGGTAATAGTACCGCCTGTTCCTATACCGGAGCAAAAGCCGTCGATTGGCTGTGCGACCTGTTCCATAATCTCCAAGGCGGTGTGGTGCTTATGTACAAGCGGGTTGGCGGGGTTTTCAAACTGCTGCGGAACATAAACGCGCGGGTCGTCCTTTGCCATTTGCAGCGCTGTTTGCAGGCAGGTTTCTATGCATTTGCCGATGTTGCCGTCGTCATGGATCAAAATGACCTTTGCGCCGTAGTGCTCGACCAGCTTTCTGCGCTCGTAGCTTACCGAGTCTGGCATAATGATGACCGTTTGGTAGCCGCGCACCGCGCCGACCAGCGCAAGGCCAATGCCCTGGTTGCCGCTGGTGGGCTCTACAATAATGGTGTCTTTATGGATAAGTCCATCTTTTTCGCCCTGCAAGATCATGTTATAAGCGGTTCTGGTTTTGATTGACCCGCCTACGTTGAGCCCTTCGTATTTTACAAGCACCTGTGCGCCGCTTTTGTCTGCCATTCTGTTTAAGCGTATGACCGGCGTATGGCCGATCGCTTCGAGCACGTTGTCATAGATCATAATGCCGCCCCTTTTCTGTATATAGATTCGCACGAAAAAAATTATACACCGAAACTGCCGTTTGTGCAATTGCAAAACAGAGAATAAAAACCATAGATGCGTTGCGTTGTTGTCTGCCTGCAATTGTGGTATAATAACTACAATATGCAATTATATGAAAGGACGGAAAAAAACATGCTGCATATTGGTTCACATTTGTCGGCTGCCAAGGGGTTTACCCATATGGCGCAAGAGGCGGTGTCCATAGGCGCCAACACGTTCCAATTTTTTACGCGCAATCCCAGAGGGTTTGCGGCAAAGGATATAGACCCGGAGGATATTGCGCAGTTTCATGCATATATAGCGGATAAGGGATTTGCTCCCATTTTGGCGCATGCGCCGTATACGCTGAATGCCTGCTCTGCGGACGCTCACACCAGGGAGCTGGCGCAGATGATTATGGAGGATGACTTAAAGCGGATGGAGCATGTGCCGCATAATTATTATAATTTTCATCCGGGCAGTCATGTAAAGCAGGGGGCAGAGGCGGGAATAGAGATGATTGCAGCGCTTCTTAACACGATTTTAAAGCCGGAGCAGACCACGACCGTGCTGTTGGAAACGATGGCGGGAAAGGGCAGCGAGGTAGGCCGCAGCTTTGAAGAGCTGCGCGCAATTTTAGACCGTGTGCAGCTAAATGAAAAAATGGGCGTGTGCCTGGACACCTGCCATGTGAGCGACGCGGGGTATGACATTGTGCATGACTTAGACGGCGTTTTGGAGGAATTTGACCGGGTGATTGGCCTTGAGCGGCTGTATGCGATCCATTTGAACGATAGCAAAAACCCGGGCGGCAGCCATAAGGACAGGCACGAAACGATTGGCAACGGCCATTTGGGGCTGGAGGCAATTGTCAGGGTGATCAATCACCCAAAGCTTCGGCATTTGCCGTTTTATTTGGAAACGCCAAACGACCTTGCAGGCTATGCGCAGGAGATTAAGCTTTTGCGGGGCCTGTACAAGGAAGATGGACAATTGGCATAGCCGGGCGCGCTTCTTTTTGTTTTTTAAACTTTCTGCGGGGCGCTTTCTGCGGTTTTTTATCTTACCTGCATAAAGTACAAACAAAAGCAAGTTTTGGAACAAATAAAAAAGGAACTTTGCAAGTCCCCTCTTTTTTGGTCTTTTGTTCGTTTCTTCCACAAGAAATGAAGAAAGTCTTTTTAGAAGTAATCTATATAAACGCAGAAACTCGGTGGATAAGATAAAAGCCTCTATAAAACACCCCCATGGAGAAGGTCTGGATAAACAGAAAAGACAGCATTGCCTATTGAATTTAAATATAATAGCCATCCTCCGGTTTAATCCCGCACAGCAAAAGCGTTCCGCACACGGCAAGCAGCGGGTAAACATCTGTCTTTTGGGAAAGATGCGCAATAAAGTCGTGCGGTTCGTATGCGTCGCCGTTTATAGAGGTCAGCTCACGCTGCAGGCTGATGGTGGCGCGCATATCGTCCAGGCTTGCAATGCTTAAGGTGTCGCGCAGGCCGGTGCCGCAGGTAATGGCAATGTGGCTTGTGTCTTTTAAGCGGGAAACCGCCTTTTTGTTATTGCTTTCCAAAACGGGGATCAGGCCCTGGGAAAGCGGAAAGCTGCCCGCGTTTTTAAAATTTTCGTCAAATACCAAAACGCCCTTTGTGTTGTCGGCACGTGGTGCGCTGTGCGTACAGAAAAGCGTAAAATGGGGGTCCTGACAGCTTGTATACAGAGTATTGCCAAGCATAGCCTGTACGCCGCCATAATTGGAAAGCGCGCGCAGAAGGATATGGTACAGGCTTTGGTCCCTGCGGCAGGAGCATAACACGACGACGGGCATAAGAATCATCCATTCCTACTGTATTATGTAGAATTTAATTTATTATTTGCCTTTGCCGCCGTTGTATACGTCCGTTAGGTATTTATCAGGGAGTTAAGCGCCGATTCATCTATAAAGCCGTTTGCCGCGCCCGCTTCGCCAATTTTATAAGAGGCAAAATACACGGCGCGTTGTAAAGAGAAAAGCGCGTCGTTTGTTTTTGTATAAAAATGCATAAAGGAGGAAAAAAGCGCGTCGCCCGCGCCGACCGTATTGACAACCGGACGGGTGTAAACGGCGGGAATATGGATGCATTGTCCGTTTTCCCTTGTATAAAGCAAAGCGCCTTTATGGCCAAGACCCACGGCAATGACCTTACAGCGGTAAATGCCGGCAAGCGCTTTTACAAAGGCCGAAGGCTCGCCGGGGATTGCCTCGTCGCTTAAAAAAAGCACGTCGGCATGGTGCATAAAATCTGCATTAAAGGCATCGTGCAGATCCGACAGGACATGAACGTCTGTAGCGATCAAAACGCCGGCCTTTTTTGCAACCGATAAAAGCGGGCGGTTAAAATTGATATTACATAATATGGCTGCTTTGCAGTCTGTAAGCGCCTGTGCAAAAAGCGCAGGGTCGCATACGGCCTGTTGAATATCCTTCAGGTCACAATAGATCTGGCGCTTTCCGCTTTTGTCATATAAAACGACCGACTGGGGAGACTGTGCCAGGGCAGGGAGGATATATGCGGCGTCCAGCCCTTCTTCTTGCACAGCCTGCAAAATGGTCTGCCCGGTTTGGTCGTTGCCTGTCAGGGAAAACAGTGTTACGCTGTCGCCCAGCGTGCGCAACGCTTTTGCAACGTTGAAGCCCACCCCCGATACAGACGTACTTATACCAAAAAACGGAAAATGAATGGGGCAGTATTCTATGGGAAAGTGGTCGATTTGTACGGTTGCTTCTGTATTTAAAAGGCCCGATACCAAAATTTGTTCCACGACGAAATTCTCCTGTTCTGTTGAAAGTGTTTGTGCTATACTAATATAAATACACAATATCCAGGTTTTTGTCAATACAGACCAGGATGCTTGGAAAAGGGGAAAAAATATGTTGGATATTTTGATTATCGGCGCAGGCCCCGCCGGCATGAGTGCCGCTATCTATGCACTGCGTGCAGGAAAACGCGTTGCCGTGTTTGACAAGGCTATGTACGGAGGGCAAACCGTCAACACCTATGAAATTGAAAATTATCCGGGGATCCGCAGGATCAGCGGGACGGATTTTGCAATGCAGTTGTATGAGCAGGCCTCTGCACTGGGCACACAGTTTGTATTTGCAGACGTTACGCCGCTTTGTCTGGAGGGAAAGGAAAAGAAGCTTATGGCAGGCGGACAGGAATATACCGCCAAAGCGGTAATTATTGCAAACGGTGCGGTGCGCAGAAAGCTTGAATGCAATGGCGAGCAGCGGCTTACAGGGCGCGGTGTGTCTTACTGTGCCACATGCGATGGCGCGTTTTTCAAGGGCAAGCAGGCAATTGTGGCCGGAAGCGGCAATACGGCCCTGGAGGACGCGCTGTACCTTGCAAATATTTGCGCAGAGGTTAAACTGCTGATCCGCGGGGACCGGATCAAGGGGGAAGAAACAGCGGCGCAGCGGCTGAAGAAAAAGAAGAATGTAACCATTATTTTTAACGAAAGCATTGCAGAGATTTTGGGCGAGAACCAGGTGGAAGCGGTCCGGACCGTCAACAGGGAAACGGGGAAGGAACAGCTTTACCGCACGGACGCTGTGTTTGTGGCGGTTGGACAGATGCCAAGCAATGAGCCGTTTCGGGACTTTTTAGAGCTTGACAAGGACGGATATATTGTAGCGGGGGAAGATTGCAAAACCAACATGGAGGGCGTGTATGCGGCAGGCGATACGCGTACCAAACGACTGCGGCAGATTGTAACGGCGGCTTCAGATGGAGCAATTGCGGCCGTGTATGCAGCAGAATATATAGAAAAATTAGATTTTTGAGATAAATATGTTGCTTATTTTTTAAATTTGGATTATCATAAAAGAAAAAGGGGCGCGGCCTCTGAAAGAAACGGACGGAGGAAAAGATGGGAATAAACCGTATAGACAAAAAAAATTATTATTTGGATATAGCAGAAACGGTTTTAGAGAGAGGTACGTGCCTGAGGCGAAATTTTGGGGCGATTATAGTAAAAAACGACCAGATTGTTTCGACCGGCTATGTGGGGGCGCCAAGAGGCAGGCATAACTGCATTGACCTGGGGGTATGCATCCGCGAAAGCATGCAGGTACCAAGAGGTGAGCGCTATGAGCTTTGCAGAAGCGTGCATGCAGAGGCAAACGCGATTATTCATGCTTCCAGAAACGACATGATTGGCGCGACGATGTACCTGGTTGGAAAGGACGCCAAGACCGGCGAATATGTAAAGGATGCAAATTCGTGCGCAATGTGTAAGCGAATGATCATCAACGCAGGAATCAAGCGTGTGATCATACGCAATTCCAAGGATACATTTACGGCCATTTATGTGGACGACTGGGTTGCAAACGACGAATCGCTTCACGGAGAGATGGGATATTGACAGGAAGCAGAACCTTTATGACAGAAAAAACCCAGCACGGAAGTGCCGGGTTTTTTCATGAAAATTTTTTTGGGCGCATATATTTACTATGTGCCTTTTTTTATTCTGCGGATTCCTCCTCATTTTTTACAGAAAGCTTACCTTCCAGTTCTTTAATGCAGTCTTTGCAAATCAGCTTTCCTTCGTAATTGATAAGGTTTGTAATACTGTTGCAAAAGGTGCATCCGGGCGTGTATTTTCTGATGACAATGGTGTCGTCTGTGGGGAAAAGCTCGATAGAAGTACCGCTTTCCAGTTCGTAAGACTTTCTTAATGGCTTTGGAATAACGATACGTCCCAGATTGTCAACCGTGGCAAAAAAGTTTGTGGCATTTTTCATCGTAAGACTCCCTTCTACGCTTTCTTGTAAAAAATAAAGTGGTTTAGCAGAATTTTTTTTATTTTACCAAAAAATGCCATAATTGTCAATAAATATAACATCTTTGTTATTTTTCCGTGGCGAGGTGACAAATAGTGCTAAACTATATATGGGGCGCAATTTTGCTGATTAGCATAATATGTGGTGTTTTTACAGGAAAAACGGCGCAATTAAGCCAAGGAGCGCTCAACGGTGCGCAAGAGGCAATAGAGCTTTTGCTTACCATGTGCGGCATGATGTGCCTTTGGTCGGGATTGATGGCAATTGCTGAGCGTGGAGGGATTACCTTGCTGCTGGCAAAAGCCTTTTCCCCTGTGCTTAAGGGGCTGTTTCCCCAATATAAAGATGACAAAAAAGCTTGCAGCGCAATTTGCTCCAATGTGACGGCAAACCTGCTGGGGCTTGGCAATGCCGCCACGCCGCTTGGAATAGAGGCTATGCACAGAATGCAGCTGAAAAACCCGGAACAGGAGCGGGCAAACGACAGTATGGTCATGTTTGTTGTGCTCAATACAGCGTCGATCCAGCTGATTCCCACAACGATTGCCGTTTTGCGGCAGAGCCATGGCGCAAGCGCACCGTTTGATATTTTACCGTGCGTATGGGTAAGCTCCGTTTTTGCGCTTGCAATCGGCATTACGATGGCAAAGCTGTTACAAAAATGCGGGACAAAGAAGGTGGGTTAGATCGAACAGCTTGGAAATTATGTAATCCCGCTTGTAATCTTTTTGATTATTCTATTTGCTTTTATCAAAAAAGTTCCCTGCTTTGATACCTTTTTGGAAGGGGCAAAGCAGGGACTGATTTCTACTTATAAAATTGCGCCGTCGCTGATTGGGCTGATTGTTGCGGTCAATATGCTCAAGGCTTCAGGCGCGCTGGAAATGCTGATCGATTTTATAAGGCCGGCGGCGGAATTTTTGGGTTTTCCGGCGGAGGTGGTCCCGTTGGCGCTGCTGCGCCCGGTATCCGGCAGCGGCTCAACGGCAATTTTAAACAGCATTTTGCAGGATTACGGCCCGGACAGCTTTATTGGACGCGCAGCCAGCGTGATGGCGGGTTCTACAGAAACGACGTTCTATGCAATTGCCGTATATTATGGGGCGGTGGGGATCAAAAAAATCCGCCATACCGTCCCTGCTGCGCTGTGCGCGGATTTTGCAGGGATGGTGATGGCGGTTTTAAGCGTGCGTTTTTTTTATCCGTAGACGTTTATTTTGTCAGCGGCGTGCGGATCAGTTTGCGTGCAAGCGCTTTGCCGTTAAACGGGATAAGGGGATACAAATAGCTTTTGCCCGATACCGTTTTGTTTGTCAGCAGCAGGACAAAGGTCAGGGCAATACCCGCGCAAAAGCCCCATATATTAAACAGCTGGGTCAAAATCAGCAAAAGCATGCGCAGAAATTTAAGCGAATAGCCCAGTTCATAGCTTGGCTGCGTATAGTTGGCGATGGCGACAAAGGCCATATAAAGAATTGCTTCTGTAGAAAACCAGCCTACCGTGACGGCAAAATCGCTTAGGGCGATCGCGCCGATAATACTTAAAGAGGTGCTTAGGCTGTTTGGTGTGTTGACAGAGGCAAGGCGTAGGCCGTCTATGCCCAGTTCCAGAATCATTAGCTGCCAGAAAACAGGGATATTGACAGGCTCTGTGATCAATATAAACTCAAAAGGTTTGGGGACAAGATCCGGGTTTTTCAGGGCGAGCAGCCACAGCGGTGTAATGACCAGCGTGGCAAGTGTGACAATATAACGGGCAAAGCGAATGTAGGTGCCGGTAAGCGGTGGAAAGTAATAGTCGTCGGCTTCCTCGATAATATCAAAGATTGAAGTAGGCAGGATTAAAACGGAGGGGGAATTATCAACAAGAATGACGATGTTGCCTTCCAGCAGCGAAGAAGCAGCGGTGTCCGGACGCTCGGTGTATTTGATTTTGGGGAAGGGGTTGTACCATTTGTGTTTATAAATCGCCTCGATCAGGCTTTGCTGGTTCATTGTAAGCGAATGGACGTTGATTGCTTCAATCTGCTTTGTGATTTTTGCAAGGAGCTGCTTGTCTACTTTATTGTCCATATAGCAGACAGCGACGTCCGTTTTAGATTCTCTGCCTACGACAAAGGCGTTTATGCGCAGGTTGGTATCGCGTATGCGCCGCCGAAGCAGGGCGGTGTTGCTGATCAGGGTTTCTACAAAGCCGTCTTTGGAGCCGCGCAGGGATTTGTCTTTTTCCGGTTCGCTGGTCTGTCGCTGTGGATAGGTGCGGCTGTCAATCATAATGGCCTGCTCAAAGCCGTCTATAAATAATGCAGAAACGCCGGAAAGAATATTCATGCAGATTTGCTGTGAGTTATCTGTGACGGTTACCTCTACATATGGAACGCAGTTTTTAACAAAGGTGTTTGCGTCGCGCATATCCTCTTCTTTGTCAAGCGAATAAAAAAATTCCAGCACCTTTTCCATGACCTCATCCTTGATCAGCCCGTCTATAAAAAACAGGCAGCAGCGGCGGCGGTTGATCTGCACAGGCCTGCTGATCAGATCAAAGCTTTCGTCTGCATGCAGCGTTTTTTTGAATAAAGCTATATTGTCGTCAATGTGCGTAGAAAGCGGCATGTCATCACTCATTTCCATTGATAGCGTTCTTTTTTTATAGTCTGTGCTGTTTTTTTTTCTGTCATACAGGAAAACACAAATTATAAAGAGGATTCCATACAGCTGTCGGCACCTTTTTACCGATATAATCGTAAAATAAAAAATACAGGTTGACAAAACAGAATCAGTGGGCTATAATGCAAATAAATAGTTAAACCGATGATTAAGAGGAGTACCTGTAAGGAGAGGATTTTTTAAGAGAGCTGCAGATGGTGGAAGTGCGGCAGTCCTTTTACAGGGAATGGGCTTATGAGGGCCGGGTGAAATAGCAGTAGCCAGGACGGGAACTCCGCCCGTTACCAAGGGAGCATGCGTAACAGCGTATGGAGTGAGAGGGCCTTGCGGCCAATTTGGGTGGTACCACGGAAGTTTGCTTTCGTCCCTTTGGGACGGGAGCTTTTTTTATTTTACAGACAAAAGAGAGGAGTTTTTACCATGGCAAAAGTACCCTATAGATTTTATCTTCCTGAGGATCAGATTCCGAAGCAATGGTATAATATGCGCGCGGATATGAAAGAGCAGCCGGATCCGATGATTAATCCTGCCACGATGCAGCCCGCGACGGAGGCGGATTTATACCCGGTATTCTGTAAGGAGCTTGCACACCAAGAGATGGACGCACAGACGCGCTATGTGGATATTCCCGAGGAAATACGGGAAATGTACAAAATATACCGTCCGGCTCCGCTGATTCGCGCTTATAATTTGGAAAAAGAACTGAAAACGCCGGCGAAGATTTACTATAAGTTTGAAGGAAACAATACCTCTGGCAGCCATAAGCTGAATTCTGCCATTGCCCAGGCGTATTATGCCAAGGAACAGGGGCTGACCTCCCTTACAACAGAAACGGGAGCCGGACAATGGGGGACGGCTTTAAGCGAGGCATGCGCATATTTTAAGCTGCCTTTGACGGTATATATGGTCAAGGTGTCTTATGAGCAAAAGCCGTTTCGCAAGGCGGTTATGCAGACGTTTGATGCCAATGTGATCCCAAGCCCCAGTGACACAACGGAAGTGGGACGGGCGATCCTTAAGGAAAACCCGGGAACGGGCGGCAGCCTTGGCTGCGCCATTTCTGAGGCTGTAGAAAAGGCAGTGACGACAGAGGGTTGCCGTTATGTGCTGGGTTCTGTGCTCAACCAGGTTTTACTACACCAGTCTGTGATTGGGCTGGAAGCAAAAAAAGCGATGGAAATTTTGGATGAATACCCGGATGTGGTCGTTGGCTGTGCAGGCGGCGGTTCCAATTTGGGGGGATTGATTGCACCGTTTATGCAGGATAAGCTTACCGGTATGGCTAACCCACGCATTGTTGCGGTGGAGCCTGCGTCCTGCCCCTCGTTTACCAGAGGAAAATACGCGTATGATTTTTGCGATACGGGAAAAATTACACCGCTTGCCAAGATGTATACGCTGGGCAGCAGCTTTATGCCGAGTGCAAACCATGCAGGTGGGTTGCGTTACCATGGTATGTCGCCGATTTTGTCAAAGCTGTATCACGATGGGTATATGGAAGCAGTAGCGGTTGAGCAGACCAAAGTATTTGAAGCGGCCACGCTTTTTGCAAAGGTGGAAACAATTTTGCCGGCGCCTGAATCTGCGCATGCGATTCGTGTGGCAATGGACGAAGCGATCCGCTGCAGAGAAACAGGGGAGAAGAAGACGATCCTGTTTGGGTTGACAGGGACGGGCTATTTTGACATGACTGCATATGCTGCGTTCCATGACGGAAAAATGGGCGACTATATTCCTACAGATGAGGATTTGCAAAAAGGGTTTGATCAGCTCCCGAAAATTCCGGGAATACAGGAATAATTAAAGCAAAAATAGGAAAGACGGTATGCACAGAGGTGTTGTGCATACCGTCTTTTTTGCTTTTTTATCGATTAAGGCTGCTTTCTTTGACAGCCAGTTCCGGTTTTTAAATTCTATTTTGCGCTTTTTGACAATATCCGTAGATGCTGTCAAGCAGTATCTGCACAGCGCCGGTTATATACAAAGCTTTCTGCTATAGGTCAGCACCATTCTGTTTTTTTATGGCTTAACACGCATTGTTTTT
This sequence comes from uncultured Oscillospiraceae bacterium, assembly GCA_900541565.1. GTDB lineage: Bacteria > Bacillota > Clostridia > Oscillospirales > Acutalibacteraceae > Scatavimonas > Scatavimonas merdipullorum. The sequence continues at coordinate 127,069 of UQKB01000004.1, forward strand.
ATGATAAAAGTGATGCTTTTGCTTAAGCGTTTAATCCTACCCGCAAGGGGAAAATTTTAATAAAGCGGCTATTTTTGTTTAAGCAGCAGTCAAAAGTTGACCGATCCAGGTCAACTTTTTCTTTTTTTAAACCGTTTTATGTAAGAGGGGCAAAAAACAGCGGCGCCTCCTTTTACATAAATAGCAAAAGGGGGATGAGGCGTGGAAAAAAATACGGTACAAAGGTTGACAAAGCAGCAACGTCTTTTTTGCCGGTGCTATGTAAATACCGGCAATGCCAGGGAAGCCGCCGTACAGGCCGGCTTTATCCCTGACGCACAGAAAAACGGGGAAGCGCTTTTGTGTAAAAGTGCAATTACAAAAGAGATTGCACGATTGCTTAAGCAACGCAGGGAAATGCTTTCCTTAAAAGCGCTCAGCGGTTATGAACGGCTGGCCTTTGGCAGCATTGCGGATGGTATTCGCCTGCTATATATAGAAGATCCGCTGCAGACTGACCTGGAAAGTATGGATCTTTTTAATATTGCAGAAATTAAAAAACCAAAGGACGGGGCAATGGAAATTAAATTCTTTGACCGTCTGAAGGCTCTTGAAAAGCTTATGGAGGCAAAGACGGAAGAGGATACCCCCTGCATTCCGTTTTATACGGCTTTACAGCAGGGGGCGCAGGCGCTTGAAAGGCATGGCAGTGAGAGGCTGGAGGAATAGCGATTGGAGTTTAAAGCTTTTTCTGAAAAACAGCTTCGCGTTCTGACATGGTGGTGTGAAAAAAGCAGGTATGCAAAAAAAGATGCCATTATCTGTGATGGCGCGGTAAGAAGCGGAAAGACCGTTTGTATGGGCATCTCTTTTATTGCGTGGGCTTTTTACCGGTTTGACGGCGCAAATTTTGCAATGTGCGGCAAGACAATACGTTCCCTGAAAAGAAATGTGGTCACGGCAATTTTACCCGTTTTACAGCAGTTGGGGTTTACCTGCACGGAAAAGCTGTCGCAAAATCTTTTAGAGGTCAGCATAGGCGGCCGTACAAACTGCTTTTATCTGTTTGGCGGGCGGGATGAATCTTCGGCTTCGCTGATACAGGGAATGACGCTTTCGGGCGTGCTGTTTGATGAAGTGGCGCTGATGCCCAAATCGTTTGTAGAGCAGGCGCTGGCGAGATGTTCTGTAGAAGGGTCAAAATTTTGGTTTAATTGCAACCCGCAGTATCCGCAGCACTGGTTCAGGCAGGAGTGGATTTTAAACAAAGCAGGAAAAAACGCGCTTTATATCCATTTTAAAATGGAGGATAACCCATCCCTTTCGCCTAAGATGCTTGCACGCTATAAAAATCTGTATACGGGGACCTTCTACCAACGGTTTATCGAAGGGAAATGGGTATCGGCACAGGGACTGGTATACCCGTTTATGACCGCTGACAATATGTATTGGGATACACCAAAGGCAGACACGGAAGAGTTTGTGATTTCCTGCGATTATGGAACCGTGAACCCGGCTTCGTTTGGACTGTGGGGCCATTACACAGACGGATGGTATAGGGTGGACGAGTATTATTATGACTCCAGAAAAGAGGGCGTGCAAAAAACAGATGAGGAGCATTACCAGGGCTTATGCAGACTTGCGCAGGAAAGGGCTATTCGCTGTGTAATTGTCGATCCGTCTGCGGCAAGCTTTATGGAGGTTATACGCAGACACGGGCGTTTTAAGGTGCTGCCTGCAAGCAATAGCGTGCTGGACGGCATACGCAGCGTTGCAAGCGCGCTAAAGCAGGGGGAAATCAAAATTTGCAAAAACTGTACCGACACTCTGCGGGAGTTTGGGCTTTACCGTTGGAAAGAGGACGGGCTGCACGATACACCCGTTAAAGAAAACGACCATGCCATGGACGATATACGCTATTTTGTTTCAACCTATTTAAACCGGGGCGACGATGGTATATTTGCCATTGCCGCACAACGCACAGGAGGTAAAGCGTGGGATTTATAGATAGAAGAAAAAAGAAGAAACAAACCTTTTCCGCCGTGCAGACGGCCTGCACGGAGCGCCGCAGCGTACATCCGTTTACAGAGCTCAACGGATATGTACCGCTGAAGACAGCGCAGCATGGGCTGTATGCCGCTATGCGGGAGGCAATCCCTATTATTGACGCTGCAATTTTAAAAACGGTGCGGCTTGTGGGCGATTTTACGGTGAAATGCCAAAGCGTGCAGGTGCAACGGCAGCTGGGGAATTTTTTAAAAAATGTACAGGTAGGCGGATGCGCCTGCGGCATTATGCCGTTTTTATCCTCCTATCTGGAGCAGATGTTGACCTACGGTACGGCAGTAGGGGAAATTGTGTTATCGGCAGACGGGCGGTCGATCGGCGCGCTGTACAATGCAGATCTGGACAATATTGTGCTGCGGGCGGAGCAAAATCCGTTGGAGGCAACCGTTTATTGCCGGGATGATGCAGGTCGCTGCATCCCGGCTCCGTACCAGGCGCTGCTTTGTGTAACGCCGCTAAACCCCAAGCCGGGGTCTCTTGCAGGAACATCTGTACTCAGCGGGCTTCCGTTTGTAAGCGGGATTCTTTTAAAAATTCTGCATACGATCGGCGTGAATTGGGAGCGTGTGGGAAACGTGCGCTTTGCGGTAACATATAAACCCTCCGGGGATGTATCGGAACGTGCTTTTACAAGAGAGCGTGCACAGCAAATTGCCGACCAGTGGGGGAAGGCCATGCGCAACACAGGGCAGATCAGCGATTTTGTTTCGGTCGGCGATGTAAATATCCGGGTTATTGGTGCAGACAACCAGGTGCTGGACAGCGAAGTACCTGTCAGGCAGATATTGGAACAAATTGTTGCAAAGCTTTCCATCCCTCCGTTTTTACTGGGGCTTTCCTGGTCAAGTACGGAGCGGATGTCCAGCCAGCAGGCGGATATCCTGACAAGCGAGCTGGAGTATTACAGAAACCTTTTAAACCCTGTTATACAAAAAATATGCAGCTTGTGGCTGCGTCTGCACGGCTTTGAAGAAACGTTTGAAGTGTGCTGGAGCAATATCAATCTGCAGGATGAAGTAGAGCTTGCAAACGCAAGACTTTTGCGCGCGCAGGCAGAAAAAACAGAACGAGAAACACAAGGGGGGACACAAAATGAAGCAGGGGCAAATTATTAAGAGTACAGCGCAGGCGCTTAAGCCAGAGGAGTTGGCGCAGATTCATACCTATACCCGCCGGGAAATGACGCAAGAAGAAATTTACACCTTTTCGGTTGTTTTATGTGACAATGACATTGACCGGGATTTTGAATGCTTTGACGAGGAAGCGCTTTATACGCTTAAAAGCCTTTTTGTGGGGAAAACAGGCATTTTTAACCACGACTTAAAGGCGGAAAACCAAACGGCGCGTATTTACGACTGCTATGTGGAGCGGCTACAGGACAGAAAAACGCAGACAGGAAGGCCCTATATGCGTCTGGTGGGCAAGGCATACCTGCCGCGTTGTGCAAAAAATGAGGATCTGATCCTGGCGCTGGACAGCGGCATCCAAAAAGAGGTCAGCGTAGGCTGTGCAATAAGCAGGCGCATATGCTCTATCTGTGGGGAGGATATAGGCATCTGTGCGCATCAGAAAGGAAAAAAATACCGCGGACAGCTATGTTACGCTACATTAAGCGGTATAACGGACGCTTATGAATGGAGCTTTGTCGCGGTGCCCGCGCAAAGGCAGGCCGGTGTGTTGAAAGCGTTAAAAAAAGAGGATATGGGAGGAAACACCTTGCAAAACATTATAAAAAGTCTTTGTGCACAGCAGCCGGTCACGCTGTCTGCGCAGGATGCCCAGGCATTGTATGCGCACATTCACAGGCTGGAATGCGATGCGGACTACGGAAGAGCTTACAGGCAGGAGTTAAAAGAAGAGGTTGTTCGGCTGAGCATGCTGGTGCAGCCGGAAATTGCAAAGGAAACCATGCAAAGCCTAACCGAGAAAATGGACATACAAGAGCTCAAGGCCTTTAAAAAAGGGTATATGGAAAAAAGCGCAAAAGCTTTGCCGTTACGGCCGCAGCTTTTTGGGGCCAGAGAAAGCGGAAAAAAGACAGAAGAAAACACGGATTACAAAATTTAACAGATAAAACAGATCCGGCAGCAGGAAACGCGGCCCGTAAGGCGAAAAAGATTGCCTGAACCAGGCCGGTTTTGGTTTTATCATGTGAAGGAACAACAGAAAGGAAGCTAAAAAATGAATGTAAGTTTTAACGGATATGATGAAAAAGTATTGACTTTTGCATGCACGGACAAGCTGGAAAAGGGCACGCCGGTAAAGCTTTCGGGCAATGGTACGGTTGCGGCCTGCGCAGACGACGATGTGTTTATCGGCGTTGTGCTCTCTGTGCGCGACGGATTTGCCGCTGTGCAAACGGGCGGCTATGTACAGCTGGTGCCTTCCGGCAGCGTTGCAATTGGGTATCAGAAAATTTCGGCCGCAACAGACGGTAAGGTCAAAGCGGACACAGACAATGGGCGTGAATATTTGGTGCTGCATACAGCGGCAGACAATGTAGGCATCATTCTTTAACCATTACAAGGAGGCAACAAATTATGGCATTATATGAAACGATAACGCTGGAAAAGGGTATGTACGGTGCAAGAGGAAAAAGCATGACGCAGATATTGGAGGAACTGGATCCTTCAGAAAACTACCGCGACACAGCCTTGGAAGGCCTGGACGCTTTTCAGCGGCAGCTTAAGCGGTTTGATATTAAGGTAAGCGGCGCGCATTCGGACAGCGTGGAAAAATTTTTTCAGAGCAGTTCATCCGCGGCCCTTTTTCCGGAATATATAGGCCGCGCCGTCAAGCAGGGGATGGAGGCGGCGGACATTCTTCCCAATATCATTGCCGCGGTAACAAAAATTGACGGAATGGATTACCGCAGCATCGTGTCTACACCCACGCAGGACGATAAGGAATTAAAACCGGTGGCAGAGGGTGCAACGATTCCGCAAACTGTGGTAAAAACGCAGGAAAATCTTGTAAAGCTGCATAAAAGAGGCAGAATGCTGGTCTCTTCCTATGAAGCGCTGCGCTTTCAGCGGTTGGATCTTTTTACCGTAACGCTGCGGCAGATCGGCGCGTATATTGCAAGGGCGCAGTTAAAAGATGCGGTAGACGTGCTGCTCAATGGCGATGGAAACAGCAACCCGGCCGGTGCAGTTGCGGCTGAGGGCCAAACACTTGCATACAGCGACCTGCTGAAGCTTTGGGGAGCGCTTTCCCCATATGAGCTTAATACGATTTTGGCTCCTACGGCGGTTGTCCAGAAAATTTTGGCTATGACAGAAATGCAGGACGCGCAGGCGGGGCTGACATTCCAGGGGACAGGTAAAATGGTAACGCCTATGGGCGCGACACTGCTGCATGTACCGTCCATGGAAGGAAATACGATCATTGGACTTGATAAAAACTGCGCACTGGAAATGGTACAGGCAGGGGAAGTCATCACCGACTATGATAAGCTGATTGACCGGCAGCTGGAGCGCGCGACGATCAGCTGTATTGCCGGATTTGCAAAAATCTTTACCGACTCTGCCAAAAAGCTGACATTTTAACACATGGGGGCGGCGGTATGAACTTTAAAGAGGTATACGAACGTTTTTTACTGATTGCAGACATGGATCAGGAAGAGGGTTCCAAGTGGGCCGTGCTGTGTAACGAGGCAATAGAGGATATACAGAATATGTGCAAAAGCAGTACGGATATACAGTCAAACGGCAGGCGGCTTTCAGCCGCTGCCGCTGCCCTGGCATTTTACAAAATGGCGCTTATGCAAAGCGCCGCGGAGGATGTTTCTTCTTTTAAGGCGGGCGACGTAAGCATTCAAATGGGAAGTCGCTGCGCAAAGGCACAGCAGGCCTGGCTTTGTGCAAAAGCGCATATCAGCGACCTGATATGCGACGAAGATTTCTTTTTTGAACAGGTGAAGATATGAACACGTATACGATGAAAACCATACAAAGGTTGATTAAAACCTTTGGAAATACAATTGAGGTGCTGTTGGACGGACAGCTGCAAGAAACAGGAAGAGCGTTTATACAGCCTTTGCGCTATAAGAATAAGATGTATCTTGACGGCTATTATCTGCCGCCGGGCTATTGTGACGGAGGGCATTTTCTTTATATAGGCCCGCCGGATATTCATTTTGTGCGCCCGTATGAAAAGCTTGTGATCCGCTGCGAAGATCTGGATGAAAGCTATACGGTTAAGCGTGCGGAAACCTATAAATTTGCGGGCAAGCCCGTTTATGTATGGGCTGTGCTTACGCCCTGTACTGCTGATTTGGAAGAAAACGTGTAGAGGCAAACAGGAGGGAACGGTATGAAAACGGCGCAGGAAACCGTGCAATCTGTTTTAGAATGGTTGATGGCCGGGGAAGAGCTGCAGGAGGTTGATTTTGTTCCGTCTTACCAAAGCAAAAGCTTTGCGGTCCCGGTTAAAAAACCGGTGGCTGCGGTAGGAGGACATAGTATTTTTGCCCGTGCAGAGGGCAAAAGCAGCGAGATACAGGCGATACAGGAGAAAGGCGTTGAGATAGCGGTAGATGTATATGTTCCTGTTCTGGAAGGCGGGGCGGCCTGTGTGCAGCTGCTGGATAAAATAAGCGCCAGGCTTTTGGAGGATGTACAGGAAGGCCGGTATGAGATTAAAACGGGTACAGTGCAGTATCAGAGCAACACAGGCGCGTTTACAGCGCAGCTTTTACTTACCATAACGCAAATACAGGCATCCCAGCAGGAAGCGGACAAAAGAAATGTGATTATGCATGTAAACGGCGTCCGGTTTTATGCACAAAATGTGACAGTAACGGAAATAGACGACCTGTACCCGATAGAGTGTTATGGGGAAAGGACGCCGTATGCTTCAATCAACCGTGGGCAGCGCTTTGAAGTCGTTATTCAAAAGCCTGTGGCAAAGGACAATCTGTCGGAAGCGTTTACACAGGCAAATGCAACGGTATCTGTACGCAATGCAGGCGGCAGCATCTATCTGTACGGCTGTAATGTAAAGCGCATAGAAAGCCATGTGGAAAATGGACTTTATTATATGGATACCATTTTATTGACGGCAGAAAGAAAGGTAACCGTATAGAAAGGAGCGTAAAATGGAAATGCAGACAAAATATACAGCCCTGCAGCAGGAGCTGGCCCAACGTTATATGGAGGAGGCAGAAAACGCAAGGCTGCTGTCGGATGTTTTTGAACGTGACAGCCGCCGTTACCAAAATGCGCTTAAAGAAGAAGAGGAGGTGCAGGTTCTGTGAACCACCCACCTATACGGTACAGAGGCGTAGAACTGCACCACAATCCCAAGAGCATACAAATAGAAGAGAACAAAAGCTACAGTGAATATTTTTTTGCCAACGCGCCGGGAGCTGTGCAGGAATCCGGAAAAAGGGCGCGGGTTGTATCAGGAGAAGGGGAATTTTTTGGTGAAAATTGCCTTGCGCAATATCATGCGGTGTTGGAGTTGTTTACAAGCAGAGAGGGCGGGCTTTTGTCTGTAAGCGGATATGCGCCGTTTTATGCGCGTTTTGTGTCGTTTACGCTGACACAGCCGCCCCTGGAAAATTTTTTGAGCTATCGCTTTGTTTTTGTCGAGGACATGTCGCAGATGCCGCAGGGAACAAAAGTCAACCAGCAAACGCATACGGTAACAGAAAATCAAACGCTTTGGGATATTGCCTACCAGTATGGCATACCGATAGAATCGCTTTTGACAAACAATCCCTGGATAAGCAGGCCAGATGCGCTGACAGCCGGGCAAGAGGTGAGGCTTTTATGACGTTTACGGCAATTACCGCCGACGGAAAAATGTTTACGCTTGGCAGCCCGCTGTCCTGCCGTATAGAGTATGAGCAGGGAGTGCCGGCAGATGCTTTAACAGCCGTTTTTCCTTATATGTTTGATATACCACAGCTTGCGTATATGATGGTGCAGAAGGACAAAAAGCCCGTTTTTACAGGAGTGGTTGACGAGCAGCGCTTTTTGTCTGTAGAAGGAGAAGGCACGGTTATGCTTTCTGCAAGAAGTCTGGCGGCACTGCTGCTTGACAACGAAGCAATGCCGCAAAGCTATAACAGCCCGGATGCGCAGACGATTTTTATGCGGCATATCCAACCGCTTGGCATTATGCAATACAGCTGCGAAAAAAAGCCGAAAGCGGCAAGCTTTACGGTGGATAAAGGGTCGACGCATTGGCAGGTTCTTGAAAGCTTTTGCAAAACCTGCCTGGACAGCTACCCTGCGGTAGATGAAGCCGGACGGGTATGTATGTGCGGACGGCCAGGCGGAGAAGATACGCTTTTGTTTGCAAACACAGGCGACGGAATCCGCTTCACCAGGTTTGAAAAAACAGTGAAACGGTGTAAACGGCTGTCGGAGGTGCTTGTAAAAACATCTGTAGACGGCTCTTATTCAATGCCGGTGCAAAACGATACCGCCCTTTTGGATGGAGTTATAAGGCGGCGGTATTTAAATGCATCGGAACTGTCTGGAAACAGTGTATTGGATGCGGATAAGATGATCCGGGAAGGGGAATATGCATCGTTTGAAATTACACTTAGCTGCCCCTGCTCCCTTTTAGGCTGTATGGGGCGTAACGCACAGATTTTGTATGGAGAAGAAACATACAGCGGATTGTATATCAGCGGGCTGCAGTATACCTGTGCGCAGGAAGAGGAAAAAACGGTGCTGATATTTTCAAAATGCAGGAAGGAATAAAATTATGTGGCTTTTAAAAAATATGGCGCAAAATGGAAAGGCAGAGAAAAAAGCAGACAAAGGAAAAATATCGTCTGTATCCCAATCTTTTGTTACAGTACAGGCTGCGCTTGAACACCGGAAAATTCCGGTAGTCTGTCCATATGGGCTTGCATATGTACCGGCCCCGGGGGAAGAATGCGTGATGCTCCCTCTGCAAAACGGGCAGATCTGCATTGGTGCTCCCGTAAAAGATAAGGAGTTGCAGCCGGGGGAAATTATGCTGTACTCTGCCGGCGGCGCAACGTTGGTTTTAAAAAATGACGGGACAATTCTGGCAAACGGAAAAGTTTTGGAAGGCGGGGGTGGATAAATGGATACAGCATTAAACGATGCAGGGGATTTCGCCCTGGACGACAGAGGAATGCCTTATCTTTTAAGCGGCCTTGCAGAGCTGATGCAACGGGTAAAGCTGTGTTTACAGATAAAAAAGGGAAGCTTTCTTTATGACCGCAGTCTGGGATCGGAGCTCCATATGCTGGAACGCGGCACGGAGCTTTTGCAGCAGAGAGCGCAGATGCTTGTATATGAAGCGGTTGCCGCAGTGCCACAGGTCAGGCTTTACAATATTCAGGCCGAATTTCCCCAGGACGGCCCTTTGAAACTATCTCTTGATATCGATTTTGCCGGGGAAAAGGGAAAACTGGAGGTGACGCTTTGATGGACAGCTATCAGGAAATTTTGGACAGAATGAAAGCAAAGTATAAGGAGCTCAGCGGGTATGAGGCCGACGGGGCCTCAGATATTGGTATACGGATGCAGGTGCTTGCAGGCGAAGTTTTTTCGCTTAGCTGCTATGCGCAGTGGATCATCAGACAGATGTTTCCGCAAACGGCGCAGGGAGAGCAGCTGGACTACCATGCGCTTGAGCAGGGACTGACCAGAAAACCGGCAATTGCGGCAAAAGGGACATTGTCTTTTTATTTGGAAGAGGCGGCCAGTGAGGATATACAGATCCCTGCCGGCACGGTGTGCGCAACGGCGGGCGAAGATGCAATGCGTTTTGCAACAACAGAAAACGCAACGCTTTCCCAGGGAAGTACAGTGGCAGCCATTCCGGCTGTAGCACAGGAAGAAGGAGCAAGAGGAAATGTGGCGCCCCAAAGCATAACGGTCATGGTTACGCCGCCAGCGGGAATTGCTTATGTAAAAAATACCGTACCGTTTACGGGCGGAGAGGATGAAGAGACAGACGAACACCTGCGGCGGCGTATATTGGAAAATTTGCAAAATCCGCCGCGTGGGACAAACAGCGCTTTTTATAAACAGGTGGCCGAAAGCGTAGACGGCGTATATTCTGCCGGCGTAGCGCCAAAGGAGCGCGGGACGGGAACCGTCAATGTGTACATTGCAAAGCAGGGAACGACAGCGCCGCAATCGCTTGTAGAACAGGTACAGGAAAAATTGGAAGCGGAAAGAGAAATTAACGTGGATGTCCTGGTGTCGTCTGCGCAGGCAGTCGCGTATGATGTGCATGCTGAAATAGAGATTGCAGACGGATATACATGGAGCGAAGTAAAAAGCCAATGTGAGCAGGCAATCGGCGCGTATTTTGATACAATCGGTGTTGGACAGGCTGTACGGACTTCCGGTATAGGGGAGGCAATTTTTCATGTGCCGGGAGTAAAAAGCTATATTTTTGACGATTATTATACAAACGATGTACAGGCGCTTGCATCTCAGCTTTATGTAGTAAGAAATATTGTATTGGCGAAAAGAGGGAGTACATAATGGGTGCGGTGGCATCTATGGTTCAAAAGCTTACGCCGCTTGGCGTTTACGCTTTGCAGCAGGACAGCGCGGTCTATAAAGAGCTGTGCGCGTACGCAGCAGCGCTGGATACCCTTGAAGCGACGCTTTTGCAGGCGCAGCAGGAATGCTTTATTTGTACGGCGCAGTCGTATGGACTGTCACAAAGGGAAATCAACGTAGGGCCGGTCAGGGAAGAACTTACTCTGGAAAAGCGCAGGGAAATGCTGTTGTCCAGGGCGGCCTTAAAGCAGGACGATTTTAATATAAGTGGCGTTGAACAGATGTTGAACGCGCTGGGATTGGAATTTGCGCTTTTTGAGCTTCCGCACCAGCAAATGCTCCATATTGATTGTAAAGGCAGCTATACACAGGCGCAGCGCGAATGGATTTGCTCACAGGCAATTGCACAGCTGCCTGCGCACCTGGACGTGCTGCTGGACTTTAGAAACCTGCAATGGAGCGTGATTGACGCAAAAAGCCTGACATTTGCTTCTATGGACGCCAAAGCAATGACATGGAAACAAATTGAGAGCTACGGAGTATGATGGAAGGAAGGATAAAAAATGGCATCTTCAGAAAAAACAGCAAATTTAGGGCTGAACCTGTGGAAACCGGAAGATAAACCGATCAGGGCCGACTTTGTGTCGGACAACCAGATAATTGACCAGATGGTCGGCACACACACCAAAAATAGCACCGTTCACGTAACGGCGTCGGAAAAAGCAAAATTAAACGAGCCTTATCAGGTAAAGCTGTTTGCCGGAACAGGAAGCGCCAGCTTTACCTATACGTTCGATTTTTCCCCCAAATTTGTCGTGGTTTATAAAAAAGACGCCCCCATGTATATGTACAGCGGAGGCGCAAACGTAATAAACGGAGCACTTGTGACTCCAGTCTATGGAGCAACACAGGGGGCACAGCTAAGTGCGAACACGCTGACACTGACGCAACAATCTGCGTCGGTCAATGGCGTGCGCTGCAATTTAAATGAAGAAGACGGGCAATATGTAATTGTAGCGTACCGGTGAAATTGAAAAACAGTGCAAAAAGGCGGAAGCTTTCTTAAAGAAAGCTTCCGCCTTTTACGTTTTAAATATCAGCGGTCTTTTCGACCTGCGCCCAGGTCAATATCAATCTCCGCCGTATCATATTTTTGCAGCTTGTTCTTTTTAGGCTGATAAACTGCTTTGGAAGGCGCGTTTCCCTGCGGACGGCCGCGTCTGCCGCCAGAGGCTGCAGCAAGGATTTTTCTGCGTTTGTTTATACAGGTAAAAATCACGCAGATAATGCCGATTACTGCGCCGGCGATCATGGCAATGCCTAAATACAGCATCCACTGAAAGGTGGTTTCGTCATCTGCCGATGTATTGTTTTTAATAAAGTTAAAGTCGCCTGTACCGTCCATACTCTCAGAGAAATCAAGCGCCATTTCCCAGTCGGCTGCATCCAGCTCATTGGTATCGACCGATTTGCTTACGTCATATAGTTCGTTGGGCGTACTGGAAACAGAGCCGTCATCGTTGTAATCTGCATAGCCATCGTCCGATGATGTGGAATAATCATCCGGCGACGGTTCCACAAAAGAAAAATTATTCTGATAGGGATCGTCGTAATAGTCGTTGTAATCATTGTAGTCATTGTAGTCATTATAGTCATTATAATCGTTATATGAGGACGTCTGGTCACTATAATCCGGTTGAGAATAATCGTCATCCCCAGCAGTGCTGGAATCCGGCAATGGTTCCGGCTGTAGCGGCTCTGTCTGCGATTCGACGCTGCTGTCAGAATATGTGGGTTCTTGATAAATATCTTCCGGTTCCCCAACCGTGTTGCTGCTTTCTGTCACGGCAGCCGCATAGTAGCTGCAAAGACAGGCCAAAAAAACGGAAAGAAGCAATTGCACAGATATACGCAGGCGTTGTTTCATTTGCCATGCCTCCAAAAAAGATTAATACAACTTATAATACCACATAGAGAACAAATTTTTCAATACAAAAGCAGTTTTTCAATTGTTTTTCTGCAGACCGTGCAGAAAAGGCCGGCTTGCACATAAAAAGGCAAGTGGCTTGGCCGCCTGCCTAAAACAAAAACGGCATATTACAGCACATCTTTAAACATGGACGGCTGGTATCTGTTGATAGCAGCATCATTTTTTTCACATTCGTACGCTTTGGCCTGTGCATCCATATCCTCTTGGTATTCTTCAAATTTCATGGAATACAGCACCGAGCTGCGCTGGGATTCTTCAAAAACATTTTCTGCTTCTTCATGGATGTCGCCCTTATAGACAAGGTATAAAACAGCAGTGGAATCTTCCCCTACCTGAATTACGGTTGCCTGATTGGCATCAAGCCCTTCCAGCGCTTCTTTCAGTTCGTCACCCAGGGAAGAATCTTCTAAAATTTCCGTATTTGTAACGGAAGGGTTTTCTTCCAGCCCGGCGTCTGTGGTATAAGCCTGCGCAATTTCGTCATAGGTTTTGCTGCCGTCGTTGATCTGCTGTGCATAGGCGTTGAACTCCTCTGTAGCCTGCTGGACTTCCTCCTCACTGAAAGCTACAGCGGTTGAGGTAGTGGAAGAAGCGTCGTCGCTTTCACTGTCGGCGGTTGTGTACAAATTCATAGGCAAATATGCGTAATTGGTATAGTTTTCTGTAAAATAGGCTTTAATTTCGTCGTCAGAAACAGCCTTTTCGCCGCCTATGCCGTAAATCGCTTCAAAAAGCGCGTTGTATTTAGCGGCAAACAGATACTCTGCACGATAAAAAGAGTCCTTGGAAACACCCAGGCTTTCATATGTTTGCCCGTAATAGCTCCATGCCTGGTCGGCATTGCTTTCTGCGGCGGTAAGCTCCGTTTCTGAAAGGGTCAGGCCCTTTTGTGCAAAAAGCTTTTCGGTATTTAAAAGGTTTTTGCAGGCGTTTTCAGCCTCCTGCAAAATGTAATCCTGCGCGTTTACCTTGTCACCGTCTGGATTTTCAATTTCCTGCGTAAGAACGTCCACCGCTTCTGTTGCGGCTTCTGTTCCCGACTGCGTCGCGCTTTCTGTTTGGGCGGAGGAAACCTGGTTGGAGGCGTATCCGTAAGCGCCCGACATATAGTAGATATATGTGCCGATAGAAAGCGTGTTCATGTCGTCCTTATATGACCATGACTGGTCGGCGCAGCCGGCGCTGACCGTAAGCATACCCATTGCAAGGGCCAAAGCAAGCAGCTTTTTTGTTGTTTTCATAATGGTATGATCGTTCCTTTCGTTTAATACAAATCGTAAGTAATTATACACGTTTGGGACAAATTTGTCTATAATAATTCCATGATTTTAAAAGGAGTTCACAATTTATTTGAAACAAACGTCATCCGCGCAGGTCAAAAATCGTATGCAATGCCGCTTGTACAGAAAGATTTTTCCCCATTTTTACCGCAATATAAGGCTTGCTTCCGGCGTTTAAAAGCGCCATGCCCTTCAGGCGCGCTATAATATCCGCTACGGCCGGGGATTTGATTTGCTTGACATAGAGCAGAAAGGTATGCCCCTGCTGTTTGATTTCATAAATGCCCATAGCTGCAGCGGCGCTTCGTACCAGCGCTATATCGATCAGTCCGAGCACGGCCTGCGGGGGATCGCCAAAACGATCAATCAGCTCGTCTGTAACGTCGCGCGCGTCCTCTTTGTTGCGAATGTCTGAAATATGACGGTAGATATCAAGCCGCTGGCTTAAGCTTTGAATATAATCCTCCGGGATATGCGCCTGAATCTGAACATCGACCAGGCATTCCAGCTCTGTGCTGCTGTTGGGCTGGCCCTTTTCCTCGTTGACAGCCTCGCCAAGAAGTTTTAAATACATATCATAGCCAACGTCTTCCATATGCCCGTGCTGCTGCGCGCCAAGAATATTTCCCGCGCCGCGCAGCTCCAGGTCGCGCATGGCAATTTTAAAGCCGGAGCCAAACTGTGTAAATTCACGTATGGCGGTCAGGCGCTTTTGCGATATTTCGCTGAGCACTTTATTTTGCACAAACGTAAAATAGGCATAGGCCCGCCTGGAGGAGCGCCCTACGCGCCCACGCAGCTGGTGCAGCTGGGAAAGCCCCATACAGTCTGCATTTTCTATAATAAGCGTGTTGGCGTTTGGAAGATCGATCCCCGTTTCAATAATAGTGGTACACACAAGCACGTTGACTTCCTGCTCAAGCATTTTGCGCCAAACGCCCGAAAGTTCCTGCTCGTTCATTTTTCCATGTCCAACGGCAATTTTTGCTTCCGGGATCATCGCCCGCAGCTTTTGGGCCTTTTGTTCTATGCTTTCAACCTTATTGTGCAGATAAAACACCTGGCCGCCGCGGCGGAGCTCACGGCGGATTGCTTCACAGATCACAGCGTCATCATGCTCCAGCACATAGGTTTGTACGGGGTATCTGTCCTGCGGCGCTTCTTCTAAAATCGACATATCGCGTATTCCGCTCATTGCCATATTCAGCGTTCTTGGAATGGGTGTGGCAGAAAGCGTGAGAACGTCTACGTTTTTGCAAAGCGCTTTGAACCGTTCCTTTTGCGCCACGCCAAAGCGCTGTTCTTCGTCAATAATACATAATCCCAGATCGTGGAACTGCACGTCCTTTTGCACCAGCCGGTGGGTCCCCACGACCATATCTATGTCGCCGCGCCGTAAACGCCGGATAATGTCGGCCTGCTGCTTGGGCGAACGAAAACGGGACAAAAGCTCGATCCTTATAGGGTAGCCCTCAAAACGGCGCAGGACTGTTTGATAGTGCTGCCAGGCAAGGATGGTTGTCGGGCAAAGCAGCGCGCACTGTTTGGAGTCGGTTACGCATTTGAATGCCGCGCGCAGCGCAACTTCTGTTTTCCCAAAGCCCACGTCGCCGCATAAAAGCCGGTCCATGGGGGCTGTATGTTCCATGTCGTTTTTAATTTCGTCTATACAGCGGATCTGGTCTTCCGTTTCTTCATATTCAAAACGCGCCTCAAAATCGCGCTGCCAGTTGGAATCCGGCGGAAAGGCGTGGCCCTGCGCCTGCATGCGCTGGGCGTACAGGGCGATCAGCTCCTTTGCCATATCCTTGACGGCACTTCTGACGCGGGCTTTTGCCTTTTGCCAATCCGTACCGCCCAGCCGGCTTAAGCGCACGGCGGAGTTTTCACGCGGGCCAATGTATTTGGAAATTAAATCCAATTGGGTAACGGGAACATAGAGCGCATCTTTCTTTGCATATTCTACCTTAATATAATCCTTTACAATCCCTTGTGTTTCTATTTTGTGGATGCCGCTGAAAATGCCGATGCCATGGGTGGAATGGACAACATAGTCCCCAACGCTCAGCTCCGCCAGGCTGTAAATTTGCCGGGCGTTTTTGTTTTTGGACTTCTTTTTTCTGGAGGCATGGACAACCTGCCCGTGGGTAATCAGGATAAAATGTAAAGCCGGGTATTCAAACCCGGACGACAGGCAGCCTTCCATTACATAAATTTTGCCGGGGACAGGCTGCGTAAGCTCCTTTGTTAACTGTGCGGGAAACCCTTTTTCGGAAAGAGCTTGCGCAACAGACTGCGCGCTGCGTGCGGTACCGGCCAGAATGACAACGCTGCTGTTTTTGTGAAAGGCGGCTTGCAGGTCTTCGCAAAGCACCTGGATTGAGCCGCTCCAGGATGAAAGCTGCTTGGCGGTGAAAGAAATAAGCTCATGCAGCGGCAGGTCGTAGCTGCCATGCGTAAAATTGTCCAGATAGATCAGCCTTGCCTGCCTGAAAATATCAAGCAGGGCCACCTGGTCAAGAGAATAGGTGTCAAACCCTCTGCACAGTGCGCCGCTGGAAAAGCAGTCTTTCAGCTCTTCCTCAAACAGACGCGTATATGCGCGCATGCGGTCGTTTGTCTTGACAGGCTCAGAGATAAAGAGAAAATCCTCCCTGCCCATATAATCAAAAAGCGTAGCCGGTTTTTCATAAACCAGACCGATAAATTTATCTTTAGAAGCGATTGTAAGGCCGTTTTTCAGGGCGTCTGCTTCGTTTTGCAAAACCTGGCGCGCAAGCGGCGCCGCCTTGCCGCGCAGTAAGGCAGCATGGCGCTCAATCTGCAGGGCAAGCGCGTTTTTATCCTGGATCAGAACTTCTGTGGAGGGGGTAAGCGTTAGTTCTTCAATATATTCGGTTCTGCGTTGGGTTTCCGGGTCAAAATAATTGAGCGTGTCGATCTGGTCGCCCCAGAATTCTGCACGCACAGGAGCCGGGGCATCCGGCATGTAAAAATCCAGAATGCCGCCTCTCACAGCAAACTGGCCGGCGCCTTCGACCTGTTCACAGCGTTCATAACCAATGCGTGTCAGCACTTGCACGGCCGTTTCCATGGACAGGTTGCCGCCGGAGCAGAGCGTGAGCGTGGCTTCTTGCAGGGCTTTAGGGGGAATGGTGTATTGGCTTGCAGCGTCTATACAGGCGATGACCACGGAATAATCGCCGCGCAGCATTTTGGAAAGCACATGTAAGCGTTTATGCTCATACGCATGCGACTGCCCCTGAATATCCCGGAACGTAAAGTCGCGCAGCGGGTATACAAGCGCCCGGGAGCCCATAGAGGACAGGTCGTTTGCAAGCGTTTGCGCTTCGGCTTCGTTCGATACGGCAACCAACGCCCGGTTGCCGGTTTCGTTGCAGAGCGTATGGATAATATGCGCCTTATGGATTGCAGTTAAGCCGGCGGCAGCCGACGTAGAGCAGGGTAACGCCGCGCAGTCGCGCAGCCGCCGGTATTCCGGCAATTGTTGCAGAATGCTTGTCAAAAATTTCATGGCTTTCCCAACCGTACCTTCGTAAAATAAAATGTGTAAACAGCATAGAAAGAACCCGGCGGCGTCATGCCGGGCAAAAGTCAGCTGTTATAAAGGTTCATGGCTTTGTCAATTTCCCCGTTGATGATAAGCTCCACAGCCGCACACGCGCTGCAGGCGGCTGTGTCCAAACGCTCCAGTTCGTCTGGCGTAAAGCGGGATAATACCCAGTCTGCAAGCTCCCATTCGGGGTTTGGTTTAGCGCCGATCCCCAGCTTTATGCGGGGGAAATCGTCCTTACCGGAAAGGTAAATAATGCTGCGCATGCCCTTTTGTCCGCCATCGCTGCCTTTTCTGCGGATGCGCAGGCGGCCGACATCCAGGGAAACATCATCAAACAGTATAATGACATGCGCAGGCGGAATTTTGTAGAAAGACATCGCCTGTGTCACAGATTGCCCGCTGTTATTCATAAAGGTCTGCGGCTTTAAAAGCAAGGTGCGCCGTCCGCTGATGGTGCATTCCCCATACAGTGCCTTAAACTTTAAACGGTTGATTTGTACCCCGTGTTTTTCGGCCAGCTTTTCTATGGCGATGAAGCCTGCATTATGCCGCGTATTTTCATATTCGCGCCCGGGGTTTCCAAGACCGACAACAATGTATTCCACCGGCCCGGTCAAAGGTTTACTTTTTTTAAAAAAATGAATCATGGATTTATCTCCGTTCCGGCGGTAAGCCATACAGCGCCGGGGCCCGCCTGTTTTTCCCAGCGCTATTTTATTTTTATACGGCTAAAAGGCGGCATAAACTGTATGCCGCCTGGAGATTTTATCTATATGGATGGAAAAGATTAGCCAAACATGGGGGAAACAGGTTTATCGGCATAAATTCTTTCGATTGCTTCGGCAAATACGGGCGCCACGGGAAGAATGGTGAATTTATCCAGCATTTTATCATCTGGGATCGGAACGGTGTCAAGCAGGATTAGTTCCTTAATGGGGCTTTTTTCAATTCTTTCGATTGCCGGGCCGGAAAGGACGGAATGCGTAGCGCAGGCATAAACGCCTGTAGCGCCGCCCTTTTCTATAATGGCGGTCGCAGCGTTGCAAAGCGTGCCGGCGGTGTCGATCATATCGTCCACAAGAATAACCTTTTTGCCCTCTACGTCGCCGATAATGTTCATAACTTCAGAAACGTTGGCCTTTTGACGGCGCTTGTCAATAATAGCAAGCGGGCAGCCAATTTTTGCAGCAAAATTTCTGGCTCTTGTAACAGAACCCAGGTCAGGCGAAACAACAACGTATTCGTCTGTTTTGGTAGCAATCTGCTCCCTTAAATGCGCAGCAAGCATAGGCGCGCCCAGCAGATGGTCAACAGGGATATTGAAAAAGCCCTGGATCTGCGCTGCGTGCAGGTCCATAGTAAGCACGCGGTCCGCCCCGGCGACTGTAATCAGGTCGGCAACCAGCTTTGCAGAGATCGGATCCCTGGCCTTGGCTTTTCTGTCCTGCCTTGCATAGCCAAAGTACGGCATAACGGCCGTAATGCGCGCAGCAGAAGCGCGCTTCATAGCGTCGATCATGATTAAGAGCTCCATAATGTTGTTGTTTACAGGCGCGCAGGTCGACTGCACAATAAAGCACTCGGAGCCTCTGACAGATTCATGCAGCGAAACGGAAATTTCCCCGTCGCTGAAGGTAGAGCAGTCGGACTTTCCAAGCGGAAGGCCAAGGCAGCCTGCAATGCCCTGTGCCACGTCTTTGTTGGAGCTTCCTGTAAAAATTTTAATGTCCTTACCGTGAAAATTCATGATTGATCCCCCTGATATAAATTGAAATGTGCAGCCGTAAAAGGCCAGGCACATTTATACATGCAAGCTTCCGTATTTTTTTTCTGCAAGCCTGTTTAATTCTGCAAGCTGCTGCGGGTCGTTTGCGCCCAAAACCGCGTCTGCGCACGGCGCAGTAAACGCCTGCACGGTTTTTCCCTGCTGCAAAAGCAGCTTTAGTGCATCGGGCAGATAATATTCCCGGGCGTTGTTGTTTGTGGTAATGTTGTCAAGCACGCCTAAAAGCGCGTCTATATTAAACCAATAGGCGCCGGAGTTGACTTCCCGGATCGGCGCGGTTTGCCCGTCTGTGTCCTTTTGTTCTACAATGGCGCAAAGCGCGCCTGTGCTTTTGTCCCTGACAATTCTGCCGTAACCGGAAGGGTCGTCCACATTTGCAGAAATAACGGTTGCGCTGCTTTGCTTTTCCTTATGCAGCGCATATGCGCCCCGGATTGTTTCTCCGTCCATAAACGGTGCGTCGCCGTTTAAAACAACAACGTCGCCCCCTGTGTTTTTCTGTAAAAAATCCTTTGCCGTCATGACGGCGTGCCCCGTTCCAAGGCGTTCGGACTGAAATACGGTTTCAAGCGGGTAGGGCAGCGTTTTTATATATGCGTCTATACATTCGCGCTTGTACCCGGTAACAATGCATATACGGTCGATGCCGCTTTCTTTTAAAGCGTCCAGCACCCATTGCAGCATGGGTTTTTCAAGCACCATGGAAAGTGTTTTGGGCTTTTGCGAACGCATGCGTGTTCCTTCGCCGCCTGCTAAAATTACGGCGCACTGCTGTGACATAAGAGCACTCCTTTTTACATGCTGTTTTTTTGCAGCCTGCAGGGACCCGTTTTCCAGCTATACAGTGCAAAGCGGGTGCAAATGCACGATATTCTTTGTCCTACAGATATTCATATTATCGCACAGATATCATATTTTTCAAGTTTTAAATTACACTTTCTGACAATTTTAACGTTTTCAACAGTATTATGTTTTATAATAATCATTAAATTAGTCTGTTTTTATTGGAAAAAAGTATAGCCTTTTCAGGAAATCTTTGCTATAATACAACGTGGACTTGTAAAGTCAGCTTATCTTGTAAATGGTGCAAATACATTTTGCACGTAAAAAATTTTTAGGAGGTTATTCCAATGAGCCATAAGTATGTTTATCTTTTCTCTGAGGGCGACGAAACCATGAGAGAGCTTCTTGGCGGAAAAGGCGCAAACCTTGCTGGTATGGTCAAGCTTGGTATGCCGGTTCCCCAGGGCTTTACGGTTTCTACAGAAGCCTGCACCCGTTATTATGAAGACGGAAGAAAAATCGGCGCAGATATTGAAGAGCAGATCTATCAGGCGCTGGCAAAGGTTGAAGAGATCAACGGCAAAAAATTTGGGGACACAAAAAACCCGCTGCTGGTATCTGTCCGCAGCGGCGCAAGAGCGTCCATGCCCGGTATGATGGATACCATTTTGAACCTGGGCCTGAACGACGACGTTGTCGCCGGCTTGATTGCTGGCAATCCGGACCCGAAATTTGAACGGTTTGTGTATGACTCCTACCGCCGTTTTATCCAGATGTTCTCTGACGTTGTTATGGAGATTTCCAAAAAGCGTTTTGAGGTCATTATTGACGAAGTAAAAGAAAAGAAGGGCATTAAGGACGATATTGATCTGGATGCCGACGATATGAAGCAGCTGGTGGTTCTGTTTAAAGAGTTTTACAAGCAGGAAAAGGGCGAGGATTTCCCGACAGATCCAAAGGTACAGATGATGGAGGCCGTAAAGGCTGTTTTCCGTTCCTGGGACAACCCCCGCGCAAACGTATACCGCCGTATGAACGACATCCCCTATTCCTGGGGCACCGCTGTCAACGTGCAGCCCATGGTGTTTGGTAACCTGAATGAAAATTCCGGTACGGGCGTTGCCTTTACGCGCGACCCTGCAACGGGCGAAAAGGCGCTGTTTGGCGAATACCTGATCAACGCACAGGGCGAAGACGTTGTTGCCGGCGTGCGCACACCCAGCCATATTACAAAGCTTGCAGAAGACATGCCCGAGGTGTACAAGCAGTTTGTAGACATTGCAAACCGTTTGGAAAAGCATTACAGGGACATGCAGGATATGGAATTTACCATTGAAAACGGAAAGCTTTATATGCTGCAGACGAGAAACGGCAAAAGAACTGCCGCGGCTGCGTTGAAAATAGCGGTTGACCTTGTAAAAGAAGGCATGATCACAGAAGAAGAAGCTGTTTTGCGTGTTGACCCCAAGCAGCTTGACGCTTTGCTCCACCCGCAGTTTGACGCAAACGCATTGAAGGCTGCAACGCCGATCGGCAAGGGACTTGCTGCGTCTCCCGGCGCTGCATGCGGTAAGGTTGTGTTTACTGCGGAAGACGCCAAAACATGGGTTGAAAAGGGCGAAAAGGTTGTTTTGGTCCGTTTGGAAACTTCCCCGGAAGACATTGAAGGCATGAACGCCGCCGAAGGCATTTTGACCGTTAGAGGCGGTATGACCTCCCACGCGGCTGTTGTTGCGCGCGGCATGGGTACCTGCTGTGTTTCCGGCTGCGGTGACATCAACATTGACGAAGAGGCAAAAATGTTTACCCTTGGCGGTAAAACGATCAAAGAGGGCGACTATATATCCCTTAACGGGTCAACCGGCGACATTTACGGCGAAGCCATCCCCACGGTAGATGCTGCGATTGTAGGCGACTTTGACGTATTTATGAAGTGGGCGGACGCAGCCAGAACGCTGCAGGTAAGGACCAATGCAGACAACCCCCGCGACACGGCGCAGGCTGTAAAATTTGGCGCAGAGGGTATTGGCCTTTGCCGCACCGAGCATATGTTCTTTGAAGGCGATAGGATTAAGGCGATCCGTGAAATGATCGTTTCCGACACGGTTGAGGAAAGAAAGAACGCGCTTGCAAAGATCATGCCGTACCAGCAGGGCGACTTTGAAGCCATGTACAGGGTTCTGGAAGGACGTCCCATGACGATCCGCTTCCTTGACCCCCCGCTGCATGAATTTGTTCCTACAAAGGAAGAAGATATTGTAGAGCTTGCAAAAGAAATGAACATTACGGTTGAGCACCTGAAAAGCGTGATCAGCGGCCTGCACGAGTTTAACCCGATGATGGGCCACCGCGGCTGCCGTCTGGCGGTAACGTACCCGGAAATTGCAGAAATGCAGACGACTGCCGTAATCAACGCGGCGATCACGGTTAATAAAGAACATCCGGAATACAACATTGTACCGGAAATCATGATCCCGCTGGTAGGCGAGCTCAAAGAGCTCAAGTATGTAAAGGATGTTGTAACGGCAACGGCCGACAAGCTGATTGCAGAAGCGGGCGTGAACATGCAGTACCATGTGGGTACGATGATCGAAATCCCAAGGGCTGCGCTTACCGCGGACGAAATTGCAAAAGAAGCAGAATTCTTCAGCTTTGGTACAAACGACCTGACGCAGATGACCTTTGGCTTCAGCCGTGACGACGCCGGCAAGTTCTTGGATGCATACTATGAAAAGAAAATCTATGAATTTGACCCGTTTGCAAAGCTTGACCAGACAGGCGTTGGCAAACTGGTAAAGATGGCGGCCGAGCTTGGCAGAGCAACACGCCCGGATATCAAGCTGGGTATTTGCGGCGAGCACGGCGGTGATCCTTCTTCTGTTGAGTTCTGCCATAATGTTGGCCTCAACTATGTATCCTGCTCCCCGTTCCGCGTGCCGATCGCACGTCTGGCTGCAGCACAGGCTGCTATTAAAAGCAAATAAGCATGGCGCATGGCTGTTAAAGTGCAAATCAATTTTTACAAAAAATTTGTGCTAAACTAAAGAATAGACCTTGTGAGTCATTTCGGCTCACAGGGTCTTATTTTTTTGCGACATGGCAAAAAACCTTAAAAACTGTCTCTTATACACATCTCCGAGCCCACGAGACACTGAGCGATCTCG